>NZ_JAWOCR010000063.1:0-10000 GCF_046483665.1 Thiohalophilus sp. | reverse complement strand
GAAACCCGGCCACTTCTGGTGGTCATCGTACAGTGAATACATAGCTGTGCGAGGCGAACCCGGGGAACTGAAACATCTAAGTACCCGGAGGAAAAGAAATCAACCGAGATTCCCTTAGTAGCGGCGAGCGAACGGGGACCAGCCCTAAAGTGCTTATAGTTCTAGTGGAACAGTCTGGAAAGTCTGGCCATAGCGGGTGATAGCCCCGTACACGAAAGAGTTATAGGTATTAAACGAGTAGGACGGGACACGTGTTATCTTGTCTGAATATGGGGGGCCCACCCTCCAAGGCTAAATACTCCCTACCGACCGATAGTGAACTAGTACCGTGAGGGAAAGGTTAAAAGAACCCCTGTGAGGGGAGTGAAATAGAACCTGAAACCGTATGCGTACAAGCAGTGGGAGCAGACTTGTTCTGTGACTGCGTACCTTTTGTATAATGGGTCAGCGACTTACTTCTCAGTGGCAAGGTTAACCGTTTAGGGGAGCCGTAGGGAAACCGAGTCTTAATAGGGCGTCTTAGTCGCTGGGAGTAGACCCGAAACCGGGCGATCTATCCATGGCCAGGGTGAAGGAGAGGTAACACTCTCTGGAGGCCCGAACCCACTTATGTTGAAAAATGAGGGGATGAGCTGTGGATCGGAGTGAAAGGCTAATCAAGCCCGGAGATAGCTGGTTCTCCCCGAAAGCTATTTAGGTAGCGCCTCATGTCTCACTCCTGGGGGTAGAGCACTGTTTCGGCTAGGGGGCCATCCCGGCTTACCAACCCGATGCAAACTCCGAATACCAGGAAGTGCAATCATGGGAGACACACGGCGGGTGCTAACGTCCGTCGTGAAGAGGGAAACAACCCAGACCGCCAGCTAAGGTCCCAAAGTTATAGCTCAGTGGGAAACGATGTGGGAAGGCAGAGACAGCCAGGAGGTTGGCTTAGAAGCAGCCATCCTTTAAAGAAAGCGTAATAGCTCACTGGTCGAGTCGGCCTGCGCGGAAGATTTAACGGGGCTCAAGCTATACACCGAAGCTGCGGATGCAAGCTTGCTTGCATGGTAGGGGAGCGTTCTGTAAGCCTGCGAAGGTGTGCTGTAAGGCATGCTGGAGGTATCAGAAGTGCGAATGCTGACATGAGTAACGATAATGGGGGTGAAAAACCCCCACGCCGAAAACCCAAGGTTTCCTACGCAACGTTAATCGGCGTAGGGTGAGTCGGCCCCTAAGACGAGGCAGAAATGCGTAGTCGATGGGAAACAGGTTAATATTCCTGTACCGCTTGTAACTGCGATGGGGGGACGGAGAAGGCTAGGCCAGCCGGGTGTTGGATGTCCCGGTTTAAGCAAGTAGGTAGACCCTTTAGGCAAATCCGGGGGTTATTACCGAGATGCGAGTACGAGCCCTCTTTTGGGCGAAGTGGTTGATGCCATACTTCCAGGAAAATCCTCTAAGCTTCAGGTTACAAGCGACCGTACCCCAAACCGACACAGGTGGGTGAGGAGAGAATCCTAAGGCGCTTGAGAGAACTCGGGTGAAGGAACTAGGCAAAATAGCACCGTAACTTCGGGAGAAGGTGTGCCCCTGGTAAGTGAAGCGACTTGCTCGTGGAGCTGAAGGGGGTTGCAGTGACCAGGTGGCTGCGACTGTTTACTAAAAACATAGCACTCTGCTAACACGAAAGTGGACGTATAGGGTGTGACGCCTGCCCGGTGCCGGAAGGTTAATTGATGGGGTTAGTCCTCGGACGAAGCTCTTGATCGAAGCCCCGGTAAACGGCGGCCGTAACTATAACGGTCCTAAGGTAGCGAAATTCCTTGTCGGGTAAGTTCCGACCTGCACGAATGGCGTAACGATGGCCACGCTGTCTCCACCCGAGACTCAGTGAAATTGAATTCGCTGTTAAGATGCAGCGTACCCGCGGCTAGACGGAAAGACCCCGTGAACCTTTACTATAGCTTCACACTGAACTTTGAGCCTACTTGTGTAGGATAGCTGGGAGGCTTTGAAACTGCGACGCCAGTTGCAGTGGAGCCATCCTTGAAATACCAGCCTGGTATGTTTGAGGTTCTAACCCAGGCCCGTTATCCGGGTCGGGGACAGTGTGTGGTGGGTAGTTTGACTGGGGCGGTCTCCTCCCAAAAAGTAACGGAGGAGCACGAAGGTACCCTCAGCACGGTCGGACATCGTGCATTGAGTGCAAAGGCATAAGGGTGCTTGACTGCGAGACAGACATGTCGAGCAGGTACGAAAGTAGGTCTTAGTGATCCGGTGGCTCTTAGTGGTAGGGCCATCGCTCAACGGATAAAAGGTACTCCGTGGATAACAGGCTGATTCTCCCCAAGAGTTCACATCGACGGGAGAGTTTGGCACCTCGATGTCGGCTCATCACATCCTGGGGCTGTAGCCGGTCCCAAGGGTATGGCTGTTCGCCATTTAAAGTGGTACGCGAGCTGGGTTTAGAACGTCGTGAGACAGTTCGGTCCCTATCTGCCGTGGGCGTTTGAGACTTGAGAGGAGCTGCTCCTAGTACGAGAGGACCGGAGTGGACGAACCTCTGGTGTTCCGGTTGTCACGCCAGTGGCACTGCCGGGTAGCTAAGTTCGGAAGGGATAACCGCTGAAAGCATCTAAGCGGGAAGCCCCCCTCAAGATGAGGTCTCACCAGTGACTTGATCACTCTGAAGGGCCGTTGAAGACTACAACGTTGATAGGCTGGGTGTGGAAGTGCAGTAATGTATGAAGCTAACCAGTACTAATTGCCCGTGAGGCTTGACCATATAACACCCAAATTTTTTGGGTCAGAAAGGTCACCAACAAGTAATACAATCAAAAAGCATTATCTTCTACCTAATCCAGAATTCAGATCGAGTGTCGTAGTATCACTCTCGATCTAACCAGTTTGCCTGGCGGCAATGGCGAGTGGGAACCACCTGATACCATCCCGAACTCAGAAGTGAAACTGCTCAGCGCCGATGATAGTGTGGGGTCTCCCCATGTGAAAGTAGGTCACTGCCAGGCTTTAATTCAAAGCCCCATTCTCGAAAGAGGATGGGGCTTTTTCTATGTAAGGCAATCTATTCCTGACGGTGATTGTTTTCGTACATTCACGAACCTCGCGACTCAGGCCTGTGCCTGGTCAAAAAGGGCTTGTTTTGACAAGTCGGTACAGTGCCGTCTTCATTGCACAGCCTCAAAGAAGGCTTTCAGCATACATATAACCAGGCACCTGCTCGAATGAGGCCGGGGTTTCTCCTGTATGGGGATCGCTCGGATAAATTTATCAGCTACAGATCACAGGTGCTAAATCGCTACAACGAAGATTTTTGCTACCGGCTGCCGGATCAGCGACGAACTACCGAGGGTGAGAGCTCATTGGGCAGGGTTTGCAGAGTCTTGTCAGCAAAGCTGACACCAATACTGTCATAATAGTTATAAACCAGATCCGCGCCCCTGTTCTTCAGTTGTTCGATTTCCTCGCTATACAAGGCAGTAGCGTTAATTTGCCCATCGAACCCCCGTTCACGCAATTGCTGAATGGCCATTAATTTGGCGGACAACTCGGGCATGCAGAGCATGATGATCCTCACGCCGTTGAGCGACAGTCCCGTCCACAAGCCGGGATCCTCGGCATCGGCATAGAGTACCCGACGTCCCTGCCGACGATGATTCTCCACTTTGCCCGGATCCGAGTCGAGGCCCACAGCCCGCAGATGACTTTCCCGGAGAGTGTCATATACACCCGTACCAACCCGCCCCATGCCGACGATCAGGATATGGGCACTACCGACATTAATGGGTTCGTCATCCGGGTGCCGGTGACGGCTTTCAAATCGTTTCAGTCCTTTGCCGAGCAATTGATACAAATCGTGGGAATAACGATTTAATGGCGCTGTGATGGCAAAGGAGACCGCGACAGTCACCGCCAGCAGGACCAGCCAGTCGGTACTGATCCAGCCCTGGGCTTCTGCGACGCTGGCGACAATCAGGCCGAATTCACTGAAACTGGACAGGCTCAGGCCGGTCAGAAACGCGCTGCGCGCACGCAGGCGGAACAGCAGCAGGATAAAGAAAAACAGCAGGGCCTTGAGAGGGAGCAGCAGATTGAGTAACAGCGCATGTTCAAGAGTGAGTAACGTGGGATGGCCTGACAGTCCGATTTGTAAAAAGAAGCCAACCAGTAAGATTTCTTTCAGCCCCCACAGGGCGTTGGAAAGCTCGGACGCGCGTTTGTGATCGGAGAGGATGATACCCAGTAACAAAGCCCCCAGTTCCGAGCTGAGCCCGAATTCCTCGAAACTGCCGCCACCGACAACCAGCGCCACCAACAGCCCATACAAAATGACCAGTTCACCATGCCCGCAGATATCCAGTAACCAGTGAAGCAACGGGCGGAGCAAAAAGAAACCGAGTAACAGAAAAGACCAGGGTGAAGGGGCCACGCCTCCGGCCATACTCAGGATGGCGACAGCAACCAGATCCTGCATGATCAGAATGCCGATTGCGACCCGGCCATGGAAGGCGCGTAATTCTTTCTTGCTTTCCAGGACTTTGGCGGCGACGACAGTGCTGGAAAAGGAGAGGGCAATGGCGATCATCACGGCCGCTTCAAAGGAAAGAGTGCCGAACTGGCTCAATATGGCCCAGAGCAGAACAATGGTGAGTCCCATGTGTAACAAAGAGCCGGCCAGAACTTCAGTGCGGATCAGGCTTTTGAGGCGTAATTTCAGACCAACGCTGAACAGAAGTAACAATACACCGGCATGGGCGATAGCCTCGATGAGCTCATTGGTTTCATGGCCGTTGGCACTCAGCAGAAAGCCGGCGGCCAGATAACCAACCAGTGGCGGGAGGCCTATCAGGCGCATAAACAGGCCGGCGCCAAAGGCAAAGCTCAACCAGATAGTAGCAGTCAGCATCGGCAGGTTCCTTTCAGGCTGTCGATTATTTGTGCAGAGGTATTGTTCGTACTCAGCCAGATTAATCGCTGCCGGGTAAGGAGTCCAGAGCCCGGTTTGCAGTCATCAGCGGCTTTTCTATACTCTTGGTCACACAGTACAACAGGACAGGAAATGGCCGGATGGGTTCTTATCAAAATATTCTGCTGGCTCTGGATCTTTCGGATGAAGCGGACCAGGTATTGGTACGGTCCGGTCAGCTATTCAGTCAGGAGGCGGCCCGGCTGACTCTGTTGCATGTGGTGGAGCCGGTCGTGACCGAAAACAGTTACGATTTAATTACGACACTGCCAGCTGATTTTGAAGAAAGTCTTTATAAACAGGCGGAGTCATTTTTGCAGCAGAAACGCGATGATTTTCACCTCAACAACGCCAGCGTGCGGGTCGAGATCGGTTCGGTAAAATCCGAGATATTGCGGGTCGCCGAACAGATAAAGGCCGATCTGATACTGGTCGGTACGCACGGGAGGCACGGCGTGGGTCTGTTACTGGGCTCCACCGCTAACTCGGTGTTGCACGGGACCCCCTGTGACATACTCGCTGTGAGAATCCATTCGGCAGAATCAGCCTGATGTATATAATGACCCGAGCCAGTTGAGTAATGCTGTGGGATCGGCCAGCCCTTTGTACTCACGATGGTGCGGTTCCATACCCGCGATGGCCTGATAGAGTAATTGTTGTTCGTTCACTGATAAGCGGGTCAGCGGTGTGTGATACGTTCGAATAGTAAATAAGAGGGCACTGGTTTGCGGCAATCCGTGCAATACCTGTCGCTCGACCCGCAGCCATGCTGCCGGGTGAACCGGATCAAAGGCCCGCCCCTGCCACTGTTGGCGGTCGGTTCCCGGCGGGGGATCGGGATGGTGATTGAGCCGCTCGTCAGTGGCAATACCCCAGGCAAAACGAACAAACGGTCCCTCTTGTAAACAGGCCTGCAATAATTGCGCTGCCCGGGCATTGATGCGGTGCATGTCCGGCACCGGTTGATGAATCTTCGCGAAATCTCTCCCGATCTTCTCACGGGGATCCCAATGGTTGGGCTGACACAGATGAATGGCGCACAGCCTGGCTTGTTCGCCACGCAGATCGAGCAGTGCCAGATCTTCCTGGACCTGCAGGGCCAGGGCATCGAGTCCGTTGCAATAGGGCGGGGTGTTGGCCGGATTCGCGGGAGAAGCACCGAGATAGTGACCGTCACGGGTAAATTGCAGTGATTGACCACTGAGTCCGCAATCCAGCTGTTGTTCTTCCCGGGTTTGAAAAAGATGAAAATAGCCGGGAAAGTCGCTGCACAGGCGATCGATCAGAAATCGGTTAAGTATCGGGGCCAGATCGGCGGCCTCGGGAGTAACACAGAAGTATTTATCCAGTTGCTCGCAGCGGGCATCTTGTTTGACCTGACGATAATCGGCGAACTGTCGATCCAGCTGAAACAGGCGTCTGTCGGTCGCCCCATTACCAAAGTCATGTCCGAGCCTGTAAAATCCGGGTTTGATCGCGTACTGTCCCGATGACAGCGGAAAATAATGGGCGACCGGTTCGTCTGGGGTGGCCATGAGGCAGAGTGAATCCGATTGATGCAGAGTTTGCGTAATATTCTGTCCCTGCTGGCCGACGGCCGCTTTCATTCCGGAACGGCGCTTGCCTCCCGGCTGGGAATCAGTCGTACAGCAGTCTGGAAGCAAATCCAGCGTGTGTCAGAACAATACAATATTCCGGTTCAGGCGGTACAGGGCCGGGGTTATCGATTGCCCGCGTCGCTGGAATTACTGGATGCTGATGTCATCATCGAGGGACTTTCACCCCCTGCGCGCGCCTTGCTGGAGCGGTTACAGATCGAATGGTCTCTGGAGTCGACCAACCAGTGGTTAATGCAGAGCCCGGATCTGCCCTGCGGCACCGTGGTGGTTGCTGAACACCAGACCCGGGGACGTGGGCGCCGGGGGCGGGAGTGGGTTTCGCCGTTTGCAACCAATCTCACTTTCTCCCTGCTGGGGTGTTTTGATGGGGTACCGTCTAATCTGGCGGGTCTGAGCCCGGCCGTGGCGGTGAGTATCGTGCGCGCGCTGAACGGGCTGGGTGTCAAAGGGCTTGGGCTCAAATGGCCGAATGATATTCAGTGGCAGGGCAAGAAGCTGTGCGGAATCCTGCTGGAAATGCAGGGGGAAGCAGGCGGTCCCTGTCGGGTGGTCTGCGGCATCGGCCTGAATGTCAGCATGCCCCGTGACGCCGCAGAAGATATTGAGCAACCCTGGACGGATCTGCAGCGTATCACGGGCCGGCCGCCCTCACGAAACCAGTTATTGACGGCTCTGCTGGATGAACTGCTACCCGCCCTGACCCGCTATGAGCAGGAGGGCTTACAGCCGTTTCTGTCGGACTGGCAACGCTGGGATGCTGTTGCCGGTAAACCGGTACAGTTGTTGTTGCCGCAGCGCACGGTCCAGGGACGGGCTATCGGCATCGATGCGCAGGGGAACCTGCTGATCGTGCACGCGGGCCGACAGGAAACCTATAGCAGCGGCGAAATCTCGCTGCGAATGGACACGGAACAGGACCATGCAATTACTGATTGATTTCGGCAATACCCGGATCAAATGGGCGACAGAGGATACCGGAGTACTGCAGTTCGGTGCCGGGGCGGTCTACAGCGAGGCGCTACTGGAGGAGCTGTTCGAGCACTGGTGGGGAGAATGTTCCACGCCCGATTCGATCTGGTGCGCCAGTGTGGCGCCATTGGCCTGCCAGCAGCGACTGGAGCACTGGTGTCGCCAGCAATGGCAACAACCTGTCCGGTTCCTGACGGCAGTTGCCTGCCAGCAAGGCGTGACCAACGCCTATACTGAACCGGCAACACTGGGCAGTGATCGCTGGGCGGCATTGCTGGGTGCCCGTCATCTTGTCACTGGGAGTGTCGCGGTGATCGACTGCGGCAGTGCGATTACCGTCGATTTGCTGGATGCCGACGGCGTTCATCAGGGTGGTTATATCGTGCCGGGACTGTGGATGATGCAGCAATGCCTGCAGGAGCGCACCGGCCGGATTACTGAATCCCCTGCTCTGCCCGGGCAACTGACGCCGGGCGATTCCAGTGTCAGCTGTATCAGTCATGGCGCCCTGCGCAGTGTGACGGCATTGCTGGATCGCCTCATGCGCGATCTGCCTGTCGGTCACCGTCAACTTCAGTGGTTGATCACCGGCGGTGATGCCCCGCATATACAACCCTATCTGGAACAGGCCTGCCGTGCGGTACCGGATCTGGTCCTTCAGGGACTGGTCTGTGTGGCGCAGAACAATGACTGAGCGCCGCTTAAAAGGAAAGTAATGATGAAATGGTTGATCTATGTGTTGCTCCTGCTCAATCTCAGCCTGTTTGCCTGGCATTACCGGGCCGACAGCGGCAACCCGACGTCGGATGAAGCATTACCGGCGGATGTGCAGCGCCTGGTGTTGCTGCGAGAACAACAGGAATCGAGTGAAGCGTCGCAGTGGTGTTATAGCCTGGGACCACTAAAAGAAACCGGTCAGGTCAAGGCCCTGGCGCAGCGCCTGCAACAATGGGAGATCAAGGCCTGGCAGCGCAAGAGCCAGGAGGCGGGGCGCAAGGGTTACTGGGTGATTTTGTCGCCGTTACCCTCCCGCAGTGAGGCCCGCGCTGCGGTGGAACGACTCAAGGTCAAAAACATTGAGGATTATTTTCTGATCGCCACCGGCGACAAAGCCAACGGTGTGTCGCTGGGCGTCTTTTCCAGTTTTGAGGCGGCGCACCGGCGCATCAATCAACTGGCCAAGCTGGGCTTTGAGGCGATCTGGGAAGAAGTGAGACTGCCCGTGGAGGAATACTGGCTCGACTGGCGGCGCGACAGCGGCGATATTTCCGTCGAACAACTGGCGCGCTTGCGCGAAGATTACCCGGATTTGAAAAAAATCGAGCGCCCCTGCCAGCCACAGCAATAAGCACGCCATCGGGAATCGACCAAAACCCTTTCACTGAAACTGAAATTGCCTTTATCCCGACAATTTCTTAGAATGCGCGCCTGGTTCGGGTCGCTACTTGTCGGCCTGGCCCTATGCTGGCGTAGCTCAGTTGGTAGAGCAGCTGACTTGTAATCAGCCGGTCGGGGGTTCGACTCCTCTCGCCAGCTCCAGATTTTCCAAAGGCCCGGACAAAAATCCGGGCCATTTTGTCGGCAGGGACTAAAAATCGGCCGCAGGTGGCGGAAATGCAAGGTATTTTCCCACTTCCCGGTTGACACTGCCCTATTGCTCGACGAAAATACGCAGCTTCGTGCGCGCGGAGGGGTTCCCGAGTGGCCAAAGGGATCAGACTGTAAATCTGACGGCTCAGCCTTCGGAGGTTCGAATCCTCCCCCCTCCACCAAACACAAAGTTACAAGGGCCGAGTTACGAGGGACGAGGAAAACCGGAATCGTAACGCGGCGGCAGCGGGCTTGGTGCAGCTACTACCCCGGGACGTGATGAGATGTTGAGGGCTGGCCCTCGTAACTCGTTACTCGTACCTCGTCCCTGAATATAGCGGGTGTAGTTCAATGGTAGAACTTCAGCCTTCCAAGCTGACTATGTGGGTTCGATTCCCATCACCCGCTCCAAATTAACAAAGGGACGGAGGTCCCTGGGACGAGGGACGAGGAAAACCGGGCTAAGTTTACGGTTGATACGAGCGAAAGAGTCATTACTCGTCACTCGGCCCTCGTTACTCGTCACTGTTTTTAGCCCATGTAGCTCAGGGGTAGAGCACACCCTTGGTAAGGGTGAGGCCGGCGGTTCAAATCCGCCCATGGGCTCCAGGTGTATATAAATAGTGGTATTGGGTTTTTAGTTAAATTCGCAACAGGGGAGGCCTGACGGTGTCCAAGGCAAAATTTGAACGTACGAAGCCGCATGTGAACGTGGGAACAATTGGTCATGTAGACCATGGCAAGACGACCCTGACGGCGGCGATCACCAAAGTGATGGGCGAGAAGTTCGGTGGAGAAAGCCGGGCCTACGACCAGATTGACAGCGCGCCGGAAGAAAAAGCGCGCGGCATCACTA
>NZ_JAWOCR010000062.1:0-15931 GCF_046483665.1 Thiohalophilus sp. | reverse complement strand
GGGCGTCACACGCCGTTCTTCAACGGGTATCGTCCGCAGTTTTACTTCCGGACCACGGATGTCACCGGCGCCTGTGACCTGCCCGAGGGCATAGAGATGGTCATGCCGGGTGACAACGTGCAGATGACCGTGAGCCTGATTGCCCCGATTGCGATGGAAGAAGGCCTGCGCTTTGCGATTCGCGAAGGCGGCCGGACCGTCGGCGCCGGTGTGGTATCGAAGATTATTGAATAAAAGGGACAAAGGGCCGAGGGCCGAGTGACGAGGAAATCGATGAGCGCACCCGATGTGTGCTCACGGTTTTGTTTACCTCGTCACTCGTCCCTCGTTACTCGTCCCTCAGTTTAGGCCAGTAGCTCAATTGGCAGAGCGGCGGTCTCCAAAACCGCAGGTTGGGGGTTCGATTCCCTCCTGGCCTGCCAAACATGCGGTAATTTGCCTGTGGGCGGATTACCGAAGTTAACAGGACAACAATGGCAGACAAGATCAAGCTGATATTCGCCGTATTATTGGTAATCGCGGGCATTGCCGGTTTTTACCATTTTGCGGATGAAGCGCTGTTGTATCGCGTGCTCGGCTTGTTAGCGGTCGTGGGTGTCGCCGTGGCAATGGCGGCCACCTCTCAACCGGGTATCAATGCCTGGAATTTTGGTCGCAGTGCAGTGCTGGAGGCACGCAAGTCTGTCTGGCCGTCACGACGTGAGACTATGCAGACCACATTGATGGTGATCGTTATGGTTGCCTTGATCGGGATTGTGCTGTGGTTATTTGACATGTTTTTGCTGTGGGCGGTGAAACTCATCACTGGTCAGGGAGGCTGAGTAGATGGCATTACGTTGGTACGTCGTCCACGCCTATTCCGGTTTTGAGGCGCAGGTCAAGCGCTCGCTGGAAGAGCGCATCAAGCTCAATGGCATGGAAGACAAGTTCGGACAAATACTGGTGCCGACTGAAGAGGTGATCGAAATGCGCGACGGGCAAAAGCGCAAAAGCGATCGCAAATTCTTCCCGGGCTATGTACTGGTACAGATGGAAATGGATGACGCCACCTGGCACCTGGTCAAGGATACGCCCCGGGTAATGGGTTTTATCGGCGGTACCAGCGACAAGCCGGCGCCGATCAGTGAAAAAGAGGCCCAGTCGATCCTGGAGCGAGTGCAGGAAGGTGCCGAACGTCCCCGGCCCAAGGTTCTGTTTGAGGCGGGGGAAGTGGTCCGCATCAACGATGGACCGTTCAACGATTTCAATGGGGTCGTTGAAGAAGTGGATTATGAAAAGAACCGTCTGCGGGTGGAAGTGTCGATCTTCGGCCGTTCCACACCAGTCGATCTGGACTTCAGTCAGGTCGAGAAGAGCTAAAAGCTCTTCCCGACCTGACTGAAGTCAGGCGCTAGGTACTAGGTACTAGGGGCTAGGAATAAAGAGTGCGGCGCAGCCGCACACTGACTTTTCTAGCAACTAGCCCCTGGCCCCCTAGAAACTGAAAATCGGGGAGCCCCAGTAGCTACAGGCGAAACGGCGTTTGAACCCAAAGCGAGGAAGTTATGGCCAAGAAAATCGAAGCATATATCAAGCTGCAGGTGCCGGCCCAGGAAGCGAATCCGTCGCCGCCCGTCGGTCCCGCGCTGGGTCAGCATGGTGTCAACATCATGGAATTCTGCAAGGCGTTTAACGCCCAGACCCAGGAAACCGAGAAAGGATTGCCGATTCCGGTGGTCATCACCGTGTATAACGATCGCAGCTTCACCTTCATCATGAAGACGCCACCAGCGTCGATCCTGCTGAAAAAGGCCCTCGGTGTCCAGAGTGGTTCCGGGGAACCCAACCGTACCAAAGTGGGCACGGTAACTCGCGAGCAGCTCGAAGAGATCGCCCGCAGTAAAGATCCCGATCTGACCGCTGCTGATATGGACGCCGCGGTGCGCACCATTGCCGGTAGCGCGCGCAGCATGGGTATCGATGTGGAGGGTGTGTAAATGGCCAGGTTAAGTAAACGTCAAAAAGCGATTCGTGAAAAGGTCGATTCCACCAGGACCTATACAATCGACGAAGCCTTCGGTCTGCTGAAAGAGCTGCCGCGCGCCAAATTTGTCGAGTCCGTTGAGGTAGCGATTAACCTGGGCGTGGATCCGCGCAAATCCGATCAGGTTGTGCGTGGTGCTACCGTATTGCCACATGGTACCGGCAGAAGTGTCCGGGTGGCCGTGTTTGCCCAGGGCGATAACGCTGACAAGGCGAAAGCCGCCGGTGCCGATATTGTCGGTTTCGAGGATCTGGCCGAAGAAGTCAAACAGGGCAATATGGATTTCGACGTGGTGATAGCTACCCCGGATGCCATGCGTGTCGTTGGCCAGCTGGGTCAGATTCTGGGCCCGCGCGGTCTGATGCCCAATCCGAAGGTCGGTACCGTGACCCCCGATGTGGAAGGCGCGGTCAAAAATGCCAAGGCCGGTCAGGTCCGTTACCGGACTGACAAAGGCGGCATTATCCACTGTGCCATCGGTAATGTGGAGTTCGATAGCAATAATTTGAAGGAAAACCTGGAAGCCTTGCTGGCGGATTTGAAAAAGGCCAAGCCTTCTTCCGCCAAGGGACAGTACCTGAAGAAGGTCTCTGTCTCTACGACTATGGGCCCCGGGCTTTCCGTTGATCAGGCGTCGCTGGCGGTCTGATCGTTAACCGGCTTTGTGGCCGTTGCTATCGGGGTTGAATTTACTTCGTTCCCCGGAGCAGCGTCCATCAAAGACCGCGGGTGTCGTCTTTATACTTATACAGGACGGCTTAATGGAGTTTGCTCCGGCCTGCGCAGATGGTGTGCCCGAACAGATTCATTTCTGCCTTGGGTCACTAAAGGTGGAACGTTGTTTTTGACAGTGTTCCGTGTTCGTCCAACGACAGGCATGATGTCAGGCCTGTCAGAAACGGAGGTATGTTCGCGTGGCTCTCAGTCTGAAAGAAAAGAAAGCCATAGTGGCCGAAGTCGCTGAAGTCGCTGCGAATGCGCATTCCGCTGTTGTTGCGGAATATATTGGACTGGCGTCTAACGACATGAACAACCTGCGCGCTCAGGCGCGTACCGGTGGTGTTTATCTGCGTGTCGTTAAAAATACGCTGGCCAAGCGTGCATTGGAAGGGACGGACTTTGCCTGCATGAACGAAACACTCGTCGGCCCGATGATCCTGGCGTTTTCCCAGGAAGACCCGGGTGCTGCGGCGCGTGTTTTGAAAGAGTTCGCCAAAGGTAATGACAAACTGGTCGTCAAGGGCCTTTCCGTCAGCGGTCAACTGTTGCCTGCTACGGAACTGGACCGTCTGGCCAACCTGCCGACCAAGGATCAGGCTATCAGCATGCTGATGTCGGTTATGCAGGCTCCGGTTACCAAACTGGCGCGTACCCTTAACGAAGTGCCTGGCAAAATGGTCCGTACCGTCGCAGCTGTTCGTGACGCCAAACAGGCCTCTTGATATTTTAGTGATTAGGAGAAAGTAAAATGGCAGTTTCTAAAGATGAAATTCTGGAAACAATTTCCAGCATGACCGTAATGGAAGTCGTCGATCTGATCGAAGCGATGGAAGAGAAGTTCGGCGTTTCCGCTGCAGCCGCTGTTGCTGCTGCCCCGGCTGCTGCAGCCGGTGGTGAAGCCGCTGCTGAAGAAAAGGACGAATTCGATGTCGTCATGACCAGCTTCGGTGATAACAAGGTTTCTGTCATCAAGGCAGTCCGTGCTATTACCGGCCTGGGTCTGAAAGAAGCCAAGGAAATGGTGGAAGGCGCGCCTGCTACTGTGAAGGAAGCGGCTTCCAAAGACGACGCCGAAGAAATGAAGAAGCAGCTTGAAGAAGCCGGCGCACAGGTCGAGCTGAAATAAAAGCGGCTTGCTTCATGAAAAGATTGCGGGCCAGGGGCCCGCAGTCACAAAATGGTATAACCATTCCCGCAGCGGGCTGGTGGCCAATAGGCCACTGGCCTGCTGTGTATTCGTTGTTTAACGGCCAGAATATCGTTAACAACGGATCGCCGGGAATGCCAGTTTCGCGACTAACTGCTACGAGCAAGGTGACCAATGGCATACTCCTTCACTGATAAGAAACGGATTCGTAAAAACTTTGGTCGTCGTCCAACTATCCTGGAAGTCCCCTATCTTCTGGCCATGCAGACCGATTCCTATAAGGAATTTCTGCAGGCTGAAAAAACCGAAGATCAGCGCGACGACAAGGGATTGCATGCGGCGTTCAAATCGGTTTTCCCCATTGCCAGCTATTCTGGCAATGCGGCACTGGAGTATGTCAGCTACCGGCTGGGAACGCCGGCTTTTGATGTGAAAGAGTGTCAAATGCGTGGTGTAACCTATGCGGCTCCGCTGCGGGTCAAGGTTCGCCTGATTATCTATGACAAGGAAGCCAAGAATCCCACGGTCAAGGATATCCGCGAGCAGGAAGTCTATATGGGCGAAATTCCGCTCATGACCGAGACCGGAACCTTTGTTATTAATGGTACCGAGCGGGTTATTGTTTCCCAGCTGCATCGTTCGCCCGGCGTGTTTTTCGATCATGACAAAGGCAAGACCCATTCATCGGGTAAGCTGCTGTTCAACGCCCGGGTAATTCCGTACCGTGGTTCCTGGCTGGACTTTGAATTCGATCCCAAGGATTGTCTGTTTACCCGTATTGACCGTCGCCGCAAACTGCCGGTGACCGTATTGTTGCGCGCCCTGGGCTACAGCACCGAAGAAATGCTGGATATGTTCTTCGAGAAGAATACCTACCGTATTTCCCGGGAAGGCGGCTTTGAGCTGGATCTGGTTCCCGACAGGCTGCGCGGCGAGACGGCGACTTTCGATATCAAGATCAAGAACAAGGTTTTGGTGGAGGAAGGCCGCCGCATCACTCCGCGCCACATCCGTGAAATGGAAAAAGCGGGTCTCAAAAAGCTCGAGGTTCCCGAAGAGTACATGCACGACAAGGTGCTCGCGCATGATGTGATTAACAAGGACACCGGCGAGATCGTAGCGAAGGCCAACGACACGCTGATTCCCGAACGTCTGGAGCTGTTGCGCGAGGCCAGCGTTACCGAATTCCAGACCATTTTTACCAACGATCTGGATCACGGTCCGTATATCTCCAAGACCCTGGAAATCGATACGACTACCACTCAGCTTGAAGCCCAGGTGGAAATCTATCGCATGATGCGTCCGGGTGAGCCGCCGACCAAGGAAGCGGCCGAGAACCTGTTCAACAACCTGTTTTTCAGTGAGGATCGTTACGATCTTTCCGGCGTCGGGCGCATGAAATTCAACCGCCGTATCGGCCGCAAGGAAGTCACCGGCGAAGGCACCCTGTCCAAGGAAGACATCCTGGCCGTGATCCAGACCCTGATCAGCATCCGTGACGGCAAGGGTAACGTCGACGATATCGACCATCTGGGTAACCGCCGCATCCGGTCCGTTGGTGAAATGGCTGAAAACCAGTTCCGTGTCGGCCTGGTGCGTGTCGAGCGCGCGGTCAAGGAGCGGCTGTCCCTGGCTGAATCCGAGAACCTGATGCCGCAGGAGATGATCAACGCCAAGCCGGTCTCCGCTGCCATCAAGGAATTTTTTGGCTCCTCCCAGCTGTCCCAGTTTATGGATCAGAACAACCCGCTGTCAGAAGTGACGCACAAGCGGCGTATCTCCGCACTGGGTCCGGGCGGTCTGACCCGCGAACGTGCCGGTTTCGAGGTGCGCGACGTGCACCCGACCCATTACGGCCGGGTTTGCCCGATTGAAACACCGGAAGGGCCGAATATCGGTCTGATTAACTCGCTGGCCGTGTATGCACGGACCAACCAGTACGGTTTTCTGGAAACGCCGTATCGCCGGGTCAAGAACGGCAAGGTGACCGACGAGATCGAGTTCCTCTCGGCCATTGATGAAGGCGAATTTGTCATTGCCCAGGCCAACGCCGGACTGGATGCCAAGGGCAACCTGAGCGACGATCTGGTTTCCTGCCGACACCAGAATGAATTTGCCATGTCCACGCCGGACAAGGTCGATTTCATGGATATCTCGCCCAAGCAGATCGTCTCCGTGGCAGCAGCCCTGGTCCCGTTTCTTGAACATGACGACGCCAACCGCGCCCTGATGGGCGCGAACATGCAGCGTCAGGCTGTGCCAACCCTGCGCGCCGAAAAGCCGCTGGTAGGTACCGGTATCGAGCGGACAGTAGCGGTCGACTCCGGCGTGGCCGTGGTGGCCCGACGGGGCGGGATTGTTGATTCTGTGGACGCCGCCCGTGTGGTGGTCCGGGTCAATGACGAAGAGACCGTGGCCGGCGAATCCGGTGTGGATATCTACAACCTGACCAAGTACACCCGCTCCAACCAGAACACCTGTATCAACCAGCGGCCGCTGGTCAACGTCGGCGATGTCATTGCCTGCGGTGATGTACTGGCAGACGGCCCCTCGACCGATCTGGGCGAGCTGGCGCTGGGTCAGAATATGCTGGTCGCGTTCATGCCCTGGAACGGTTACAACTTCGAGGATTCGATCCTGATTTCCGAACGGGTGGTCCAGGAAGATCGCTACACGACCATCCATATCGAGGAACTGACCTGTGTCGCGCGTGACACCAAGCTCGGCTCCGAAGAGATTACCGGTGATATTCCCAACGTTGGCGAATCAGCGCTGGCCAAGCTGGACGAGGCGGGCATCGTCTATATCGGTGCCGAGGTTAAACCGGGTGATATCCTGGTTGGCAAGGTCACGCCCAAAGGGGAAACCCAGCTGACGCCGGAAGAAAAATTGCTGCGTGCTATTTTCGGTGAAAAGGCCTCCGACGTGAAGGACACCTCTTTGCGTGTGCCCTCCGGTATTGTCGGTACCGTCATCGACGTGCAGGTCTTCACCCGTGACGGGCTGGAGAAAGACTCCCGCGCCATTGCGATCGAGAATTCCGAGCTGGAGCGCATCCGCAAGGACTTCAACGATCAGCGTCGCATCATGGAAGACGACGCCTATAGCCGTGTTGAGAACATGCTGATCGGCAAAATTGCCGATGGCGGACCGAACAAGCTCAAAAGCGGCAGCAAACTGACCAAGGCTTACCTGGAAGAAGTGCCGCGGGAAAAATGGTTCGAAATTCGTTTGCGTAACGACGATGCCAATGCCCAGCTGGAAGCTATTGCCGCGCAGATCAAACAGCTGCGCAAGGACTTCGATGAGAAATTCGAAGAGAAAAAACGCAAGCTGACCACCGGTGATGATCTGGCTCCGGGCGTACTGAAGATGGTCAAGGTGCATCTGGCAGTTAAACGTCGCATGCAGCCGGGGGACAAGGTCGCCGGGCGTCACGGGAACAAGGGTGTTATCTCCATGATTCGTCCGGTTGAGGACATGCCCTTCAGTGCCGACGGCACCCCGGTCGATGTGGTTCTGAGTCCGCTGGGCGTTCCCTCACGGATGAACGTCGGACAGGTGCTCGAAACCCATCTGGGCTGGGCCGCCAAGGGCCTGGGTAAGAAACTGGGCAACATGCTCCAGGCCCAGGCCAAGGTTGCCGAGATTCGCAAACTGCTGGAAGACATCTACAACAAAAGTGATGGCCAAAAAGAAGATCTCAAATCGTTCAGCGATGAAGAGATTTTACGTCTGGCCACCAATCTCAAGTCCGGCGTGCCGATGGCGACACCGGTCTTCGATGGCGTCAACGAGGCGGAAATCAAACGCCTGCTGCGGCTGGCGGATCTGCCCGAAAGCGGCCAGGCCGAGCTGTATGACGGGCGAACCGGTGAGAAGTTCGATCGCCCCGTGACGGTCGGCTACATGTACATTCTGAAGCTGAACCACCTGGTCGACGACAAGATGCACGCCCGTTCGACCGGTCCGTACAGTCTGGTCACCCAGCAACCGCTGGGCGGCAAGGCCCAGTTCGGTGGTCAGCGCTTCGGTGAGATGGAGGTCTGGGCGCTGGAGGCCTACGGCGCAGCCTATACCTTGCAGGAAATGCTTACCGTCAAGTCCGACGACGTCAACGGCCGGACCAAGATGTACAAGAATATTGTCGACGGTGATCACCGTATGGAGCCGGGCATGCCGGAGTCCTTCAACGTATTGCTGAAGGAAATCCGCTCGCTTGGTATAGATATCGAACTCGAGCAAACGGACTAAATCCAGGGACGAGGGCCAGGGGACGAGTGACGAGGCCTGTTTTGTTGCCTCGTTACTCGGTCCTCGTAACTCGGAACTTTTTATTAGGAGTGGCAACGTGAAAGACCTACTCAAGATTCTGAAACAGCAGGGCCAGGCCGAAGACTTTGATGCAATCCGCATCGGTCTGGCGTCGCCGCAGAAAATCCGTTCCTGGTCTTATGGTGAGGTCAAGAAGCCGGAGACCATCAATTATCGGACTTTCAAGCCGGAGCGCGATGGCCTGTTCTGTGCCAAGATTTTCGGGCCGATTAAAGACTATGAATGCCTGTGCGGCAAGTACAAGCGGCTCAAGCACCGTGGTGTCATTTGTGAAAAATGCGGTATCGAGGTTACCCTGGCCAAGGTTCGCCGTGAGCGCATGGGGCATATTGAACTGGCCTCGCCGGTCGCACACATCTGGTTTCTGAAGTCCCTGCCCTCGCGCATGGGGCTGTTACTGGATATGACCCTGCGTGATATTGAGCGGGTGCTTTATTTCGAGGCTTTTGTCGTGGTTGAGCCCGGGATGACTACTCTGGAGCGCGGTCAGCTGCTGACTGACGAGGCCTATCTGGAAGCTATCGAAGAGTTTGGCGACGAGTTCGATGCCCGTATGGGCGCCGAGGCGGTCCAGTCATTGCTGGGCAATCTCAATCTGGAGCAGGAAGCTGACAAGGTGCGCGAAAACATGGGCGCCACCAAGTCCGAAACCAAGCTCAAGAAACTCGGCAAGCGCCTGAAGCTGATCGAAGCGTTTATGGAATCAGGCAACAAGCCGGAGTGGATGGTCATGACTGTGCTGCCGGTGTTGCCCCCGGAGCTGCGCCCGCTGGTGCCGCTGGAAGGCGGCCGCTTCGCAACCTCCGACCTGAACGATCTGTATCGTCGGGTAATTAATCGTAACAACCGATTGCGGCGACTACTTGACCTCAACGCACCCGATATCATCGTGCGCAATGAGAAACGCATGTTGCAGGAATCGGTCGACGCATTGCTGGATAACGGACGTCGCGGTCGCGCCATCACAGGTTCCAACAAGCGTCCCCTCAAATCCCTGGCCGACATGATCAAGGGCAAGCAGGGTCGTTTTCGCCAGAACCTGCTCGGCAAGCGCGTCGATTACTCCGGCCGTTCGGTTATTGTGGTCGGCCCGGCGCTGCGTCTGCACCAGTGTGGTTTGCCCAAGAAAATGGCTCTGGAGCTGTTTAAACCATTTATTTTCTCCAAACTGGAACGTCGCGGCCTGGCCACTACCATCAAGGCGGCCAAGAAAATGGTCGAGCGCGAAGGCCCGGAAGTGTGGGATATCCTCGAAGAGGTGATCCGCGAACATCCGGTGATGCTCAACCGTGCGCCGACTCTGCATCGTCTGGGTATCCAGGCGTTCGAACCGGTACTGATCGAAGGTAAAGCCATTCAGCTGCATCCGCTGGTCTGTACTGCCTTCAACGCCGACTTCGACGGTGACCAGATGGCCGTGCATGTGCCGCTGTCACTGGAAGCGCAGCTCGAAGCGCGTGCGTTGATGATGTCTTCCAACAACATTCTGTCACCGGCCAATGGCGAGCCGATCATCGTGCCCTCCCAGGACGTGGTACTCGGTCTGTACTGGATGACCCGCGAACGGGTCAACGCCCGGGGCGAGGGTATGGTCTTCTCCGATGTGAAGGAAGTCGACCGCGCCTATCACAGCGATGTGGTGGATCTGCAGGCCCGGGTCAAGGTGCGTATCCGTGAGCTAGGCTACGACGATGACGGCAATACCACTGAGAAAAAGTCCATCCAGGAAACGACCGTGGGTCGTGCCCTGCTGTATGAAATCGCGCCGCAGGGGATGGAGTTCAGCCTGTTCAACAAAGAGATGAAAAAGAAAGCCATCTCCGGATTGATCGATGCCTGCTATCGTAAGCTGGGTCTGAAGGCGACCGTCGTGTTTGCCGATCAGATCATGTACACCGGATTTGCCTATTCCACCAAGGCCGGGATTTCCTTTGGTGCCGATGATATGGAGATTCCCGAAGAGAAGGCGCAAATCCTGGGCGCCGCCGAAGAAGAGGTCAAGGAGATCGAAGGTCAGTATACCTCCGGTCTGGTGACCAACGGCGAGCGTTATAACAAGGTGGTGGATATCTGGTCACATACCAATGACCAGATCGCCAAAGCCATGATGGACAAGCTGGGGGTCGACGAGGTGACCGACAAGGAGGGCAATGTGGTTCGCCAGCCGTCGTTCAACTCCATCTTCATGATGGCCGACTCCGGGGCCCGGGGTAGCGCGGCGCAGATTCGCCAGCTGGCCGGCATGCGTGGCCTGATGGCCAAGCCGGACGGCTCCATCATCGAAACACCGATTACCGCCAACTTCCGCGAGGGGCTGTCGGTATTGCAGTACTTTATTTCCACCCACGGGGCGCGTAAGGGTCTGGCCGATACCGCACTGAAGACGGCCAACTCCGGTTATCTGACCCGTCGTCTGGTGGATGTTTCGCAGGACCTGGTCGTGGCCGGTGATGATTGTGGTACCCGCAACGGGATGCTGATCTCCTCGCTGATCGAAGGCGGCGATGTGGTCGAGCCCCTGCACGAGCGGGTACTGGGTCGGGTGACAGCGGAGGACGTGGAAGATGCCAGTGGCGACATTGTCATTCCCAATGGCACTCTGCTGGATGAACAGGGTGTGGCTACTCTCGAGTCGATGGGCATCGATCATATCCTGGTCCGCTCGCCCATTACCTGTGACAACCTGCACGGCGTGTGTGCCGTTTGCTACGGCCGCGATCTGGCCCGGGGGCACCTGGTCAACCAGGGTGAGTCGGTGGGTGTTATCGCCGCTCAGTCCATCGGTGAGCCGGGTACCCAGCTGACCATGCGGACCTTTCATATCGGTGGCGCGGCGAGTCGTTCCGCCGCGGTCAGTAACATCGAAATCAAGACCAAGGGCACGGTCCGTCTGCACAATATCAAGACCATTCAGCACGCCAGTGGTAACCAGGTCGCGGTCTCGCGCTCCGGGGAAATTACCGTACTGGATGAGAACAAGCGCGAGCGCGAGCGGTACAAGGTGCCTTACGGTGCGGTGATCTCCGTCACTGACGGGGCATCTGTCGAATCCGGTCAGATTGTCGCCAACTGGGATCCGCATACTCACCCGATTGTCACCGAAGTCGAGGGCCGGGTGAAATTCGTGGATATCATCGAAGGCGTGACAGTGCAGTCCGAAGTCGACGAGGTTACCGGTCTGTCCCGCCTGGTGGTCATGGATCCCAAGCAGCGTGGCAGCCAGGCCAAGGATCTGCGGCCGATGGTCAAGCTGGTCGACGAGGCCGGTAATGACATGAATATCGCCGGTACCGATTTGCCCGCGCATTACTATCTGCCGTCGGGCGCGATCATCGCCCTCAAGGACGGCGATGCCGTAAGTGTGGGCGATGCGATTGCGCGGATTCCGCAGGAATCCTCCAAGACCCGCGATATTACCGGGGGTCTGCCGCGTGTGGCCGATCTGTTCGAAGCGCGCAAGCCAAAAGAAGCGTCTATCCTGGCGGAAATTTCCGGTACGGTCAGCTTCGGCAAAGAAACCAAGGGCAAACAGCGCCTGGTTATTACCCCCAATGAGGGTAATGCCTATGAGGAGCTGATTCCCAAATGGCGTCACGTTACCGTGTTCGAAGGTGAGCACGTGGAGAAGGGAGAGGTAATTGCCGAAGGTGAACCCAATCCGCATGACATACTGCGTCTGCTCGGTGTCGAGGAACTGGCTCGTTACATTGTTAACGAAGTGCAGGACGTCTATCGCCTGCAGGGTGTGAAGATCAATGACAAGCACATTGAAGTGATCGTGCGCCAGATGCTGCGCAAGCTGGATATCACCTCGCCGGGCGATACCAGCTTCCTCAAGGGCGAGCAGGTGGAAAAATCGCGGGTTCTGGAAGAGAACGAGCGAATGCTGGAGGCAGAAAAACAGCCGGCCCTGTACGATCCGGTTCTGCTGGGCATCACCAAGGCCTCGCTGGCGACCGAGTCGTTCATTTCCGCAGCCTCCTTCCAGGAGACTACCCGGGTACTGACCGAGGCGGCCGTGACCGGCAAGATGGACGACCTGCGGGGTCTGAAGGAAAACGTTATCGTTGGCCGACTGATTCCGGCCGGGACCGGCATGGCGTTCCATCAGGAGCGGCGTCGCCAGCGCAAACAGGCCGAATCCGCTGAAGCGGCTCTGGCTGCGGCGGCCGCCGAGGTTCAACAAGCCTCCGAAGACGCCGAATCAGTCGATTCGCAGAGCTGATTCGATTTCGTCCGGCAATAACCATATAGACTGCATGGTCTAAAGGCCTGGCAATCCCGGTCTGCCTCAAAACAGGGGAAGATCGGGTACGATTCCGGGTCTCGGGGCGAAAAACCCCAAAAAATCGCGATTGGGGCGGGGATCCTGTTGACAGGAACCCCGCATCCCCATAAAATCTCGCGCCTCACGACAGGTCGGTACGCCGGCCTGTCGTTTATTTTCTGGACCAAGAAAGACAAAGACTTATGGCAACCATTAACCAGTTAGTACGTAAGCCGCGCAAACGCCGGCCCCAGAAGAGCAACGTCCCGGCACTGGAAGCGTGCCCGCAACGTCGCGGGGTCTGTACGCGCGTTTACACCACTACGCCGAAAAAACCGAACTCGGCGTTGCGTAAAGTGGCGCGTGTGCGCCTGACCAACGGGTATGAAGTCGCCAGCTACATCGGCGGCGAAGGCCACAACCTGCAGGAACACTCGGTCGTGCTGATTCGCGGCGGTCGTGTCAAGGATCTGCCGGGTGTGCGCTATCACACCGTACGTGGTTCGCTGGACACCGCTGGCGTCAACGACCGCAGACAGGGTCGTTCGAAGTACGGTGCCAAGCGACCCAAATCTTAAGTTTAATAACAGCCTGACAGGCTGATTCACTGACAACGCGGAACAGACGATGGCAAGAAGGCGACAAGCAGAAAAACGGGCAATTCTTCCGGATCCGAAATACAAATCCGAGCTGATTGCCAAGTTTATCAACATGTTGATGCTCGACGGCAAGAAATCGGTTGCCGAGAAGGTCGTGTACGGTGCGCTCGAAACGGTTTCGGGTAAAACCCGCTCCGATGCGATCGAAGCGCTGGAAAAAGCGCTGGATAATGTTCGCCCGATGGTCGAGGTTAAATCCCGGCGTGTCGGTGGTGCGACCTACCAGGTGCCGGTCGAAGTACGTCCGGCGCGGCGTAATGCCCTGGCCATGCGCTGGCTGGTTGAGGCGGCGCGCAAGCGTAGTGAAAAAGGCATGGGTGCACGACTGGCCGGTGAGTTGCTCGAGGCCGGCGAAAGCCGCGGTTCGGCAGTCAAGAAACGCGAAGACACCCATCGGATGGCGGAGGCGAACAAGGCGTTTGCTCACTACCGTTGGTAATTTGATACCGAGTTAAAGAGAGTGGCCCGCAAAACACCAATCGAGCGTTATCGCAATATCGGCATCATGGCGCACATCGATGCCGGCAAAACGACAACGACCGAGCGGATCCTCTTTTACACCGGTATTTCGCACAAGATAGGAGAAGTGCATGACGGCGCGGCCGTCATGGACTGGATGGAGCAGGAACAGGAGCGCGGTATCACGATTACGTCCGCCGCGACGACCTGCTTCTGGCAGGGCATGGACCAGCAGTATTCGCAGCACCGGATCAACATCATTGATACGCCGGGGCATGTGGACTTCACCATCGAGGTGGAGCGCTCGCTGCGAGTTCTGGACGGTGCCTGCGCGGTATTTTGTGCTGTCGGCGGGGTCGAGCCCCAGTCCGAAACGGTCTGGCGCCAGGCCAACAAGTACGAAGTGCCGCGCATGGCCTTCGTCAACAAGATGGATCGTGCCGGCGCGGACTTTTTGCGCGTCGTCGAGCAGATAAAAAAGCGTCTCGGCGCGAATGCGCTGCCGATTCAGTTGAATATCGGTGCCGAGGATAACTTCCAGGGTATCGTCGACCTGATTCGGATGAAGGCGATTTACTGGAATGAGGCCGATTTCGGGGCCACATACGAGCAGCGGGAGATTCCCGCCGAGCTTCAGGGCAAGGCGCAGGAACTGCGCGAGCAGATGGTGGAAGCCGCTGCCGAGGCCAGCGAAGCATTGATGGAAAGTTATCTCGAAAACGGCGACCTGAGCGACGACGAGATAAAACAGGGCCTGCGAGCCCGCACCCTGGCAAACGAAATTGTGCCTGTGTTGTGCGGTTCGGCCTTCAAGAACAAGGGTGTCCAGGCAATGCTGGATGCGGTAGTCGACTATATGCCCTCACCGATTGAGGTTAAAGCAATCAAGGGCGTACTGGACGATGGCAAGGAAACCGAAGCGCTGCGCAAGTCCGATGATGACGAACCGTTTGCTGCGCTGGCTTTCAAGATTGCCACCGACCCGTTTGTCGGCACTTTGACCTTTTTTCGGGTGTATTCCGGCGTCGTGAATACCGGCGATACGGTTTACAACCCGATCAAGGGTAAAAAAGAGCGAATTGGGCGCCTGGTGCAGATGCATTCCAATTCGCGCGAAGAATTGAAAGAAGTTCGCGCCGGCGATATTGCCGCAGCTGTCGGACTCAAGGACGTCACCACGGGTGAAACCCTGTGTGACCCGAAAAACGTGATAACGCTCGAGCGAATGGAATTTCCCGAGCCGGTCATTTCGGTGGCCATCGAGCCGAGAACCAAGGCCGACCAGGAAAAGATGGGGGTCGCCCTGTCGAAGCTGGCCCAGGAAGATCCCTCGTTTCGGGTACATACCGACGAGGAGTCGGGACAAACGATTATTTCCGGCATGGGCGAGCTGCACCTGGATATTATCGTCGACCGTATGAAGCGCGAGTTCAAGGTCGACGCCAATGTCGGTGCGCCCCAGGTGGCCTACCGCGAGACCCTGCGCAAGAAGGTCGAGCAGGAAGGCAAGTTTGTGCGCCAGTCGGGCGGTCGCGGTCAGTTCGGTCACGTCTGGCTGCGGATCGAGCCGCAGGAACAGGGCGCCGGGTATGAATTTGTGAACGAAATCGTCGGCGGGGTGATTCCCAAGGAATACATCCCCTCGGTGGATAAAGGAATTCAGGAACAGATGGATAACGGCGTTATCGCGGGTTTTCCGATGGTGGACGTCAAGGTCACATTGTTCGACGGCTCTTATCATGAGGTGGACTCGTCGGAAATGGCCTTCAAGATCGCCGGGTCCATGGGCTTCAGGGAAGGCGCCAGGAAGGCAAATCCGGCTTTGCTGGAACCCATGATGAAAGTGGAAGTGGTTACCCCGGAAGAATATATGGGGGATGTCATGGGCGACCTGAACCGCCGCCGCGGTATCGTGCAGGGCATGGAAGACGGCCCGACAGGCAAACTGATACATGCGGAGGTTCCGCTGGCAGAAATGTTCGGTTATGCAACCGATCTGCGTTCCGCGACCCAGGGGCGTGCCAGCTACAGCATGGAGTTCGCCAGCTACAGTGAAGCGCCTGCGAGTGTCGCAGACCAGGTAATTAAAAAAGCATCCTGATTCAATACATAAACAGAATTAGAGGGTAAGACGGTGTCCAAGGCAAAATTTGAACGTACGAAGCCGCATGTGAACGTGGGAACAATTGGTCATGTAGACCATGGCAAGACGACCCTGACGGCGGCGATCACCAAAGTGATGGGCGAGAAGTTCGGTGGAGAAAGCCGGGCCTACGACCAGATTGACAGCGCGCCGGAAGAAAAAGCGCGCGGCATCACTA
>NZ_JAWOCR010000028.1:0-31494 GCF_046483665.1 Thiohalophilus sp. | reverse complement strand
GGATCAACCACTACCGGCTCAAGCTTCTTACCAAGAAGACCACCTTTTTTATTTTGCTCCTCAATAAGCATTAACATCGTGTCTTTCAGGGTAGTCTCACTAATGGCCATCGTTCCTGACAATGAGTGCAAAACACCAACTTTTATCGTATCTTCTTCCGCAACCGCCTGGCCTATCATAAGCAAAGCTGCGGTTAGAATTACTTTCGCTTTCATGAACATTCTCGTCTCCCCAATCATCTCAATAAATACCGTCGTCCCTGACGGTTTCTCTCACTAAACTTTAAAGGTCGAATGACTTGCTATATGAAACATAGAACATTGGGTCAACTTCAACCGCTCCAGTCGCATCGTCAGCAACATCATTGTCAGCTTTTGTTACACCAAAGGTCAGCTCATCAGTGGCAGCATACATCACCGTGATATGACTATATTCGTTATTTCCTGCTTCATCATAGTCCCACATGCCATACTGAAAATTGAACTTGTCAAGCTCATAATCAAAAGTTAAATAGGTGTAGTCAGACGCGCCTTGAGTTTCATCACTAACATACGCCGTCAAGGTAACCGGACCATAACCAAGTCCTAACACTACTTCTGACAAGTTATTCTCATCATAGTCAGTATTAGTATCGTCTTCCGGGTACATGTAATACCAATACGAAATGTCATAACTGAAATCGCTCACTTCACCGGCAAAGCCAGCATAAAAGTCAGTCTCAGTACCACCTGTTTCTGTAGTCGTCCATACACCGGCATACGCACAGGAATCGTGACTGTAATCCAGGCTACCAGATGCAGCAGCACCATCCTGAGTCAGGTTTTGACCACGCCACAGATACATGTTCGCAATAGAAAAGCTGGCTGAGGTATCAGCACTTGCAACAGACGGCACAGCAACCATACCTCCCAGAGCAACTGAAGTGGCCAGTGCCAGCGGTGAGAGTTTTTTCATGAATTTCATCTAAATGTCTCCTCAGATTGTCTTTACAAATTTGTTAGCTCTGCCCCGTCGCCCAAAGTTGACGTTACGACGAGCCTGGAAACGAGTGCATAAACCGAATCCTGATTCTCTAATTGCATAGAGTGTGCCACTATAAAAAAACACCTATAATTCATAAAGATAGCGACAAATGTGCAGCACACCCTCAATAAAACGCACTTCGATGGTGCAGATCTGATATCAGTGGGGCACACCTTGATAGTTGTTGGTGCAACCGTGTCATATCCTTGAAATAAAAAAGGCACCATCAAATGACGGTGCCCCTTTATCTTTCTGTACCACGCTGACTCTCTCTATGCGGCGTCGTCCAACATCCCTTTATCGATTATAAACTCTATTACCTTTTGTACCCCTTCTCCGGTCTTCATATTGGTGAATATAAAGGGCCTGTCACCGCGCATCTTTGTTGCATCTTTTTCCATCACTTCCAGTGATGCACCGACATGTTCGGCCAGATCAATCTTGTTGATGACTAAAAGATCTGAACGGGTAATCCCCGGACCCCCTTTACGTGGGATCTTGTCTCCGGCCGATACATCGATGACATAAATCGTGAGGTCAGACAATTCCGGGCTGAATGTCGCGCTAAGATTGTCACCGCCGCTTTCGACCAGCACAAAATCCAGACTCGGGAAACGGGCTTGCAACGTATCTACCGCCGCCAGGTTCATAGAAGCATCTTCCCTGATCGCCGTATGCGGGCAACCTCCGGTTTCCACGCCGATTATCCTGTCCTCGGATAACGCATTATTCCGCATAAGAAACTGTGCATCTTCCCTGGTATAAATATCATTCGTGACTACTGCAATCTCGAATCTGTCCCGCATCTGCTGACAGAGAACCTGCAGTAATGCCGTTTTCCCCGATCCCACCGGGCCGCCAACACCGACCCGTAATATCTGTTTACTCATTTGCTCACCTGTTACTTTATGAACGAAACAATCTTGAATATTGTGTCTCATGCAAAGCACTGGCAATCCCCAGCCCCGGTGCGAGCATGCCAATCTGCTCATCACTATAGTTTTGACCTGTTTCCCAGGCCGACTGGATCTGTAGTTGCAGTGCCGACAACATCCGCTGTCCGGCCGACTGCCCCAGCGGAATCAGTTTGATTGCCGCAGCCACCTGGTTTTCACACCAGCTCCATAATAATCCCAGACAACCGCTCTCTGCCGGGATTTCCCAGCGGCTACAGGCGTAGCTGAAAACTGTGAGATAACCCGCCTGATACTCACCAAGATCCGGTGGCTGGATATCCAGTCCCTTCAAGACTCTGACCAGAGCCTCTCCCATGGCAAGATCCTCGGCATGCAGTTCTTTCGATTCACGCAGCGCCAGCATCATCTGATTCCAGTAAACCACTCGATCTGCATCATTTTCTTGCCAGGCATGATACAGACGCAGAAAAAGCGGTACTTCTAACGAGGCCAGGTTGTGCTTCAGCAGCCCGGTTATCCATTCACTGGCCGCGACCTCATCGTTGATCCAACCTGTCTCCACGGCATACTCCATTCCCTGAGAATAGGAATAGGCGCCGATTGGCAATGTAGGGCTGATTAACTGCCAGAGGCGCAAGTTACTTTGTATATAATCGTGCATAACTTGAAGTCACTTAATGGCTGTGAGTATGGCTATGGCCAGCGTGCTTGTACGCCCCGTCTTCCGGCTCAAACGTTGCCTGCTCACAGGTAACCTGCAGACCCAGCCCTGTGAGCATCTCATCCAGCACATGGTCGTGTTGATATCGCACCCAGCCTTCACCGATTTGCAACGGCACATGCCGGTTACCCAGGTGATAACAGGCCCGCGCGATCATCAGCGAATCTTTGTGCCTCGCGGTAGAGACCTCTTCGATCGCCGCCTCGACGCGCACCACGGTGCCGTCCTCGGCCTGCAGACAATCGCCACTGCGAATCAACTTGCCACGTGGCAGAATCAAACCAGCTTCGCTGCCATTATTCAATGTGGCTCTGAAGCGGCTTTTTTGTCGCAATTCAAATGGCAGCGTAAGCACATGTTCCGTTTCGGCAGGCTGTGCTAGTCTTTGTGTGATCTTCAGCATGTGATGAACCTGTAATTCATAAATTTAAAACAGGAAATAGCGCTGGGCCAGAGGCAATACTTCTGCCGGCTCACAACTGAGCACCTCGCCATCAGCCCTGACCACATAGGTTTGTGAATCCACTTCGATCTTCGGCTGGTAATCGTTCAATACCATATCTTTTTTTCGTACCTCACGAGTGTTACCCACTGCCATCACTTGTTTTTGTAACCCGTATGCCTCCCCGATACCCGCCTGTGCGGCTGCTTTTGACACGAAGGTATAGCTCGATGCTGTACGGGCACCACCGTATGCACCAAACATCGGTCGATAGTGCACCGGCTGTGGTGTGGGTATGGAACCGTTGGGGTCACCCATCGGCGCCGCCACGATGAATCCACCCTTGATAATCAAGGATGGTTTGGTAGCAAAAAACGCCGGCTTCCATAACACCAGGTCGGCAAGCTTCCCCTTCTCGATCGAGCCCACCTGGTCAGCAATACCATGGGTCAATGCCGGATTGATGGTGTATTTGGCGATGTAGCGTCTGGCGCGCAGGTTATCGTTACGGGCACTATCGCCGGTCAATGTTCCACGTTGAACTTTCATCTTGTGCGCGGTCTGCCAGGTTCGCAGCACGACCTCGCCAACGCGACCCATTGCCTGGGAATCGGATGCAATCATGGAAAAGGCCCCGAGATCATGCAGAATATCCTCTGCGGCGATGGTTTCCCGGCGGATTCGTGATTCGGCGAAAGCCACGTCCTCGGGAATACTGGTGTCCAGATGATGACAGACCATTAGCATATCCAGATGCTCATCGACAGTATTCACCGTGTAAGGCCGGGTGGGATTCGTACTGGAGGGCAGTACATTGGCTTCACCACAGGCCTTGATGATGTCCGGCGCGTGGCCACCACCGGCCCCTTCGGTGTGATAGGTATGGATAACCCGGTCCTTGAAGGCCGCCAGAGTATCCTCGATGAACCCGGACTCATTCAGGGTATCGGTATGAATCGCCACCTGCACATCATAGCGCTCTGCCACGTTCAGGCAATTGTCGATCGCTGCGGGCGTGGTGCCCCAGTCCTCGTGTAACTTGAGTCCCATCACGCCGGCTTCCAGCTGTTCGTCCAACCCTGCCGGCAGGCTCGCATTGCCTTTACCCAGAAACCCCAGGTTCATGGGCAATTCATCTGCCGCCTGCAACATGCGCTTTATATTCCACGGCCCGGGGGTGCAGGTGGTGGCATTGGTTCCCGTCGCCGGTCCTGTTCCGCCGCCCAGCATGGTGGTCACACCGGACATCAGCGCCTCTTCGACCTGTTGCGGACAGATAAAATGGATATGCGAGTCGATCGCCCCGGCTGTCAGTATCTGGCCTTCCCCGGCGATCGCCTCGGTCCCCGGACCTACCACGATATCCACGTCCGGCTGCACATCCGGATTCCCGGCCTTGCCAATCCCTGCGATTCGTCCGTCCTTGATCCCGACGTCCGCCTTGACGATCCCCCAGTGATCCAGGATCAGCGCGTTGGTAATCACAGTATCAACGACATCTTTCGCAGTCAGCTGACTCTGGCCCATCCCGTCGCGTATGACCTTGCCACCACCGAATTTTACCTCGTCACCGTAGACAGTATGGTCGGACTTGACTTCGATGAATAACTCCGTATCCCCAAGTCGCACCCGATCACCGGTGGTCGGTCCGTACATCTCAGCATATGCCTGCCTGCTGATCCCACTCATTCCGCTACTCCCGATCTTGTCGATTTATAATTTACCCATGACCTTGCCGTTAAAGCCATATATGGTTTTACTGCCCGCGTATTCGACCAGCTCCACTTTCCGTTCCTGTCCAGGCTCGAAACGTACTGCTGTTCCTGCTGCAATATTCAATCGGTAGCCACGGGTTGCCTCTCGATCGAACTGCAGGGCACTGTTGGTTTCATAAAAATGGTAGTGCGAACCGACCTGAACCGGACGGTCACCAGAATTAGCTACCTTTATCGTCAAGCATTTTCGTCCCACATTGATTTCAATCTCGCCTTCTTCAGCCAGTATTTCCCCGGGTATCATTCAACACCTCTCTATTTTCATACAATGGGGTTATGCACGGTAACCAGCTTGGTTCCGTCAGGAAACGTGGCTTCCACCTGTACTTCGGGCAGCATTTCCGGCACGCCATCCATGACATCCTCACGGCTCAACAATGTGGTGCCGTAACTCATCAACTCGGCTACGGTCTTACCATCTCGCGCGCCTTCCAGGATCGCTGCCGAGATCAGGGCCATCGACTCCGGATAATTGAGCTTGACCCCGCGTTCACGACGCTGTTCGGCCAGCATGGCGGCGGTGAACAACATGAGCTTATCTTTTTCTCGTGGTGATAATTCCATAGTGATTCCTTAAACAGACCGCTTGTAGTGATTTTCAGGTAAACCAGATTCGAGGTGACGAGGCTGTACGCAACAGCAGCGCGGGGCGTATCACCTCCCACAGTTGAATAAACAGGTTACGCAGGCTCTCAGCCTGCTGTGCCAGTCCACGACAGACCAGCACGTCATTGATCAACGTGGCACTTGCTCGAACCTCATCATGATCTTGCAGCGCCTCACGCACCGCATCGAGCATTGGTTTGTCGGCATTGACGGCCAGTAACGTCCCGCTGACTGGATAACCCTGCAGTCCCCAGACGGCATCAAGTATCGGCGCATTACCCTGAAGCGCGTTACGCTCGATGAGTAATGGCCTGCCCTCCCGCCAAAGTTCAAAGTGCTGCCGCAGTTCACCCTGGTCATACTTTTCATCACTGGCCGGTCTGCCCAGACAGGTTATTTCCCAGCCGATAAACCCGGCACCCGGCTCCAGCTCCACTACCGTTTGCAGATTGCCCTGGCTGGCGGAAAACAGGATAGTTTCCTGAGGCAACCACTCGAGGATCGCGCCGCCCTGTACCTGCATACGCTGTCGCATACTGGCAATTCGCCCATCGCTCCGGTAGAACTTGCCTGCCGCCGGCGTGGTAATCAGGGCATGTGCATTCGGCGCTACGTTGACATCCAGTTGCAGGCGATCTCCTCCGACTACCCCGCCCGGGGGATGCAACAGATAGGTATGACATACCGGACCTTCCGGATAGAACGGTTTTTGAATCACCAGCGGTCCGGTATGTTTGCGCCGGCTTATCACGGTACGTGGCGAATGATAACTAAAGTCCAGCTCCAGGCGGGCAAACCAGCTACCCGCCTGCTCTGCAACGGCATTCACTTGAGACTACCCAGCATCAGATATCCACCCATCCCGATCGAACCTGAGGCCACCAGCAGTCGTATCAACGTAATAACCTGTTCCCCCCGGTTTGCAAACCACTCCATAATCCGTCCAAGCACACCACCGAAGACCAGCATCGCGATAAACACACCCATGCCAAACAGTCCAAGATAGGCCAGGCCAAACCAGGCAGACTGACTGTTACTGGCTGGCAACAGCGCCAGCAGCGGGGCCGAACCGGCGATACCGTGCAACATGCCCACCATTAACGGACGATGATCGTGCTGCTGAGACTGAGCTGGCCAATCATGAGAAACATCCCAATGGATATGTCCTGGCAACCCGTCGTGAGTGTGAAAATGTATGTGCAAGCGGCGCTGGCGAATGTCCCACAAAACCCATAGCCCGATCGCCATCAGCACCAGTGCCACGGTCTGTTCCGCCAGTGCACTAAGTGTTGTTGGCACAGCAACACCGAGCAACAAGACGGCCACGCCAATCAGCAACAACGCCCCGCCATGGCCGAGCGCCCAACTGGCGCAGAAGCCCAGGCTGGCGCGCCAGCTTGTGCGGGTGCTGCTCATACCGGTAACGGCCATGATGTGGTCCGCATCCAGCGCGTGCAGTAATCCCAGACCAAACGCCAATGGCAACATGGTTGCCAGGCTGATTGCCTCCATATGCGGTCACTCGTTGCTTATACGATGACGTGCACCGCCCCATTACGGCGCACAACTGATTTATTACCGGATATAAATGCAGGTCTCATGCCAGCAACACTTCTTCATATAAAACAGATGCTTGCCACTTTACGAGCTGACGAAGGCGCACCACACAGGTGCGAATTGAGGAAAAATGAAATTACATGCCCCGGATCGGGGCATTAAAAAGCCCGCTACTGGAGCAGGCTTTGCTGGGAGTATTTCGACGATTTGGCTCTAAAAGTCAAAACTTTTAGTCCAGGAGACGGAAACCCGCATTGCACCCGGATCGTCTCCGACCGGCCGGTCCTTGTCATTCTTGTCCAGGGCGAGGGTGAATTCATCCTTTTTCAGCCCGACATGGATATGGTTGTAGTCCTCTTCGCCCGAGTCGTCGAACTCATACATACCGAACAGTAAGGTGGCATAGAGATCATTACCCAGCTCGGCATCGGTGCCGATACTCAGATAGATATCGTTGTCCTGACTCGTACCGTCTTTGGACAAAGTGTAGGCGCCCATGAGGGAGAACAGATCAAAGTCAAGCTTGCCATACAGTTCAGTGGCATCGGCGCCGGTATTGGCAACCGGAAACCGGTACATGATAAGACCGGCATCGAAGGGAATATCACCGACCCTGCCCCGGTAGCCGCCATACAGATCCAGCTCGTAACCGTTGCCGTTACCGTAATTGGAGGTCCACACTCCGGCATACAGATTTGCATCATGGGTGTAATCGACCCCACCCTGCACGGCGGCCTGGTCATCGGTCTGGGTCACCCCGCGCCAGATATAATTGGAGGTCACGCCCAGGTTTCCGCTCAGTTCGCCCTGTGCCTGAGCCAGCCCGCTCAGGCCGGCGCCGAGCAATATGGCGGTTGCAATCTGTTTCATGGTTTTTCTCCCGTGATGGTTGTTATTCCCCTGGCGGCATTGTCCCGCCGGGCAGAAACATTATAATGATAGTTTCATTCATCACCACCTGCAGGCCACGCATCCATGGCAAGCCCCGATATCGAACAGCTGGTCGAACGTGTCATGGCGGCACTGCCCGACGGCGTTAAGGAAATGAAGCAGGAAGCCGATCAGCAACTGCGCGCAGCCCTGCAACGCACCCTGTCTCAAATGGACCTCGTCACCCGCGAAGAGTTCGACATCCAGCGCGAGGTGCTGCTGCGCACCCGCAGCAAACTCGAGGCCCTGGAACAGCAGGTCGCCGCTCTGGAGCAGACCCTCCAGCAGAGTCATCCTCCAACTGAATAAAATTAACCACCAAGACACGAAGACACCAAGAAAATCTTGATTCCCTGAATAGACCAGGTATTCCGATACTGATTGATCTTCTTGGTGTCTTGGTGGTGAGTTCCTGGTCAAACGGTTGCATCCGCCGGCGGTTCGTATAAAAATCGGAAGACGACAAGGAAAAGTTGCGGGTCATCTCCGGCCTGCCACGGACAAGGGAAACTGTCATGAGTCTCGCCGTAGTCTATACCCGCGCCCAGTGCGGCGTGGACGCCCCGCTGGTCAGCGTGGAAACCCATCTCTCCAATGGTCTGCCCGGACTCTCTATCGTCGGCCTGCCGGAGACCGAGGTCAAAGAGAGCAAGGACCGGGTGCGGGCCGCCCTGATCAACAGCCGTTTTGAATATCCCGCCCGCCGCATTACCGTCAACCTGGCACCGGCCGATCTGCCCAAGGAGGGCGGCCGGTTCGATCTGGCCATTGCTCTGGGGATTCTGGCTGCCTCCGGTCAGCTTCCCGCCAATGAACTGGAAAAGTATGAGTTCCTGGGCGAACTGGCCCTCGGCGGGCAATTGCGTCCCGTGCGCGGTACCTTACCGGCTGCGCTGCACAGCAGTCAGGCCGGGCGCTGCCTGATCGTGCCGCGCGATAACCTGGCCGAAGCCGCCCTGGTGGGGGCCGCTGAAGTCATGGCTGCGGATCATTTAAGCGAGGTCTGCGCTCACCTGGTCGGCCAGCAGAGACTGGCGCCGGGGGAAGCGGATGATACACCAGCCACCGCAGCCGCCCCGCAGCCGGATCTGAGCGAGGTGCGTGCCCAGCATCAGGCCAGGCGAGCGCTGGAGATTGCCGCTGCCGGGGAACACAGTCTGTTGATGATCGGCCCGCCGGGTACCGGCAAATCGATGCTGGCGCGTCGCCTGCCCGGCATTCTGCCGAGCATGAGCGATGAAGAGGCAATGCAAAGTGCGGTGGTGCAATCCATCAGTCATCAGGGCTTCGATCGCAGCCGCTGGAAGGTCCGCCCGTTTCGCGCTCCGCATCACACCGCCTCGGCGGTCGCGCTGGTGGGCGGCGGCAGTCACCCCCGGCCAGGGGAAATCTCGCTGGCCCATTACGGGGTAATGTTTCTGGATGAGCTGCCCGAATTCGATCGCCGTGTTCTGGAAGTGCTGCGCGAACCGCTGGAGAGCGGCATGATTACCATCTCGCGGGCCACGCGCCAGGCAGACTTCCCGGCCCGCTTCCAGTTGATCGCCGCCATGAACCCCTGTCCATGCGGCTACTACGGCGATGCCAGCGGCCGCTGTCGCTGCACCCCCGACCAGGTCGCCCGCTACCGGGCCAAGTTGTCGGGGCCGCTGCTGGATCGTATCGACATGCATGTAGAGGTGCCGAGTGTTTCCCTGGAGGTGCTGCATCGGGAGACTCAACACAGGGAAGAGTCCAGTGCCCAGGTTCGCGAGCGGGTGGAAACCGCCCGCAGCCGACAACTGACACGCAGTGGCATGGCCAATGCGAGACTGGACAACACCCGGCTGGAACAGGTTTGTCCGCTGGAGGCCGAACCGGCCCGGCTGCTGCAAACGGCGATCAGCCGACTGGGATTATCGGCCCGGGCCTACCATCGCGTTTTGAAGCTTGCCCGGACTATCGCCGATCTGGCCGGTGCCGAGCAGATCAGCACCGCGCACATCAGCGAGGCGATTGGCTATCGCAAGCTGGATCGGCCATTGCAACAGTTGTCCGGTTCCTGAGACTCAATAGCCGCCGCCGACCTCGCCGCCGAGCAGCTGGTTGCCTTCCTCGAAGAACAGGTACATCAGCTTGGCCACGTTCTCGGGCACAATCACCGTATGGCGGTTGTTGGAGTCGGCCATCGCCTGGCGCAGGCTCTGACGCAGGCTTTCATCACCGGTTACATCGAAAATAATATCCACCTTTTCGCCGAGGTTGGCGACCTCCAGCGGATCCTCGTAGACGGGGACGCCACTCTGGGAAAAACCCAGCGCCACCGGCGAGTCGAGATGGCGGTGCGCGACGGCCACGATTTCAACCGGTTTCCCCTTTTCCTGGATGATCTCCAGAAAGGCCTCGGCAAACTGCTGGCCCACATTGCCCAGTCCCAGCAGTGCCACTTTAATTGTCTCGCTCATGGTGTATAACCTCGCGTCTGTTCTTATTTATTCAGTTGTCTTGAGGTTATCGACAGCCGCCACGGGGACTTGACCTTCCGCCTCCCACTGTCGGCAGGTGGACTCGATGATCTGGCGAACTTCCCCGGGCTTTTCGGTCATGGGCCAGTGATTACAGTGCACCGGCACGATGTCGCTATGAGGAATGCGGGCGATCTTCGCCTCCAGCGTGCGGTGATCGCTCAGCGAGGTCCCGGTGGAAAGCAGCACCCGCACCGGTTGGGTAATCCGGGAATATTCGGGCAGCGGACGTACCACCTCCAGCACATCCTGCAGGTAGTTGGCCAGCGGAATGAATTCCAGATCCACCCGCGGATTGGTATACAGGCGGGCGATTTCCGAGGCCGAGGTCTGCTTGAGCAGTTCGCGGGTTTTGACATCCAGCGCGTGCAGATCGCGAATCGGAAACTCGCGCTGGCCCAGGCCCAGTGCGTAACCCAGACGTAATAACCTGACGATCAGCCACAGCAACGGTCGCAAACGGCGCGCCTTGCCCAGTCGCCCATGCAACAGCTCGGGGAAGACCGGATCGAGCAGAATCAGCCCGCCGCACAATGCCGGGTAACGCAGGGCGAAGTCCATGGCAATCTGGGCACCCAGACTGTGACCGATGATCGCCACGTTTTGCAGACCTTCCTGCTGCAGAACCGCGGCCAGATCCTCACACCAGTGCTCACGGTGATAGGTCTTGCGGGTCATCGAATAGCTGTGGCCGCGCAGGTCCGGACGCAACAGATTCCAGTCACGGCGCAGGTCGGTGTTGGCAACAAATTCGCTCCAGCGGCTGTGATTGCTGGCCAGGCCGTGGATCATGACCAGCGTAGGTGCCCGCAAACCCTGGCTGACCAGCTTGTAGCCCAGTCGCACCCCGTCACTGGCAGTAATAAAACGCAGTTCTTCACCCGGCATAATAAGTCATGTTTATTGGCAATGTGTTGACTGTTTTATCATGCCTGTCACTGCTTTGCAGCCGGCGATTGTCGACTATAGTCAGAGAAACCGACGAATAAACAGGAGGTGTCATCATGACCATGTCCCTGCGGCTTCTGGAATACCTGGAATGGAAAGGCGTGGATTACGAACTGCTTCATCACGCCTTTGTCACTGGCAGCCTGCGCACCGCCGCCAGGGCCCATGTCCCGGGTCACCGGTTTGCCAAACCCGTCGTACTCAAAGATGAGCAGGGTTATCTGGTGGCGGTGGTCCCCGCCTCGCACAGGCTGGATCTGGATAAACTCAACCGCAGTCTGCATCGCAAACTGCGCATGGCCACGGAAAAAGAGATCGCGGATCTGTTCGACGACTGCTCCAGAGGCGCCATACCTCCCATCGCCGAGGCCTACGGCTTTGATGCGGCAGTGGACGAAAGCCTGGAAGCGTCGCCCGATGTCTATTTCGAAGCGGGCGACCACGCCGAACTGGTCCACGTCACCGGGGATGATTTTCGCTACATGATGCACAGCGCCCGGCACGGGCATTTCAGTCACCCGATTTAACAAAGGGCCGTGTTCCAGTGACCCGGTCCTGGCTGAATGCCTGGTTACGCGCACTGGCCCCTGTCGTCTGACCCACAGATTGTGCGCCGCCAGTATTGCCGGGCCACGGACAGCCTCAATCGAGGCAAACAACACGACAGGTTAATACCCCGACCTTTTGCAACCATCTCATTCCGAGGCAATAGACTATATTAAACAACAACTTGTATCCCCACCCTGCTGCCCGAAAGCTGCGCTATCCGGACCCGAATGTCAATATCGACCGCACCGGCGACCCCCACTACAATGTTCCCTCAGCAGGAGTTGTCAGCGTTCATGTCCACGATTCTCAATCCCCGACAAAACCAGGCCGTGCGCCATATCGACGGACCCTGCCTGGTGCTGGCCGGAGCCGGTAGCGGCAAGACCCGGGTTATCACCCACAAGATCGCCTATCTGATTCAGAGCTGCGCCATCGACGCGCGACACATCGCCGCGGTGACCTTTACCAACAAGGCCGCACGGGAGATGAAAGAACGGGTCGGCAAGCTACTGCGCGGCGATGCCGGCAAGGGACTGCGGGTCTCCACCTTTCATACTCTGGGACTGGATATTCTGCGTCGCGAATACAAGGCACTGGAGTACAAATCCGGATTTTCCATTTACGACAGCGCCGACAGCACGCATCTGCTCAAGGAACTGATGAAGCGCTCCTTCGGTGATGACGGTGGCCAGGCCGACCGTATGTTGTGGCAGATTTCGCGCTGGAAAAGCGAATTCGTCCTGCCCGAACAGGCGCTGCAACTGGCGGACGGCGATGCGAACAAAACCGCGGCGGCCCTGCTGTACGAACAGTATCGCCATTATCTGAAGACCTACAACGCGGTCGACTTCGACGATCTGATCATGCTGCCGGTGATCCTGTTTCGCGAACACCCGGAGATTCTCGAGCGCTGGCAAAACCGCATTCGTCATCTGCTGGTGGACGAATACCAGGACACCAACTCCACCCAGTACGAACTGGTCAAGCAGCTGTGCGGTGTGCGTGGCAATCTGACCGTAGTGGGTGACGACGATCAGTCCATCTATGCCTGGAGGGGCGCCCAGCCGGAGAACCTGTCGCTGTTGCAACAGGATTATCCTAACCTGAAAGTAATCAAGCTGGAACAGAACTACCGCTCCACCGGCTGTATCCTCAAGGCCGCTAACCGGCTGATCGCCAGCAATCCGCATGTCTTCGAAAAACGCTTGTGGAGCGAGCTGGGTTACGGCGATCCGATCCGGGTGATTCGTACCCGACACGATCAGCACGAAGCGGAGCAGGTGATCTCGGAGATCATGCATCACATGTTCGTACAGCGTACGCAGTATGCCGATTATGCCATTCTCTATCGCGGCAACCACCAGTCCCGGCTGTTCGAACAGGCCCTGCGCGAACACGACATTCCCTATTACCTGAGCGGCGGCACCTCGTTTTTCGCCTATACCGAAATCAAGGACATCATGTCCTATCTCAAGCTGATTACCAATCCGGATGATGACAATGCGTTTCGGCGGATCATCAACACCCCGCGCCGGGAACTGGGCCCCGCCACGCTGGAGAAGCTGACCGAATATGCCATGGGCCGCGGCCACAGCCTGTTCGTGTCTGCCATGGAGTTTGGCCTGAGCCAGGTACTGAGCGACCGGGCTGCCGAGAAGCTGCAACGCTTCTGTCACTGGATCCTGGATCTGCAGCATCAGGCCGAAGGAGACGCACCCGCCTCGGTGGTCAAACGCCTGATCGTCGATATCGATTACGAGCGTTATCTGCTGGATAACAGTCGCGACGAGATCATTGCCGAACGCAAGCTGGATAACGTCAACGAACTGGCCAACTGGATCGAGCGCCTGGCCAAAGCCAATCCGGAGGCCTCGCTCAATGAACTGGTGGCCAAGCTCACGTTACTTGATACCCTGGATCGTAACGAGGAGGACGAGCGCGGCAACCGGGTGCACCTGATGACCCTGCACGCCGCCAAGGGGCTGGAATTTCCCCATGTCTACCTGGTCGGCATGGAGGAGATGCTGCTACCCCACCGCAGCAGTATCGAGGAAGAAAACCTGGAAGAGGAGCGCCGGCTCGCCTATGTCGGCATTACCCGCGCCCAGAAAACCCTGACCCTGACTTATACCAACCAGCGCAAACGCCATGGTGAAATGCAGGAGTGCAGCCCGAGCCGATTCATCGATGAATTACCGGAAGAGGATCTTAAATGGTCCGGCGAAGGCGTGGAAATAGATCCCGAAGAGCGCCAGCAACGCGGCCAGGCGCATCTGGCCAACCTGCGCAGCATGCTGGCAGGGACAGAGTCGTGAGTTCCGGGTTCAGAGTTCAGAGTTCAGAGTTCAGAGTTCAGAGTTCAGAGGTTAGTAGACCAGGCTTCTGCCTGGAACTGTGGGAGGCGATTCCATCGGCGACCTGCCACAGTTCCAGAGGTCGCGGCTACAAGCCCCTCCCACACCCAGCAGGCAGAGGAAGCTGGCTGCCAGTAGGCCGGACTGAGCGAAGCGGTGTCCGGCAACCCGAAAAATGCCCGATACCGCTGCGCTATATCGGGCCTACCTGCCGGGTTCAGGGTTCAGAGTTCTGAGGTTAGTAGACCAGGCTTCTGCCTGGAGCTGTGGGAGGCGATTCCATCGGCGACCCGCCACAGTTCCAGAGGTCGCGGCTACAAGCCCCTCCCACAAGATAGGTGCCAGGTGCCAGCAAAAACATAACAACTGAAAATATCCGCCAAAAGAAAAAGCCGGGCAATGCCCGGCTTTTTCTTATTACTTCCTCGGCCCTCGTAACTCGTCACTCCCCGAAGGGGGATGGGCCGAAGGGCGGCTATTGGCTTTCGTCGACCATGTATTCCACGGCGGCCTTGACTTCCTCGTCACTCAGATCGGCGTTACCGCCTCTGGGCGGCATGCCCTTGAAGCCGTTGATGGCGTGGTCGAACAGGGTATCGTCACCCTTGGCGATGCGATCCTCCCAGGCGCCCTTGTCGCCCAGTATCGGCGCGCCGGCCGCCCCGGAAGCGTGACAGGCCATACAGGCCGAGTCATAGACGGATTTGCCATCACCGGCACCCCCGCCGGCATCGGCGGTTTGTTGAGTGACCTCGGCGGTATTGACCTCGCCAATCGGGGCAATCCGTTCCTCGATGGACGCCTGGACCCGCGAATCATTCTGGACATCCACGGAATCCTTGTTACTGATGGCATTGGCAAAAATGATGGCCAGCACCATGAAGACCAGCAGGCCAATCAGAATCCCCACAAATATCTTCATAAAATCCGTGTCTTTTTGATCCACGTTGATCCCCTCTACGTTAGGTCACTTGAGGCCGGCGCCTGAAAGGTGCCCGGCCGATATCAAATCTGGCGCCAATTATAATCGCAAACCACTCCCGCCACCACCGCCCCGGCAGAACCCGATTCGCGTGTGGACGAAATATAACAGGAAAGGTAAGCTACGCCCTGTCTTTACCCATAAAACCAATGGTTTTACTGGGGTATAGTTATGCGCCCGTAGCTCAGCTGGATAGAGTATCGGTCTCCGACACCGAAGGTCACAGGTTCGAATCCTGTCGGGCGCGCCATACCAATAAAAGCCCATACTATATAGTATGGGCTTTTTGCTTTACGCCTGTAGAGTGAGCCACATAGCGGCGAAAAATCCCGCCCCCGTCATGAATAGAATTCATGCCGGACAGAAAGGCGCGCCACACCCTGCGCAACGCAGTTTTTATTATCGGCTGCTGACCAGATAAAAGTTACCCATACCTGATCACCCTTCGCAGGGGGACCAGGCGAAGCGGATCGAGCCGACACCGGCAGGATCTGAATCGCTCGCGTTATTCGTTGATCCAGGCTATCCGGGAAAATCGACGGGTATTCAAAATGCGTATTTGGAAGTCAAAGTCTGATCATTCGGACGAGTGCGTGCAATCAGACCAGTCTGAGTTCGTCCATTCCGCTATCCATATCAGATTCAGCAACGCGAAGTCGGAATATTTCGCGACAACGTCCGCTTATCTCATCGATGTCCAGCATGACCGCACATAATGTCGCCTTGCCCTCGGCAACCGACATTGATTCCGGTTGCTTATCTATCAAACGATTGAGCATTTTTTGGGTATCCAGTCCAACAATCGAGTCGTAGCAACCGCTCATGCCTACATCAGTGATATAGCCGGTGCCTTTTGGCAATATGCGCTCATCGGCAGTCGGAACGTGAGTATGGGTACCCACCACAGCCGACACTTTCCCATCGAGGTACCAGCCCATTCCGATTTTTTCGCTGGCGACTTCGGCATGAACATCCACGATGATAACCTTAACATCCTCGGGCTTTTGTTCCAGTGCCTGGAGGGCCGTAGCAAAAGGGCAGGCCAGATCTCCTGGCATAAATAGATTTCCAAGAAGGTTTAATATGCCGACTTTATGACCGTGTTTCGTCGTAAAGATGCACCAGCCACTTCCCGGAGTTCCTGCAGGATAGTTGTGCGGCCGAAGAAGACGGGGTTCGGATTTTATGTAATCAAGCGCTTCTTTTTTGTCCCAGGCGTGATTACCGTTAGTGAGAACATCTACGCCATGCTCAAACAAAGCGTTTGCCGTGGAGCGAGTTACACCATTTCCATCAGCAATGTTTTCCGCATTCGCAATAACGAGCTCAACATCATACTTACTGACCAGATGTGGCAAGTATGTAGCTATCGCACGAAATCCGGGTTCTCCAACAACATCACCAATAAAAAGCACATGCATGCAAGATAATCCAGTATCTTAAAACAGGTTATTTTATACACCTTGCAATAGCATTTTGACAACAGGCCAGGAAGAAAACCGGTTTTATCCGGCAATATACATGTCTGTACCGCGTCAGATAATCCGGTTAAACACCATAACCTGTTATTATTATGTGAATTGATTTCCCTGGTGATGCTGGTCGCGCAAACTTTGGCTCATGTATTTGCCGATCATGGCAAGCATGCGAATGCCTTCCTGGGTCCCCGGATCACGAGCAACCCGCATCATACAACCCAGGCCGCCTTTCGCCGGCGGAGCTGCAGCGATATCCTGGCTGGTTGCATTAATCGCCTCTGAAAGAGCAATCAGCAGATTCTGACTGTCAGGACGGTCAAGCACCTGAAGAAGTCGCATCAATCCTTCGTTTCGAGTCAGGCGGTCAAGCAGATTCAGACCTTCACTCATTGTCCCTGCGATTCTGGTTATAATTTCATCAGACATCGCATCCCGGGCTGCGCCAATCAGGTTCGCTATTTCAACAAGCCCTTGCAGCTCTTCGCTACTGATATCTTCAACGCGTGTTTCGGTTTCTGTAGTCATTAGTCAGGCCTTTAAAGTAATCCGCGAACGCTGGTCCAGTACATCTGGTTGTAAGCCATCTTGAACCAGTGCATAGGTTTGGATGAAGGTTTCAAATCAGGCGGATTTTTGTAATTAAACATCGCATGTGTTGCACTATCATGTCCTGTCTCGATGAAGCAATACACCTTGCCATCATAATCACGGACAGGCGTACCGATCTTGATGATCGATGCAATATTTTCGGCAACAACTTCTGCTTCGAAATGCGCCGCTGATCCGGTTTTACTGACTGGAAGGTTTGTGGTGTCACCGAGAACATATACGTTGTCATGACCATTCATCGTTAGCCTGTGACGGTTTGTTGGAATCCAGCCGCCGTCGCCAAGATTGCTTTTCTCGATAACCTCCATGCCGGAATGCGGCGGAATGGCAATCAGCATATCGTATTTGGTTTCAGTTTCCTCTTCACTTCTTACAATCTGGTTTTCAGCATCGACTTCTTTGACATTGAACAGTGTTTCATACTCGATCCCCATGCGTTCGAATTCGGGTTTCGCCCATTTGGCGACATTCTCGATTGTATGTATCCGTCCAATAGGATAATGGTACTTGATGTTAATCTTGTCGCGTATCCCCCTCGCCTTGAAGTAATCATGCAAAGAGAAAATCAGTTCAACGGGAGCAATCGGACATTTATGCGGGACACCGACAACAACGGCAACCGTACCTTCTTCAATCTCGCGTAGCTTCTTGAACATCTTGACCGCAGACGCCTCGGTATAAAAGGTCTCGGCACCCTCAGTCATACCAGGTATTTGTTCAGGGACGATGCGTGATCCGGTAGCAATTACCAGAATGTCGTATTCATGCGTTTTTCCGCTTTTTGTAACAACGCACTCCTCGTCCAGCTTGAACTCCTCCACAGGATCAACATGAAAATTGATTGCAGGCTCGAGCAGAGATCTTTCATCTCGATATAACTGGTCAGGGGTCATCTGCCCAAAAGCGACATACAAAAGCCCGGGTTGATACATATGTTTGTCTGATGCAGACAACAGGGTAATATGCACCTTGTTAGAACGAATCTCGCTGGAAAGACGTCGAGCCAGATTATTAGCCAGAATGGTACCGCCGGTTCCACCACCGACAATCAAGATTCTCATTTTATTCTCCTGCCTGACATAAAAAATCAGGATTTACATGGTCGCGAGTTTCATGCATACGAACTGGTTCGTGTCAAACCTGCTATTTGGCCTTGCGAATTTTGATATGCCAAACACCATCGATTTTTTCATTACTCAGCAGTTCGTGCCCTACCTTGTTTACCCACTCAGGCACATCTGCTCCGGAACCTTCATCTGTAGACAAAAGCTCCAGGGTATCGCCAACATTCGCCTGTTTCATGTAGGTAATTAGTTCCATCAGTGGCCCGGGACAAAATGTGTCACGCGCATCTATAGTCTTGATATCACTCATTGTACTTCTCCATTCAGATTACGTTTCAGATTACTTTGCATATGCCATCAAAACGTAAACACCTGGCCGCCCTCGGTATCACTCAGATAGCGTGTTAGTCCTGTTGCAGGGCCGACTTCTGAATCCAGATCATCCTGTGTAATCTTGAGCAAATCCATTGCCATAGAACAGGGCAGCAACCTGGCATCACCCAGCTCAACGGCTTGTTGAAAAAGCTGTTTGAACGGCGGAACACCTTTCTGATCCATGAGCTCTCCGAGCTCTCCTTCCACGGATGCCTCCTCACTGCGACCTTTCACAAAAAAGGTCAGGGCATTCATTGATAAAAACACAGATACATCCTCTCCTGTAGACGCGGCTACTGAAGCGATCATCGCTGCCATCTGCAGCTTTTCACGCGAACCGGTCGTACATATGATACTTATCTTTTGTGGCATAACAGCCTTACCTCTCATCCTTATTCCAGAATGGATTATATCCATTCGATTGTTTGCAAATTTTATCCCGTCCTACAATTCCACCAGTTACAACTCAATCTGTTATTTCCACTTACAATTGGCCGTACACCAGTAGTGTATGTTTCCGGGTATCGTATCTAAATATCAGTTTCTCAGTCTTTTGCGTCCTTGACCCATGAGAACTTCTTGATAAGGATTACGCAGATACTATCCAGAATATAGCCTACTGCCCCGATTACAAGAATCATCGCCATAAGATTATCGTAAGTCATTCCCTCGCGAGCATCCTGAATTGCATAACCGAAACCGGACGTGACGCCAAGAAATTCCGCGGGAACAATAACAATCCAGGCAACACCCAGGGCGAGCCGTATACCGGTGAGAACATCAAACGCAATTGCAGGCATTATAATCGTCTTCAGGATATGCCATGGATTCGCGCCAAGATTACGGGCAACCTTGAACCAGTTTGGATCGACCTTTTCCAGTCCGGCCGCCGTGGAATACACAATAGGCCATACGGCAGCGATAGTGACCAGGAAAATAATCGCATCATTCCATGTCGTGAAAGCGACTACCGCGATTGGCTCCCAGGATAATGGGCTTATCATTCTTACAAACTGGAATGGCACATTGGACAGCTTCTTGGCCCACAAAATACGGCCTATCATGATGCCAACCGGTACCCCAATGGCAATGGCATACATAAGCCCCATCCCGAGACGATACATGCTGTTGACAAGGGCATCAGGAATGGTGCCGCGCATCCATAAATCAGGCATGGCCTGAAATGCCGGGATTAGACCAAAGTTGGCATAATGCGAATAATCAGGATTCAGTGTTATCACATAGACGGTTGCCCACCATATTGCGAAAAGCGCTCCCAGCCCGACAATAAAATTACCCACGCCACACATAGTGCAATTGAGAAGGTAATACATTTGCGGGCCAAATACATAGTTGCCTGCACTTCCTTTCTTCACTTCAGGTACGACAGCATTCATTAAACACCCACCTTCGTTTTAACAGCGCACAGAGGTAGCTCCATAATATTTAATCCGTGTTTTATCTTGTGCATAATCTTCATTTGATTTCCTGCTTTCATTCTGCGTTCCCTTATACTCAAAGCCGGGAACCCGCGCAGACAAATTCGTTACTTTATTGACTCTGCATATATTTAACGTCCAGATGAAATATTTATCCGCGATGCCAACTAAACCGCCTGATTAGCACAACTAACAAAGTATCAAGCGTATACCCGATAACACCAATCGTAACCACAATTGCTGTCAGATGGTCGTATGACAAGGTTTCGCGTGAGTCTTGTATCGAATAACCAAGACCCGTTGTCACACCCAAATATTCAGCAGGGATTAGCACAATCCATGCCACGCCGAGAGCAAGACGCAAACCCGACAGGATATCGAACGTTATAGCCGGAATGATTATTCGAGTCAGCATGTGCAGCGGCTTTGCACCCAGGTTACGGGCAACCATAAACCATGCTGGATCAACCTTTGCCAGGCCTGCCGCCGTCGAGAACATGACCGGCCACACAGCCGCTATTGCGAGAAGAAATACTATCGATCCATGCCACTCTGAAAACACATAGACAACTATGGGCATCCAGGATAACGGGCTGACCATACGAATAAACTGGAAAGGTGAATTGGTCAGTTCACGAAAACGTTTATTTCTCCCCACCACGATGCCAAGCGGTATTCCCACCAGGATTGCGATGAGCAAACCTTCACTCAGACGATGCATACTGACAGCTACTGCTGTTTGTAACTTACCGATTTCCAACAGCTCGGGAAACGCCTGCAAGGTTGGTATCAATCCGAATTTCGAAAACGTTCGGGTATTCGGATTCTGCTCGATATAGTAGCCAAACACGAGCCAGAGTGCGGCCAAAATACCGAGACCAGAAATCGCCCAACCAAGCCGGGCAACCATCGGATTCCTGAAGAATCCGACAACCCCCCCACTGGTCATGGTTGCTGGCTTAGCAGGTACATTCATACCTTAATTACCTCCTCCCTTACAAAGGGATCCTCACCTTCTGCATAGCCGAGTCCTTTCGTCCACTCGGGATACTTCTCCAGCGCAGATTTAATGTAGTCATACTGGAACAGATCATTGACAACATGCTCCTTGCTGAGGCCTTCCAGGAATTTAGTGTCACCAGTGACAATAGTCTGTTTCAGTTCGTCGACTATGCGGTTCGTTGCAGACGGATAAGGCCAGCCTGTGAAATTAATCCGGTCTTGTTCCCAATCCAGATTCTGGATCGCATGCGGGTTCTTATAGTAAGCCGGATCATAGAACATCATTGCACGCTCGATAACTTCTGCCGGGAATGGCATATACTTCTTGCCATCTTTCGAAAAGATTTGCGCCATTTCTTTGCGGTTATCGCCAAGATAAAGCTGTGCGCGAACGATTGCGTTATGAACTTTTTGCGACCATTCCGCTCTCTCGGGATCCATCGCATCCTGTTCATGCATGGCGACAACACAGCAAGGGTGATTTTTCCAGATGTCACCATTGAAGCGCAGTATTTCACCCTGAGCCCTGAGTTCACCCATGGCACAGAACGGCTCAGCAACACAGTAACCATCGATCTGGCGAGACGCGAGAGCCGGCGGCATATCAGGCGGGTTCAACACGAGGAAGTTACATTCATCCTCTGCAAGCTCTGCATTTTGCGGGCGTATCACCGGTTTGATCCCATGCTCTTTCAGTAGCATTTGCGAGACAATGTTATGCATGGAATACCAGTACGGCATCGCGAATTGCTTTCCTCCCATATCTTTGGGAGATTTGATGCCGCTATTCTTGTGAACAACCATTGCCGAACCGTTGGTATGATCCCAGGCGGTAACTTTGACCGGATAATTGTTGTTGTAGCGCATCCAGATAGGAATTGGAGCAAGCAAATGGGTCAGATTGAAGCGGTGAGATGCAAATGCTTCGACCAGGGGTGACCAGCCACGAATAAGGGTTGGTCTGACGGATTCAAGACCTTCATCCTTGAAATAACCCAGCTCATGGGCTGCAAGCAGTGCAGCCGCATCTGTAATCGGGATATAACCGATTCTGATGACTGGATCAAAGACTTTGGCCGCGAGTTTCTCCTGTGCTAAAAGCGATGACATCGCACCCATGCTACTGAGGCCGGCGACAGCCGCGCCTGCTTTGACGAGGTTACGGCGACTGATTCCCATACCCAGTCCGTTGCTAAAACGCGGGTCATAGTCCAGCTTGAGGTTGGGATCATCAATGCCGTCACCATGCTTTTTGTAGTCAAGCGGTTTGCCGACGATTTTATTGCCACCGCGTCGTTCTACTCTTTTCTTAGCCATGTCTCTGTCTCCTAAATAATGCTTACGCATTTTGTCTTGTAGGTACTACAGCTTATGCCACATGCATCCTGGCTCTTACTTTTACTTACATACAGATTTACTGCCCAGCTGCCACAGCAGTTGAAGCGCCGCCTCCGCCATGAGCGGCCTGTTCGAATGTTGTCATCAGGCGTGAACGCAATTCCTGTACTGAAGGGTCCTGGCGTTCTCTCGGGTCGGGAAGATCAACATCAAGTTTGTGAACAATATTTCCCGGGGAACCTGCCATAATCACCGCGCGATCCGCCATAATGATGGCTTCGTCAATGTCGTGAGTGACAATGACAATATTGAAGCCCAGCCTTTTGGCAATCGCACGGACGTCTTTCTGAAGCGACGCTCGGGTAAAAGCATCAAGTGCGGAAAACGGCTCATCCAGTAACAGTAGTTCCGGCTCCATAACCAGAGATCGCGCCAGGGCGACACGTTGCTGCTGTCCACCAGAAAGATCCTGAACATTGGAGTCGACATGAGGCTGGAGCTCAACAAGTTCGATTGCTTCGTTGACGCGTTTCTGGATTTCTTTTTTTGTCCAGCGCGCGAATGTCAGGCCAACTCCGACATTCTCCCTAACTGTCATCCACGGAAACAGGTGCGGGGCCTGGAACATCATAACCCAGCGCGGAGAAGGCGCTTCGACAGACTTGCCGTTCAGCAGCGCTCTTCCCTCAGTCGGCTTCAGGACACCGGCCAGAATATGCAGAAGTGTAGATTTCCCGCAGCCTGACCGGCCGATTATTGCCAGCGCTTCCCCGGGAGGGGACACCAGATCAACCTTATTAAAGGTTAATGGACTCTTGGCATTATAACGATGCGTAAGCCCCTCTATCTTGATCTCTGTTCCACGTATCGACATCTACTTAACCTCTGACTAATCGTTTTTGCTATCACCACGAGGGTACACAGCGTTAATCAATTTACTTTCATTCCCGGCCTTGAAATAGGACAACAAACTTGCTTTAGCGCATGACCTTACTGAAAAACTTCATTTACTATTGATAATCAAGCACTGTTAAATCGTTTTTCAAGATCCGCCATACGGCCGGCAAGTTCATTCTCATCCAGCAAACCCCGCTTGATCATGGAGTGTGCCAGCGCCAGCAACTGCCGCTCAGGGAAAGGAACGTCTTCGTAAATCGTTTCCGACAATTCGTCCTCTTCGGCACGACGCTCGAGAGATGGTAATGCACAGGTATCAGTGTCGACTTCCTCATACGGTTTAACACATGAATCTGCTGCAAGAAGATCACAGGTTGTTTCCAGGGTAATTTTCCACGGTGGATCCGGATTGGTTACCCCATACTGTGTCGACAAGTCTTCCCACACCTTGCCTCTGGATAAAATCTCCTGCAGCAACGGAATCGGCGTCGTGTCGATTACGTAATCTTCTTGACTACCATTACCATCTTTCATCGAAGCGTTCATGGCTCACTCCTTACTTTCATTAATGGTCATGCTGGACCGGATTAATTGCTTTGCGAATCGGCCGTTTTGCATTTGAGGTAATACCCGGCTTGGGTACTGCCACACCAATCAGACAGTCACGTGTGACAATCTCTGCGAGCTGATCTTCAGTCCAGCCCTCTGTGCCTTCCGGGCGAACCGGCATCACGATATAGCGAGTTTTCTGGTTGGAATCCGCGACTCTGACCTGTACTTCAGGGGGTAACTGCAGTCCAAATTCTGCGAGGACTTGACGTGGCCAGCGGACAAGACGACGACGGTAGTTCGGGGTCCGATACCATTCAGGTGACTGTCCCAGAATCGGACGCGGATAGCATGAGCACAGAGTACACACAACAACATGCTTGAGTTTTGGTGTATCAACCAGGACACGCAAATTACAATAGTCACTGGGAGTCCCGAACTGGGTCGGCGGACTGGTCACCCAGTCAACACCCACTGCCTTGCTTGCCTCAACGCCGTCTTTTTCGCACAACTTCTTGTATTCCTCGTCCAGCCAGGCTTTGGCAACCAGGCGGGCGGCAGGCAGCGGTCCAAGCGTGTGAACATATTCGGTCCATACCCGGTGGTCTTCGGCTGAAAACAGCCCCTTTTCAATTGCGAGCTCGCGAACTGCCGCTTCGAGAATTTCAAAATCGCTGACTTCTTCGACCATCGGTGCCGGTTTATGGCTATGGTCGTGATTGTGATCGTGATCTGACATTTGTGGTTCCTCTTGATTCAATAATGTCTGATTGCAACGTTAAGCAGACTCGAGATAGCGCTCGGGAAACTCGGTCTCTAACGTGTCATTTTCATACGTGTCGCTGTACTCAGGCCAGAGTTCTTTCTGCTTGAATGCAACACTGTAAAACCAGACAGGATCATCCTCGTTACCAAAAGCTTCATCTTCGGCAGCCGGACTCTCATAGACCAGTTCGGTGACAGTGCCTACCGCGCCGCGCGTATACGTCATGGTGCGCGTATAGAAAATGTCCGGCAGATCCTTGATTCGTACGCGATCGCCTACTTTAAATTTCGGCTTTCCGGCCATGCCTTTAAAACATTGCGGGTCACCGATACCGGTCGCCATTTTGGCGTGGTGTTCTCTATCATAAACAGGTTTAGCCATTGCGCTTTTTCACCTCTTCAATTTTGTCTACAAGTTCGGGCAGTGTGCAGTACTGCTTATCGATCAGGATTCTTGCAGCTGTAAGCAACCACCGACCGTAATATGGCAATCCCAGATATTGCGTCTGACCAACATCAACATTCTGCTTGCGGCGTCGCTCTTCAGCAGTCCATACGCCGCGCCAGGCAAGACATTCACAGGTTGCGAAGGTATTCAGCTCCCACTGTTCTTCTTCCTTCTCTTCCCAGACAATCGGCACGTCGGGCTCACCACCCACATCATGCGGGGTGCGTATATATGCACGCCAGAGTGTATGGTCGATTTCATCCGGGGACGGGGCATGCGTTTGCTTGTGCAATGCAGGTTGCATAAGACCGACAGTACTGATGTGCCGGAGCACTTCTTCTCTCGTAGACGATGACATTGTTATTGACTCCTCTGTTGCTATTGAGCATCTCGGCCATGGCCTGTTACTCTATAAACATCCGCGAATATACTAATATCGTTATTCACTGAATAAAAAACAGAATCACTCCTCTTTTTTCACTCTCATCTATATACCTTTCATATATAAACTTCACGCTTGTCTGGATTACGATTTCACTATGGCTCATGGCCAGTCTGTTTACCAAGACTAAATACTGATAAGCCCTATAGGCGCTGACTATGTTTACCTGGTTCAGGGCAAACTGCGCACCAGGCTTACGTTTCCGGTCCGCGTTTATCTTTCGAACAAATCACACACTTGCTGTCGGCACCGGATACGGACCCGATACTTTTCTGACAAGATATGTATAGTAGTTACAAGCCGCGAAAAAGGTTCCATTCTCCATCGCTCTGTATTGCTCGTTAAGCCATATTTTTACAGTCTGTTCTGAAAACAGGCCTGCATTTTTCACATACGGAACATAGGTTTCGGCAAAGGTTTTGAAGTAACTTCCGTCACCTATCTCGACCACTGCATCGCCCCATGCTGACTTCAGCTCGAGATCCATATCCGGCAATAATCGTGGTAAATCACGCATAATTCTCGGATTGTTGAATGTTGTTGTTGCCAGGGCATTATCCATTTTCTGCCCAAACCCATGATCGGGATATGCATAGGTCAATGAGGCGTAATCACCATCAAATATTGCAACTATACCCCCCGGGCGGACTACACGCGCCATCTCGGCGAGCACCTGTACAGGCTCTGTCACATGACTTATGACTGTATGCGCAATGACCAGGTCAAACACGGCATCATCAAAACTAAGGTTGTGTATATCCCCAACCTGAAAATCCAGCTCTGCCGTTATACTTTCCTGTTCTGCATATTTGTTTGCCGCGTCAATAAATGCTTTGCACTGATCAACACCTGTAGCGCTACCGCTAAAATTCATACGTTGCACAAGGTTTCTTAATATCACCCCGGTACCACAACCAACCTCGAGTATCCTGGCTGAGCTTGGTAAATCTATTTGCTCAACATATTTGTCAAAAAGATTCGCAAAAACTGGAACTTTTGCGCGGCTCTCCAGCCTGCCAATCAGGCGTTCGTGAGACTCTTCATCCAGCTCATTAACAAAACGGTGCGGATCGGGCAATGTAATCTACCTCTAGTGTTCGTTTACGTATTGCTAAAACAATCCGTGATGTTTACTACTTCTCCTACCATGTCTTATACGGCAGGAATTTCCCATTCAAGGTGACGATCACACGATCACCTTTTGGATCTTCCTGTTTTTCAATATTCATACTAAAATCAATCGCACTCATGATGCCATCGCCAAATTTTTCGCTTATCATTTCCTTAATAGTTTCACCATACACCCCTACTATTTCATACCAGCGATATATAACCGGATCAGTAGGAACTTTCTGTTCCCATACTTTGTTTGGAAACTTCTGCAAGGCATCGGATAACTCACTACCCATGTCAAGCAAGCTTGCGACCGCGTCTGCACTCTTCTTTTCGAGATGATTCATACCCAGACATGCTGAACATGTGAATTCGGGTGATAAACCTGCTGCTTCTGCCAAATCCACCCATTTCAGGTTCTTATCAAATTTGGCCTGAAGTATGCTCTCTTTCATCTCGGTTTTATTCATTCGGCTTGTCTTGTATTGATTGATCGCTTTGCGCCAACTCTGATTACAGCGGCTTATTTTGTTTTATTGAAGAACCGGGGGGCTATCGCCCCCTCGGCTCGGCGATCCCATCATTTTCTCAGGCAAGACTCTGGACGAAAAACAGGCCGCCGGTGAGCAATGCCGCCATGCTGCCAATTCGTGCAGCAACTGCCCGGGCTTTTTCAGAGTGTGCAGCCAGTTTCTCAAGGCCAAATACACCACCTGCGATCAGGGCGTACTGAATAATTGCAAACCCGGCCAGATAAGCGAGAAGCGGTGTGGTCTCGGCACCAATAATTGCTTCACCGTATGCATAGCCGTGCAATACACCACTGACTGCAAAGACAGCGCCAAGCACCAAAGCACCGAGGTAATGGCGTGTCACCAGCAGTACGCCACCAACCACAACTGTCAGTGCGACCAACATTTCAGCCATGGGAATATTTGCCGCACCAACATGTAACATGGTCCCGCCAACCGTGGCGCCAATAAATACAACCGGAACCAGGTACCGCGCTGCCCCTTTCAATGCACAGGCCAGCAAAATGGCCACGATGAGGAATGCGAAGTGGTCAAGACCGATGATTGGATGACCCAATCCGGAAAGCATTCCCTGACTGAAGGTCTCCGGTGTCATTCCACCCATAGGATGATGCGCAAATGCGGGCGATGAGATTATCATCAACAAGCCGCCGATAAACGCAAAAGCTCCGTGCAAAGGGTTTTTCTGGATATTGTTTGCGATCTTCATATCAAATGTCCTCACTGTTAACTACTGTATTGCCCGACTCAGTATTCAGCCAATTTTGACTGCATGTATATAAACTATTGTTATTCGGCATAGCGATAAAACTTTCTGGAATCGAGTTTCATTACCTATTCTCACCGCCTCTTATATCAATAATTTCTAATATAACGATGTAACATTCGTTCACAATCTTGCGGCCAACACCATTGCCATGATGCGAGATGCACGATTTTACGAAAATCAAGCATTGTTGAACTAAACTATGTACGATGCGATGATTGTTTACCAAGACTAAATTCCGATGAGCCCTATAGGAGTAGGCTATGGCTCGTAACAGCATCTTTCCACGCTCAGTACACTATCTGCTCGCGGTCGCAGAACATCAGAGTTTTACCCGCGCGGCCGAGGCCCTGTATGTCTCTCAACCTTCGCTGTCTCAGCAAATTAAACAGCTGGAGGATTTGCTGAATATACAGTTACTGGATCGTACAGGTCGTCACGTCAAACTGACTCCCGCCGGGGAGGTCTATTTACATCACGCGCGGCGCGCATTGAAAGAACTTGATGAAGCAAAGCGTGCAATTCACGCACTTAAAGATCTGAGCCGTGGACACCTTCGCATAGCAATGACACCTATTACCGACTATCTGGCTATTCCATTGCTGGTGCAATTCAATGAACGCTACCCTGGAATTACCGTCAACACACTTGAAATGCCCCAGAATGATATGAAAGATGCCCTGGTCGGTGACCATGTTGATATTGGTATTGCCTTCAGCAGCACCCTTACAACCGAGGGGTATCCTGGGATAACCGACAGCCAGACACTGTTTACTGAAACACTCAGTATCACATTTGGTCAGCATCACCCGCTTGCCGGTAAAAAAGCGCCTCTTAGCAAGCATGCGCTGGAACAGGAGCCTCTCGTATTATTCAATACTAATTACGCTGTTCGATCACACATCGATCAGTATTGTCTTGAACACGGTATTACACCGCATGTCGCTGTCGAAGCCACTTCTCTTAGTGTTATTATTGAAATGATCAGGCTTGGGAATATCGCTACCATACTTCCTGATACAATTGCCTGCGACCAGCATGGGCTCGAATCGATATCTATACTACCGGAACTTCCCCACCACGCGGTCAGCCTGATCTACCGCAAAGAGATGAATAAAAGCCCGGCATGCCAGGCCTTTGAGGAGCTGGCGTCGGAATGGTCCGCTTCACGTTGCCAGTCAATGTCAGGCCAAAAGTCGCGACTCTCCCCATCAATTGACTCCAGTACTGCTGATAAATCTGATACCGAAACTGTCCTCGCCAACGATAAGGCGCTATAAGCGAGACAAAACAACAATACAGACCCGGGTCAAATCAATCTGACAGTGCAAAGCGCAAAAACTGAGCCGGGAACAGATCACCTTTCTCTATCTGCCCCGACTCAGGTGGGAGAAACCCGGTACAGCTATTTGCAGCAGCTACACCTGACTTCTGACATACGCTATATCAAAAGTTCATCTGCCCCCATACCCACAGCTTGTCTGTATCCACTTTGCCAGCTGCCGTGTCGCCTGCAGAATAAGTGGCATATTTAACACCGGCCGTATAAGTTTTCCCGAACTTTTTCGCGTACAGAAGATTGATTTCACTGCCGAGATCATCAATCGTTGCGGTTGACTCATCCGCACTGAAGTCGTGATAAATCGCAAGCCACTTTCCGCCGCCGAATTTTCCGCCCAGAGAGGCATAAAGATCCGCGAGACCCTGTGCAGGGGTGGATAGAAACTGGTCTGACCAACCATTGAATGCATGCACGGTTGCCAGCGGCGTGGAGAAACCATAAGCACCACTATCCGAACCCAGCAGTTCATAGCCAATCTTTGCGGTCATTCCACTGAATTTCATTCCACCTTCCAGAAGTGCATAATCGGCATCATTTTCAGTACCGCCGCTCTTGGACTCCTGTGTGGCATATTCCAGAGTGTACAGGTATTTTTTATCAGCACCCTTCGCACCTACAAGTCGCAGACCATACGTATCATGGCCATTATCGGTATTGTTATCCTGTTCGAGGAGATACGCGTAACCACTCAGTTTCCCCAGAGGGGTTTTATAGGTTACGTGGAGCAGATTATCCTTGGCGTCTATATCTGCAGCCTCGGCGAATATACGATTTCGTTTACTGATATAGGCATAGTTAACTTGCATATCATCCATTGGCGAAAAACTCAGACTCAGGCCATCAAATGTCTGTCTGTCCTGTCGCCACCCGACAGCACCAATAAATCGTTGATTGTCAAAAACAATCACCTGCCGGCCATATTTCACTTCAGTTGAGCCGGAAGCATATTTTATGAAACCCTGGTCGACTTCAGTTACCTCTGGGTCGAGAATAGGCGAATAAGTTCCGGTATTGAAACTGGTTGGCGGGAGGGTGTTCAAAACTCTGTGTCACAAGCTTAAAGCTTAATATGTTTGTCCAACCGCCCCTCAAAGTGAATCGCCAGTTGCGAGAGGGTCAGGTTCCAATTTTGTACCGGGTGCGTCCAGCGCTCCGAGGCCTTGAGTATACCGGCATAGAGCAGCTTGAGTAAGCTGTTTTCATTGGCGAAGCCGCCCTTGGTTTTTGTCAGCTTGCGGAACTGACGGTGCACCGCCTCGACCGCATTGGTAGTGTAAATGGCGGTGCGCACGTAGTCCGGATATTTGAAGTAGGCCGACAGCGTGGGCCATTTGTTGCGCCAGGACTGGATCACCATCGGGTACTTGTCGCCCCATTTGGCTTCCAGCTCGTCCAGGGCCGTTTCGGCGGCATTGAGCGTGGCGGCCTTGTAGACGGTTTTGAGATCGGCCATGAAGGCTTTGTGATTTTTCGAGCCCACATACTTTAACGAGTTACGGATCTGGTGAATGATGCAGTGCTGGATTTCGGTCTGCGGGTAGAGACTTTCGATGGCCTCGGGGAAGCCCTTGAGACCATCCACGCAGGCAATCAGGATGTCCTTGACGCCTCGATTGTGCAGGTCAGTCAGCACGCTGAGCCAGTGGTGGGCGCCTTCGTTATCGGAGAGATAGAGACCCAGCAGTTCTTTTTTGCCGTCGATGTTTAGGCCCAGGATGGTGTAGATGGCCTTGCTGACATACCGGCCGTTCTCCTTGATTTTGTAGTGAATGGCGTCGAGCCAGACAATCGGATAGATCGTTTCGAGTTCCCGCTCCCGCCAGGCAGCCAGCTCGGGCAGGAGCTTGCCGGTGACGGCATTGATCGTGCCATTAGAGAGCGAGATGCCGTACATATCGACAATGTGGTTACGGATGACCTGATAGCTCATGCCCAGGGCAAATAACGCAATGACCTTGCGTTCCAGCTCATCGGTGAGATGCGTATGGTGCTTTTTGACCAGCTGCGGCTCAAAGGTCCCGGCCCG
>NZ_JAWOCR010000040.1:0-130045 GCF_046483665.1 Thiohalophilus sp. | reverse complement strand
CTGGTCGTGCGACTGGAAGTGCCGGGTATGGAGTCCGATGACTTCGATATCTCGGTGATCGACGATGACCTGCTGGTGCGCGGGGAAAAACGCCTGCAACGGGAACAGACCGAGGGCGATTACCATATCCGTGAATGTGCCTACGGGGCCTTCCAGCGTGCCGTGCCCCTGCCGGTCGCGGTGGATCAGGATAAGGCCAAAGCCCGTTATAAACATGGCGTACTGAGCATTACCCTGCCCAAGGCCAGCCACGCACGGCGCCGCAGAATCGAAGTCGGCAGTTAACCGTACGCAGTTGGCAGTCAGCAGAGCCTGTAGGCCGGGTCAAGCCGCAGGCGGATCCGGCATCATTGAACGTGGTTTAGTGGCTCCGCTTCGCTTGAGCCACCCTACTGTTTATTTGACTGCAAACTGCCAACTGCCCTCTGCCAACTTCTCTTTGTTCTTTACATATTCTTGCATTTACTCGGAAAACATTTACCTGCCGGTCAGGCACTATAACGATGCCGACGCCATCCACGGCGGGTTTTGAATTCAATTGCTAGCGTAGTAAAAGGGAGAACCGATCTTGAGACGTCTGACTACCGCATGGTCCATTCGCTATAGCCTGATCCTGCTGCTCGGCCTGCTGCTGACCGGCAACACCGCGGCCTTGCCCACCCACGACAGCCAGGGCAACGAACTGCCCAGCCTGGCGCCGATGCTGGAGAAGGTGACGCCGGCGGTGGTCAATATCGCCACCACCGGCCGGGTACGGGTGCAGGGCAATCCGCTGCTGGATGATCCCTTCTTTCGCCGCTTTTTCGATATCCCCGAGCAACAACCGCGCGAGCGGCGTACCCAGAGCCTGGGCTCCGGGGTCATCGTCGATGCGGACAAGGGCTATATTCTGACCAATAACCATGTGATCGAACACGCCGATCAGATCAAGGTCACCCTGCGAGACGGTAACACCTACGATGCGGAGCTCATCGGCACTGATCCCGATTCCGATGTGGCCGTTATCCGCATCGAAGCCGAGAATCTGACCGCCGTGCCGCTGTCCGATTCGGACCGTCTGCGAGTGGGCGATTTTGTCGTCGCCATTGGCAACCCCTTCGGCCTGGGCCAGACGGTCACCTCCGGTATCGTCAGTGCACTGGATCGCAGCGGTCTGGGCATTCAGGGGTACGAAGATTTTATCCAGACCGACGCCTCGATCAATCCCGGTAACTCCGGGGGTGCGCTGGTTAATCTCAACGGGGAGCTGGTCGGCATCAACAACGCTATCTTCTCCCGCACCGGCGGCAATATTGGTATCGGCTTTGCCATTCCCGTCAACATGGCGCGCAAGATTATGACCCAGCTGGTGGAATATGGTGAAATTCGCCGCGGTCGTCTCGGTGCCCAGGCCCAGGATCTGACGTCCGAGCTGGCCCAGGCCTTTGAACTCAAACAGGGCGAGGGCGCCGTGATCACCCAGGTCGATGACGGTTCTCCGGCCGACAAGGCGGGACTCAAAGCCGGTGACATCGTGATCGAGATCAACGGCAAACGGGTCCGCGACGCCAATACCCTGCGCAACAGCATCGGCCTGTTGCCCATCGGCAGTGAGGTCACCATCAAGGTTCTGCGCGAAAGCCGGACCCGGACGCTGACGGCGACTATTGAGAAACCCAGCAGCCAGCACGCCCAGGGCGGGGAGAAACTGCACGCCCATCTCACCGGCGCGCGCTTTTCGGATATTACCGAGGACCATCGTCTGCACGGGCGCATCGAGGGTGTGCTGATCAGCGAGATTAAACAGGCCAGCCCGGCCTGGAGTGCCGGCCTGCGCCCCAATGACGTTATCGTCTCGGTCAATCGTCAGCCCGTCAAAAGCGTCGCCGAAATGCGCGATGTAATCGGCAACAGTTCACAATTGTTACTCAATATCCGTCGCGGTAACGGGGCCCTGTTTCTCTATCTGCGCTAACTCCCGACGCGCCAGTCGGCCGTCCGGTCGACTGGCCTTATCTTCCCTTTACCGGGCGCTGGGCTGTATTTCACGTGCTATGCTGAAAAATATAATTCGTCTTGACCGCATGCACGCATGAGCCATTCGCCGGCTCCATCCATGCAGCCCCGACACCAATAAAATGTATCGAAAACATTACCTGGTTGGCGTCACCGGTTCCTTGTGTTTGTTTTTCGGGAATTGTTGTGCCGCTGTTGCAGCGTTAAATTTTGAGTCGTCCGGCATGCCCGACGTGCGCAACAGTGGTATTGTAATGTGCATGCATAAACGACCCGCATCTGATTAAAAACAGGACATTCTTTTGTTGAAAACAGATCTGCGCGCTTATCTCAACCCGTTGTGCCTGGGCATTCTCCTGCTCGGCACATTGGTCGCGCTTGCCCTGTTTTTATATATTCGGGCCAATGAACAGAATTATCTCGAGCATCAGCGGCAACTGGCCTTCGACGAGCATTATCATGCTATCCGTGCCGAAGCCGATATCCTGGAAAAAGTGCTACAGAGCCTGCACGCGTTGTATGAGGCTTCGGATGAGGTGGAGCGTCATGAGTTCAGTCGCTTTGCCCGCGATCTGGCCCTGCGTCATCACTATCTCAAAGGGGTCTTCTGGTTACCAGAGAAGGGAGATGATCCGCCGGCCTATCCGGTGCAGTATGCCGTACCCGAAACCTACCTGGATACGCTGGGCGGACTCAACCTGGCGAAGGAACCCGGGTTGCACCGCCAGTTGCAGGCGGCCAGTCAGGACCAACGGCTATTGCTGCTGCCCGATTCGCGATCTGCAAATGCCGCTTCAGTGCAATCCTTTCGATTGTTTCAGCCCGTTTATCAGAACAATACCCCGGCTTTGCGCGGCATGGTGATGCTGTTGCTGGATTTCGACGAGTTTATCGATGCGGCCCTGTCGCATCGCGCCACCTCCCGCAACGCGCTGGATATCGCCATTGTCAATTCCAGGAATCAGCATCTGTTGTTCTATTATCCGGCCAATTCCGGATCCCCTTCCCCTGCAATAACCCAGGGGAAGCTGCAGGTCGAGGATCACCAGCGTCGGTTACATATTCTGGATCAGGACTGGACATTGCTGTTTCGTCCCGTACCGGCGCGTTTTACCAACACCCTGTCGCTAATGCCGTGGTTTGCCCTGTTCGCCACGCTGACGATCACGTTTTTGATCGCCGGCGTCGTTAAAACCAACCTGACCCGGCGCGCCTATGCCGAGACCCAGGTTGCCGAGCGGACCCGGGCCCTGCAAAAGAGCGAGCAACGCCTGGCCCGGTTGTATGACATTATCTCTTCCGATCTTGATTTTTCCGACAAGACCCGGCGCCTGCTGGCCTATGGCTGTGATCAGCTGGACCTGGAACATGGTGTGCTCGCCTATGTTCAGCAAGAGCAGCACACTATTCTATATGCCTGCTCATCCGGCTCGGCTTTTCAGGAAGGAAAGAGCACCCCCCTGGAGCAAACCTGTTGCGGACAAATGCTCAAGAACCAGGTGCTCACCGCTGTCACGCATGCCGGTCTCTCCGGCTGGAGCCAGTTGCCATGTTACCTGGAGTCTCGTCTGGAGACTTATATTGGCACGCCGATTTATACCGGCGGGCAGCTGTATGGGACTCTCAGTTTCTCCGGTTACGAAGCGCGTGAAACCCCCTTCACCCAGGCCGAGCAGGAACTGGTACAACTGATGGCACAATGGCTGAGCATGGAACTGGTGCATATCCAGTTCGAGGACCGCCTGCTGGAACAGCGCAACACCATCAGTCACATCCTTGAAAGCACGGCCGAGGCATTTGTCGCCGTGGACCGCAAACAAACCATTCTGTATGCCAATTCACTGACTCAGGATTTGCTCAATATCGAGACACTGGATCTGGTCGATCACAATCTGCAAACGGTGGCCCCGCAAACCCGGGAACTGTTCGGGGCTGCCCTGCTGACCACATTGGAGGATGAACAGTCGTGTCAGTTTGATCGTTATTATGCGGATAATGGCAAGTGGCTGGAGGTGGCTATCCATCCCACGTTACAGGGCGCCTCCATTTCATTGCGCGATATCACCCAGCAAAAAGCCAATGCAGAGATACTCTCGCATACGCTCGGCATCAAGAATGCGATTCTCAACAGCGCCAACTTCACTATTATAGCGACCGATGAAAACGGCATTATCATGAGTTTCAACAGGGCCGCTGAACGCACCCTGGGTTATTCGGCCGGCGACGTCATAGGACAGCATAACCCTTTACTGTTCCATGATTCGCAAGAGGTCGCGGCACGCGCCAGAGAACTGAGCAAGGAATTGCAAATACCGATTCAGCCTGGTTTTGATGTTTTTACCGTGCAGGCCCGCCGGGGAGTTCCCGATGAGCATGAATGGACTTATATCTGCCAGGACGGCAGCCATCTGCCGGTATTGCTGTCGGTTACCGAAATGACAGACGAGCAGGGAAAGTGTATCGGCTTTCTGGGCATTGGCGTCGACATCACCGAGCGTAAACGTATAGAACGCATTCGCGATGAGTTTGTTTCCACCGTCAGTCACGAACTGCGTACGCCACTGACCTCAATTCGTGGGTCACTCGGGTTGTTAAGCGGCAACCTGGGAGGAGAACTGCCGGAACAAGCGCATTCGTTGATTGAAATTGCCGAGCGTAATACCCAACGTCTGCTACATCTGATTAATGAAATACTCGATATTAACAAGATCGATTCGGGCAATATGACCTTCACCTATGAGCCTGTTTCCCTGTCCGTCTTTCTGCAACAGGCGCTCGAAAACAATCTGGCCTATGCGCGTGAATTTAATGTTGAACTGAAACTGAAGACCGTGACTACTGACACGAAACTGTATGCCGATGAACTCCGACTGATGCAGGTTATGAACAATCTGCTCTCCAATGCTGTAAAGTTTTCCCATGCCAACGGCACAGTGGAGATTGAGGCCTGGCATCAGCCATATGTCGTGCGCATCAGCGTAACCGATCATGGCAAGGGGATTCCCGCCGGGTTTCGGGATAAAATTTTTCAACGCTTCAGCCAGGTCGACGCCTCTGACAGCCGCAACACCGGCGGTACCGGTCTGGGACTGAGTATTGCCCGGGCTATCGTCGAACAACACGGCGGTCAGCTCAACTATGTCAGCCAGCCAGGCATTGGTACCACCTTCTATTTTGATTTACCGGTCTATCGACACCAGTCGATTACGCGCATCAAGGATCAAATCGTCAATCTGAATCCGTCACAGCCGCATCGTCTGCTCATCTGCGAGGACGATCCGGATATCGCCGCTCTGCTGCAACTGATGCTGGCTCGTCACGGTTACCAGAGCGAACTGAGCACTACGGCTGCCGAAGCACACAAAGCACTGGAACAGCAGCATTATGATGCCCTGTTGCTGGATATTCTGCTGCCCGATCTCAACGGGCTGGATCTGATCCGCCAGTTGCGCGGCGCCGAGGCGACCCGGACGTTGCCTGTTATTGTTATCTCGGCCATCGCCAATGAATCTCGCAATCAGCTGGAAGGCGGCGCCGCCGATATCATCGACTGGCTGGACAAACCGGTGGATCAGGATCGCCTGCTCGATTCGGTCCGCCGGGCCCTGCTGCATCTGCCGGACAAACCGCACTTGCTGTATGTGGAGGACGATCCCGATTTACAAAATGTGATAGGTCGGATGTTGCAGGAACTGGTTACCCTGTCTCGTGCCACCAGCCTGCAGGAAGCCCGGGAACAGCTGGCCAGACAGAACTTCGATCTGATTCTGCTGGATGTGGGCCTGCCCGACGGATCGGGACTGGAACTGCTGGAACAGCTCGGGGATCAACACCCCCCACCGGCTACGGTTATTTTCTCCAACCACGATCTGGAAAAAGACGTACTCCCTCAGGTCAGCGCGGCCCTGCGCAAGAGCAGCACTTCGCAACAGACTCTGCTGGAAACGCTCGCCGCCTGTCTGCAACAGCGCACCCGGCCCGAACAGACAACTCCAACCGATAAGGCGCCGGTATGAACGAATTGCGCAAAATCCTGTACGTGGAAGACGAAGCGGACATCCAGACTATCGCCCGCCTTGCCCTGCAAGATGTGGGCGGCTTCGAGTTGCAGCTCTGCAGCAACGGCAGCGAGGCCCTCGCCACGGCACAAGAGTATGCCCCCGATCTGCTGATTCTCGATGTGATGCTGCCCGGCATGGATGGCCCCACCACCCTGACCGAATTGCGAAAAATCCCCGCCCTGGCCGAGACTCCGGTCCTGTTCATGACCGCCAAGGTTCAAACCCGGGAGCTGGCGCAACTGCGCGCCCTGGGCGCCGTCGAGGTCATTACCAAGCCGTTTGATCCCATGACGCTGGCCGAGACGGTTCGACAGATCTGGCAAAATATATGATTTTTCTTATATCTTTTTCAATTAGTCGCCGGGCATTGAAATCTCACGCAGAAACCTTATGTGGGTAATAACTGAGATAATTACCAGGGCTATAAGTATTTTATTGGTTTACCTTGACATAATTTATATAGCTCCTATATTAGTAATTGTTAAACAACTAACTCTGAACGGAGGTGAGCAAAATGGCTGGCGATCTGATTAAAAATTTCCCGCATGATGGTGTGGTTACTGTAAACCGGGTCATCCTGAAACCTGAATACTCGATTGACGACCTGCAGGAGCGCGTTGCGTTTCTGTGCGAAAACGTCAAGACCTATCACTCCGACACCGGCTTTGTCGGCGGCTTTGTCTGCCTGAACAGCGGCGCAGTCTCCAACGAGGGGTCGACCATCGGTCAGGCAGTTGAAAGTCCCCTGAAGGAAAAGGAAGCGCTGATTATCACCTTCTGGAACACCTTCGAGGACCACGAGGAATCGCACAAGTCCGAGACTTTCCAGCCGCTTTTCCAGCAGGTTCTGGAGCTGTGTGAGAACGGCAACGAAGAAATTGCCTACGAAATGCTCTGGTCCGGTGCGGCCTATTCCCCGGAAGAAGCCGAAGCCGCCCGCAAGGCCAAGGAAGACGCAGCCTGAACAAAAGGCGCCCGCTGGGCGCCTATTGTCAGGGACGAGGTCCGAGTGACGAGGGACGAGTCCAGATATTAAAGCGCCCTTCGGGCGCTTTTTTGTTTTCAGCTCCGGGTTAAATGAATTGGCATCACTTTCATTTCGACTCAGTCTAATTTCCGTATCCGGAGGCTTGTGCCTCGTCACTCGTCCCTCGTCCCTCGGCCCTGTATTCTAATGCCCTCATAAATATCCCTGTTGTTCCGCCCCGGATCGAGTGGTGTATAGTCGTGCATCTGAATTTTAGCCGGGCTGCGAGGGGGATTCCCGCTCCAACGTGTCTCCCGGACGACAGCCTGAACTTAACAAACCATGCCCACCGCGGCCTAACCTTGAGGATGGACGAATGATCAAACCTATCGGCAGCGACGAGCTACAGCCTCGCTTTGTCTATGACTCCGCAAAACACGATGCTCTGCGAAAGGAGGCCGAGTCCCTGCCTTCTGTGGTGATCAGCTCCCAGGCCGCCGGCAATGCCGTGATGATGGGCGGCGGCTATTTCAATCCGCTCAAGGGATTCATGAATCTGACTGACGCCATGGGCGCGGCCGAGAAAATGATCCTGAGCGACGGCAGCTTTTTCCCGGTACCCATCCTGTGTCTGCTGGAAAACGTCGATGCGATCAAGGACGCCAGGCGCATCGCCCTGCGCGACCCCAATGTCGAGGGCCATCCCGTGCTGGCCATAATGGATGTCGAGGCCATTGAAACGGTTTCTGACGAGCAGATGAATACCATGACCCAGAAGGTCTATGGCACGACCGACAGCGAGCATCCTGGTGTGGCCGCCTTTAACAGCCAGGGCCGTTTCGCCGTCTCCGGGGCGATCGACGTGCTGAACTTCAGCTACTTCATCACCGATTTCCCGGATACCTTCCGCACCGCCGTGGAAATCCGCAACGAAATTCAGGAACACGGCTGGAACAAGGTCGTCGCCTTCCAGACCCGTAACCCGATGCATCTGGCGCATGAAGAACTGTGCCATATGGCCATGGATCGCCTGGGTGCCGACGGCCTGGTCATTCACATGCTGCTGGGCAAGCTCAAACCCGGCGATATTCCCGCCCCGGTGCGTGATGCCGCAATCCGCAAGATGGTGGAACTCTACTTCCCGCCCAACAGCGTGATGGTTACCGGTTACGGATTCGACATGCTCTATGCCGGACCGCGCGAGGCCGTGTTGCACGCCTACTTCCGTCAGAACATGGGCGCCACCCACTTTATCATCGGCCGCGACCATGCCGGTGTCGGTGATTACTACGGTCCTTTCGATGCGCAGAAGATTTTCCACGACGAAGTGCCCAAAGGTGCGCTGGATATCGAGATCTTCGAGGCCGATCACACCGCCTGGTCCAAGAAACTGAACAAAGTCGTGATGATGTGCGAAGCCCCGGATCACAGCAAGGAAGACTTCGTGCTGCTTTCCGGCACCAAGGTACGCGAGATGCTGAGCAACGGCGAAGCCCCGCCGAAAGAGTTCTCACGCCCCGAAGTGGCCAAGATCCTGATCGACTATTACACCAGTAAAGACGCCTGATCAGGGATTACTACCGAAGCACCGAAAGAGGCACATCAGATGATGTGCCTCTTTTTTTATGCCCCTCGTAAACAACTCTATCGCGGCATATCCTGAATATATCCACTGTTTATGTTCACTGGGAAATGAACGCAAAGGATGCAAAGGCGTTTATGCCCGTTGTGTGGGTACAAAGGGCGCAGAGAAAATATTTATTTTGGCAAAAGGCATGCCTCATACTGCATTCCTGATTGAATAAGTGTGCCGAATACCAGTCCAGAGAGATTGCTTCGTCACGCTGCTCCTCGCAATGACCTCTCTCTTATCGGTCATTGCGAGCAAAGCGAAGCAATCTTTTAAGCAAAGTGATCGGGCATTTGGAACACCTATTTAAACTAACGAGGCAGTGAAGACACGGAAGTGAAGTCAGTGTGTTCAGGTGCGCTTTGAAGAAATTCCAAGAATGCAACTTTCGCAGTGAATTAAAGGCTGGTAATACCAAAAAATAACTTCTTTGCGTTCTCCGCGTCTTTGCATCCTTTGCGTTCATTTCCAGACCACAAAAAAAGAGGCACGCCACAGAGCGTGCCTCTTTGCCTTACCGGTAAGGACCGGGTTTTATATCTTTCCGTCCGCACGGGTACGATAGGCACCGGACTGGCTGGCCCGTTCGTACTGGTCAAGCTGTTTCATAACCAGCGCCATGGCTTCGGTATAGGGTACTGTACCCTGTTGACGAATGATCTCCTGGCCTTCCTGACTCACGGCGTAGCGAATGAAGTCACGTACCTTTTTGTCGGTCGAACCCCGTTTGGTTACCAGGTATAACGGGCGGTAGAGCACATAATCCCCGTTTCTGATCTTCGCATAGCTGGGTTCGTGATCGTTGAGCTTGAGGATCTTGATATTCCGCTTTTGGGCGCTGCTGATACCGGTCACTGCAATACCGTTGATGTTATTTTCCACGCCGCTTTCCACCGGCCCGGAAGACTTTTCAACATATTTTGCGACAAACTCCTGATCGAAGTTGTTGAAGACCAGTTCGCGCAGGGTACGACCCACGCCGGACATTTTTCCCCGACGCACGTAGAGCTCAATCGGCGCATCGGCGCCACCCAGCTCCTTCCAGTTAGTGATGTTACCCAGGTAGACCTGCTTCAGTTGATCGAAGGTGATGTTGTCCACCGGGTTTTTCTTGTTGGTTACCACCACCAGTGCATCCCAGGCCACCGGGATCTGGTGGGCATTACGCTCTTCCTTCAGACTGTTGAGGGAAGTCCGACAGGCACCGCCAATATCGATATTGCCCGCCGCAGCATTACGAATGCCCCTGGTGGCGCCACCCCCGCTGAGATAGACAGGGATGCCGGTCTTGACCTCGTAGGCCCTGGCCAGTTCCGCCATAAAAGCTTTTTTGGTAATCCCGCAACCAGCCCAGTTAATGTCTGTCTGTTGCGCTTGCCCGGCACCGACAAGCGCCGATAGTCCGAATAATACGGTGATTACACATAAGGATTGAAAGCGTTTCATTATGACATCTCCTGACTGGATATTCGTCTTGTCTCATCTTCGGCAACTTTACGGGTTAACCCCAAGGTCCAATCGACAATCCTGTGTAAGACGTCACATAAATTACTTTATTCCAGACAGTTGCTTTCCGTTATATTTAAATATCAATACTTTCTTATACAGGGGCGTTCGCCTGTCACTCAGCGATCAAAAAAGGGGCCTGAGGCCCCTTTATTTTTTATGTAATGATACATACTGGCTCAAACATGCCAGCCGTACTCATCGGCCTTCTGTCGGGCCAGTGAAGGAACATCATTGGCAATAAAATGCTTGTGCAGGATCTGCACACCGATCATGTGATTAATGACCGCATCGAGTTTCACCTGCGTCGAGGCGGTCGTGTCCTCGGCCTCGTGCAGATCGAACAGCGCCTTCACGCCGGCTTTATCCAGAACGCCCGCCTGCTCGATCGCTTCATCGGAAAGATAGTTATCAGACAGAACCTTGAGGGCGGCCCATTTTTCCGGATCGGTATGCGCCGGCGGCGCCATGAAAGCGAACTTCTCCCGTTCATACAATGTCTTGGGCAGGATGCCCTTCATCGCTTCACGTAATACGTATTTCTCGGTGCGCCCTTTGATCCGCATGGAGGGTGGCAGCTGGGCGCAATACTCGGCAAGATGATGATCCAGAAACGGCGGCCGCGCTTCCATAGAGTTAGCCATATCGACGCGATCTCCACCCCAGGTGAGGATCTGGCCTTCCAGCATGGTCTTGATCCAGACGTACTGGGCCTTGTCGAGCGGATGCCGGCCTTCGAGCATATCACCGTCCAGTGCCTCGGCGATCGCCTGACCGGGCGCATATCCCTCGACTTCCTGACGCAGCGCAGGCGACAGCAGGCCGGGCACATGCACCGCCGAGGCGAGCCAGGGCTGCAGACAGCTGGGAGTAAAGCCCATCAGTTCGTTGAGAGCCGGATCGCTGACCTCATCCTCGGCCAGCATGGCGCCTTTGAATAACTTGTTGGCCTCGGCCAGGATACTCTCCCATTCGGCCCGTTCGGCCGGCGACAGGGTATCCATGCCGTGTAAAAACATATCGCGGCGAAAAGCCGGATATCCGCCGAACAGTTCATCCGAACCCTCGCCGGTGACCACCACCTTGTAACCGGCCTTGTTGACATGCCGGCTCATCAATAATTTGGCCACACCCAGCGTATTATAAATAGTGCGTTCGGTATGCCAGAGGGTTTCCTCGAAGTTCTCGTACAGGTGACCCGCGTTGAGCAGCATTACATCCTGATCGGCACCGACCGACTCGGCCATCTCGGTGGCAATCGGGGTTTCGTCATAATCGGCGTCGTCAAAGCCGATGGTAAAGGCCTTGACCGGTGACTGCTGACTGGCGGCGGCCATGCCCAGCGTGGAACAGGAGTCGATTCCGCCGGAAAGATAACAGGCCACCGGCACATCCGCTTCCAGGCGCAGCTGTACCGCTTCCAGCAGTTGCTTGCGCACGCCTTCGATGTAGCTTTCCTCGTCATCACTATCGTTTTTCAGGCGTTCACTCTGCAGAGGGAAATCCATATCCCAGTATTTCTGGTCGGTCACCTGGAATTTGCCGTGCTTGCGCTCAATGATGACCACATGGCCGGGTTTAACCTGGTTGATATTATCGAAGGCGGTATTGCCCGGCACGGTGGTCTGCATCAGCTGGTGAAATACACCTTTGGCATTGAAGCGCCGCGGCACATCAGGATGAGCGAACAGCACCTTGAGCTCGGAACCGAACACGATCTTGTCGCCGGTGTTGGTCCAGTACAACGGTTTGACACCGAACCGGTCGCGAACCAGCATCAGCCGATCATGCTGCTTGTCATACAGGGCAAAGGCGAACTCGCCGCGCAGGTGCGTCAGCATATCTTCCAGACCCAGTCGGGGATAGAGATGTAATACCATCTCCGAGTCGCTCTTGGCCTTGAAACGCGCGCCCTTCAAGGTCAGCTCGGCACGAATCCGTTTGTAGTCGTAAAACTCGCCGTTATGGGCCAGCAACAGATTATTGTCCTGAGACAGAAAAGGCTGGCGTGCGCGCTCTTCGTTGAGGTCGATAATCGACAGGCGGGCATGGGAAAAGCCTACTCCCTGTCCTTCCAGTGACTTGTAACCAAACCCGTCCGGGCCCCGATGGTGCTGTATCGCTGCCATGTTGACCAGCAATTGAGGATCGATGGTTTGTTCTTTGGTGCTATGAAAAATTCCGGCTATTCCACACATAATTATCTTCTGTATTGGGTATCTGAGTTTTAAGAATAAGAACTGGCTTCCATCACCTGGCTGATACGCTGGCTTAGCGTGGTGAGGAGTGCCATGCGAATGAAGACCGCTCCACGGGCCTGAGCGAAATACCAGTTATGTGGCGTATCATCCAGCTCGGTCGACAATTCATCCCCTCTTGCCAGTGGATGGAGGATGATAGAGCCGGGCTTCAGGGAAGAGTTGGCGTCAAGCTTGAAGATACCGCCGTGAGTCTCGAATGAATCTCCCACCCAGGCAATCGCGTTGATATAGACTACATCGAGCTCGGGGAGCTCCTTATCGAGTTTATTACTGATACGGATATTCAACCCCGATGATTCCAGCTCTTCCAGTTGATCCTCGGCGAAGGCTTCAGTCTCATCAGTGATGACCACAACCTCATTGATACCCCGCGGGTACATAGCAAGGAACAGTAACAGGCTGCGTACCGTACGCATGCGTGAGGGAATGCCGATGATGCCGATATTGATCTTCTTGTCCTCGGGCACGTCGTTATTGAGCAACTCGGGCCGCCACTTGAAGATGGCGTACATATCGGCCATGGCCTGAGTTGGGTGCTCATCGGTGCCATTACCGGCATTGATGATGGGGATGCGCAGGGCATCGATCATCTCATAAACGGCTGTATTGTGATTATCGCGCAGCACCACCAGGTCGCCATAGTTGTTGAACATCTCGGCCACATCACGCAGCGACTCACCCTTGGCGATGCCAGTGGAAGCCGGATCGGTGATCGACATAATATCGCCACCCAGGCGGTGCCAGGCGCTCTCGAAGGAAAGCCGCGTTCGCGTACTCGGCTCATAGAAAGCACTGATCAGGATCTTGCCTGTCAACGGCGGCTGATAGAGCGACGGCGTAGTCTCGTAGAGCGCGGCCAGCCTGAACAATTGCGCCATCTTGTCCTGACTTAACTGGCGGACCGAAACGATAGGCAGGTAGGCCAGCTCGACCAGGGGTGCGGGGTCCTCGGGTATATGCTCGAGCAGATATTGAGGACGCTCGATACCACTGGTCCAGTCTTTGGGAATGACCGGTTCCACGGATTCTTCGGGATGGGAATGCATTTTGTCTACCATAACTGTTTTCTTATCCAGTCTCTTATCCATAAATAAATCAGTATCAACGGCGTGAGCGTGGAGACTGCCACAGCTGCCGTTACGATGAAGGCCAGGAAAGTGGCACTGGCGGTCATGTTGCGCTGCCCTCCTGGCTCTGTTTCAGTTGTTCCCATTCAAATTCGGTTTGTGACAACGCCATGCTGATGAAGACTGTTAGCATGGAAACCGCCGCCGACACCAGCGCCGCCACATAAAAGCCGATGCCAAAATAGGCCCAGATACCGCAACCGGTCCCCAGCACCATGGCCAGCAGAGCCCCTGTGGCGTTGGCCCGTTTCCAGTATAGTCCGGCAACGATGGGCCAGATAGCACTGGCAACAAAAGCGCCCAGATATTGCAACAGACTGCCCAGAGTAGAAATTCGCGGCAGGCAAATCAACCAGGTAGCCACCCCCAGTAGTATCACGATCCGTTTGGCCATAATCCGCAATCGCTCATCGCTGGCCCCGGGGTTGAGGTGACCTTTGTAGATATCGGTCAGAACCAGATCGCTGGTCGCGGCGAGCAGCGAGTCCAGACTCGACGCGAGTGCCGAGAAAACAATAATAAAGACCAGCACGGCGCCGCCAAAACCGAGCAGTTCCGCGGCGACCATGGGACCAACCATATCCGCAGCCGGCACATTCAGTCCCAGCGCCGGCGCCGCCAGCGCGATAAAGCCAGCCACGATCGGGATCGGCACCCAGATAATGCCAGCCAGCAGATAGGCCCGAAAGCCCACGTCCTTGCGAAAGGCAAAGGCACGCGACCACCAGACATTGGAATGAAAAATTTCACCGATGCCAAACAACAGATTATTGAACAGGAACATGACCGCAGCCGGCATCAACAGGTTCAGCAGTTCCGGGCGATCTGCCAGCAGGCTACTGTGCATCTGATCAAACCCTACCTCATTGATCGTCAGGATCGCCAGGGTCACGACCCCACCAATGATAAGCAGGGTCTGGATAAAGTCCGTACCAATAACCGCGCGTAAACCACCCAGCAGGGTATACAAAACACATATTGTTAATATGACCGTCATGCCGATCTGGTAATCAATGCCGGTCAGGGCGTGAATCAGCACGCCACCGGCCATTCCCAAACTGATCAACCAGCCGATGGCATAGCACAATGAAATCACCAGAAATACACGCCAGGTCCAGACACCATAGCGCAGACGAACAAAATCACCGCTGGTGTAACCGAACGGCAGTAACTGACGAATACGGCGCGCCAGTGGCGCGAACAGCATCAGCCCGACCGAGCCCAGCGAATAACCCAGCATGCCCCACAAACCCAGTTGCAGGGCGAACTGGGGCGCGACCATGGTGGTATTGCTGGTCACCCAGGTGGCCATGGCCGTGGCGGTGCCCAGGGCCATGCCCACGCGCCGACCAGCCAGCATGTAATCATCCAGATGTTTATTCTTGCGCCCCCAGAACCAGCCCAGCCAGATCCAGATCACGCTGAAAACGGCCAGGATCAGCCAGCCGACATTGGCGTCGAGAATCGCGGAGTTAACGCTATTCATGCCACGACCTTGTTGATCTCCTTGATGGCATCATCGGTGGTCATAACCCGGGAGTAGCGATCCTTGACCGTACGAATTGTTGCCGTATGGAGCTCCGGGGTCACGGTGGTACAACCATCCGCGATCAGGGTCGTGTAAAACCCCAGATCACTGGCATCGCGAATAGTGGTGGAGACACATTCATTGGTATAGACGCCGCAGACAAACAGGCCGGTGACGCCCATGTTGCGCAGTACATATTCGAGGTTAGTGGCATTGAATACGCCGCTGGCGCTTTTATTGATCACGATCTCGTCGCCCACCGGCGCTACTTCGGGAATAAACTCCGCCTCCCTGGAACCAGGTGCGGCATGCAGGCCAAGACGCTTGTGGCCGGGGCTGCGATCCCGTCCGTCCTGGGTCAGGGACTGGATACGAATATGGATCACTTCCAGTTTATTGGCGCGAAAACTGTCCTGCAGGCGCCGCACATTGGGCAGCACCGTATTCTCCAGTGAATCGAAATAAAACTCTTCGGCCTCATGCGGCATCTGTTCCCTGTCGACATTGGCAAAAACCCCGTAACCCCGCGCGGCGTCCAGATACTGCAAATCGATCACCAGCAGCGCGGTATGGTGTTCCTCCAGGGATTGTTGAATCGCCTGGACCGGCGTAATCGAGGCGCGGTATTTTTCTTCAAGTGGATCGACATCCAGAAAATCCGGATTCAGGTCCAGATCTTCACTCAGGTCAAACGTATCATCTGTCATGCGGCTTGTTCTCCGGCAATTCGGTACAGGGCATTAAGCATAACATTGGCGCCACGCTCGATATCCACCAGTTCGGTCCACTCGGCCGAGGAATGGCTGCGTCCTCCCTTACTGGGAACGAAGAGCATCGCGGCCCGGGCGATTTTGGCCATCATTTGAGTATCATGGGCGGCGCCACTGGCCATAACCAGCGGTTCATGCTTCAGTTGTTTGGCGGTATCTTCCAGATCCCTGACCAGTCCCAGATCACACTTGACCGGAGCGATCTCGCTGAGGATCTTGAATTCGAACATCAGATTACGTCGCCGGGCAATCGCAGATAACGCCTTGCGAAAGGCATGCTGCAGATCCTCGAGGGTATGTTCATCGGTATCACGCGCCTCCAGGGAAAACTCGACCCGTCCCGGTACCACGTTGGGCGCCCCAGGCTTGATATCGACCCGGCCGATGGTGGCCACGCTGCGTGCCGAACCGTTCTCTTCCAGAATCCGCTGAATCTCGCTGGAAAATTCCGCCAGTCCCTGAAAGGCGTCATTACGCATATGCATGGGCGTGGTTCCGGCGTGATTGGCGGTACCGATCAGGCTCACTTCCCACTTGAACAGTCCGGCGATGGCATCCACCACACCCACACTCAGACCCATCTGGTCCAGTATCGGCCCCTGTTCGATATGCAGTTCCACAAAGGCATGTATGGCCTCCGGGCGATAACGGGCATGCAGGGCATGCATGGCATCATAACCTCGCTCCTGCATCGCCTGAGATAATGTTATGCCGTCAAGATCAATTGCCTGATGGATCGATTCGGGGGTTAACTGGCCGGCGATCGATTGCGAGCCGACCATGCCGCCGAAACGGCCCTCTTCATCGGTGAAAGCGATCACTTCCATCGGATAGCGCAGCGACAGATTCTGTTCCTTGATACTGCGCAGGCACTCCAGTCCGACCAGCACGCCCAGCGCTCCGTCCAGATGGCCGGCGGCCGGCACCGTATCCAGATGCGAACCGGTCACGACGGCCGGAATCTCCTCGCTCCAGTTCAGCCGGCCATGGATATTGGCGGCGCCATCTTCATACACTTCCAGCCCGGCCTCTTCCAGTTTCTGTTTGAACCAGGCACGTCCTTCCATATCACCATCGCTAAACGCCATGCGATACAGACCATAGTCCTCGTGGCGGCCGATAGACGCCAGCATTTCGATATCTTCCTGCAAACGTCGGGTATTGATTGAGAGTGTCACTGTGACTCCTTACTGTGATAACGACGGTTGCCAATCAGGATCGCGATCAGGATCGACAGAAAAACAACGGCACCGACGGTGAAAAATCCCAGGGCCCGTGACAGAGGGTGATGTTTGACCTGTACCTTGACGATGTCAGACCAGTCGCCAGCGGTGCCGTTAACATCGAGCGCCCGGATGCGATAATAATAAGTGCCGTCGGAACGACCGGTTATAATTCTGGCGCGGTCCCGACCCTGGTAGAGAGAGTTTGCATGCCGGAATTCGGCGTTGACGGCTTCCTGAAGCTCAACATTGACGTGCTTATCCGCACTCTTCCATCTGAGGTGATAATATCCGGCAGTAGCAACATCCGTATCCGTCTGCAATTCAATGGCAAAGGAAAGGGACGGGATACACAGCAGCAAAAACAACGCCGCCACCACAACTCGTCCCGGTACAAATCCGGCAGCAAGGTTGCCAACCCACGACAGGCGCCCGCCCGGACGGGTTAAACGGCTTATTGGTTCAGAAAAATTCAATCAAATATCCATTATCTTCGCTGCAGACAGACACCTGGCAAACACGAACCTGACTCCTTGCCTGAACAGTGCAGCGAACTCTGTTATTCATTTTGCCATGACTGGCAATAAAATTCACATTGCACTAAAAGTCTAGTTAAAAGAGAGGCTTATTGCCACCCAGATCAGCGCGCGCAGAGACGCAGCATAAAGGCCGCTATCACATCAAGGATTTATCACTCAGCAGTCCAGCGAACCGTAAACTGTGGGAAGTTTGTTTTGACTGAGCCGACGTTTCAAATATCGCTCCCTTACCGGGCCAGGTGGAAGACAGCAGCGATTGCTATGCGAACAGACATGGCAACCGCTTTACAGGCAGACAGATGAAACACGGATGGAGCCACGGGATAAGTACAAGATACCCGGCATTGATGCCCTGCATCCCCAGCTTGCATAGCGTCAGACACCGGGGCAGAAGCAACACCTTTATATATGACTGTTACGCCAGTAAATGGGGGTTGCCGGGCCCGGTCTCTTGCGTTGCGCACGGGCGCGGGTGTTTACGGTTGACAGGCCCCGGGAGAGGAGAAGCGGAGGACCCGTACCGGATTTCATCGGCCGTTATACCCGATCTAAATATAAGTTCATTTTATTTCCCTGCAGCCGGCGATCGGGGGTTTAAATTTATCTCCAATCAGCTATAGTTGGCGCGACATTCTGTGCAGGCTAAAAAAATCTCGCAAAAACAGATGCTTAGTCGGGTTATAGCTATCTCTCTTCGGATAGGAGTCAGGCCGGGCGACTATCTCCGTCTGGATACGATTAATCCATAACTATTTTAGTATATAATGATTTTATAAACCTTTTAATAACCCTGATTAGTCACTGCGCGTGCTGACCCCTATAATCGCGCACCTCATTAAAAAGGCTAGGTTTGACGATGGCAGTTATACATGACCCGATTCAGAAGCCCGAAGGGCGGACTGAAACCAAGAATACCACCTGTTATATGTGCGCCTGTCGCTGCGGCATCCGTGTCACCGTGCGTGACGGAGAAGTGCGCTATATCCAGGGCAACCCCGATCATCCGCTGAACAAGGGTATCATCTGTGCCAAGGGTTCCTCGGGAATCATGAAACAGTACTCGCCGGCACGGCTGACCAAACCGCTGATGCGCAAGCCCGGAGCCAACCGCGGCGATGCCGAATTCGAGGAAATCAGCTGGGATCAGGCCTTCGATATGCTCGAAGAACGCCTGAGCCACCTGCGTGCCACTGACCCGAAGAAATTTGCTCTGTTCACCGGGCGTGACCAGATGCAGGCCCTGACCGGTCTGTTCGCCAAGCAGTACGGTACTCCCAACTACGCGGCCCACGGCGGTTTTTGCTCGGTCAACATGGCCGCCGGCATGATCTATACCATCGGCGGATCCTTCTGGGAATTCGGGGGGCCGGATCTGGAGCGCGCCAAGTTGTTCGTGATGATCGGTACCGCCGAAGACCACCATTCCAACCCGCTGAAAATGGAGCTGTCCAAGTTCAAGCGCAACGGCGGCCGCTTCATCTCCATCAACCCGGTACGCACCGGCTACTCTGCGATCGCCGACGAGTGGGTGCCGATCAAACCCGGTACCGACGGTGCGCTGATGCTGGCCCTGACCCACGAAATTATCAAGCAGGGCCTGTTCGACCGCGACTTTCTGGTCAATTACACCAACTCCGCCGAGCTGGTGAACCTGGACGAGGAAAGCACCGAATACGGCATGTTCGTGCGCTTCGAGGTGCCCGAAGAAGAAGGCTGCTTCGACCCGCAGAACAAGCTGTGGTGGGACCGGGATCTGAACAAACCGATCTCTACCCACACGCCGGGCGCCGACCCCTACTTGCTGGGGGAATTCACCCTGCCCGATGGCACCCCGGTCAAACCGGCCTTTCAGATGCTGACCGAACGTGTCCAGCAGTACACTCCTGAATGGGCCGAGAATATCACCGGCATTCCGGCCGAGACCATTCGCCGCCTGGCCTATGAAATGGGTATCACTGCCCGCGATGAGAAAATCGAATTGCCGATCGCCTGGACTGACGTGTGGGATAACGAACACGAATCGGTGACCGGTAACCCCGTCGCCTTCCATGCCATGCGTGGTCTGGCTGCCCACTCCAACGGCTTCCAGACTATCCGCGCCATGAGCATCCTGATGTCGATCCTCGGAACCATCGATCGGCCCGGCGGCTTCCGCCACAAGGCGCCGTTCCCGCGCCCGATTCCGCCCTGCCCGAAGAACCCGACCTCGCCGGACGACGTGCAACCGAATACACCGCTCAATGGCATGCCGCTGGGCTGGCCCGCGGACCCGGACGATCTGTTTGTCGACGACAAGGGTGAGCCGGTGCGTATCGACAAGGCCTTCTCCTGGGAACATCCACTGTCGGTGCACGGGCTGATGCATAACGTGATCACCAACGCCCACCGCGGCGACCCCTATAGCATCGACACCCTGTTCCTGTTCATGGCCAATATGGCCTGGAACTCCAGCATGAACACCGATCAGGTGCGCCAGATGCTCAACGACAAGGACGACAACGGGGAATACAAAATCCCGTTCCTGGTCGTAGCCGACGCGTTCGAATCGGAAACCGTCGCCTACGCCGATCTGGTGCTGCCCGATACCACTTACCTGGAACGTCACGACGTGATGTCCATGCTGGATCGGCCCATCTCCGAATACGATGGCCCGGTCGACTCGGTCCGTATTCCGGTAGTGCCGCCGACCGGCGAGTGCAAGCCGTTCCAGGAAGTCATCATCGAACTGGGCTCGCGCCTCAAGCTGCCGGCCTTCGTCGATGAAAACGGCAACCGCAAATTCCGCGACTATCCGGATTTCGTCACCAACTTCGAAACCGCTCCCGGCTCCGGCATCGGCTTTCTGGCCGGCTGGCGCGGCAAGGGTGGCGAGAAGGCCATGCGCGGCGAGCCCAACCCGGACCAGTGGAAAATGTACGAGAAGAACAACTGCGTATTCCACTACGAGCTGCCCAAGTCCTATCAGTACATGCGTAACTGGAACCAGGGCTATCTGCAGTGGGCCCAGGGCAACGGCCTGACTCGCTATGCCGAACCGATCAACTGCCACATCTATTCCGAAGTGCTGCAGAAGTTCCGCCTGGCGGCGCAGGACAAGAACCCCGGCGGTCGGGTCCCGCCCAAACACCTGCGCAAACGCATCGAGACCTTCTTCGATCCGCTGCCCTTCTACCATGAAACACTGGAATCGCAACTGAGCGACAAGCACAAGTATCCGTTGAATGCGATTACCCAGCGACCGATGGCCATGTACCACAGCTGGGATTCGCAAAATGCCTGGCTGCGACAGATCCACACCTACAACTATCTGCATATCCATCCGCAGACCGCCCGGGCGGCGGGTATCGACGATGGCGCCTGGATGTGGATCGAGTCCATGCACGGCAAGGTGCGTTGTCTGAGTCGTTACAGTGAAGCTGTCGAACCGGGGACTATCTGGACCTGGAATGCCATCGGCAAGGCCAGCGGCGCCTGGAATCTGTCCGACAATGCCAACGAATCCAAGCAGGGCTTCCTGCTCAACCATGTCATTGGTGAAGAGTTGCCCGCCCACGACGCCGGCCAGCACATTTCCAACTCGGATCCGGTCACCGGCCAGGCCGGCTGGTATGACGTGCGAGTACGCGTCTACCCGGCCAGCGCAGATGAAGAGCCGAGCACTTTCCCGCAATACAAGGAAATGCGTGCCGTTCCGGGTACCCCGCCACGGCGTAAATGGCTGCAGTACTTTGCCGGCATGTTTAGCAAGCAGAAGAACTGATTAAACGCAAAGAGCGCCAAAAACAGGGATGTTTTTGCCTCTTTGTTGAGAATGCATCGATAAAGGTTTAGTGATATGACTCAACTAGCACTTGTAATCGACCTGAACGTTTGCGTGGGTTGCCACGCCTGCGTCACCAGTTGCAAACAGTGGAACACATCCGGCGCGGCCGGCCCGCTGTTCGACGAGAACCCGTATGACAAGGACCCTACCGGGACCTTCTTTAACCGGGTACAGACCTATGAAGTGGGAACCTATCCGAACACGGAAACCATCCACTTTCCCAAGAGCTGCCTGCATTGTGAAGACGCACCCTGCGTGCCGGTCTGTCCGACCGGCGCCAGCTACAAACGCGAGAATGATGGCATCGTACTGGTGGACTATGACAAATGCATCGGCTGCAAGTACTGCTCCTGGGCCTGCCCCTACGGCGCCCGTGAGCTGGACGAGAAACAGCAGGTGATGAAGAAGTGTACCCTGTGCGTGGATCGCATCTACGACGAATCGCTGCCCGAAGCCGAGCGCAAGCCGGCCTGCGTCATGGCCTGTCCGACCAACGCGCGGCTGTTCGGCGATGTGCATGACCCGGATTCCGAAGTCTCTGTCGCCATTCGCGAACAGGGCGGTTACCCGCTGATGCCCGAATGGGGCACCAAGCCGGCCAACCATTACCTGCCGCGGCGCAAGACCAAGATGCACATCCACGAGGACGAACTGGTGCGTGTGGATAATCCGCTCAAGAAAGAGGATATCCGACACAAGACCACCAAGGATGTCACCCTGGACGACTGGCTACTTTAAAACAGTGACGAGGGACGAGTTACGAGTGACGAGGAAAAGCGGAATACGCCTGTTTTTTCTCTCCTCGGTCCTCGGCCCTCGTCCCTCGTAACTCAAATTCGGAGAATTTGTCATGCATCCTGCATTTTCGGTTATCTTTCTTACTACCCTGATCGGTGCCGGTCAGGGACTGTTTCTGGCGCTGTTCAGCGGCCAGCTGTATTCCGCCGTCAACCTGTTGCCGGCGCAGAGCAGTAATTTCTATGTCACCGGCAGCATTATTGCCCTGGTACTGATGATCGGTGGCCTGGCGGCGTCGTTTTTGCATCTGGGCCGTCCGGAGCGGGCCTGGCGCGCCGCCAGTCAGTGGCGCACCTCCTGGCTGTCCCGCGAAGTCATTATCCTGCCGGCCGTCATGGGACTGGTGTTCCTGTATGGCGCGCTGCACCTGAGCGGCTGGCAGCCCGACTGGTTCGGCAACGGCATCCCCAACCAGCCGGCGCTGATCGTCGGGGCAATCACAACGTTTGCCGTGTTCGTCCTGTATGTGGCGACCGGCATGATCTACGCCAGCATCAAGTTCCTGCAGGAGTGGGCCAGTGTCCTGACCGTAATCAATTATACCCTGCTGGGTGCTGCCTCAGGCTTTACCCTGGCCACTGCACTGGCGGCCTGGCAGGACTCGGGTATGATTGGTTTTTATGGCGCCTGGGCAGTCATTCTGACCCTGGCCGGCCTGATTAGCCGCGCTGCCTCGCTGTACCGCAATGCCCGTATCAAGTACAAGTCCACCGTGCAGACCGCCATCGGCATGCGCCACAACGCCGTGGTCCAGAAATCCATGGGCATGATGGGCGGCTCCTACAACACCCGGGAATATTTCCATGGCGCCAGTGCGGCCTGGTTCAAGTCGATCAAGTATATTTTCCTGGTTCTGGTATTCCCCGTACCGTTGATTTTGCTGTGGGCCGGCCTCAGCGCCGCCAGCGTGCAGGTCCTGGCTGCCGCTTTCGCGGTGCAATATATTGGTCTGCTGTTCGAGCGCTGGTTCTTCTTCGCCCAGGCCAATCACCCGCAGAACCTGTATTACCAGACCATCTGATTACCTGACGCCAACTCCCTGAAAAGCGCATCTTCGGATGCGTTTTTTTTATCTCACCGCAGCAAAAATTAGGGTTATCCCCAATAACCCTCCTCCCTCTCCTCCTATATGCTGGAAAAGTATAAAGACCGGATGATCGGGTGATACAGAAACCTGACAGCAACGCCGCCGGACCACAATGGACACAAAAATTTGAGAACCCGGTCACATTGCCGATAACCCCATGGATTGCGAGATTCAGGGGAATCCGGACCCGGGACCAGGCCGACGCCCCCTCCGGCCTCTTATGAAAGAGGCCGGAGTCGCCCGAAAACGGAGTGTTCAGAGACAACAGAGCTATAGCGGTCTCATGGCGCGATACCGCGAAGGTTCGGTCAACAAAAGCCAGATACAAGTAATGAAAAAAGCCACAATTCATGTAGTTGATGACGATCAGGCCGTGCGCGAATCCATCGCCTGGCTGATCGATTCGGTGAAATTGAATATCCGGACCTATGGTTCCGCCAATGAGTTTCTGGACAACTATACCGAGGACTCACTCGGTTGCGTGATCCTTGATGTTCGCATGCCGGGGATCAGCGGTCTGGATCTGCAGCATATTCTCGCCGAGCGGGGCATCGACCTGCCCATCGTCTTTGTCACCGGTCATGGCGATGTCCCCATGGCGGTGCGCGCTCTCAAAAACGGGGCGGTCGATTTCATCGAAAAACCGTTTAACGATCAGGTTCTGCTCGATACCATCCAGGCCGCGGTACAAAAACATCGTGATCGACTCAAACAGCGTGCCGAGCTGGAAAACCTCCAGGCGCGCTATGACGAGCTCACCACACGCGAGCAGGAAGTCATGGACCGGGTCGTCACCGGCAAGCCCAACCGGGATGTGGGCGAGGAACTGGGCATCAGCATCAAGACTGTGGAAGTCCATCGCGCCAAGGTGATGGAAAAAATGCAGGCCCGCTCCATCGCCGACCTGGTCAAAATGGCCATGATGATGCGCGAAACCGGCAGATAATCAGATCTTTAACGCAGAGGCGCAAAGACGCAAAGGACGCAGAGTTTTTTATTTTGATCTTTTCGCAAAAGTCTACGGGGCTTACCAGATTCCGGCTTTTACGAACAGAACAGCATCAGCCACGTCTTGAGTAAACCGAACTGAAAATCAAATAGTTATCTATCCGCAAAGTTATTCCACGATTTTTAAAATTAATTCCTTTGCGTTCTCTGCGCCTTTACGTTGGGTTTTAATGCCCTGAGTTAATACCCTAAATATCACTGAAGGCGATCACGCGGTTGCGGCCGGTGTCCTTGGCTTTATAGAGGGCTTCGTCGGCGCAGGCGATCAGCATTTCAGCATTGGTCGCGTCATCGGGGTAGGATGCCAGGCCGGCACTGACGGTGATGTTGATTGCGGCGTTGTCGCTGATGGCAAACGCTTTTTCCTCGACCAATTGACGGATACGTTCCGCGGTGTCCAGGGCATCCTGCTCCGATGTGTCGGTAAGAATCATTCCGAACTCCTCACCTCCATAGCGTCCCACGTAGTCCGACTCCCGGACCTGTTTTTTCAACAACGAGGCCAGTACACGCAGGGTATGATCTCCCGCCGGATGTCCATAGGTGTCGTTCACCTGTTTGAAATAATCGAGATCCATCAGCAACAATACAAACGGGTGGCGGGATCGTTTTGCCCGTCTCACTTCATCCTGCAATCGCAGCCCAAACTCCCGCTTGTTCAACAGCCCTGTCAGGCTGTCATAAGAAGCGAGAAATTCCAGTTCATCAGCCATCTCATTGAAAGTTTTAGCCAGTTTTCCGAACTCGTCCTGGTTGTCAAGTTCAATGCGATAAGTCAGATCACCGTGGCCAAAACGTTCCGTGCCCTCGCGCAATTTTGCCAATGGCTGCAACACCTGCCTGGCAATGCGATTGCCTATAAGAATGGCTACCCCGAGCCCGGTCACAAATATGACTAATAGCAATAACTGAATCTGTTTTTGATCGCGCAACGCTCTGTCGAGTTCCTGCTCAATTTCCAATTCAAAAGTCTGATACAACATGTCAAGGATACCAGTGGTATCTCGCTGCAGGTTTTCGAAACGGACCAGCATTTCCTGGCTGACGTCACCGGCCTCTGCATGGCGCTGCATGATGCGATCCGCCAGATTCCGCAGTTGTTGCCAGCTCTGACTGGATCGAGCGATTTCGGGACGATAATCGTCGCGCAGCGCCGATTTATCGAGCAGTTCCACGAATTGGCGGTCGATCGCCTGCGCATGGCGAAAGAAGGCCTCGCGCTCCTGCTCGCGGGTGTTATACAGGTATTGATCCAGCGGGCGGTCGATTTCGAGAATCTGGCGCTGCAATTCACTGACCGGGAGCACTACCTGCATACTGCGCTGCATCGCTGTCTCGAAGGAACTGATGGTTTGCAGATACAGAGCATAGCCTCCTGCGCCCAGCAGCAGCAGAGGCAGCAACATCAGGCCGGTGCTCAGAATCATTCGTTTTCGTAAGGAATATCGCATAACCATCGCGGTTGATCCCCGCGCGAAAATGAGGGTTTATCAGGCCAAAAGAGACAGGGTTTACCCGTAGCTTCCTGGGTAGTATCCAGTATCGGCCTCTGTCGAGTATCCTTGAATATATTTGAAAAGAAAGTAAGTGAATACATGCTGATACAATAATCCAAAGGAGTGCGATCGCGTTCGCCGAAGAGAAGGCGACACCGGGCTTATCCGGTTCCCGATAAGACGATGGCCGAACAGGGAATCATCAGCAGCGAATTAACAAACACCGGGATTTTCAAGGTTTTTCAGTACATTACAAACTACTGATTTTCACCTATAATCGAATTTATTTCCAGGGCAACAAACTCGGTTATTTTATGGCAGATCTCATCGACCCCTTTGGCAGACGCATCGAATACGTCCGGCTCTCGGTCACGGACCGCTGCGATCTGCGTTGCAAATACTGTATGCCCGAAGGGTTCAAGGATTTCGAGGAGCCGGAAGACTGGCTGACGCCGGATGAAATCGAACGGGTTATCGGCGCCTTTGGCCGCCTCGGGACCCGCCGGATCCGCGTCACCGGCGGCGAGCCGCTGGTGCGCAAGAATCTGCCCGAACTGGCCGCGCGCCTGGCCGCCCTGCCCGGGATCGAGGATCTGTCACTGAGCACCAATGCCACCCGCCTGGACAAGCACGGCCAGGCCCTGTTCGAGGCCGGCGTCAGCCGCATCAATGTCAGCCTGGATACCCTCAAACCCGAGCGCTTCAAGGAAATCACCCAGGGCAAGCTGGAGAAGGTGATCAATGGCCTGATGGCCGCCAAACAGGCCGGCTTTCATCCCATCAAGATCAATATGGTGGTGATGAAAGGGGTCAATGACGATGAAGTCGAGGACATGGTCGAGTTCTGTATCGAGCACGATTTTACCCTGCGCTTTATCGAGACTATGCCGGTAGGCGAAACCGGTCGCGCCGCGACCGATCAGTACATCAGCCTGCAGGACGTCAAGGCCCGCCTGGCCGAACATTACGAGCTGCTACCCGGCATGATGCCCGGCGGCGGTCCGGCCCGCTACGTGCAGGTGGCCGGCACCGATCTGCGCATCGGCTTTATCACGCCTATCTCGCAACACTTCTGCGAGACCTGCAACCGGGTACGCCTGTCCGTGGATGGCACTCTGTACATGTGCCTCGGCCAGGAAGAGAGCTATCCGTTACGCGAACTGCTGCGCGCCGGCATCAGCGATACCGAACTGGAAGAGCACATCGTCAAGGCCATCGCCCTCAAACCCGAGCGCCATGAGTTCAACGAAAAACCCGAACAGGTCCTGCGCTTCATGTCCATGACGGGCGGCTGACGCCGCAGGTACTGGAAAAAGCATTGAACCACGAAGTCTCGGGGACACGAACTGTTCAAAAAATACCGTCGTGGCTTCGAGTCTTCGTGGTAAAAATCATTTACGGGCACGTAAGAAAATGGTGCGTGGAATGAACTCTACCAGTATATGGCACCTGGTCACTGTGCTTTAGTGGCTGGTGTCTTTCGTATATCTTGTCTTGCCGGGCATTAAAATGCTTCCCCGTATTGCTGGCCGATGGCAAGGTCCAAGTCGTCGGTCGACCGATCCGCAAGCGCCACCAGAATTATTAAGCAATCACTAATATCCTGAAAAACCAGATAACAGTGATGCCCCCGGCGTTGACTGAACTTTTCCTGTTCTCATGTACCTTATCGGGTATATTTTGAAAGTAATCTCTTGCCCGACCTTGCCGGAGAACTTGCCATGCCCTCGCTGCGCTACAGATTGTTTATTGCGATCCTGCTGTTGCCCACCGTGTTGCTGGCCGACAGCCAGCGGGCAATAACCCAGATTTTGCAGCAAAACGAGCCGCCCGTGGGCATCGTCTTTGAAATTGTCACCGCCGATAGTGAAGGACTGAACTGGGCTCTGCCCCTGACCCGTTCCTATATTGAGCAATTACGTAAACAATTTCCGGCTCTGCCGCTCGCCGTGGTCACCCATGGCCAGGAACAGTTTGCCCTGCAAAACGGTAAACGCGATGAACAACCGGCTTTGCACAGACAGGTCCGTTCGTTGACCGGCGGGAATATCCCGGTCTATGTCTGCGGCACCTATGCCGGCTGGCGCAGCCTGAGCGACGAGGATTTCCCCGATTACGTCAATGTGGCCGCCGCTGGTCCCGCGCAAATCAATGACTATGTGTCCCTGGGCTATACCCGGATTTTGATTCGCCAGCGGCCGCACTGAATAAACCGGCGTTCCGAATACCCGGCCATTTTACCGGATAGTCCGGATCAAGCAGCAACGCGACGGATCCGGATTTTGCCGGGATTCAGGTGGAACCGCTTCGCTTGTTTCCATCCAGGGTGTACGCGGGATTCGGAACTTTTCTTTAGCCCAAAATCCTGTTGCGACCGTTCAGCGACCGTTCAGCTTGCACCGGCTACAGTCTCCCCAACACTCGGATAACCCGGGAATGTAAGGAGAACCGTCATGCCAATTGCAAAAACGCTCATCACTACCCTGCTCGCCGCCGGGACGCTGTTACTGGCAAACCCGGCCGGTGCCGCAGATTATGCCCGCAGCCAGTCGCACGCTTACCAGGCCAGCCATTACCCGACGGGCCAGTTGCAGCGCGTACACGGCAAATCGCACCGCAAGCACCACCGCAAGCACTCCGGCATTCATAACGGCAGAGACAAGCGCAACTACCTGGGTCACGACAGATCGCCGCATCAATCCCGCTATCATCAGCACAGGCACTATCGTCCTGATGTCATCGTGATACCGCGTGAGCGGCACCGGCACGACCACTACCGCTATCGCTATCGCTCGCACCGCTCATCGGGTCTGTCTACCATCACCGGTGGCGTGATCGGCGGTCTGGTCGGCAATCATATCGGTCATGGGGATCCGCTGGCCACCGGCATCGGCATCATGACCGGGGCCGTCATCGGCGATCATTTGCGCCATTAATCGCGGCGGCGGTGTGCGGGCAAATGACTGGAGGCAAACGCCCGGCTTGGGTATGCTGATCACCCGGCCGGGCACCAGCCTGTTCGGAAAACGTCTAACCCCCTATGGGAAATCGCCTGCATGATCCATCGTCTGCTTATCCCTGTCCTGCTTGTCATGCTCAACCTGACGCCGGTCACCGTCTCCACGGCTCATAGTGCCCCTGAAGCGGTCGCGAATAATGGTCTGTCACTGGATGCTGCCGTGAACCAGGTCCGTCAACAGACCGACGGTCGCATCCTCTCGGCCGAGACGGTGCAGCGCAACGGCAAACGTATCCACCGCATCAAGGTGCTCCTGCCCGACGGTACGGTCAGGATCATGACATTCAACGCCGGCTAACCCGATGCGGATTCTGGTCGTCGAGGACGAGCCCACCCTGCGCCGTCAGCTGCAGACACTGCTGGAACAACACGGCTATGCCGTCGATACCGCCGGTGACGGACGCGAAGCCCTGTTCCAGGGAGAGGAATTCCCGCTTGATCTGGCGGTGGTGGATCTCGGCTTGCCTGAACTGAGCGGCATCGAGGTAATTCATCGCTGGCGGGAAGCCGGTCGCGATTTTCCGATTCTGATTCTGACTGCCCGCGGACGCTGGCAGGAAAAAGTCGAGGGGCTGGAAGCCGGTGCCGATGATTACATGGCAAAACCGTTTCACGACGAGGAACTGCTGGCCCGGGTGCGTGCCCTGCTGCGCCGTGCCCATGGTCAGGCCAGACCGATAATCCGCAGCGGCCCGATCACGCTCGACATGCGAACCCGGACCCTGAGTCTCCACGAGCAACCGCAGGAGCTGACCGCCTATGAGTACCGGGTTGCCGAATACCTGATCCTCAATTCTGAAAAGATCGTCTCCAAAACCGAACTCACCGAACACATCTACGATCAGGATTTCGATCGCGACAGCAACGTGATCGAGGTCTTCGTCGGCCGGCTGCGTAAAAAACTGGATGGTGACGGTACGCTCAAACCGATCGAAACCCTGCGCGGCCGCGGCTATCGCTGGACCCTGGCCATTCGAGAAGGCGAGCTTGCGTGAATCGACTCTCCCTGCAAGCCCGGTTGTTGCTGACCTCTGTGCTGATCTTGATCGGTTTTGTGCTGCTGGTCGGCCTGGCGCTGGACAGGGCCTTTCGCGAGAGCGCCGAAACGGCCTTGCAGGATCGCCTGCGCAGCTCGATGTTTGCCCTGCTCGCCGCCACCGAGGTGGAAGAAGACGGCAGTCTGTATTTTAGTCGCACGCTGCCCGGCTCAAGGCTCAATCAGCCCGGTTCCGGTTTTTATGCCCGTGTTCAGCATATCGACACCCCGCGCAAGAGCCTGCAATCACCTTCCCTGCTGGGGGTCGAACTTCCCACCCCTCCCTTCCCGCCGCCCGGTGAAGGCCGTTTCAGCCAGTTGCAGGAAGATGGCGGCGCGACCCTGTATACCTTTACCTATACCGTGCGTTGGGAAACCGGGAAACAGGTCTATCCACTGACTTACTTTGTCGCTGACAGGATGGATCGCTATTACACCCGAATTAACGAGTACCGCCGCAATCTGTGGGGCTGGCTGCTGGCTGCCACGCTCCTGTTATTACTGGCCCAGACGCTGGTACTGCGCTGGGGCCTGCGTCCCCTGCGCCGCGTCGAGCGGGATCTGGCCGCCATCAAGGCCGGTCGGCAGGAACAATTGCAGGGCCGCTATCCCCGTGAGCTGAGCGGCCTGACCGAAAATCTGAACCTGTTGCTCGAAAGTGCACACCAGCAACTGGCCCGTTACCGCGATGCGCTGGGCAATGTCTCGCACAGCCTGAAAACACCACTGACCGTATTGCGTGGCATCCTGAAATCACAGACACATTCCGACCCGGAACTGGCACGCACGGCCGACGAACAACTGGCGCGCATGCAACAGATCATCGACTATCATTTGCAGCGTGCTGCCACCGCCGGTCCGGTACGTCCGGGTCGTCCGGTGCCGATTCAGCCTGTCGTCCAGCGACTCATCAACAGTCTGCAAAAGTCCCGTCTCGACAAACCGATCGCCGTCCAGTTAGAGCTGGAGGCGGGGGCAATGTTTTATGGCGATGAAGGCGATCTGTATGAACTGTTCGGCAATCTGCTGGATAACGCCTTCAAGTGGTGCCGCTCCCGAATCCGCGTCAGCGCGCACAGTAAACCTTCCGGGCATCTTCACCTGTGCGTGGAAGATGACGGGCCGGGGATCGACAGCAACGTCGCCGAACAGGTACTGGAACGGGGAAAACGGCTCGATCCTCATATCGAGGGCCAGGGTCTGGGCCTGGCGATGGTACACGAGACCGTGTTGCTCTACGGTGGACAGTTACGCATTGAAAGCGCTGATCTGGGCGGGGCAGCCATGGTGATCGAGCTTCCCGCCGCCTGAGCCGCTAACCCAGCAGCATGCGAATCCCCAGCACATATAACAACAGGGCAAAAATCCGTTTTAACCGGGCCGCTGGCAGGCGGTGCGCCAGACGCGCGCCCAGCGGAGCAAACAACACGCTGGTGGCGACAATGCCAATAAAGGCCGGCCAGTAAACATAGCCGCTGCTCCAGGCGGGCAACCCCGGTTCATTCCAGCCATTGATAATAAACCCGGTAGCGCCGGCCAGGGCAATCGGCAGACCGCAGGCCGCCGCGGTGGCCACGGCTTTGCGCATGGCCACATTACACCAGACCAGAAACGGGACGGTCATGGTACCGCCCCCGATACCGACAATGGCCGACACCGCACCTATCAGCGAACCGGCCAGCGATAACCCCGGCCAGTTCGGCAACTTGCGCTGCGGATTAGGCCTGTAGGCCAGCATCATTTGCGTGGCTACGGTCAGTTCAAAGAATGCAAACACCCATTTCAGTACCCGGGTCGGCATCCAGTCAGCGACCACCGAGCCCAGCAGTGCCCCGAGCACGATGGCCGGCGCCATGCGCACGAACACCGGCCACAGCACCGCCCCATGTTGATGATGACTGCGTACCGAGGAGATCGAGGTTAGTACAATGGTCGCCAGTGAGGTGCCGACGGCCAGATGAACGATCACCTCGCTGGCGAACTGTTGTTGCTGAAAAATAAATACCAGAACCGGCACAATAATCAGGCCACCGCCAATACCCAGCAGGCCGGCCGCCACACCGGCAAATATGCCCAGCAACAGATACAACAGGTCAATTTGCATTTATTCAGCTCACAACAGCATATACTTGCGAAACCAGAAACAGGGCACTCACCAGCGTCCCTGCCACAGGTACCCATAACGGTACCTGATATCCCTGATAACTGTCTCCTCGCTGCTTGATACGCCACAGGGCCACATTCATCAACGTGAAAATAATCAATGTCACAAAACTGGTCAGCCTGGCCAGACTGATCAGAGGCAATGACAGAGCAAACAGCCATATTGCTACAATCACTATAATGATCGCTGGCACCGGTGTCCGGGTTCGCCCGGATACCTGACCGAGAAGCGCAGGTAACCAGCCCTGGCGACTGAGCCCGTACAATACCCGTGAAGCCATGATGATCTGAATCAGTGCACCGTTGAGCACCGAGACAAGACTGATCAAGGTAATAAACAATGGTGCCCGTCCAGTCGCCTGTTCATACACCATGGCCAATGGTGCGTTCGTCTGCGCCAGTCTGTCGGGGGCGACGGTCAGAATACTGACCAGGGTCACCAGCAGGTAAAACAGGGTAACAATGGCCAGTACCAGGATAATTGCCTTCGGCAGATTTAGTGATGGTTCAATCACTTCCTCGGCCACATTCACCATATCCTCAAAACCGATAAATGCATAAAAGGCGACAAACGCCCCCAGCAACACGCCATACCAGACAAACAGCTCTTCAGGTGCGAGTAATTGCGGCCAGCGTTCGGGAATTGAACCCAGACTGTCGCCGGCAACCCCGATAATCAGCACCAGTCCGGCGATTTCAAACAGGGTCATAATCACTGCGATCAACACGGACTGAACAATACCCCAGGCCACTACCGCGCCCAGCGTCAGAATCATGAAACTGATCACCCAGATATCCGGCCACTGGACATACACCCGTAAATAACCGGCAAAACCGTGCATCAGCGTGGCACTGGAAACCACGCCCACCAGCACCATCAACAGACCAATCAGCCGCGAGACAGAGATTCGCCCAAAGCCTGCCTGAGCATAAATTGCTTCGCTGGCGCTTTTGGGCAAGCGAGCTGCCAGTTCGGCGTAGGAAAATGCGGAAAAACCGGCGATCAGCGCCGCAAGAAGAAAAGCGAGGGGGGTCAGCATGCCGGCCATGCCGGCGACTTTTCCGACCAGGACATAAATCCCTGCCCCCAAAATGGTGCCGATACCATAGAATGTCACCAACGGCAACGACAGGCTGCGTCTCAACTCAGGGGAACGGGGCAAAGAAGATTTGTCATTCTCCATCTGCATATCCTATTCTATGAGTTGAAACAGTATATTCTGATTGCAGGCTTTTTCGCCAAACGGCGGTTATCAGGATACAGGGATGCATCAAAAGGGAGTCACAAGCGTGACGAACCATATTCGAGACAATTCGGCTTCACCCTATATCAGCGACAAGCAATTGTTGAATCGTCTGCATGACGGAGCCATTGGCATTGATCGCGATGCAAACATCATCTTCCTCAATCCTGCTGCCAGGAAATTACTCGGCCAGAATACCGCACTATATCAGGATAAACCGGTGGCCGATATTTTCGCGGCACGACCGGAATTACCCACTCTGAACAGCGCCCTCATTCAGCAGTGCCTGGAACAGAAAAGCTCCTTTGGCCCTTATCGGCGCCAGCAGCTCAGAAAAACGGGACACCAGACCCTCACTGTCGATTTCAGTATTACGCCACTGGATAGTGAAACAGCAGTCATCATTTTTCATGATATAAGCCATCTTGAACGGCGCGATACATTCCTGACCCAGTTACCGAATTTCGATCCCCTGACCAGCTTGCTGAATCGCGATGCAATTCAACAAAATCTGGCTGAGCTGCACCTGCAGCACAAGGCCTCGGGGAAATCATATACAGTTCTGCTACTCGATCTGGACCGCTTCAAACTGATTAACGACAGTTACGGACATTCCATCGGCGACCTGCTATTGCAACATATTTCCAATCAACTCAAACAGCTTCTGGGCGAACGTGAATATCTCGGCCGTTGGGGCGGCGAAGAATTTTTAAGTATCCTGCCCGATATAGATTTCGATACCGGATTGAAAATCGCCGAGCAGATACGCAAAGGCATCGCAAATTTCTCTCTCAGTACTCAACAGCAGGAAATTTTCACCACCACCAGTATCGGTGTAGCCAACTATCCCCACGACGGAGAACATGTTTCCGATATATTAAGAGTGGCCGATGCTGCGCTTTATGAAGCCAAACGGACGGGACGCAACCGGATTTCCAGCAGTCGCGAGAAACACGGTTCGTTTTTGAGCATTGCGACTCAACTGGAAAACGCCTTGCGTGAAAACCGAATTATTCCGGCTTACCAGCCTCTCATCGATCTGCAAACCGGTCAGCAAGTCGCTGACGAGGCGCTGGCCCGTATCATAATCCCTGATGGCGAGGTGTTGCCGGCCGTGCAGTTTATTGATGCTGCGGTCCATCTGCAACTGGTGCATCGTATCGATTATCAGGTGGCGCGCCAGGCTATTTTACGCTGCAGCAACAGCGTGCTGCAGGGAGAGGCGCCCCATCCTCATTTTGTGAATATTTCCGCCGAGCTGCTTCGCCATCCGCAGCTCGTCCAGGGCATTCTCGACACAGCCCTGCAAGAATGCCAGGCCTGCGGGGATCGACTCGGCAGCGAAAAACCGCTGGTGATAGAAATTACCGAACAGGCCCTGCTGCATAACCTGGGCGAAGCCCGGGAAATACTGGCTCCTTTTCTCGACTTCGGCCTGCGCCTGGCTATCGATGATTTTGGTGTGGGTTATTCTTCCCTCAATTACCTTTCCGATCTGCCGGTCTCTTTTTTGAAAATCGACGGCCACCTGATCCGCCGCGTGGCGAACGAAGCCCGGATACGCGCCATCGTCAAAGGCATACAGAATATCGCCAGCGATCTCGAACTGATTACCGTCGGTGAATTTATCGAAGACCAGCCGACCGTGGATGTCTTGCGTGAAATCGGCATCAACTGGGGGCAGGGCTACTATTTCGGCAAACCCCAAGTCCTGCACGAACGTTTTGACATATAGTTATGCTTCCCTACTGCTCACATAGAAAACCCAACGCAGAGGCGCAAAGGCGCAGAGTTCGCAAAGAAAGATTATTTATTTTCAGAAGCTCATCATAACGACTACACAGCCAGTTTTGGTGTTCTGTGATCACCGAAAACACTGAGCTCACTTAATACATCGAACATACTGCTCAAAAAGTCTTTCAGTACCTTCGGTGTTATTGGTGTTACCGCCTGAAGCTCATTTAAAAATTTTGCGATCTTTGCGCCTCTGCGTTTAGATCTTATTTAATCCACACGGTCTTGGCGTTGACGAATTCGTGGATGCCGTGATGGGACAGTTCGCGTCCGTAGCCGGAGTGCTTGATACCGCCGAACGGCAGGCGCGGGTCGCTTTTGACGAAGCTGTTGACGAAGGCACAACCGCATTCTAGCTGCCGCGCCAGCCGTTCTCCCCGCTCCGTATCCCGTGTCCAGACATTACCACCCAGCCCGAAAGTACTGTCGTTGGCAATACGCAGGGCATCGGCTTCATCCCGCGCCCGAATGACGATCGCTACCGGACCGAACAGCTCTTCATAATAAGCCCGCATTCCGGGGTCGACCTGATCCAGAATAGATGCTTTGTAATAGGCTCCAGACCGCTGTTCATCGATTTCGCAGCCGGTTACATTGACCGCACCGGCCGCCAGGCTATCGACGACCTGTTTGTGTAGTTCCTCACGCAAATCCGTGCGCGCCATTGGCGCCAGGCTTGTATTGTTATCCATTGGATCTCCCGCCTGCAGGCTCTCTACAGCGGCTTTGAAGCGGGCGACAAAATCCTCGGCGATAGCGTCCACCACGATGAATCGCTTGGCCGCGATGCAGCTCTGTCCGGCATTGAGAAAACGAGAGGCCACCGCACTTTTGACCGCTTCGTCCAGATCAGCGTCTTCCAGTATAATAAAGGCGTCCGAACCGCCCAGTTCCAGGACGCTCTTTTTCAATACCGCTCCGGCCACCGCCGCCACCTTGCGCCCTGCCGGCTCGCTGCCGGTCAGAGTAACGGCATGAACGCGGGGATCCTCGATCACCTTCTGTACCTGCGAGGCACGAATCATCAGAGTGGTAAAAACGCCATCCGGGAGCCCGGCCTCGCGGAATATTGCTTCAATGGCCTCAGCACATTGCGGAACATTGGAAGCATGCTTCAGCAGCCCGGTATTCCCGGCACACAGGGCAGGCGCGGCAAAACGGAAAACCTGCCAGAATGGGAAATTCCATGGCATGACAGCCAGCACCGTCCCCAGTGGCTGATAGGCCACATAGCTTTTACCGGCGTCGCTTTCAATCGGCTCATCGTGTAAAAATTCCGGCGCATTATCGGCATAGTATTCACAGACCCACGCGCATTTTTCGATCTCGCCGCGCGCTTCGCCAATCAATTTACCCATCTCCCGGGTAATAAGTTTGGCATATTTTTCCTTGTTGTCGCGCAGTACCCGGGCTACTCCGCGCATTAGCTCGCAGCGTTCGGCAACAGAGCACGCGGCCCATTGCGGTGCAACGGAAGCCGTATTCGCCAGGGCATTATCGATCCGGGCATCTTCCCAGGCAGGAAACTCGCCTTCCTTTTCACCGGTTGCCGGATTGATCACTTCAAAACTCATGCCGACTCCTTTGTCATTCGCCGTTTTCCTTAAATTATACTATTTAACGTATAGACGCCAATTCCACATTCATGCTTGAATTTTATACGACTCGCATTTCACCCATTGGCACGTCTATAATATGGTCAAATGATAACCATACACACCATTGATAAGGTCAGTCACTCATGAAACGTCGTATTTGTATCCTCGGTGGAACCGGATTTGTCGGACATCACCTTATCAGCAGTCTGGCCAGGGAAGGACACAGCATCCGGGTATTGACCCGGCGCCGGGAGGACCATCGGGAACTGCTGGTCATGCCAACCGTGGAGGTGTTCGATGCCGATGTCCATGATGAGAACAGCCTGAATCGCTTTTTCGCCAACCAGGATGTGGTAATTAACCTGGTAGGCATTCTCAATGAACGACGCGATAATGGCAAAGGCTTTTACCACGCCCATGTCGAGTTGACCGACAAGGTCATCCGCACCTGTCGTACCCATGGTATCGAGCGTCTGTTGCACATGAGCGCCCTGAATGCCGATCCGGGCACAGGCAGTAGTTATTATCTGCGCAGCAAGGGTGAGGCTGAGCACCGGGTCCATGCTGCCGGCGATCTTAATGTGACGTCGTTTCGACCCTCGGTGATCTTTGGCCCGGAAGACAGTTTCATCAACCGTTTCGCTTCATTGCTGAAAAAGACCCCCTGGTTGTTTCCGCTGGCCTGTGCCAATGCCCGTTTTGCTCCCGTTTACGTCGCTGACGTTGCTGACGCCTTCAGTCAGAGCCTTAACGATCCTAACACCTACGGGCAACGTTATAATCTGTGTGGTCCCCATGAATACACCCTGCAGGAGATCGTCGAGCTGATTATACAGACGCTGGATATCCGGCGCCGGGTTATCCCGCTGGGCCGCCTCGGCTCCGCCTTGCAGGCCAATCTGCTCGAATATGCCCCTGGCAAACCCTTCTCCCGTGACAACTACCGCTCCCTGCAAATGGACAGTGTATGCCCGGAAGGTGACCAGGTATTACGTAAAGTCTTTGGTATCGAGCCGGCCGCGCTGGAAGCTATCATGCCGCAATATCTGCGGCACGAAACCTGGCGAAACCGTTATCAGCTTTTTCGCAGCAAGGCTCGACGCGACTGAACGTTAAAGCGCCAATTATTTCCCCCCGTCGGGCAGGTTGAACTGGTAGCCAGTTCCATGCATTCTTCCAGCCCGGCAATACTGTGAAGTTGCCTGAAGTCACAGGCAGCTGTTTGACAACCCCGAGGCAAGTATGACGAACCAGGATTTGATGAAACGGGATCTGGCTGTACTGTGGCATCCCTGCACCCAGATGAAAGATCACGAATGGCTTCCCATGACGCCAATCAAACGCGGCGAGGGCGTCTGGCTGGAGGATTTTGATGGCAATCGTTATATCGACGCCATCAGTTCCTGGTGGGTCAATATGTTCGGGCATTGTAATCCGCGAATCAATGACCGTATCAAACAGCAGCTGGATACACTGGAGCATGTTATTCTGGCCGGATTCTCGCACGAACCTGTTATCGAGCTGTCCGAACGTTTGCTTGAGATCACTCCACCCGGCCTGGCTCATTGTTTCTATGCCGATAACGGCTCCTCGGCGATCGAGGTTGCGCTCAAGATGAGCTATCACTACTGGCATAATACCGGCAAGCAGGAAAAGACCAAATTTATTACGTTGAGCAACAGCTATCACGGTGAAACTCTGGGGGCGCTGGCCGCTGGCGATGTCGCCCTGTACAAGGAAACCTATAAACCGCTATTGATGGAAGTCATCACCGCTCCTTCACCTGACTGCTTTCACCGTGAGCAGGGCGAAAGCTGCCGTGATTACAGCACCCGACAATTCAAACATATGCGTGCATTGCTGGAGAAACACGCCCACGAGACCTGTGCGGTCATCGTTGAACCGCTGGTCCAGTGTGCCGGTACCATGCGCATGTACGATCCGATCTATCTCAAGTTGCTACGCGAAGCCTGCGATGAGTTCGGTGTGCATCTCATCGCCGATGAAATTGCCGTTGGATTCGGTCGTACGGGTACCCTGTTTGCCTGCGAACAGGCCGATATCACCCCCGATTTTCTTTGCCTGTCCAAAGGACTGACCGGCGGCTATCTGCCCGTCTCCGTCACTCTGACCCATGAGCAGATTTACCAGGGTTTTTATGATGAGTATGAAAAGCTCTCAGCTTTTTTGCATTCACACAGCTACAACGGCAACCCACTGGGTTGTGCCGCGGCACTGGCCACCCTGGACATTTTCCAGCAGGACGATGTGATCGAGCAAAACAAACATCTCGCGCAGACCATGCAACGGGCGACCGAACACCTCAAGGATCACCCTCATGTGGGTGAAGTCCGCCAGACCGGTATGATCCTGGCCGTGGAAATGGTCAAGGACAAAGGCACTAACCAGACCTATCCCTGGCAGGAGCGCCGTGGCCTGACGATCTATCAGCATGCCCTGAAAAACCAGGCGCTGTTACGTCCGCTGGGTAATGTCTCCTATCTGATGCCTCCCTATGTCATCACCCCGGAACAAATCGAACATCTGGCACGGGTCATGACCGAAGGGATCGATCTGGCCACTCGCGAAAACTGAAGCCGCAGCGCATGCGCATTCCCCGTCTTTATCAGGATTTCCCGCTTGCTGTTGGCGTCAATGTTGAACTGGATGAGACGGCCATACGTCATGGTATCCAGGTATTACGCCTGAAACCGGATGACACAGTCATACTGTTCAACGGGGACGGTCATGATTACCTGGGCCGATTAACCGTCGTTTCCAAAAACCATGCGACGGCAACGATCGAGAGCGCCATTGCATTGGATAACGAATCATCCCTGCCCACCCAGCTGGCCCTGGGAATCGCCAAAGGCGAGCGCATGGACTATGCGCTGCAAAAAGCCGTGGAACTGGGTATCAACCGCCTGACGCCGCTGGTCACCGAACGCTGCGTGGTCCAGCTGGATGCAAAGCGCGAGCAAAAACGCCGCCAGCACTGGCAGGGCATCATTCGGGGTGCCTGTGAACAAAGCGGCCGGGCCCGGCTGCCGCAACTGGATGATGTTACGCGTTACGCGGACTTTCTCGAACTGGCGTTACCCGGCCAGCGCATGATCCTCGATCCGCGTAGCCAGCAGACCCTGTCGCAATGCGCACGACCGCAACAGCTGATCCTGATGATTGGCCCGGAAGGAGGGTTCACCCAAACCGAACGCGCACAGGCCTATCAGCACGACGCCGTGGGCGTCCGCCTCGGCCCGCGCATCCTGCGTACCGAAACTGCGGTCGTCGCCGGCCTCACCGCCGTACAGACACTCTGGGGCGACCTGAATAAAAGAGAATAACGCAGAGGCGCAGAGGGCCGCCGAGGAATAAAATCTGTAACCACTGAAGACACTGAAAAAATACTGAAGATACGGATCTTATTGAGAAAATTATCTTCCTGCAGAATCCGAAGTATTTTTTCTACTGTAAGAAAAAATTCAGTGATAATTTTACCTAAAATAATTCTTTTCTTTGCGTTCTCTGCGCCTTTGCGTTGGGTTTACTCAAACGACTTGCAGGCGCTGGATGCGGGCTTCGAGATCGTCGATGTCGGGCACGACGAGGGAGACGTTGTCGAGCTGGACGAAACCGGCGATGGACTGGCGTCCCTCGGTGTTGCGCTGGTCGGGCACGATCTGCTGTTCGCGCACCAGTTTGAGACTCGGGATGCCCTGGGTGATGAAGGCTATATAGGGAATCTCGGGGTTTCCCTGCAAGGTATTGAGCACGGCAATGCGCGAACCGCCCAGGTTACCCGGGTTCTGACCGCCGCTGGCAATCTCGAAGGAGACCAGCGGGACCTTGTGTTCACGCCAGTTAATCTTGCCCAGATACCAGTCGGGCGCATCCGGCAGCGGCACAGGGTCGATATAACCGGTCACTTCGGTCACTGCCGCATTGGGCAGCAGGATGGATTCTTCGTACATCGGGATCTGCAAACAGTGGATAGCATCACTGGCCTGTTTGCCAGTCACCGCCATCCCGTCACGGCGCGTATCGATTTGAGTAATTTCAGCCATTTTCTGTCTGCCGTTGTGTCAGATATTCTGTCAGTTTAGCGGCCAATTGCTCCGGTGTTCCAGTATAATCGCTGACGCCGGTCTTGCGCACCTGGTCTGGCATGTTACTGATCACGCAACTGTCGGCCTCCTGGGTCCAGATTGGCGCGCCCATGGCATGCATGGCGCGCACACCAAGCACCCCATCATCACACATGCCACTAAAAATAATCGCGCCACTGTTGTCCCCGAATCGAGCGCCAATATCGGTGAGTAGCGTATCTATAGATGGCGTATAAAACGAAGCCGCCGCCAGCGGTAGCAACTGAATCACCCCGATCGGGCTGATTTGCAAACGTTGATTAACCGGCGCCACGATCACTTCGCCGTGGCGTAATGTGTGCCCGACCCGGGCCGGTATGACTGACAACGGGCTAATACGATCCAGTTGCCGGGCCAGCAAGGGTTCGAAATTGGAGCCCAGATGCTGGCCCACAATCAGGCTCGCCGGGAGATTTGAGGGCAGTTCGGCCAGGAACCGTTTAAGCGCATCGGGACCACCCAGTGACGCCCCCAGAACCCAGACCTGAGTGGCCAGGCTGTTGTCTCGCGCGAGCAGGCTTTCATTGACCGTGAAACTGCCCAGATCGATATCCGGCACTTCCCATTCAAGACGCCCGGTTATCTCGGCGATTTTACCCATCAATGTGCCGAACCATTTGCCATGGTGTGCCGGCTCATTAAATGCCAGGGCACTGACATCATTGAAAATGATTGGAATATCGCTCAATTCAAGCAGTTTTTCCAGTAACTGGTTATGTCGCTCGTTACGTTCATCCAGCTCGATCAACAGCACATCGATTTTGTTATCGGCAAGCTTGGCAATAAAATATTCGCTGAACGGCTCATTGAGGACAACCTGTAAACCGGTGCGTTCGAATATCTGTTGCAGATGATCGCGGTGACGGGAAGACCCGGAGGCTACGGCAATACGTATTCCGCGTAACTCGCTCTGCAACTGGCTTTGTGACATGAAAATTGGTTATCCACAGGAGCGGCCGGTGCCGCTATCAGCTTGTTATACATCCTACTGCCGCTGCAAGCATCACTGCCGTGCATGGCTGGCAAAATACCGGGGTGAATTACGCCTCGCTGCCAATCAGAGAGTCGATATTTTCCAGCAAGGTGGCATCATTATACGGTTTACCCATATAAATGTTGACACCAACATCCAGAGCACGTTGTCGGTGTTTCTGGCCGGTACGGGAGGTAATCATGATAATCGGTACATCCAGTGTCCGCTCGTCACCCCGCATATTCGTCGCCAGTTCGTAACCGTCCATTCGCGGCATTTCCACATCCAGCAACATGACATCGGGCACGATTTCCTGCAGCTGACCAAGTGCATCCACACCATCCTTGGCCTGCACGACTTCGAAACCGTGACGTTCGAGCAGACGGGTTGTCACTTTGCGGACGGTAATCGAGTCGTCCACCACCATGACCACCGGCTTGGCCTGGACTACCGGCTGGGCTTCAGGTGTGAGTTCGATCACATCGTCTTCGCTCTGGATAGCCGCCAGACGAACCAGCACGGCGAGGTCCAGGATCAGGACCACACCCCCGTCTCCCATAATCGTGGCACCGGAAATGCCGCGCAGCGTACTCAGTTGCGGGCCGACGGGTTTAACCACGATTTCGCGGCTCCCGGTCAGACCTTCTACCCGGATAGCCGCGCGATAGTCACCACTGCGTAACAACAGCAACGGAACGCGTTCCTCGTCATCGGGTAATGGCGGCATCTGTCCGCCCAGCAGGTTGCCCAGATGCATCAGTTCATAATCTTCATTCACCCAGTGGTAGACCGGGTGCTCGCTCTGCATCAATTTACGCAATTCCGACCCACGAATACGTTCCACGCCCTGCACATTAAGCAGCGGGACGGCATACAATTCTTCGCCGACATACACCATCAGGGCACGTGAGATGGCCAGAGTCAGGGGCAGACTGATGGTAAAGTTGGTTCCCTGGCCTTCCTGGGTATCGATTTCCAACAGACCACCCAGCTGTTTGATCTCGCTGTTGACCACGTCCATACCGACGCCCCGCCCGGCAATCTGGGTGACTTGCTCGGCGGTACTGAAACCCGACTGCATGATCATGTTGAGCAGGGTTTCCTTGGTCGCCTTGTCTTCAGGCTGCAGCAAGCCCCGTTCAATGGCCTTTTTGTGAGTCGCCTGCAGATCGATTCCCTTGCCGTCATCGTTGACGCGAATAATGATGTCGGAACCTTCGCGTGACAGGGCCATATTGATAGTCCCGGCAGCGGGTTTACCCGCCGCCTGGCGCTGTTCTGGTGTTTCAATGCCATGGGCGACGGCATTACGCAGCATATGTTCGATCGGCGGAATGATCCGATCCAGTACCTGGCGGTCCAGTTCCGATTCCATACCGTGCATCTGCAATTCCACCTGCCGTCCCATTTCGTCGGCGGTCTGGCGGACAATACGGCGCAAGCGCGGTGCCTGACCGGAGAATGGCACCATGCGGGTACGCATCAACCCTTCCTGCAGTTCGGTATTAACCCGTGACTGCTGCAGCAACAGGGTTTCCGATTCGCGGGTCACGTTGCCCAGAATACCCTTGATACTGTCCAGATCGTTGAGACTCTCCATCATCCCCCGCGACAGATGCTGCATCTGGGTAAAGCGATCGAATTCCAGGGGATCAAAATCTTCGTAGCCTTTTTCCAGCCGTTCTTCTTTTTTGAACTGAATCTGGGTCTCCGCCTCGATTTCGAATTGACGCAGCTGTTCGCGCAAGCGCGAAACCGTATCGTCTAACTCCTGCAGATTGAAGCGAAACGCATTGGTCTGCTGCTCCATGCGCGAGCGATAGATACTGACCTCGCCGGCGAAGTTAACCAGATTATCGAGCAGGTCGGCACGGACCCGCACCTGTTCGTGTTGCACCCGCGATGCCTTGCGTCGGTCCCGGGAGCTCTCGTCATCCTCTTCCTGCAGCTCCTGGCCGGCGGCTTGTTGTAACGGCGCCGGTGACTTGCTGGCAGCCGCAGAGGGCGGGGCTTCAAGGGGCTCGCTGATCTGCTCATCGTCTCCCTCTACAGCCGGTTCTTCTTCCAGGTTAACCGGTTCCTGTTCCTCCGGTACAGCTGGTTCTTCTTCCAGGTTAACCGGTTCCTGTTCCTCCGATACAGCCTGTTCCGTGTCGTGCATGGCCGGTGCCGCAGCGATATCTTCCTGGCCGGCCAGGGGAGGAGGCTCGTCGACTGGCCCGGTGGTGGCAGATCGACTCAACAGACTGTCAGTTTCCAGAATGAGAGCATCGGCCGGCACCGGCCGCTCATTTTCCTTGACCTTCTCCAGCATGCCGACCAGGCTATCCTGGGCCCGTTGCATGAGCCCGAACATCGGTTGTGAAACCGGCATATGACCGTCAACCACCGCGGTCAGCATGGATTCGATGCTATGTCCCAGATCCCCGATCTCGCTCACTCCGGCCATGCGCGCACCGCCTTTGAGCGTGTGCAGCTGACGTTGCAGGGCCTCGATCAATTCCTGGTTATCCGGATCATCGCGCCATTGCAACAGGGTATTATCGCTCGCCTCCAGGATCTCCTCACCTTCTTCAATGAAAATCTCCAGCAGTTCCTCGTCATAATCCGGCGACGGACCCTGCGGAGCAGCCGCAGCGGGTTCGGGCTCGGGTGCCGGTTGTGGTAACTCCTGCAAAGAGGCGCTGGAATCCGGTGGCACGAAGTTGTCCAGCAGCGACTGGATGGACTGCATTAATTCGAGGCTGTCCGGCAGTTCTGCCCCGGGCTGTTCGATCAGCGCCAGCACGCGGGAGACAAAAGTGTGCAGCTCTTCCAGTACCCCGATGGCGGTGGCATCCACCGGCTGATGATATTGCTGCAATTCCTTGATGTATTTTTCAAACAGACTGCACAGTTCAGAAACCGTGGTAATGCCGGTGGTGCGGGAACTACCGGTCAGGGTATGCAGGGCCCGTAGCAGATCATTGCTGGCGCTGCGATCCTGGTTGGCATGCCAGCCCTGGATATAGCTTTCCAGGGTCGCCAGATGAGTAGCGACTTCCTTGCGGTAGATATCCAGCAGGACCGGATCGATCTCCGGTTCCCCCTCTTCATCTTCACTTTGCTCCACCACCAATGGTTCTTGTGGGGTGATTTGAGCTTCGTTCACTTCAGTTTCGACGGTTTCGGTTTCGGTTTCGGCTTTCGTCGCCTCAGTCTGTGGTGCTTCAGCGTCTAATTCTGACTCCGTTTCATATTCCGGCTCCGGCGCCTGATCGGACGCGGGTGTCTCTGGCTCAGCGGCCTCCTCCAGCACGACCGGCTTCCCCTGGCTGAGAGCATCGGCATATTCCATCAACGCCAGAACGGTTTGCGGGGGACGCTCTTTTTTGGCAAACAGAACAAACATTTCGGGCAGAGATTGCTCGGCCCGCTCAAGGACCTGAAAGATTTGCGGGCCCGGGGTAATAGACTTGTCGATCAGCCGATTAAGCAGGTTTTCAAACGCCCAGGCAAATTCACCCACATCGCTGGCGCCAACCAGTCGCCCGCTGCCCTTGAGGGTGTGGAAAGAGCGACGCAGATCATTGAGCGACTTTTCATCCTGTTGATTGTTGATCCATTGCGGTAATAACCGCTGGATATTGGCATGTTCTTCTTCAGCTTCCTCCATGAAGATTTCGATGATCTCGTCATCGACCTCATCGATAACCGGCGCACTCTGACTCGCTGATGAGACCTCGGATTCGGAGGGCGGGGAGGCGTGGGGTTTTGATTCCGGTTCCGGTTCGGCCAGAGTGTCCCTGGACTCCGTCTCATCCCCGGCTGCTTCGCCCGGCTCCTCGAAGCCCGGGGCAAATCCACCCAGATCGAATTCTGCCGAGTCCGACGCATCAAAACTCAGGGCATCAGCCTGGCCGCTTTCGTCTCCGCTCAGGCCAATATCATCCAGATTATCGAAGTTGACATTGAGATCATCGAGCGTCTCCAGGACGATACTCTGCTCATCATCAGCGCTGGCTTCGGGTAACGGGGCGCTGAGGGATATCTCTTCCTGCGGCAGATCGTTGAGTGTGTCATCAACGCTGTTGGCCAGGATCTGTTCTTCGCGCTCCGGCTCCTCCAGATCGGGTTGTTCAATCTGCAGGGTCAGCGAGTCGTCTTCCTCGCCGGTTGTCTCAGCCTCATCCAGATCGAGTTGCAGAGAATCATCCTCCCCGGGGCCCGGCAGATCCACCAGCGTATCTTCGTCCACCGGACCGGATTCGAGATCCTCGGGAATCGCCAGGTCCGGCTGGGTGTTATCGGCAGCCGGCGCGGGGCTGGCGGGTGCCGCCGGCGCGCCATCTCCCTGTTCGAGTTTTGCCAGGCTCTGTTCGGCCACCTCGAGGATGGCATCGGGATTGCCCCACTTGCCGGCCAGCGATTCCAGATAGTATTCGATACTGCTGATCGCATCGGCCAGATGTTCCATGCTGTCTTCATCGGCGCCCGTCTCGCCGCTGTGCAACCGATGAATATAATCATTGATGCGTTGCAGCTGGCCGGCGGCCCGCTCCAGATCGAGTATCAGGATACTGCCACGAATCTGTTCGAGTATCTTCGGCACATTGTCGAGTACCTCACGATTACCCGGCTTGCGGCTGAAATCGCTGAGTGACTCCTTGACCCTGGACAGTTCGATCTTGGCCTGCTCGATAACGGTTTGCAGCAGTTTCTGCCGTTCGGCGCCCTGCAGGCGCTCGGCACTCTGGGCCTTGTCGGTCGACTCATCGTATTCTTCGTTGGCGGCCCGGGCTGTTGCCATTTCACCCAGTGAATTCTCAATCGACAACATCGCCCCGGCCATGTCCATCAGCGTGTTGTCATCGACTTCCCGTTCACCGGCGACCATGGCTTCGAGGATTTCGAGCTGCTCATTGAGCACATTACGCTGTACACCCAGCCCCAGCATACCCAGGGTATCGCCCATCTGTTTAAGTGTGGCGCAGAGTGGTTTGAGTTCATCGATGTGGCGCTCTTCGGCACGCACAAACAGGTCCAGGTTATCCTTGACCCGGGTCAGGTCCTCCAGCAGCACCGCGGATACGGTGTGCATCAACTGGGCATTGGGACCGGTCAGATCGGCACGGGCTTGTTCCAGAGTGCTGGTATCCGGCAGCACGTCTTCCAGGTTGAAAGCCTGCTTGATCTGCCGGGTCAGGTCCCCTTCTGAGTGGGAGCTGGCCACGTAATACAGCAGATTTTTCAACAATTCGGAAGGCGGCTCATGACTGAGCGCGGTCACGCCGTTATCGATAATTTTCTTGAACTGGCGATCCAGTTGCCCGAGCAACAACTTGATGGAGACATTACTGTCCAGACCACCCTGGCGCAGGCTTTCCACCAGTCCACCGGATACCCAGAGCAGGCGATTGATCTCTTCTTCGGTGGCCGATTCGCGCAGGGTGTCGATCACCTCGGCAATACGCGCCAGAGAGGCATCGCTGTCCCGATCCCGGAACCAGCCCAGTAACCCCAGATGATAGTTATGCCGCAGCTTGCGGGTCAGATCGCTGATGTTTTCGCCGGTGATCGTCTCATTGGACGGCGCCTTGACCGCCAGATCAGGATTGAACAGGGCATTTTCGGAAAGCAAGGCTTCACCGCGCGCGGCGCGCAGGTCATTGAGCAGCGGCAGCAAGACCATTGGCATGTCATGATGACCGGCCAGCAGATGATCGAGATAATCAGGCAGTTGCAGTATCCCCCGCATCAACACTTCAAAAGCATCATTGCGATTACCGATTTTGCCTTCCAGCAAACTGTCGGTCAGTTTCTCCATTTCCTCGGCGGCCAGTGCGGCACCGTATAATTCGACCATCTGCAGGGTTCCGTAGACCTGATGCAAATAGTTTTTGACAAACTGCAACTGGGTTTCATCGGCCTCGTCCTCAACAAACACCTCGAGCGAAGAACGTGCCTGCCCCAGAGTATCGTCCAGCTCCGACTTGACCCAGCTTAAAGTATTGAGATCGAGTCCGTTATCCACACTCATGCCCGAATCTCCTGAGCGACCCGCCGGTAGGCGAGGACACCCTGAAAGCTTTCACTGCGTACGGACGGATTATGCCAGTCAATGATCTCGCCGGCGCCCAGTACCAGCAGACCACCCGGTTTGAGATGCTCCACCAGATAATCGAGTATCTGTAACCGCCGCTCGCGTGGAAAATAAATCAACACATTCTGACAAAAAATAATATTCATCTGTCCCATTTGTGCCTGCTTCAGCTCCAGCAGATTCTGGCGCATGAAACAGACCCGCTGCTGAAGCGCGGGCATCACCTGTACGTGTTGTTCATCGACACTTTCGAAATAACGGGACTGTAACGCCTCGGGTAGATTCTTGATCCGGTTACGATGATAGAGTCCCTTACGCCCGGCACTCAAAGACGCCGTGCTGACATCGGTAGCTGTAATACCCAGATACGCCCGGCTGCCTTTACGGGTGAACAGATCATCAAGCAAAATCGCCAGTGAATAGGCTTCTTCACCGGTAGCGCAGCCGACGCTCCACAGTTCAAAACGCTCGCGTTCTACGGCATCTTGTTCCAGCCATTCTCGGGCGTGTCGACGCACCACGCTGAGAGCCTGGTCATCACGATAGAAACGGGTTTCGTGGACAGTCAGGCGGTCGACCAGAATTTCCCACTCCACCGCCCCGCGAGTGCCGCTCATCAGATGCTGGAAATAGGCTTCATAATCGTCCAGTCCCAGCTCGCGCATGCGGATATTCAGGCTGGAAATAAGGAAAGAGCGGCGTCGTTCGGGCAAATGTATACCGGTGCGCTCTTCCAACAGGGCAGCCCAGCGGCCGAACTGATCCTCATCCATCTGCATGGATGGAAAAATGTCCGGCAACGATTTGTTCTGCACAGCCGTCAATCGACCTTCCTCCAGTACGACGCGCGCTTATTGCTGCGGCAAGCGGAAGCCCGCAACGGAATGGCGCAGTTCGTTCGCCAGTTCGGCCAGATTCCCGATAGACGCCGCGGTCTCGTTGGTACCGGCCGAGGTCTGGGTGGTGATTTCCTGAATGACGTTCATGGTATCGGAAATGTTGGTAGCCGCTGTCGCCTGCTGTTTTGCGGCATTGGAGATATGCTCAATCAGTTCCGCCAGATTACTGGATACCGATTCGATTTCCTCCAGTGCCGTACCGGCGTCCTGGGCCAGCCTGGCCCCGTGAACTACCCCGGCGGTACTTTCTTCCATCGACGCGACCGCTTCGTTGGTGTCCGACTGAATGGCTTTTACCAGTGCATCGATCTGACGGGTCGCATCACCGGAGCGTTCCGCCAGTCGCTGCACCTCGTCCGCAACCACCGCAAAACCGCGACCCGCTTCACCGGCCATAGCCGCCTGGATAGCGGCATTCAGAGCCAGAATGTTAGTCTGCTCGGCGATATCGTTGATCAGTTCCACGATGTCACCGATTTCCTGTGATGACTCACCCAGGCGTTTGATACGCTTGGAAGTTTCCTGAATCTGCTCGCGGATGGTATCCATGCCGTGGATGGTGCGTTGCACTGCGTCGGAACCCTTGCCCGCAATCTGTACCGCGCGCTGTGCTTCGTCAGCCAGTTCAGTCGCGTTATTGGACACGCCCTCGATAGAGACAGCCATTTCGTTAATCGCGGTGCTGGCGCCGGTGATCTGCTGGGCCTGATGATCCGAGGCCTCGGCCAGATGCATGGCCGTGGCCTGACTCTGCTGCGCCGCCGAGGAAACCTGCTGGGTCGTGTCGTTAATCGCTGATACCAGGCCACGCAAGGCGTCAATGGCGTAGTTGATAGAGTCGGCAATGGCACCGGTGATATCCTCGGTAACCGTCGCGTTCACGGTAAGGTCACCGTCGGCCAGGTCACCCATTTCATCCAGCAGTCGCAGGATCGCTTCCTGGTTCTGGGCATTGGTCTGGGCGATTTCGGCACGCTGTGATTCAGTCTCCAGCAGTCGTTTGCGGGAATCCCGCCAGTAGAGAATCCCCATCAGAATCAACAGCACGACGGTTAACGCCGCGAAGGCATAAACCAGCAAGGTCTCGTAACGCAGCTTGATCGCGCTGGCATAGGCATCACCCAGTTGCTCGATGTTGGCCAGCACTACATCCGACTGGTTGAGTACCCCTTCGGCCGCGTTGGAGACGTCGAACATTTCCGGAGAACGTTCCAGAATACCGCCAACCTGGCTACGCAGGGAACGGAACTGTTCCTGTACCTGCTCCAGTTTCTCGCGCGATGCGGGATCGGTGATGCGACGAATGTCCATGTTACGATTACCGCGCAACATATCTTCGATAACGCGACCGAACAGGGCGGCATCCCGGCCGAAGCGGTCCGCGGCGGTCACCGCTTCCTCGCCCCCGGCCAGCACCCGGTTAACGTTACTGTGAATACGCTGGGTCAACATCAACTGACGGGTGGCGATATAGACCTGATCCGCCGGGGCCTGCTGTTCGGTCATGGTGGCGACTACTTCATCGGAAAGGGCCAGCAGGTTGGGAATTTGTTCATTAATGTTCTGAATATGTTCGCGCATGGTGGTTACCACGTCGCGGTTTTTCAAGATGACGTCCACGTTGCTACGATACTGCTGCCAGGACTTGTTGAGTTCATTCAACTCGGCACGGGCTTCAGGCGGTGTCCGTTGTGATTGCCAGCGAACAATATCCTCGAACTGGTTACGGACCTGCGAAAGCTTCGGGAAGGCATCCAGTTCACCGCGTGCCGCCTGACTGGCGAACTTGGCGATCTCCTGTGAGAGAACTCGCTGACCACCGGTACGGTTAACATATTCCACGTCTTCCGCTTCTTTCTGGGCGTTGAGGAAGAAGCTTCCGCCCATGAGCAATACCGACGCCAGCAGCGCAAATCCCAATAGCGCGATCAGACGCCCTGTCGGTATCTCTCCTTTTAAACTGAGACCTTTGAATTTCATTGCTTTACTCCTGCCATCGCATTCGTGCCTGCCGGCATTGTTTTCGTTGTCCAGCCCCGTCGCCTTGCCGCAACAGGCTGTTGCATGACACCTCTAACCACGTGAGGCGACTTCCATAAACCGGGGGCTTTTCGCCAGATTGCGCATATCGAAAATGCCCCAGACCTGATTCCCCTGTTTGAACGCACCGCCAAGATAGGTCATCAGATTGGCGGAAAAGCCTGGCAGCTGCTCACTGCGCTCTTCTTCAAAAAAATGACGCATTCCCAGTACTTCTTCCACCAGCAGGCCACTGGTAAAGCCGCCCTGCTGGATCACCAGAACCCGCGACTCGCGGGCCAGTTTGATCGGCGCCTCTTCCAAAAAGGCTTTGAGATCCATCACCGGGACCAGACTGCCACGGACATTGGCAATCCCCTTGACCCAGGAAAGCGCACTGGGCACCCGGGTCAACGGTGGATATTTGAGGATCTCGAGTACCTCATCGGTGGGCGAAACCAGATACTGCTCACCAATACGAAAACCAATCCCCGACCAGGTCCGGCGCACCTCGGCCTTTTGCGGCAACCCCAGCGCTTTTTGCTGGCTGCGCGTTTCGATCTCCTGCAGCAGCGCAAACGGCTCCTGGCTCTGAACCGCCGCCATCGTACTCAACCGCCCAGAACGGCGTTAATCTTGTTATTGAGTTCCGTCTCGTCCACCGGCTTGGTGATGTAATCCCGGGCGCCCTGACGCATCCCCCAGACACGATCGGTTTCCTGATCCTTGGTGGTCACGATGATGATCGGAATATGCTGGGTTTCAGGATCCTTGCTCAATGCGCGGGTCGCCTGAAAACCATTCATTCCCGGCATTACCACATCCATCAGCACCAGATCGGGGCGGGACTCTTTGGTTCGGGAGATACCCGCTTCGGCATTGTCCACCGCATCGACCTGATGGCCGTTTTTTTCCAGAACTCCCTTGAGCACGTGGGTCTCGGTCGGGGAATCATCGACAATCAGTATCCGCGCCATCTAACATAACCTCCTGAAAAACTTGACTTTATCTTGCTCGTTATCCCGTTATCACCCGCTTATTCCAGTACCAGCGACTTGATCGCCCCGAGCAATTCTTCCTTGGTAAAAGGCTTGGTCAGGTATTGTTCCGAGCCGACAATACGCCCGCGCGCCCGATCGAACAGGCCATCCTTGCTGGACAGCATAACCACCGGTGTCTCCCGGAAAACCTTGTTGTTCTTGATCAGGGCCGTGGTCTGATAACCATCGAGTCGAGGCATCATAATATCGACAAATATAATGTCCGGATGGGTATCCGCGATCTTGGACAGGGCTTCAAAGCCGTCCTCGGCGGTGATGACTTCACACCCGACTTTCTTTAACAGTGTCTCGGCGGTTCGACGGATGGTCTTGCTATCATCGATGACCAGGACCTTGAGACCTTCATAACTATCTGTCATTGCTTGCTCTGCCAACACCTGTACCCACCTGCGTTGAATGGCTGGACCAAATTGAAAATTATTCTCATTCTCATAAACCGAGTATAGCCCAGTGTTTCAGTTATTTAACACAGATTTGAGAAACAATCCATAAGTCCGTATATTTTCTCAATAATTTTGTCTGCGTATAACGGTTATCCGGCTCACCGATTCAGGACAATGGTGTCCCACGGGACATGCTCCAGCATATAACGGCAGGTTCTTTCGATACTTTATTTTGTTATTGGTGAATCAGGGACGGTGGGGCCTGCGCCCAGCGCCAACTTGGGGTAGTATTTCACTATATTCAGGTAGTGAAAAGCCAGCGAGAAAATCCATGAGTGTTGAGCATCTGCATGCCGTTCCCCATCTAACTACGGCCCTGTCGGGTCCGCTGTACGACATAGAGTCCCATCTGTTGACCCACCAGGCACACATCGAAGCCTGGTTTCGCAGTGAGTGGCTCAAGACCCCGGCACCGTTTTACGCCTCGGTGGATCTGCGCAACGCCGGTTTCAAGCTGGCGCCGGTCGATACCAATCTGTTTCCCGCCGGCTTCAACAATCTCAATGACGCGTTCATGCCGCTGTGTATTCAGGCAGCCCAGGCAGCCGTGGAACGGGTCTGTCCTGATGCGGCCAAGATCCTGCTGATTCCCGAAAGCCACAGCCGCAATACCTATTATATGGAAAGTGTCGCGACGCTGATGGATATCCTGCGCAAGGGCGGGTTCGAAGTTCGCGTCGCCAGCCTCATGGCGGATCTGGAACTGCCACAAACCATCGAGTTGCCTTCCGGACGCCGGGTTCTGCTGGAAAAACCCGAGCGCGACGACGCCCGGCTGAAAATCGGGGATTTCGACCCGTGTGTCGCCCTGCTCAATAATGATCTCTCTGGCGGCCGACCGGTTCTGCTCGAAGGGCTGGAACAAAAAGTGATCCCGCCGCTCAATCTGGGCTGGGCTGATCGCCTCAAGTCCGAACACTTTGCCCACTATCGCTCGGTCGCCCGCGAATTTGCCACGATGGCCGAGATCGATCCCTGGCTGATCGACCCGCTGTTTCGCAACTGTGGCGAGATCAACTTCATGAAACGCGAAGGCGAGGAATGTCTGCACAAGAATGTCACACGGCTGCTGGCCGACATTCAGGACAAATACGATGAATACAACATCGACAAACCGCCCTACGTCATTATCAAGGCCGACGCCGGTACCTACGGCATGGGCATCATGGCCGTCCAATCGGCCGAAGAGGCGCTGGAGCTCAATCGCAAACAGCGCACTAAAATGTCCAAGAGCAAGGGCGGACAGGCGGTGACCCAGGTGATTATGCAGGAAGGGGTCTATACCTTTGAGACCTGGGGCGATCAACAGGCGGTCGCCGAACCGGTGGTCTATATGCTGGATCACTTTGTGGTCGGCGGCTTCTATCGGGTACACAAGGAACGGGGCGCCAACGAGAACCTCAACGCCCCCGGCATGCATTTCGAACCGCTCGCCTTCGCCGAAACCTGTAATGCCCCGGACGAAAACAAAGCACCGGACGCCGATCCCAATCGCTTCTATGCCTACGGGGTGATCGCCCGCCTGGCCCTGCTGGCCGCCGCCCGCGAATACGCCGAGCATCCCTGATACCATGACCGTCAAGCTCGGTGTTGTGATGGACCCCATTGAGGCCATCAACTACAAAAAAGACTCCACGCTGGCCATGTTGCTGGCCGCCAGCCAACGAGGCTGGCAGCTGCACTATATGGAGCAGCCCGATCTCTATCTCGACGGCAAACGTCCCGGCGCCCGCAGCCGGCCTCTGACCGTTAAGGCCGACTCCGATAACTGGTACGCACTGGGCCGCGAACAGGCACTGGCGCTGGATGAGCTGGATGTCATCCTGATGCGCAAGGATCCGCCGTTCGATCTCGATTTTCTGTATGCCACCCACCTGCTCGAACTGGCAGAGACCCGGGGGACCCTGGTGGTCAACAAACCGCAAAGCCTGCGCGACGCCAATGAAAAACTCTTCACCGCCTGGTTTGCCGACTGCATGCCGCCGACCCTGGTCAGCAGTCAACCGGCGCAACTGCGCGAGTTTTTGAACAAGCACGGGGATATTATTGTCAAACCGCTCGACAGTATGGGCGGCAGTTCGGTGTATCGTCTGCAACAGGAGGGGCTCAATACCGGCGTCATTCTGGAGACCATGACCCGCCACGGCCATCGTTTGATCATGGCGCAGCGCTTTATTCCCGAGATCAGCGAGGGGGACAAGCGCATCCTGCTGATCGACGGCGAGCCGATCCCCTATGCCCTGGCGCGTATCCCGGCCAAAGGCGAGACCCGCGCCAACCTGGCGGTGGGCGGACGCGGCATGGGTGTACCTCTTAATGACAACGATTACCGTATCTGCGCACAGGTGGCACCGGTATTGCGCGAAAAGGGATTGATCTTCGTCGGGCTGGATGTAATCGGCGATTATCTGACTGAAATCAACGTCACCTCTCCAACCTGTATTCGCGAACTGGATGAGCAATACCAGCTGAATATTGCCGATCAGTTAATGCAAAACATCGAACAACATTTAAACCGATAGTCATGCGAATGCCACGTCGTACCGTCTTATTAATCCCGCTTTTCTTTTTCATTCTGCTGGGCGGATGCCAGAGCGAACCGCAGGAACACAAAACCACCATGATGGTGTTCGGCACCCTGGTGACCATTACCCTGTGGGATGTCGAGGAAGAAAAAGCCAATCAGGCCATCAGTGCTGTGTCCGAGGATCTGAGCTTTATGCACGAAGCCTGGCATCCCTGGCGCCCCGGCCCTATGGGAAGGATGAACCAGTTGCTGGGGGTGACCGGCGAATTCACCGGCAATATCTCGGTCATGCCGTTACTCGAAAAATCCCGCAAGCTGGCTAAACAGAGTGATGGCCTGTTCAACCCGGCGTTGGGCAAGCTGATCGGACTCTGGGGCTTTCACCAGGACGATCTGTTCGCCAACTTTCCACCCGCTCAGGAAGATATCGACGAATTGCTGGCGCAGAATCCGCAGCTGAGCGATATCCAGGTGGATAATGTGCGCATCAGCAACGACAATCCCGCCGTACGCCTGGATATGGGCGCGATCGCCAAGGGCGAGGCTGTGCAACGTTCCATCGAGTATCTGCAGTCAGTGGGAATTGCAAATGCCATGGTCAACGCCGGCGGCGATCTCATGGCCATCGGTCGCCACGGCGATCGCCCCTGGCGCATCGGTGTGCGTCATCCGCGCAAAAAGTGCGATGATGAAAACCAGGCCGAATGCGTCATCGCCCGGCTGGATGTGCGTCACAACGAGGCCGTGTTCACCTCGGGCGACTACGAACGCTATTTTGAATATGGCGGCAAGCGTTACCACCATATTCTCGATCCGCGTACCGGCTACCCGGCCGATCAGACCACCTCCGTGACCGTGATTCATCACGATGGCGCCACGGCCGATGCCGCCTCTACCGCGCTGTTCATCGCCGGGCCGGAAAAGTGGCCCCAAATTGCCCGCAACATGAGCATCGAACAGGTAATGTTGATCGACAAACAGGGTGTGGTGCATCTCACACCGGCCATGGCCGAACGGATCGAACTGTCCGATCCGCAAGCCGATGTCGTCATCCAGAAATTACCATGACTGTCGCCGACAGGCTGCTGCTGGGGATAGTCCTGCTTATTGTTGCCGGCAGCTTCTACTTCGCCTGGCAACCTTCCACGGCTGGCACCCATATGGAAATCTATCAGGGCAACATACTGTATAAACAATACGATCTGCACCAGCACGTGAGCGTGCAGGTCTCCGGCGAACTCGGCGACAGTGTGATCGAAATCGACCACGGCCGCGCGCGCTTCCGGTCTTCTCCCTGCAATAGCCAGTTCTGCGTGCATGCTGGCTGGCAGCAACAATCCGGCGACGTCATCGCCTGCCTGCCCAACGGCATCCACATCCAGATCCACGGTGGCGAAAGCCGCTTCGACGCGCTGACCTTTTGACATACAGAATCTTCAACGCAGAGACCCGAAAAGCAATTTTGAATGCTGAATTTTAAGTTTTGAATTTTCTGCCAGGAATGCGGGAACATCAAGCAAATTTATCAAGCCTATTGCACGGTTAGCTGTTAATTCAAAATCCAGCATTAAAAATTCAAAATTGTCTTTGCATCTTTGCACCGCCACGAGAGTTATCATAGCTTTGCTCTCTACGATATGATCTCCTGTCATCCATCTTGCAAAACTTGCGGCCAACGGATTGAAACTCCAGCTTGAAACCACTGTCGAAGATCAACGCATCGCCTGGCTGGCGGCGGCGGCGGTATCGATCCATATTCTGGAGGCGCTGCTACCCAGTCTGATGCCCGGACTCAAGCCGGGCTTTGCCAATATTATTACCATCTGCGTGCTATGCCTGTATGGCTGGTCGACGGCCGCCTGGGTCAGCCTGCTGCGGGTACTGGTGGGAAGTCTGTTGCTGGGGACATTTTTATCACCCACCTTCATGCTGTCATTGTCTGGCGCCCTGGCCAGCCTGCTAATCCTCTGGCCCATGACCCGCCTGCCTGGCCGCGGTTTTGGCCCCCTCGGTTATAGCGTTGCGGCGGCCCTGGCGCACATCACCGGACAATTTGTGCTGGCCTGGGTATGGTTTATCCCTCACGCGGGAATCTGGAAACTGTTTCCGGTTTTGTTGAGCTTTGCCGTGTTGCTGGGACTGGTCAACGGTATAATCACGCACAAAGTGGTAAAACATCTGCATGGCTGACGTAAATCTCGACAAATCCTTATCGGCAGGCGCCGCCGACCGGCTTGGCATGACGCTGTTTATAGCGCTGGCGGTGCACGCCATCGTGATTCTCGGTGTCGGCTTCAATCTCAGCGATCTCGCCAGCAACGACGCCATTACCACCATGGAAATCACCCTGGTGCATAATGAATCCGAGGACGAGCCGGAGGATGCCGAATACCTGGCCCAGGCCAGCCAGGAAGGCGGCGGCAATGTGCAGGAGAAAGTCCGCGACAGCAGCCCGATTTCCAATCCCCTCCCCACCGAGGAATCCGGCCTGGCCCCCGACAGCCGCCAGGCGCTGGCGCCCCCGCCGCGCGAGCAACAGGACACCCCCCAGGAAGTCATGAGCGCCAATCGCGCGCCGGAAAAGATCGCCAGCGAACGTCAGCCGCAAAAGGAGCCGCCGATCCCCGAGGAGGTCACCGCCGCCCAGCTCTATGAGCGTAGCCAGCAAATCGCCCGGCTCAGCGCCGAGATCGACGAAATGAAAAAGGCCTATCAAATCACCCCGCGCGAGACCTACGTGCGCGGTGCCAAGGCCCGCGAACACCGCTTTGCCGCCTATCTCGATGCCTGGCGCGCCAAGGTCGAGCGCATTGGTAATCTCAACTACCCTGAAGAGGCGGTACGCAATAATGTCACCGGTGATCTGTTACTGGATGTGGCGATCAACCCGGACGGTTCACTCAAGTCGGTACGGGTACTGCGCTCCTCCGGCCACAGGGTGCTGGATGAAGCGGCGCAAAATATCGTTCGGCTGGCGGCACCGTTCCCGCCATTGACCGAGAAAATTCTGGAAGATACCGACATATTGCATATTCCCCGTATCTGGCAGTTTAAAAGCGGATCAAATCTGGGGCTAAGGCGCCAGCCATGACTTGCCTGTGCAACAACACTGACTGATACTTAACTTATGAGTTACATCGCCCAACTGAGTAACCACTTTCTCATCGCCATGCCGACCCTGGCGGATCCCAACTTTGAACACACGGTCACCTATCTGTGCGAGCACAACCCGCAGGGCGCGCTGGGCATTATCATCAACCGGCCCACCGACCTGACCCTCACCGATCTGGCCGAGCAGCTCGACATCGAAGTGACCGAACCGGAACTGGCCGACACGCCGATCTATCAGGGCGGCCCGGTCCAGCTGGAGCGCGGCTTTGTGCTGCACACACCGCTGGGCGAATGGGACAGCACCCTGGAGGTCACCCCCGAGGTGGGGCTGACCATGTCCCAGGACATCATCGACGCTATCGCCGGCGGTGTGGGGCCCGAACAGTTTCTCATCGCCCTGGGCTATGCCGGCTGGGATGAAGGGCAGCTGGAAGAGGAGCTGGCGAGCAACAGCTGGCTGAATGGCCCGGCCGACAGCCGCATCATTTTCGATTACCCGGTGGAAAAACGCTGGAACGCCGCCGCGGCGGGACTCGGTGTGGACATCGCCACCCTGTCAACGGACGTGGGCCACGCGTGAGCCAGCCCCTGGACCGACCCCGAACCGTGCTGGGGTTTGATTACGGTCTGCGGCGTATTGGCGTGGCCATCGGCCAGGAAGTAACCCGCAGTGTCGCCTCGCTCATCACCCTCAGTCGCAAGACCGACAAACCCGACTGGGACGCGATTACCCGATTAATTACCGAATGGCAGCCCGATTTGCTGGTTGTCGGCCTGCCCCTCACCCTGGAAGGGGAAGAGCAGGAAATGACCCGTCGTGCAAGACGCTTTGGTAATCAGCTCAAAGGGCGTTACAATCTGCCCGTCGAGATGGTCGACGAGCGCCTGACCTCTTACGAGGCGGAACAACTGCTCGAAGCTCGCTCGCACAACGGAGGCGGCCGCAATGATCCCGAAAATATCGATCAGGTGGCCGCGCAACTGATACTGCAAAGCTGGTTCGACCAGCAACTGACCCCGGAACAACATGAGCGAACGCCGTGACGTCCAGACCCTGCTGAGCCAGATGGCCAGCGATCTGCAATCCCTGCTCAACTCACGGCATATCACCGATCCTGCCATTATCGGCATCCATACCGGTGGCGCCTGGATCGCCGAGCAGATTCATCAGCAACTCAAACCCGAGCAGCCGCTGGGCACGCTCAACATCACCTTCTACCGCGACGATTTCACCCGCATCGGTCTGCATCCGCAGGTAGAACCGTCCAATCTGCCGTTTTCGGTCGATGACCGGCACATCATCCTGATCGACGACGTGCTGCACACCGGGCGCACTATCCGCGCCGCGATGAACGAAATCTTCGACTATGGTCGGCCGGCCTCGATCATTCTGGCCTGTCTGGTGGAACGCAGCGGCCGTGAACTGCCCATCTGCGCCGACGTGGCCGGTGAACGACCGGGTCTTGAGACGCATCAGCACGTCAAACTGACCGGGCCGGATCCTCTGGAGCTGTTAATACAGGAGAGCAAATGAAGCGGCAGGAAATTCAATGCGACAGTCAGGGCCAGCTGCGCCATTTTCTGACCATTGAAGGGCACAAGCGCGACACCCTCACCCAGATCCTCGATACCGCCGAAAACTTCGTGACCGTCGGCAACCAGCCGGTCAAAAAAGTCCCGTTGTTGCGCGGCAAGACCATCGTCAACCTGTTCTTCGAATCCAGTACCCGTACCCGCACCACCTTCGAACTGGCCGCCAAGCGCCTCTCGGCCGACGTACTCAACATCAACATCAGCACTTCGTCCACCAGCAAGGGCGAAAGCCTGCTCGACATGCTGCGCAACCTCGAATCAATGCACTGCGACATGTTCGTGGTGCGCCACGAACAGAGCGGCGCGGCGCATTTCATCGCCCAGCACGTGGCACCGCATATCAGTATTATCAACGCCGGCGACGGGCGCCATGCGCACCCGACCCAGGCGATGCTGGATGTGTTTACCATTCGCAAGCACAAGCCCGATTTCACCGCCCTGCGAGTCGCTATCGTCGGCGATCTGATGCATTCACGGGTGGCGCGCTCGCAAATCCATGCGCTGAATGTTCTGGGCGTGCCCGAAATCCGCGCCATCGGCCCGCGCACCCTCATCCCGCCCTACCTGGAGCAGATGGGCGTGCACGTCTATCACGATTTGCGTGAAGGCATCAAAGACGTGGACGTGGTAATTATGCTGCGCCTCCAGCGGGAACGCATGGACGGTGCGCTGCTGCCCAGTGAACTGGAATACTTTAAGACCTACGGCCTGACCCAGGAAAAACTGGCGCTGGCCAAACCCGACGCCATTGTCATGCATCCCGGTCCCATCAATCGCGGCGTGGAGATCGAATCCAGCGTCGCCGATGGACCGCAATCCGTTATTCTGGAACAGGTCAGCAACGGTATCGCGGTGCGCATGGCCATCATGTCGGTGGTACTGGGACGCAAACCGTCCGCCGAGGAGGGGGAAGCCTGATGCGCATTCATATCAAAGGCGGCCGCCTCATCGACCCGGCCAACGGCATCGATGGCCGACACGATCTCTACCTGGCCGATGGCCAGGTGGTGGCCATCGACCAGAGTCCCGACGGCTTCGGTACCGATCAGGTCATTGATGCCACGGACCAGATCGTCATTCCCGGGCTGGTAGATCTCAACACCCGCCTGCGCGAACCGGGCCAGGAACACAAGGCCACCATCGCCAGCGAGACCCGCGCGGCGGCCGCCGGCGGCATCACCACCTTGTGCGTGCAGCCGGACACCGATCCCATCATCGACAACCCGGCTGTGGCCGAGCTGATCCATCACCGCGCCCGCCAGGCCGGCTTTGCCCGGGTAGTGACTCTGGGCGCCCTGACCGTGCAGTTGCAGGGCGAACACCTGAGCGAAATGGAAGAGCTGATTCGCGAAGGCGGCTGCATCGCCGTGAGCAACGCTCTGAACCCGGTGAACAATACCCTGGTCTATCGTCGCGCACTCGAATATGCCGCCAATTACAATCTCACTGTCTTTATCTACGCCAACGACCCGTGGTTGAGCAACAATGGCTGCGCCCATGAAGGTGCCATCAGCACCCGCCTGGGCCTGCCCGGTGTCCCCGAATCGGCCGAGACGGTCGCTGTGGCCCGGGATCTGATGCTGATCGAGCAGACCGGGGTACGCGCTCACTTCATGCATTTAAGCTGTGCCCAGTCGATCCAGAAGATCGCCCGTGCCCGACACGACGACCTGCCGGTCTCCATTGATGTGGCGGCCCATCAGCTCTATCTCACCGAGATGGACATTGGCGATTTCAACAGCGCCTGCCATGTCATTCCGCCGTTGCGTACCCAGCGGGATAGAGACGGCCTGCGCGCCGGACTGGGCAGTGGCATCATTAACGCTATCAGCTCGGCCCATCAGCCGCACGACGCCGACGCCAAGCTGGCGCCGTTTTGCGAAACCGAACCGGGTATCTCGGCACTGGAGACCCTGTTGCCGCTGACTCTGCGTCTGGCCGACGAAAAGCTCATGACCCTGTCTGATACCATCGCCCGCATCACCAGTGAGCCGGCCGCGATCCTGGGTATCGACGGCGGGCGGCTCGGGATCGGTGATCGTGCCGATATCTGCATCTTCGATCCACAGGAGCGCTGGACCGTGGACTACAATACACTCGCCAGCTGCGGTAAAAACACCCCGTTTCTCGGCTGGGAAATGCAGGGCCGGGTCAGTCATACCCTGCTGGGGGGTCAACCCGTTTATCAGGTGAACCAGTGAACGCCTCCAACGCCCATCGCGATACCATTTTTGTCGAACAGGCCGAGATTCTAGCGCACGACGCCCATGCCGGCGATCAATACACCCTGCGCCTGCAGGCGCCGCAGATCGCCGCCCGCGCCCTGCCCGGCAGCTTCGTGCACCTGACCGTTAACGCCCAGCGTCCCATGCGCCGGCCTATTTCGATCATGCGGGTCGATGCGCAAAAGGGCTACGTGGATCTGCTCTACAAGGTGTTCGGCGAAGGCACCGCGCTTTTGGCGCAAAACAAGATCGGCGATACCCTGAACCTGATGGGCCCTATCGGCAAACCGTTCGGGTTTCATGCCCATAAAAAGCGCCCCTTGCTGATTGGCGGCGGGGTCGGCATGCCGCCGATGATCTTCTGCGCCGATGTCCTGCGCCACGACGATGATTATCAGCCGTTCATGATCCTGGGCTCCGAAGTGCCGTTTCCGTTTCAGAGCCAGCCGTCCGAATTCATCGTCCCCGGCATGCCCGAGGGGGTGATTGCGAGCATGCCACTGATCGAACAATGGAACATCCCCTCGCGCCTGACCAGCACGCAGGGTTATCCCGGCTGCCATGGCGGTTACGTCACCGATCTCGCCCGCCACTGGCTCGATGCTCTGTCAGAGAAAGAACGCCGTGAAGTGGAAATCTTCAGCTGCGGTCCGCATCCCATGCTGGAAGCCGTTGCCAGTCTTGCCAGGGAATACGACCTGCCCTGCCAGGTCTCGCTGGAAGAGTTCATGGCCTGCGCGGTCGGCGGCTGTGCCGGCTGCGTGGTGCAGGTCAACACCGATACTGGCCCGGCGATGAAGCGCGTCTGTGTCGACGGCCCGGTATTCGACGCCTACACCGTCTTTTAAAACCGTAAGCCCTGTCTCAGGCCTCTCTTTTCCAGGTCACTGGAAATAAACGCAGAGATCGCAAAGGCGCAAAGAACGCAAAGTAAAAACTATTTCGTCATTTCGGCCTGCCCTGACCTGGTCACCACCGCAGGCCCGATATAGCATCTTGCGGACATAATTTCCGTACTATCGAGCTTGTTCAAAATAGAGTCAAATCAAAGACGTGCAAAGAAAAATCATTTTTGCCCTGGCACAATAGCAAACGCCAAATGGCTACGAATTGCTTTAACAGCGGGAAGAAAAAGCGGATTTCACAATAACCCGGGGTTGAGTTGCCAGACCGCGTAATTCAGCGCCACAGCAAAGCTGACCCACAGCAGATAAGGCATGAGCAAAAGCCCGGCCAGGCGCTGGATGCGCCAGAAGACGATCACCGTGGCAAGGATCAGACCCCATAGCAGAATCACATCGGCAAATGCCCAGCCACCCAGATGCCAGCCGAAAAACAGCCAGCTCCACAGCACGTTAAACACCAGCTGGACGAGATACAGCGACAGCGCGGGGCGCACGCCGGCAAAGCCATTAACCCGCCACACCCGCCAGGCGGCGACAGCCATCAGGACAAACAGGGTCGTCCACACCGGCGAGAACACCGACCCGGGCGGCGCCCAGGACGGACGTTCGAGTTGTTGATAGAACAAACCGGCCTCAACCGAGGCCCAGGCGCCCAGCCCGGCGGCGATAAAAGTCACAAACAACCAGATAATCAAACCGGCAAACTGGCGACGCAGAGACAACGTGGACATGATTCAGACTTTTTTGAACAGCAACACAATATAGAGAAGAACGATTGCCCCGACCGTCGCGGTAATAATTTCACCGATTAGTCCGGTTGCCGTCAGGCCGATGACCCGGAACATGACACCACCGAGCACCGCACCAACAATTCCGATAACAATGTTCCCCAGCACGCCAAAGCCCCGCCCCGTGATGACCTTGCCGGCGATCCAGCCCGCGAGTGCGCCGATCAGTAAAAAAACAATCAATCCTGTTATGTCCATCTTTTTCTCCCGTTCATAATCGATATTTGACGTTTGACGTTTGACCGGCCGGTCTATAACACAAGCAGAGCAAATCATTATTGTATATTACCGCCCGGCCTTACTGACTCTCAATACAACTTTAACCTTGATCAATATTTTTGGGGACCTTATCGTATAAGCACTTTATTAATGCCCGATTATGGCAGTGCGTGGCTGGATGATTTTCCGGGGCACTGTACCCTTATATTCTGATTATTTATTGTATTTATCAAGCAGGAGTCGAAAATATGAAAAAGTGGATTTTAGCTGTTGGTCTGTCTGCAGCACTGGCAGTAACCGGGTGTACGACTTTTGATCCCTATACTGGCGAAGAGAAGACAAGCAATACCGCCAAGGGCGCAGGCATAGGCGCGGGCTCAGCACTGGTTCTCTCTTATCTTGCCAACAAGGACAAATCAAGCAGCGAGCGCAAAAAACGCATGCTACGCGATGCGGGTATTGGCGCCATTGTGGGTGGCGGGGTTGGCTATTACATGGACGCCCAGGAGGCCAAGTTACGCAAGCAATTGCGCGGTACCGGAGTCAGTGTCCAGCGTGACGGTGACAATATCAACCTTATTATGCCAGGTAACATCACCTTCCCGACAGACGGCAGCGATCTGCGAGCTGATTTTTATTCAGTGCTTGATTCGGTAGCATTGGTACTCGAAGAATACGAGAAGACGATCATCGTCGTCGCCGGTTATACCGACTCGCGAGGTTCAGAGTCCTATAATCAGACCCTGTCCGAAAAACGCGCCCGTTCTGTGGCAGCCTACCTGAAATCACGCAACATAAACCCGGCCCGCTTTGAAGTCGTTGGCTTTGGGGAACGTCATCCTATCGCCGATAATTCAACAGCAGAAGGTCGCAGCCTGAACCGTCGCGTCGAGCTTTCGCTGATTCCTTTCACCGAGTAACTCCTACCTAAAAGGTATCAGGGTCAATCAAAGGGCAAGAATACTTGAAATCAGCATGGTCTTCAGACTACAAGTATTCAGCCCCTTTTACCCGCCTTATCAATCCCACGCCACGGAACCCTGACAGGCAAAAGGCAAAACCGGATCCCAAGCTCATTGGGTATGCTGAATTTTAATACCCCTCACCATCCATACAAAGGTCGCTCAGTAATCCAACCTGATCGTCAGATCTATGTTTTTCCCATCGTATTGAAAGCTGGCGGCAGAAAACGCAGGTGCGCCGAATTCGTCAATCGTTGTATTTGAAAAGCCATAGCCTTCCGTAGGGAAACCAAACCAATTGGTGTCGAGCTCACCGTCCATGTTTTCATCATGAATGACAGCGATCGCATAAGTTCCAGGCGAGATATCCGAAAAGTCACATTGCGCTTTTTTCGCCTGAATTTTCTTTATTATAATTGCCCTGGCCGAACCCAAAAATTTATCGGGGAAACCGTCTGGTGATTTGAAGATTCCACAAGCTATATTACCAGTACTGTTTTTTATGTTCGGAATTTCCACGTGAATAGCCGGGCTTGGTGATCTGGCCAAGCCGATGGTGGGAAGACTCGTAAATATCAATATTGCACACAATGACATATACCGAACTCTCATGAAGTCCGGCGTGACCGGAAAACAGACTGTGGATCTTAATAGGGACTTACGCTGGGCCGACTTAGTCATAATCTTCTCCATAGCTCTGGCCTCCCTGGCATAGTTGAATCAACTGTTAGATACTTAACGGATGAACTAAAGAGCGCCGGTTTCTCGCGTAAATTGGATCGGTAAAAAACGAGAATCATTTGTATTAGCAATTGTCACCGGCCCCATTCTTGGAAACAAGCTTCCCCTCGTCCGACCCCTCTGATTCGGTAAACACATCCTCAAAAAGCTGTTTTATCTCATCTTTATTCGATTGGTTATATGAAGATGATTTTCATTCGCTTCGCCGGGCAAAAGAATGTGTAATTAATATCTAAATAATGAGGAAAATATCGTTATTTTTAATCAAGCAAGCAGTATTGAGCCAGGATTCAGTAATCTATACGGCTGGTTCAGCGTAATATCGTTTTCAGCTGTTCCTTTCCTGCCAGGTTTCCATGAACGTCAAAAGCAAAAACACAGCCTCTGATAACGAGTTAACTTCGTGTTTATTTTTTGATGGCCAGATAAATGCCCACCACAAAACTGGCCACGCCACCGATATAAAACATCATCACCCTGTCACGTTCTGCCCCGGTCAGCGCCTCGGTAATTTGTGAACCGACCGACTGGGATAACTGATAACCCCAGATCGCCAACCCGATACCAACCACGATCAGCGCCAGCCCCAGAATCTTACCTGTCGAAGTATAACCCTTTGCCATAATCATCTCCTGATAAATATCTTAGCAATTATCTGTTACATAGTTTCGTCACTGCCGCGGCAGGTTCCCCAGAGCAACTCCAGCGTATTTTATCATTTTCAACCACGGGGATTAAGATCATTCTGATCGAGTATAATTCACCGCCAATCACCATTTCGCCATGCTCGTTAACCTCGAGCGAGCCGATCAGATCCGGGCATTTATTGTTGAACTTTACATCGACCTCGTCCTGCCTGATAACCTGCCGTGCCACCTGTTCACGAAAATCCCGGGTGCATTTGAGCATCGAAGCCGAGGCAATCCTGGAAAGTGTTTCATCATCTGACTTCGGCAGCATGAACAATAGCACACCGAATAACAGCATCACACCAACAATCCATCGGCTAATCATTCACCGACACCCGACTCATAGCCAGAGAACACTTACCATTAATTTCGTCTCTGCCCCCAGAATGCAGTGCCAACTTTGCATATCCAGCGCTTTTTGGGTGTGCATCATCATTGCCAATAATCTAGTTCCTGTACAGAGCATCGTTAACAAGCGGCGCGAAGAGCCTGATATAGGGGACACCCGGGACCTCGGCCTGCCGAGAAAAAGATTACTCCAGGGCCTCGATTCTCTGGTTTTTCTCATTGTCATAGAAGGATGGCGGGCCCATCATTAACAGCCTGCACTTACTGTCGCCATGAAGGAACTCGTAAACATTCTTGCACGGTTTATCGAAAGGAACACGCAGTTTGCCGTTTTCAATCACGGTATCATTTACACCGCAGGAAAGCACACTCCGACCATCGCAAGCCTCAGGCAGGCGGATAAAACATTCGACCTCCCAGCGCTGCATAATATCCTTGCTGATATTCCGACGTACTCCAGGAGTATAGCAGATGATCGGCGCGCCTCGACTGTGTGCGGCAGCACAAGCACGTCCGGCCCAACCGAGCGACTCCTCGTCTCCAGTGCCGTTAACAAAGGAATATCCAAGAAAACAAAGACTGGTATCGCGAATCATCGTTAACTCATGGCCTTGCAATATCTCGTACTCATAACGACAGACTTATTTCGCAGCACAGTGCTTTCCGTTCCTGAGCGCGCATACTTTTACCGGTACAGCCTTTTTAAAAATCATTGACTATCAAATATTTCCGGCTCTTTTCTATTGTCCCGGATTACAACAGTTCCCGCCAGCTTGTCATGCCAGCCCTGCTTGCGCCGATCGAGCCCTATCCAGAGCAAACCCAGAAACAAGGGAATGGTTGAAACATAATAGCTCAGATAGCGACCGATAAACTGCCCGGTCGACGGTTTCCCGCCGGTAGCGGCATCTACAATCGTCAACTTCAGCGCCATCTTTCCCGGTGTCGCAGACTTGCAGACCCAGAAAACAATTACCGCTATCGCAGGGAAAACATAATTCAATAATACATCCCAGCCCCCGTGCACCAGCTTCTCGCTCATCCAGTAGCCAGGTCCATACACTGCATTGATAACTGGCACAATAATAATCATAACCAGCAGCGAATCAATGAGCGCTGCCCCAACTCGTATCCAGAATCCTGCATATTCAGTCTCATCCATACTTCACCCTTACTATTAACTGTGTCAATGAGTCCGCCTCTGTCTTTCTCTTTATGATATCCAGCAGAAAAAAGATATGCCCTTATGCCAATCTTTCCTAATAAGCGGGCTTTTTTCAATAATTCTGATGCTTTGAGCCTCCAGGAGCACATTGAAGTGGTTGAAGGTGCATGGGAAGCACTCTATCGCTATAGGATCTTATTTCCGGTAGACGCCGCCGAGCATCGCAATGGAAGGAGAAAAAGCTCGAAGGGTGCGACACGGGAGCACGCACCCGCCAGCCTACACAGGGATGACTGACGTCCATGGATTGACTAATGTAGAGAGAAGCGCAGGGGAACCAGTATAGCAATCGATAAATTGCTATATCGGCGGTGTCTTGCGGGCGCGTTTTTTTTGATTCGTTTCTTTGTCGCGTGACAAAGACAAATTCGTCGAGAACGAATTTGTGCAGCCGTAGGCTGCACGAAGTGCGAAGGCCAGGGATGGTCTTCGTCAGATGAACCCGAGGCGCGCTGGCGGGTCAGCGCTTTCAAGATTCAGCTCGCCCGCAGGGCGTTCCTCTTATAGAGACTGGATTCCGGCTCAAGGCCGGAATGACGAATTATAGAGACTCGATTCCGGCTCAAGGCCGGAATGACGAAGTGCGCAGGCGCGAGAGCCCGCTTTCAAGATCGAGGGAGCCCGAAGGGGCGAACATTTAGATAAACAGGTGGGTATGGCTAGAGTCGCTGATTCAATCCCCTTCCACAATACCCCGCTTTTAAAATTGCAGGATACCCGGAGGACGGTCATTTAGATAAAAGGGTGGCTACAGCGAGAGTCACCGACGAGTCACTCGGCATCCACGCCTCCCGCGACATTAGTTATATCCCTGTACGTCAATCGCCTCTCACAAAATCACTTCTCCGCGTCCTTTGCACCCAAACAACGGGCATAAACGTCTTTGCTACTCTGCGTTTATTTCCAGATGGATTAAAAAATGATTCTCAGGTTTCCTGAATAGTGATCCCTTCCAGTGCCCCTGTCATAGCCTCCATGTCCTCGCCCTTGGTTTCGCCGAGCTTGATCATCAGGCGCAGTTCATTCGCGGAGTCGGCGTGGTTAATGGCATCTTCGTAGGTGATACTGCCTTCCTTGTATAGATGATAGAGGGCCTGATCGAAGGTCTGCATACCTGCCTGGCCGGATTTGGTCATCAACTCCTTCATCTTGGAGATTTCACCCTTGCGGATGTGATCGGCCATCAATGGAGTGTTGATCAGGACCTCGGCGCACAGCACGCGGCCGTTACCATCCGGGGTCGGGATCAACTGCTGGGCGATCATCGCCTTGAGATTGAGAGACAGGTCGAGATAGAGCTGATTGAATCGATCTTCCGGGAAGAAGTTGACGATACGATCCATGGCCTGGTTGGCGTTATTGGCATGCAGGGTAGCCAGACACAGATGGCCGGTTTCGGCGAAGGCCATGGCGTGTTCCATGGTTTCACGCGAACGGATTTCGCCGATCAGTATCACATCCGGCGCCTGACGCAGGGTATTCTTCAGAGCGACTTCAAAACTTTCGGTATCCAGACCTACCTCGCGCTGGGTGACAATGCACCCCTGGTGGTGATGGATAAACTCGATCGGGTCCTCGATAGTGATGATATGACCGGTACTGTTCTTGTTGCGATAGCCGACCATGGCCGCCAGTGAGCTGGATTTACCGGAGCCGGTTCCGCCGACAAAGATCACCAGGCCGCGCTTGGTCATGGCGATGTCGCGCAGAATCGGCGGCAGTTTCAGTTCCTCGAAGCCCGGTATGTTGACCTCGATTTTACGCAACACCATGCCTGCGTGATTGCGCTGGCGAAAAGAGCTGACACGAAAGCGGCCGATGCCGGAAGCAGAGATAGCGAAATTACACTCATTATGCTCTCTGAATTCCTTTTTCTGTGCCTCACTCATGATCCCCATGACCAGTTCCTCGGCCTGTCCGGGAGTCAGGGTCGCCTGGGTCACGGGCATGATCTTGCCGTTGACTTTCATGCTCGGGGCCACGCCTGCGGTAATGAACAGGTCAGAGGCGTTTTTATGCACCATCAGTTTCAGTAACGATTCAAAATCCATGACGCTGACCTCGTGTCAGTCTTCCGGTTGTGCCGGAACACCAGTTTAATCGAATGTATCCTTGTTGGCGGCCTTGACGCGCGCCTCCTGCTTGCTGACCACACCACGCTGGACCAGATCCTGCAGGTTCTGATCGAGTGTCTGCATACCATACTGCTGGCCGGTCTGGATAGCAGAGTACATCTGTGCCACCTTGTCCTCGCGAATCAGGTTACGTATCGCGGAGGTGCCAACCATGATCTCGTGGGCCGCCACCCGGCCACCGCCGATTTTCTTGAGCAGGGTCTGGGCGATAACTGCTCGCAGCGACTCGGAGAGCATGGAGCGGACCATACCCTTTTCCGCCGCCGGGAATACGTCGATAATACGGTCGATGGTCTTGGCCGCTGAACTTGTATGCAGCGTGCCGAATACCAGATGGCCGGTTTCCGCAGCGGTCAGGGCCAGGCGAATGGTTTCCAGATCGCGCAGCTCGCCCACCAGGATGATGTCCGGATCCTCACGCAACGCGGAGCGCAGCGCTTCGCTGAAGCCGAGGGTATCACGATGGACCTCGCGCTGGTTGACCAGGCATTTTTTGGATTCGTGCACGAATTCGATCGGATCTTCGATGGTCAGAATATGACCATAGTCGTTCTCGTTTTTGTAATCGACCATCCCCGCCAGCGTCGTGGATTTACCGGAACCGGTCGGGCCGGTCACCAGTACGATGCCGCGCGCGTTGTCGGAGACATCCTTGAACACCGGGGGGCAGTTGAGCTCCTCCAGGGTCATAATCTTGGAAGGGATGGTCCGGAACACCGCCGCCGCACCACGATTGTGATTGAACGCGTTGACACGAAACCGGGCCAGCCCCTGGATTTCAAAGGAAAAGTCCGTCTCCAGAAACTCCTCGAAATCCTTGCGCTGCTTGTCGTTCATAATGTCGTACACCAGGGAGTGCACGGTCTTGTGTTCCATAGCCGGGATATTGATACGCCGCACGTCCCCGTCGACGCGAATCATGGGCGGCAGTCCGGCGGACAGGTGAAGATCCGAGGCGCCGTTTTTCACGCCAAAGGCCAGCAGTTCGGTTATGTCCATCAGGCAGTCACTCTTTAATCAAATCGTTGTTATGATACAGCTCAATATCGATAGCAGACATTCAGTTTATCGGTAGTCCGTCCGAATTCTTGATCCAGAATTCAGGACAGGCAACTAACCTACCGTCGCACCGCCCGCGAGGCAAGATGAACAGCATAGCGCAACGGCTCGAACAGGTTCGGGCACGAATCACACAAGCCGAACAGCGTGCCCAACGTCCCCCCGGCTCGACTCGATTGCTGGCGGTGAGCAAAACCCGACCGATCGAGGATCTGCGTGCGGCCCTGGCCGCCGGGCAAACCTGTTTTGGCGAGAATTACCTGCAGGATGCCCTGCCCAAGATCGCCGAACTGGCCGACGAACTCATCGAATGGCACTACATCGGCCCCCTCCAGTCCAACAAAACCCGCGAGATCGCCGGGCATTTTGCCTGGGTGCATAGTGTCGATCGGCTCAAGATCGCCCGACGTCTGAGCGAGCAGCGCCCGCCCTATCTGCCGCCGCTCAATCTCTGCCTGCAGATCAACACTTCCGGCGAGGCGAGCAAATCCGGCATCGTCCCCGAAGAGGCCCTCAAGCTGGCCCGTGCCATCGCCGACCTGCCTCACCTGCAACTGCGCGGGCTGATGACGATCCCCGCGCCAGGCAGCGGTTTCGAACAGCAACGTCAGCCCTTCCGGCAACTGCGCGAACTGTTCGCGCAGCTCAATGCTGAAGGGCTTGCGCTGGATACCCTGTCCATGGGTATGTCAGGCGATCTCGAAGCGGCCATCGCCGAGGGCAGCACCCTGGTGCGCATTGGCACGGCCATATTTGGCGCTCGCGCCAAATAAGGGGCCAGGGGCTAGTTACTAGGACCTAGCTCCTAGCCCCTAGCACCTGGAGCTCTTAATGACCGCACGGCACAACGCGCAGTAGCAAAACCGGTATCAGCAAAACCTTGAGCAAACGGGCCCATGCGGTTAACGTATGATGCCATGAAAAACGCAATGATCGGTTTTATCGGCGGCGGCAATATGACCCGCAGCCTTATCGGTGGACTCTGCCAGAGTAGTCTGCCGCCCTCCAGTTTACACGTCTCCGAACCGGATGAGGCGCGTCGTCAGGCGCTGCGTGACGATTACAGCATCACGGTGCATGATGACAATCAGGCGGTGGTCGATGCCTGCGAGGTGATCGTGCTGGCGGTCAAGCCGCAGTCTCTCAAAAGTGTTATCCGCGATCTGCAGCCCGGCACGGACCCCAACAAACTCTATCTGACCATCGCTGCGGGAATTCGCACTGACTCCCTGCAGCAGTGGCTGGGAGGCGAGCAGGCGATCGTGCGCGCCATGCCCAACACTCCCGCGCTGGTTCAGTCCGGGGCCACCGGACTGTTTGCCAACGCGCAGGTCAGCGACGAGCAAAAAGGGCTGGCCGAGTCGATTATGCGCGCCGTCGGGCTGACGCTCTGGGTCGAAGAGGAGGCGCAGATGGATGCGGTAACTGCCGTCTCCGGCAGTGGCCCGGCCTATTTTTTCCTGGTCATGGAAGCCATGGAACAGGCCGGCGTCAAACTCGGCCTGCCCGAGGAGACAGCCCGGCTGCTGACCCTGCAGACTGCCTTCGGAACCGCCAAACTGGCGCTGGAGATCGAGGAAGAGCCGGCGCAGCTGCGGCGCAATGTCACCTCGCCCGGCGGCACCACCGAACAGGCAATTCTGGCCCTGCAGGATCGCCAGCTGGAAGCTATCTTTGAACAGGCCTTGCAGGCCGCCCGCGACCGGGCCCGCGAGCTGGCTGACGAACTGGGACAGTAATCATGAACTACGTCAGTAACGCCGGAGTTTTCCTGATCCAGACGATTTTCGGGCTGTATGCTGTCGTAGTGATGCTGCGCCTGCTGCTGCAATGGGTACGGGCCGATTTTCACAATCCCATCTCCCAGTTTCTGGTCAAGGCCACCTCCGCTCCGCTGCGCCCTCTGCGCCGCTTCATCCCCGGCTATGCCGGTATCGACTTCGCCGCCGTGGTCTTGCTGCTGATTGTCAAACTGGTGGAAATCGGATTGATCAGCCTGTTTCCCGAATTCCCGCCGCTGGATATCACCGGCGTCATCGCGCTGGCCGTGGTCGAGCTGCTCAAGCTGCTGCTCAATGTCTTTATCTTCGGCATCATTATCATGGCGGTGCTCAGCTGGATCGCCCCGGGCACCTATAACCCGGTGGCCGCTCTGTTACACCAGCTCACCGAGCCCGTACTGCGCCCTTTCCGTCGCCTGCTGCCACCAATGGGCGGGCTGGACCTGACCCCGCTGATCGCCCTGGTGGCCCTGTGGCTGGTGATGCTGTTGATCATCGCCCCCCTGCAAGACGGTATCTGCAGCCTGAGCCTGTTCAACAATACCTATTGCCGTGCCCGGCTTTTATAGCGGCGGTCGCAGGAAACTGCACCTTCACGGCGATCCCTTCAAAATCCGCATTATCGCCACGCGGATGTAAGGTCCCGGCCAATTGCAAGTAGCAGGTGTTTGTGGCCGATCAGTTTGCTATGCCGCCGAACGAAGTCACTCCACAGGGCGGTCATGACCGTCGAATCAGGGCGGACCCCTCCTCCGTCCGCCGCGCTGGCCGATGCCAATCCCTCTCGGCGCAAACCGGACAAAATTCGGCATTTTCCCCGATTTCGCTATAGTTACGGGGAGTTGTTAAACTTATTCCTCGCCAGGCCGTTAAATCCTGACACGAGCTTGCCCGGCGGGGGCGACAAAGTGAGGCACAGGTCACAATTTGTCCATTGTGAGCGCGAAATGTGTCTCGCTATATTGCACAGTAAGTGACTTTTTTCTGACAGCAACCTGATAACCGGATTCAAGATGGCGACAGACCGTTTCACCGATCAGATGCAGGCCTACGGGCGCTGGCGCGGCGATCTCAATACCGCGATCGACAAATATCAGCAATGGCTGAACGCCAATAACATGAGCAACCCGGAGACCGAACTGCGGATCTTCGAGCTGCTTGAGGCGCTCAAGTCCGACCGGCTGACTATTGCCTTTGTGGCCGAATTCGCCCGCGGCAAGACCGAGCTGATCAATGCCATATTCTTCTCCGAATACGATCGGCGCCTGTTACCTTCCGAAGCCGGGCGCACCACTATGTGTCCCACCGAGCTGTTCTACGACTCGGGCGCTGACATGAGCTATATTCGCTTGCTGCCCATTGAGACCCGTCTGGAAGAAATGAGCATCCAGGAACACAAGAAAAACCCCATCAACTGGACCACCATCGAGCTGGACACCAACTCCTCGGAAAAAATGGCCGAGGCGTTCCGCGAAGTCATCCGCACCAAGCGCGTGCCGGCGCCGGTAGCCGAAAAACTGGGCCTGGTCGACCCGGACGTGCATGCCGAAACCGACATGGTGGAGATCCCCATGTGGCGCCATGGTCTGATCAGTTTCCCGCATCCACTGCTCAAGGAAGGTCTGACTATTCTGGACACACCGGGGCTCAATGCCATCGGCAATGAGCCGGAATTGACCATCAACATGCTGCCCAACTCCCAGGCAGTTGTCTTCGTTCTGGCCGCCGATACCGGTGTTACCAAGTCCGACATGCACATGTGGAATCATCACGTCAAACCGCTGGGCGGCGACGCCCGTCACGGGCGTATTATCGTGCTGAACAAGGTCGATACCCTGTGGGACGAACTCAAAAGCGATGAAGAAATCGATAACAGCGTTGCCCAGCAGTGCAAAAGCGCCGCCAAGATGCTGGAGATCGAGGCCATCAACGTCTTTCCGGTCTCGGCGCAAAAAGGGCTGCTGGCCAAGATCCGCACCGACGACGAACTGCTGCAGCGCAGCAACATCCTGGCCCTGGAATCGATCCTGGCCAGGGACATCCTGCCGCGCAAACAAGAACTGGTGCGCGAGAGCATTGTCGGGGAAATCGGTGGCATGGCGCAGCACTCCCGTGATCTGATTGCCTCGCGCCTGGCCGATACCAACAAACAACTGAACGAACTAAAAAGCCTCAGCGGCAAGAACGAAGATGTCATCATGCATCTGATGAAAAAGACCCGCGAGGAACAATCCACCTACCACAAGAGTGTGGAAAGCTTTCAGGCCAATCGCAAGACCTTTAACGACAAACACGCCGAGCTGCTCAACACCCTCAGCCTGACCCGGTTGGACAAACTGATGTCCAAAACTCGCAAGGAGATGACCGGCAGCAAGTTCACCATGACCCTGAAAGGTTCGATGAAAGAGTTTTTCGATATTATTCAGGAAACCATGGACACGGCTGGCAAGCAGACGGATCAGATCAACATGCTGCTGCAGACTATCTACCGCCAGTTCAACAAGGACCACGGTCTGACCGACGTCAAACCCCGGCTGATCAGCATGAGCAAATACAAACGCGAGCTGGACCGGCTGTATCACGAGGCAGAAGGGTATCGTAACAGTGCCAAACTGACCGTGACCGAACAGGCCTTCGTGGTGAAAAAGTTCTTTATTTCCATGGTCAGTCACGCCCGGAATATCCTTTTCCAGGCCCATCAGGATGTGGAAGCCTGGGGCAAAAATGCCATGGCCCCGCTGGTCGTGCGCATCAAAGAACATAAAAACCAGATGGAAAAACGGCTGGAAAGCCTGCGCAAGATCAACGAATCCCGTGATACCCTGCAAAACCGTATTCAGGAACTGGAAAAAACCGCCGAGTCGCTGAATGTCCAGCTGGCGGACATCAACCTGCTAATGGAAACCCTGAACCGCCCGCTGGAATCCTTTATGGAGCAGGACACCGCTCAGGTCGCCTGATAGCGGGCCTGTTCCGCCGCTTGCACCGATGGTGACCTGTCACTTAGACTTGCTGTCTTGTTGATCAATCAGGTCACGACGACAGTTAACCAATGCCCGAGACAATCCCCGCCGATTCCGTCGGCCTGGTCACCCCGCAAAAGCTGGTCTACGACGCCCGCATCGATCTCGATTGCGGTCGTTCGCTGCCGGGCTTTGAAATGGTGTATGAGACCTACGGGCAGCTCAACGCGCAGAAGAACAATGCCATTCTAATCTGCCATGCCCTGAGCGGCGATCACCATGCTGCCGGTTATCACAGCATGGAAGATCGCAAACCGGGCTGGTGGGACACCTGCATCGGCCCTGGCAAGCCCATCGATACCAATCGATTCTTCGTAGTCGCCCCCAACAACCTTGGCGGCTGCAAGGGCACCACCGGTCCCATGAACATCAATCCGGAAACCGGCAAGGCCTATGGTCCCGATTTTCCGATTGTGACCGTCAGCGACTGGGTCCGCAGCCAGGCCCTGCTGGCCGATCACCTAGGTATTCAGCAATGGGCGGCGGTGGCCGGCGGCAGTCTGGGCGGTATGCAGGCCCTGCAATGGGCCATCGACTTTCCCAATCGTCTGCGTCACAGTATTGTGATTGCCGGCGCGCCCAAGCTGTCGGCCCAGAATATCGGCTTTAACGAAATTGCCCGCCAGGCCATCATGTCCGATCCTGACTTTCATGAAGGACGATATTACGACTACAACACCATTCCGCGTCGCGGATTGATGATTGCGCGCATGCTCGGCCATATTACCTATTTGTCCGATCTGTCCATGCGCGCCAAGTTTGGCCGTGAGTTGCGCGAGGGGAATATCAACTTCGGTTTCGATGTCGAGTTTCAGGTGGAAAGCTACCTGCGTTATCAGGGTAAATCGTTTGTCGAGAAGTTCGACGCCAATACCTACCTGCTAATGACCAAGGTGCTCGATTATTTTGACCCGGCCAAGGATTATGGCGATGACCTGGCCACTGCACTGTCCGACAGCAAGGCGGAGTTTTTTATTGCTTCCTTTACCGGCGACTGGCGCTTCGCACCGGAGCGCTCGCGTGAAATCGTCAAGGCGCTGGTCAAGGGCCGTAAGAACGTCAGTTATTCGGAGATCACCGCTCATCACGGTCATGATGCCTTTTTGATGCCTATCGATGACTATATGGATGCTTTGCGCACCTATATGAACCGGGTGGAGCAGGGAAACGACCAATGACGCCTTTACGTTCCGAGCTTCGCATGATCGCCGACTGGATCCGTCCTGGTTCCCACGTACTGGATCTCGGTTGCGGCGACGGGACCCTGTTGCGTTATTTGCATGAACAACGCCAGGCGACCGGTTATGGCCTGGAAATCGCCCAGAACAAGATTGTCAAGGCCATCGCCAACAATATAAATGTTATACAGACCGACCTGGATGCAGGCCTTTCCGAGATCGAATCCGACTCCTTCGATTATGTTGTAATGAGCGAAACCCTGCAGGCGGTACGCTATCCGGACAAACTGATCGACGAGATGCTGCGCATCGGTTCCGAGGCCATCATCACTTTCCCCAACTTCGGACACTGGCGCTGCCGGATGGAGCTGTTCTATGGGCGCATGCCGGTTACACCTTCATTGCCGGATACCTGGTACAACACACCGAATATTCATATGTGCACCATTCATGATTTTGAACAGTTGTGCCAGGACATGAATCTACGGGTGGTCCAGCGAATCGTCGTCGACCGGGATCACGAGCCCAGCATCACTGCCAGACTCCTGCCCAACCTCATGGGCGAAGTGGCGCTTTATCGGTTACAAAATCGCTGATATCAGCCGCCCTTTGCGTAACAATTACCTCGTTCTGAATCTGTAACTGCTGAAAATAGCTTATCAAGACAGTGACAACCCGTTTTCTCGTCTATAGTTAGAGACAGAAAAACGATTCAACAATAAGGAGGTACACAATGGGAGCTTTGCTGAAATGGTCACTCACATCACTGCTGCTCGCATGCAGTTTTCACCCGGCAACGGCCAGTGCTGAACAGGCCAAACACTTCGGTGACTATGTCGTCCATTACAATACCCTGAGTACCGATATACTTGAACCCGGTGTAGCAAAGGAATATGACATCCAGCGCAGCCGCAGCCGGGCAATGATCACTATTACCGTCATCCATCAAGGTGATGGCAAAGCGGTTCCCGCCGAACTCAAAGTCACCAGTGGTATGTTAACCGGCCACAAGCAGAGTCTGGAAATGCACGAAATCCGGGAAGGTGATGCGATATACTATATCAGTGATTTTCCGGTCGCCCATCGCGATACGCTCAACTTTGCTGTCCGTGTCAAACCCGAAGGCAGCCAGCAAAGTCATACATTTGAATTCGAAAAACAGTTTTTCACCGAATAGTTCGAACGGGACGCCGATTAGCCACCTGGCTCATCACAGGGCGGTGATCATCAGACTGACAAATGCTCAGGCCGGTAGCGGCTGCCAGGCAAGGTACAGGTTCGTCAACCCAAACGCCATGACCAGTGCACCCGCCAGATAGCGGACCAGCGGATAGCGCACAAAACGTTGCAGGCTCGCCGCGAACATGCCCATTAGTAGCAGATTAGGCAGCGTGCCCAGACCAAAACTCAGCATCAGCAGTCCTCCCTCCACGGCACTGCCGGTCGAAATGGACCAGATCAGGACGCTGTAGACCAGCCCGCAGGGCAGCCAGCCCCACAACATTCCCAGCAGCAGGGCCTGACCGGGCCGGGTTACCGGCATCAGGCGCCGTCCCAGCGGCTCGATATAGCGCCATACCACCCGTCCACCGCTTTCAAGATAACGCAGTCCGGTCCACCAGCCTGCGATATACAGGCCCATTGCCAGCATGAACAGGCCGGCGACCACCTGCAGGATGGTCTGATACTGGTGAATCACCAGCAGATTATCAGCCAGCGCGCTGAGTCCGCCCAGCAGTGCGCCACCCAGGGTATAACTGGCAATGCGTCCGAGATTGTAGCTCAGCAAAAAGCCGAACAGCCGGCCGCGTGACTGGGGCTGTGGCAGGCCGAAAGTGAGCGCGCCGACAATACCGCCGCACATCCCGACGCAGTGCACGCCACCCATCAGTCCCACGATAAATGCCGCCACCAGGGAAAGTTCCGCGCCCATGCTCTAGCCATCCACCCGCGTGGCTTCACGCCGCATCAGGTATAGAATTAACAGTATCACTGGCACCCCTAGCAGGGCAGTGAACAGGAAGAAACCGGGATATCCCAACTGTTCCACCATGCCACCGGAGTAACCACCCAGTACCTTTGGGAACAGGGTCATCAGCGAACTGAAGATCGCATACTGGACAGCGGTAAAAGAGATACTGGTCAGGCTCGACAGATAGGCGATAAACGCCGCGCTGGCCAGCCCGGCACACAGATTGTCGGCCGCGATCACCAGCGCCAGCATCGGCACGTTCGGCTCCATGGTCGCCAGCAACATAAACAGCAGGTTGGTTCCGGCCGCCAGAATTGCGCCGCTCAGCAACATACGCATGATACCGAAACGAGTTGTGAGCAAGCCACCAACAAACCCTCCCAGCAGCGCCATAAGCAAACCCAGTACCTTGTTGATTGAGGCGATCTCTTCCTTGGAATATCCCATGTCGAAATAAAACACGTTTGAGATCACGCCCAGCACGATATCCGATATGCGGTAAAACCCGACCAGTAACAGGATCCACAATGCCAGCTTGGCGTAGCGCCGAAAAAAATCGACGACCGGTTCCACATAAGTCGAGCGAACCATCTCGCGATTCACCGCGCGCACCAGTACCAGTCCCCGGGCTGTGGCGACAGCCAACAGCAGCGCCACGGCTATCTGGACAGTCTGGCCGATGAATGCCGCCAGTACTCCGTTAAACCCGAGATTCGCGCGTAGCGCGATTTTTACCGTTTCCGCGACCCCGAGTTGCAAAAAAGCCAGAAGAAAGACGCCGGTAACCGCCATAAAAAGCACCACAAATCGGAAGTAATCGAAACTGCTATGCAGATAGGCCTCTCGTTGCCGGTTAGGGACCGGTTCACGGATCAGCAGCGTCGTCATAAGACCCACCAGCATCAGCATGGCCATGCACAGATAGGTCAGACGCCAGGCCTGATAACTGTATGTCTCATCGCTACCAAACCAGGTTGCCAGATACAACGCTCCGGCACCGGAGGCAAGCATGCCCACCCGGTAACCGGCGATATACATGGCAGCCAGCGCCGCCTGAAGCCTGTCACCGGCCGACTCGATACGATAGGCGTCGATAACGATATCCTGGGTAGCCGCCGACAGACCAAGCAGAACCGTGGCCAACGCCATCATCGACAGACTGTCCACGGGGTCGGTCATGCCCATCAGAATGATGGAGCTTATAATCATCAGCTGCGCCACCAGCAACCAGCTGCGTCGCCGACCCAGCAGCGTATACAGGCCGGGCAGCGGCAACTTGTCGATCAGCGGCGCCCAGACGAACTTGAACGAGTAGGCCAGCGCCGCCCAGCTGAAATAGGTCACCGCGCCGCGTTCCACTCCGGCCTCGCGCAACCATAGCGAAAGTGACGAAAAAATCAGCAACAGCGGCAACCCGGCGGAGAAGCCGAGAAACAGCATCGCAATCGCCTGAGGTTGGCGATACACCTCAAGTGCCTTGCGCCAGCTCGCCAGAAAAGGTAGGGACAAATCGTATTCCGTCTTGTGGTGGCCAGAATCAGACCCGGTTACTCTAGCATGATCAGCTCGTGCGCGGTGAACGCCGCCGGCGCATGCGCTTCTGATGCCGATCCGGCCTATCTGGTTAGACAAAACTGTCGGGCCGAGCTATCTGCAGTGTCGTAATTCTGTCAGAATTGGACGCTAGCGTATGCCGGGAGTGTGAGCCGTTGCCTCACACTGTCTGGATACAACCGATGAGGAACTTCATGAACTGGCGAACACGATTATCTTTGCTCCTGGCGGCCTCCCTGTTACTGACGGCCTGTGCGCCAACCGGGCCGGTCAAGTTTTATAATGGCCCCGAGAAACCCTTGAGTGAAATTGCGCTGGTCAAGGTCCCCGGCCCGATTACCACACTCGCTATCGACGGCCGCGATATCCGCGCTCCCTCCAGGGAAGAAGGCTTTTACGAACTGCACCTCTCCCCCGGCCAGCATACCCTGCACTTCAAGTACGAACTCTACTGGGGCTCGCCCGACGCCGGCATGCTGATCAAATCCCGTCCCACCGAGGTTCAGGCCCATTTCAAGGCCGGGCAGGTGTATGAATTGCGCTACGACGAGCCGGAGTCGGAAGACGAGGCCTTCACCATGGCCAGCGATTTTCAGGCCACGCTGGTGGAACGGGACAGTGGCAAGCGCATCGCCGCAACCCCATCGGATGAATACCCCTCGGGCATCACCAATACCCAACCGGTGGTTCCCGAAACACCGGCTCCCGCTCCGGTCCCGACCCGAAACCAGAACCTGACCAGCGGCGTGCTACCCGACGCCGACCAGGCCGTTAACGAAGATGCCGTCAAACGACTCAAGTTCTGGTGGCTGATGGCGGATGACGCCGAACGCGAGGCCTTCCGCAAGTGGATGCAACAGAACATGCCGAGCTTCAACTCAACAGAATAAAGACTCACCACCAAGACACAAAGACACCAGGAAAGATTATTTTTTGTAATACTGGCTCAAAATAACCGGGAGACCTGTGTGTTCAGTTCGGCAACACCCTATAAGAACTGCCACATAATCAGAAACTAACGCGACTTTGATTAATCAATAAATTATTCTTCGTGCCTTGGCGTCTTGGTGGTTGAGCTTTTTGACTATTTCACTCGATGCCGTACTGCGCGTGATTGGTCTTGACCGCTTCGAACCTGTCTTTTAGAGCCGAAGACTGGCCCGGCAGGTTCATTGACAACTTGCCAGATAGTGCCGCCAACTTCCATGTTCTGTGATGTCGGTGGCCCCTTCGGTGGCATAGCCTTCACAGATAAAGCCGGGTAGCCAGCGACCGTCCTCCAGCTCGACCTTGCCGATGCCCAGTGGCGCCGGAATCCCGGCCACAAAACCGCCGAATTCGGCTTTGGGTACTGACCAGACTTCCACATCAATACCCTGACCCGACTCTTCGTCGCGTATCAGACCGGGGCGGTATGGCGGTCCGCCCGGCAGGGCAAGCATGCGATAGGCTGCGGCGGTTCGTGTCTGTGTCTGCAATATCGCGCTACGTTCGGTCAATTGCCAGTTGAGAGGCAATCCTCGCAGGTGAGCCCCGCAGACCACAACCGGGATCGTCTCGTCCAGATTGACCGGCGTAGTGTTGGCCGCCGGAGCCTGTTGCATTGCCCCCGGGGGTAACTCTAGCGCCTGTTGCCAGCGGTTGGCATAGGACAACAATTTACGATCCCTCATGGCCGGTGCCACCAGCGTCATCCCCCAGGGCAGGCCGTTCTCCAGAAGGCCCACCGGCACAGCGACGGCACTGCAATCGAGCAGATTCATGTAATTGGTATAGTAACCCAGGTTGCTGTTGAGTTTGATCGGATCGGCCTGCACTTCATCGATGGTATAGATGGTTCCGGTCGTGGGGGTAAGCAGAAAATCGACCTGCTCCAGCAAAGGCATGCTCTGTTTGTAATAATGTTGCAGGCGATACCGGGCCTTGAAGGCTTCAACCGCGGTCTTGCCTTCAGCCCCGCCGATAATGGTCCTGATTACCGGTAACAACGCCTCGGGCTGTTCGTTCATCATCGCCTCGATGGCCGCATAGCGCTCCGCCACCCAGGGTCCTTCATACAATAACCGGGCCGCTTTGAGAAACGGGGTAAAATCGATCGTCTGTTTGCAACCACCCAGAGCCTCGAGTTTTTCCACTGCCTGATCAAACAGTTCTGCCGCCGACTCATCACCGAAAAACTCGAGTTGTTCACTCTGCGGTACAGCAAACATGAATTCGCCCTGCGGCAGACCATAATGGCGGTTGTTATTGGCAAACGGATTTGGCCTGGCATAATCATCATCGGCGTCATAGGCCGCAGCCTGTTCGAATACCGCATCGGCATCATCCGTGGTCAGTGTAAAGATACTCACGCAGTCCAGACTGCGGCAGGCCGGCACCACCCCGCTCATGCTCAACAATCCGCGCGAGGGTTTCAATCCGACCAGATTATTGAACGCTGCCGGGACCCGACCGGAACCGGCGGTATCCGTGCCAAGAGAAAAGCTCGCCAGTCCCAGCGCCACAGCCACGGCGGAACCGGCACTGGAGCCGCCGGAAATATAGTCGGGATCGAAGGCATTGCTGCAGGGACCCCATGGCTCGGGAGAACGGGTCCCTACCAGACCGGTGGCGAACTGGTCCATGTTGGTCTTGCCAATTGGAATGGCTCCGGCCTGGATCAATTGTTCAACCACAAATGCCGACCTGCCGGGCACGTAACTGAATTCGGCACACGCTGCCGTGGTAGGAATGCCGGCCAGATCGATGTTGTCCTTGATGGCAAATGGGATGCCGTATAGCGGCAACTCTTCGATCGATTTGTCTGCCAGGCTTGCCAGATAGGGAGCGATCTGTTCCCGGCTCAAGCGGTTGATCCAGATGCTCGATTCTCTATGTTTATCGCATGCTATCAAGATATGCTCGATGACCTGTTCGGGCGTCAGCTTTTTCTCACGATAGGCGGTTTGCAAACCGGCAATTGTCATATCCATGCTCAATCCTCCTGCAACACCAGCAGCGGCTGACCGGCGTTCACCTGGTTGCCTTCACTACGGATAATGGCGTAGACCGTGCCGGCGTGCGGGGCCGTCACCTCGATCTCCATTTTCATCGATTCGAGAATCATCAATGTCTGACCGGTTTCGACCCGATCGCCCTGATTGACCAGAACCTCCCAGACACTGCCGGCCACATTACTCTCGACTGCCACACAGTTTGCAGGCAGGGCTTCTTCCTCGCCGATGTCGCCGGCAAGATCCTGTTCGGATTCGAAGTTAATCTGTCCCGATTCATTCCAGCGCTGCAGCTCTTTGGCAAAAGCCTGCTGACGTTGCCGGGTGAATTCGGCGATACCTTCGGCATGTTGATCGACGAAGGCCTGGTATTCCCTGAGATTGAACGTTGTCTCCTCAATCTTCAGCGGATAACGGCCACGCGGGAAATCGCGCCGGATTTGCTTCAGCTCCGCGGCACTGACTTCATAGAAACGGATCTGATCGAAAAATCGCAGCAGCCATGGTTGGGTAAACTCCCGGGTATGGCGATAACGGTTCCACATCTGCAGCGTACGCCCGACAAACTGATAGCCGCCAGGACCTTCCATCCCGTAAACACATAAATAGGAACCGCCAATACCGACCGAGTTTTCCGCTGTCCAGGTTCGTGCCGGGTTGTACTTGGTCGTCACCAGTCGCTGACGGGGATCCAGCGGGGTCGCCACCGGTGCGCCGAGATAAACATCCCCCAGCCCCATGACCAGGTAAATCGCATCGAACACGATTTGCTTGACCTGTTCGACGCTCTCCAGCCCGTTGATGCGGCGAATGAATTCGATATTGCTCGGACACCAGGGTGCATCCTTGCGCACCGATTGCATGTATTTTTTGATCGCCAGTTGCGTGGCCTCATCATCCCAGCTCAATGGCAGATGCACGATACGCGCCGGCACTTCCGGTTCGCCCATCTTCTGCAAGGCCTTCTCGCCCTGCTCCAGCAAATCCAGCAGTTCCCCCAGGAACAGAATCTGACTCTCGTAATGGATCTGCAGGGAACGAATCCCCGGCGTCATCTCCAGGACCCCTGGCGGCAAATGGTCCTGTAACCACATCAGCAGGGCATGAACCCGAAAACGCAGCTCGATATCCAGTACCTGCGGACCGTATTCCACCAGCAGATACTTGTCACCGGAAGGCCGATAGACGACCTGTACGCCATGGTCTTCGGCATCGATCGTCCTGAGAACCGGGGTGGCGGGCAGATGCGGTTCGTACTCCTGTTCTATCAGCGTAAGATCCGCGATCGAGTCACACTGGGCCCGTTCGATAGTTACAGCATCGGGGATAGAGACCGGCACAAAGCGTATCTTGTCGCCGGCCTTGAGTTGACCCAGCTTCCAGAGATCGGCGGCGATCACCGTGGCCGGACAGACAAAGCCGCCCAGCGAGGGACCGTCGGGACCCAGGATAACCGGCATGTCACCAGTGAAGTCGACGGTTCCAATGGCATAGGCATTGTCATGAATATTGGACGGATGCATACCCGCTTCGCCGCCGTCGCTGCGCGCCCACTGCGGCCTGGGGCCGACCAGGCGAATCCCGGTACGGCTGGAGTTGTAATGCACTTCCCAGTCGGTCGCAAAGAAAGTCTCAATGTCCTGATCGGTAAAGAAATCCGGGGCACCATGCGGCCCGTAGATCACCCGCAGGTGCCAGTGATCGCTGATCCCGGGAAGCAGGGATTCGGGTAATTGTGCCTTACTGCCCGCCCCGCTTACGGCGCTGAAATGCAGCACATCGCCGGAGCGCAGGGCTCGTCCGGCATGGCCGCCGAATTGCCCCAGGGTAAAGGTTGCGCGCGAATCCAGATAGGCGGGACAGTCTATACCACCCTCGATACACAGATAGGCCCGCGCACCGGCGCCGTCGATCTTGCCCAGTTTCAGCGTTTGTCCGGCTGATACTTCAACCACCTGCCAGAAGGGCAGGCTCTGTTCATCCAGGCTGGCCTGCATTTCGGCTCCGGCCAGCACAATCCGAGAGGCATGGTTGAAGCGCAGTGTTGGGCCATTCAGTGTCAGCTCCAGCCCGGCGGCCGATTCGTCATTACCGAGCAGGCTGTTGGCCAGACGGAATGAATAACTGTCGAAGGGACCGGAAGGTGGCACGCCCACGTCCCAGTAACCGACACGTCCGGGATAGTCCTGAATCGTGGTCATGGTACCCGCACTTATCACATCAATCGTTAACGGTCGGGTAATAAAGTCATTCAGATAACGGGTATAGATATTCCCCTGTTGGAAAATATCGGTGACCAGTACTTCGCGCACATAGGGTATGTTGGTTTCGATGCCATAGATACGGGTCTCGGCCAGTGCCTGATCCAGCAGGCCGATCGCTACGTCACGGCTCTTTGCTGTGGCGATCACCTTGGCCAGCATGGGATCGAAATAGGGTGAAATATCGATACCGCTTTCGATCCAGTGATCGATACGCAGTCCGTCATGCTGCGGGAAACAGACTTCGCTTAACAAGCCTGCGGCAGGCTGGAAATTTTTGTTGGGATCCTCGGCATAGACTCTGGCCTGAATCGCATGGCCTCTGGGCGTAAAATTGTCCGCTAACGATGGCGGATCGCCCGCTGCCAGACTGATCATCCACTCGACCAGGTCGATACCGAACACCTGTTCTGTCACCCCGTGCTCGACCTGCAGGCGGGTATTGACCTCAAGAAAATAAAACTCCCCGGTTTTCTGATCGTAAACAAATTCGACGGTACCGGCGCTGCGGTAATTGACCGCCTGCATTAGCCGTACTGCAGTATCATGCAGTGCTGCGCGAACAGTATCATCGAGATTCGGGGCCGGGGTCTCTTCAATGACCTTCTGGTTGCGCCGCTGGCTGGAACAGTCCCGTTCGCCAATGGCCACAGCATTGCCAAAACCGTCGCCGAAGATCTGTACCTCGATGTGCCGGGCATACTCAATGAATTTTTCCAGAAAAACACCGCTGTTGGAAAAATTGTTTTCACCTAAACGCCGGACCGAATCGTAGGCTCCGGCCAGCTCCTCGCTCGTCCTGCACAGTTGCATGCCAATACCGCCCCCGCCTGCCGTACTCTTGAGCATCAGCGGATAACCGATCGAATCGGCAACTTCCAGTGCCTGTGTCAACGACTCCAGTAGACCGCTACCGGGCAGTAACGGTACGCCGCTGTCCTGTGCCAGTTGTCGCGCAGTATGTTTGAGCCCGAAGGACTGTAATTGCCCGGCGGTGGGGCCGATAAAGGCAATATCTGCCCGCTCACAACGCTCAACGAAATCCGCATTCTCACTCAGAAACCCGTAACCGGGATGCACGGCTTGCGCTCCGCTGCGTTCTATGATTTCGAACAGCTTGTCCTGATCGAGATAGGTCTCTGCGGCACGGCCTTGACCCAGCGACCAGGCCTCATCAGCCTGGATGACATGCAGAGAATCGGCATCCGCTTCGTTATAGACAGCGACCGACTGCACTCCCATCTGTTTCAGGGTACGTATAATCCGGGTGGCAATAGCACCTCGATTGGTAATAAGTACTTTGTTAAACATGGATAGTTTCTGCGTACCTGGGGCAGGCCGTCCTGCCATAAACATAATTCTGCCAGGTCGTCCCGGCAGTGCTAGTCATGGCTCAATCCCAGATGATGACTTCAACCGGCGTCGGGTTATAGCCGTTGCAGGGATTATTTAACTGTGGACAATTGGAGATTAAAACGATCACATCCATCGCCGCTTTCAACTCTACATATTTGCCTGGGGCCGAGATACCGTCCTGAAAGGTTAATCCACCATCTGCTGTAATGGGCACATTCATGAAAAAGTTTATGTTATGAGTAATATCTCGCTTACTCATACCAAACTCCTCATGCTCGGCCACGGCCAGCATCCAGCTGTCCCGGCAGGCGTGCATGCATTTTTTGTCCAGAGCATAACGGACCGTGTTGCTCTCGGTCGCACAGGCGCCTCCAAGGGTATCGTGTCGCCCGCAGGTATCCGCCACGATCTCGAGCATGACATTGCCTTCATTGGAGAGTAGCCTGCTACCCGCAGTCAGGTAGACATTTCCCTGCTCCCGAACTGTGTCCATTGCACTGTAACGCTCCGCGGGGTCGGCTGCGCTGTAGAACAGGGTATCGGCGGCCTGATTGCCTTGCATATCCAGGATCCGGAACGTCTGTCCGGCCTTGACCTCCTTCATAAAATACTCGCCGGCCGGTACCACCTCACGGTAGACCGCAGCCTCGGGTTGTAATTCGCTTGCCTTGATCATGACCCCCCTCCCAGACCCAGATGATAAAGCTCGGTATTTTTGAATCCTCGCTGATTCTCCGGTCGGTAGTTCCTGCAATAGTCATCTTCGCGAACCGGTTCAGCTTCACGGATCTGATAAGTCACAGGTTTTCTTGGATACTCTTCGGCCGGATTGAGTGGGTGCGGGCAAGTGTGCATGAGAACCAGTGCATCCATCTCGAAGCGCAACTCGATATAATCTCCGGCCTTGCTGTTATCGGCACCGTATTGAAGGTTTCCCTCATCATCCACTTCTACCCTGCTGAACAGGTTCAGGTTAGATGCCATATCTCTCTTGCCGAGACCGTACTTGGCCAATTCCACCAGGAAACTGTTATAACCGTTCTGGTTCCAGTCATTGAGGTAGTCCTGATAGCTGTGTTCGCCCCATTTTCGCCTGACAATTTCCCGCGTGGTGTTGCCGGAAACGGATTCGTGCCAGCCCACGCTGTCTTCCACAATGGAACAGAATATCCGCCCCATATCTGAGTACAGGCAGTTACCCCGGGTCAGCTTGAAAGTATGCTGGCACTTCAGTGTATCCGGAGCGTTGTATCTTTCCAGCAAGTTTTCAGGATTGTAAAACAGCATACCGACATTTGCCCCGCCTTCTGTATCGATTAAACGCAGAGACGTACCTTTACGCATACGCAATGACCAATGACAGGCAGGCGCCAGAGCGGCCTCGTATAGTATGTCTGTACTGGTAGCTTCACTTGACATATTAAACCTCGAATATTTTTTATCAAAAACCGAGAAACTTTCAGATTGCTATTATTCCGACAGAGGATGTATAGGTGGAATTATTGCCGTTGACATCAACAACCGCCCTGATAAAACACCCTTGCATGAAATCATTTTATCCGCAATCATCTTGAGCTTTCTCGCGGGCCCCTGAACAAGCACAACCTGTAGCGTTTGCATCTGCACAAGGTTGATATTCAGTGAACTGATAATTTCATCAATATAAATATGCTGAAGATGATTCAATCGGCTTTGCAGACCGGGCACTGAATGGTCATAGACCAGATTGATGGTCCCGGCCATGACTTTCTCGCCCATCTCCTGTTGATGGTCAGCCAGCTGATTATTTATCATTTCGGCCATGGCCTGAGAGCGACTTTCGAAACCCCGCTCGCAAACCATGTTATCGAATTGATCGAGAAGCGTCTCCGGTAATGAGATACTGATTCTGCTGACCTTGTTTCTGGTAACGATATTCATTTCTTCAGAAAAGGTGACTATATTTTTCGATTTCCCAGCTGGAGACTGTCTGATGATAGGCCTCCCATTCCTGCGATTTATAACGGATGAACTCATCACGTAGTTCCTCCCCCAATACCTGTTCTACAAACGGGTCTTCTGCAAATGCCTCTATAGCCTCGCTCAAGTTCTTGGGAAGAAACTCTATACCACGTTTGCTACGTTCCTCCTCGCCCAGTTCATACAGGTTGTCATCCTGGGGGCTACCTGGATCGATCTTTTCACGAATTCCCTCCAACCCCGCCGCCAGTGCCAGCGTCGCGGCCAGATAGGGATTGAGAGCACCGTCAGCGTTACGCGATTCGCAACGCCCGCCATTCATCGGCACACGAATCGAGTTGGTCCGGTTATTCGAACCGAAAGAATTGAAAACCGGCGCCCAGGAAAAATAGGCCATATCCCCCTGACGCACCAGACGTTTATAACTGTTTACCGTAGGAGAGAAAACAGCACATAGCGCACGTCCATGCTTTATCAGCCCCCCGATAAAGTAATATCCCAGCTCGGTCAGGCCAAGTCCGCGCGCATCCTCTTCCGGGTTGCATACGAACAGATTATCACCGCTGTCCAAATCGTACAGCGACATATTGAAATGCGCTCCGTTGCCCGTCTTGTCCGAGAAAGGTTTTGGCATAAATGTCGCCAACAGCCCCTCTTCTTTAGCGTAATGTTTAGTCATATAGCGAAAGAATATAAATCTATCACAGGTAGTCAGAGCATCGCTGTACATGAAATCGAATTCATACTGCCCGTTGGCATCCTCGTGATCGAATGAGTAGAGGTCCCAGCCCAGCTCATTTATGCAACTTGCCACCTTATCCAGCCAATCGAACTGATCCATAAACCCGCGTACGTCATAGCAGGGTTTAACCAACCGATCATCCGGGTTCGGCACCTGCAATGTACCATCTTCGTGCTGTTTCAAAACAAACAGTTCACCTTCGATACCGAGGTTGAATCCGAATCCCATATCTGCAGCCTGACCCAGGACTTTTTTCAATGCTACCCTGGTGCTTATCTCGTAGGGTTTCCCTTTATAGGTATTATCAGCAGGCATCCAGGCCACTTCCGGTTGCCAGGGCAACTGGATTATGTGACCCAAATCCGGGACAGATGCTATTTCATCATCGTTCGGCATCTGACCCAGACCATCGAGCGCATATCCAGTGTACAACTCCGAGCCTTCTGCCATATGTGTCAGATGATCGATTGGTACAAACTTTCCCTTGGGAATACCATGAATATCAACGTAAGCTCCAAGGCAGTATTTCACGCCCTTACTCTTCAAATCCTGCTGTATTGCCTTGATCTCTTCGCTATTTTTCACGCCAAATCCTTTAATAAACTTCTAAACAAATTCGATTTTTTCATCATACGAAAACGACAAAGGAGGCCGCTCTTGCATTCCGCGTCTGACAATTTCACTCAGGTCTTCCACCATCCACTGAAACAACTCCTCGCCCTGTTCGACACTGGCCAGACTTGGCTTTCCAGTAACCCCGTTTTTGCTGGTACGGTTCACCGGATGCGAGAAAACGCACTGTTTCGTGCGATCCTCATCGTCACTTTGTGCAACATTCTCTTCTCTGACCATTTGCGGGCTCACAGCCAGCATCAAAGCTGTTTCCGCCTCATTGGCGTGCCAGTCATCAGCATCGCTGAAATGTCTCTGCCTGACTCTTTCACTCAGCGATCCACTATTGATGACCGCAAGCATCATGTCATCATAATCCGCACGTAGCATTTCAAGCGCACAGCGTAGCGGAGCGTAATTTGTTACATGGCTATTGACGATAAAAAGCCGCCTGATCCCTGAGGCGTATGCCCAGTCGCCAAGTTCTTTCACGACGTCGATCATTGTCTTGGGCTGTAACGACAGCGTTCCCGGCCAGCGTCTGGAATGACCAACTGAACAGCCGAAGGGCATTAATGGCATCAACAGCGCCCCGGTTATCTCGCTGACTGCATGGCACAGCCTGTCGGCAATTTCTGCGTCCATACCACAACCCAGATGCGGTCCATGCTGTTCCGTTGCGCCAATCGGGAAAATAGCACTGTCCATCCCACTATTAATCAGTTTCCCGATTTCTTCCCAGGTCATTTGATGCCAATCATTCATTATCAAAACACGCTCTCTACTTCGTCATCTACAGGCACCATACGTACCATATTCAGATGGTCGCTGTTGATAGTCTGCTCTTCTTTGACCGGATGAATCAGTTCCTCGAGACGTTTCTTGGTCGCAAGAAATTCTGGACTGAGGAACTGATCATCGGAACGCGGCTGCGGAACAGGCACCTCGATCACCTCCTGCACTTCCCCGGGATGAGCCTTGAGAACCAGAATGCGGTCAGCCAGATAAATCGCCTCCTCAAGGTCATGGGTAATAAACAATATAGTTACATCAATATTCTTCCAGATCTCCATCAAATAGGCCTGCATTTTGGCGCGGGTCTGGGCATCGAGTGCGCCGAACGGCTCATCCATTAGAAGTATTCGAGGCTGATTAGCCAACGCTCTTGCAATTGCAACGCGCTGCTTCATGCCTCCGGATAACTGATGAGGATAACTATTGACGAATTTAGACAGTCCTATAAGCTCGATCCACTGCAGAGCTTCTCCCTCTGCAGCGACGTTTCCCGCTCCTGTCATTTGTAATCCAAACATGACATTCTCTTTCACTGTCAACCATGGGAACAGGGTATACCCCTGAAACACCATGCCACGATCATGTCCTGGTCCACTTACCGCCCTGTCATCTAATAGCACCTTTCCACTGCTGGCGCTCTCCAGGCCTGCCAGAATTCTTATCAACGTTGACTTTCCGCAACCTGAAGGACCGATAACGCAGACAAATTCACGCTTGTGCACCTTGAAATTGATATCTTTTAACGCAGTTACCTTTCCTTGAGATGTCTCAAAGACTTTACCTAGATTCTTGATTTCAAGAGTTACAGGCCGTTGCTTAATACGTCTGAAACGATCCCTGACCACGTCGGATTGTTCAAGATAACTCGGCAAATTCAAATTTGTCATTTTTTCTCACTCATCCAGTCGATGATTGCTGCCAACGAAACATTCTTTTACCCAACCTGGCGAGGATCATATCCGTCGCCAGACCGATAATTCCTATCATTAGGATAGCTGCATACACATTTTCAAAGTTCTTGTAACGTGCCTGCTGGGTAATAAACCAGGTAATACCAGAGCTCGATCCGATCAGTTCTGCCACAATAAGATATGTCCATGCCCATCCAAGAAGAATACGCAAATCACGATAGACATTAGGCAAGATACCGGGAATAACAACTCTGTATAGCAACCTGGAGCCTTTTCCACCTAACGTCTGCGCTGCTTCCACCAAAGAGTGATCGAGTTTGCGTGTGGTATTGGAGATAATCAGCACCTGCTGGAAGAAAGTGCCGATAAATATAATGGCTATCTTGGGTGCCGCGTGGATTCCCAGTATCGCCACTGCCAGTGCTCCGAAAGCCGGTGCCGGCAGGTAACGGAAAAACTCGACAAACGGCTCTGTTAATCGGGATATCGTACTGTAGGTGCCTGCCAGTATTCCCAGTGGTACACCTATAAGCGAGGAAATGAAAAACCCCCAGAAAATAACCTGGATACTGTCCCACAGGCTTTCATGTAACCACTTCTCATTACGGCGCTTGGGCTCAGTGGTAAACGCGGTATAAAATGCCATCGCCACTTCATGCGGCGCCGGCAAATAAATTGGATTGGCCGGCTCCCCTCTGGGAACAGCCTTTTCTTCCTCTTTTGCTGACTTCAGTTCTCTATCAAAGATTTCCCGATCCAGCAGCATGCCCTGCTTGAGATATGACACGCTGCCCGGATCGGTAATCTCGACTTTCGGGTGCCAGATAAAAGGCACATAACTTACCAGGCTCCACAGCAGAAGCGGAATCAGGAAACTCATTACCGCAAACGTTATACGTTTCTGATACTGCAGATTTTGAAATACAGCCATTTCTGGTTCTACCTTCAGCTGACTTTATTGCATGAAGCCAATATAACGAAGTATTTACATTCCCAGAGTCATAGAGGTGTCGATATAATCATCAATATCCTGTGGTTCTTTGTAGACTTCGTTGTCAACATTAAACTCATCAGATATCTTCGAGGAACCATAAATCGAATCGAACCCGTCACCCTTGACCATGCGCTCCTTTGCTTCTTCAAGTGTCAGGATCCTGGTTCCATCGATAAACCCTTCATACTCTTCCGGTGAAATGCCAACACGGGAAGCCATTATCTCGACAGCATCGTCATGTGTTCCGGCGTTCTTGAGGTAATCCACAATTCGATACCATACTTTCATGACTTTTTTGTACTCGTCACGTCGGTTAGTCCAGCTTTGCGGTGAAGCGGCGAGAACGTCATAAATCAGTCCTGGCTTGTCCGCACTGGTATAGATTGCCTTCGAACCGGGAACCAGCTGCAATGCCTGACCTGAGCTCGGCTGCCATGCCACAATTGCGTCAACCTGACCTGAAGCCAACACCTGCGGTGTTTCATTAGTTGGCACATTGACCAGTTCCACGTCCGCTTCGGTCATGCCATGGTCTTCCAGTGCATTCAATAACAGAAGATGACCCACAAAACCGATTTCTACCCCGACCTTTTTGCCTTCCAGGTCTTTCACCGACTTGATGCCCGGTGCTCCGATGAGCATGTCATTACCGTTGCTGTAATCATTCAACAAAAACATGACACTCTTGGCACCGGTCGCACCGGTCACCAGCGCATCACCGTTAGTCATCCCAACTGCATCCAGTTTGCCCGCGGCGAAAGCATCCATTGAGGCGACATAGTCAAACCACTCAAACTCGACCTCTACGCCTTCTTCCTTGAACCAGCCTTTTTCAATCCCGACCTCCCAGGCTACCCAGCCCGGCCAGTCGCTATAGCCGATCTTCAATGGTTCCGCTGCCTGCGCCGAAGCGCTCACCAGCAAACCGACCAGTACCGCCTGTATTGTTTTCTTTAACCAACTCTTCATAGCATCGTCCCCTAGTATTACGATTTCTGTTTGAAGTAATACGGGACAAGAGCAAGCGCTATGCCAATCCATCATTGCCAATGCTATTCCATATTTATCAATCACTTAAAAAACTAAGTAAATAACCCTGCTTTACCTGCGATCGCACTATATTGGTGCCTGTATTCGGGCAGAGTCTCAACATCGGGCATTTCACTGTGCCCGATATGTTCGCCCGGCTGGGTTCGTCCCCCTGTTATACGGCGTTATCACAAGACATACCGCGGCTGGTCGTCCTGTATTGATCTCACGTCTCCCCGACACCTCAACTGGCATCCACCTTGCACTTCTTTCCAAACTTACTGTGGAGGGAATACCGTGCAATTGAAGCTGTTCAAAACACTCTGGGGATTCGATGGGAACTACACTTCTTCGCTGGAGCAGGCTTTATCAGACGGGTTCGACGGGATCGAGGGACCGGCACCCGGGGCTCAGCGCACCGCAGATCGGTTTCAGCAACAACTTGCAGAGCATCAGCTGGACTATATTGCCGAGATCACAACCGCCGGCAGTTATGTCCCGGATCGCCACGCCACCCTGGAACAGCACCTGGACTCGCTGATCCATAAGCTATCACTCTCCCGCCCTCTCGATCCGCTGTTTGTTACCTGTCTCGGTGGCTGCGATGCCTGGCCTGAATCCCTGAACATCGAATTCTTTGGCCGCGCCATGGAGATAGCCAAACAATTCGAGGTTACCATCAGTTTTGAAACACACCGCGGCAGGGCGCTGTTTAACCCGTGGTTGACGCATAGCATCGTGCAACAACTTCCGGATATGCTACTGACCTGTGATTTCAGTCACTGGTGTGTCGTCTGTGAAAGGCTGGTGGATACCGAGTTCGACATCATTCGTGAACTTGCTCCGCATGCGCATCATATCCATGCGCGGGTCGGCTACGACCAGGGCCCCCAGGTACCGCATCCCGCCGCCCCCGAATACGCCGAGGCTCTTGTCTCCCACCAGGCATGGTGGGAACTGATCTGGAAAAATCAGAAAGACCGGCGTTATGCATTGAGCACCATGACCCCGGAATTTGGCCCGGATGGCTATCTGCACGAGGCACCTTTTACACGGGAACCGGTAGCTGAGCTGCGTGATTTGAATAACTGGATGGCAAGTACCGAACGCGAACATTTCGAAACCTTTTCCAGCTGCCAGTGAAGATGTCTTACTCAGGCAGCTTTGACTTCCGGCGTCTCCTCACGTCCACCCTCAATGATCGCCGCTGTCACTACCAGCACGCCACCGACAATCTCGATCAGAGAAAGCCAGTCTGCGGCATACAAAGCTGCTGACAATACCGCAACGACCAGCTCCATAACAATAATAATGGCAGCCCGTCCGGCCTCGATCTGTGTCACACCCCACTGGGTACCGAAGGTAATCAGAGTCAGCCATACCAACCCATAAAGGGCACTATATAGTGTGACATCAAGGCCATAATCTCCACCCGGCAGATTTGCTACAAACAGGAATCCGCCGATCATCAAACTGCAGCCGACAAACATGGCCGTCACCTTGCTGGTCAATGGCACCCCCGGCGATGCCCGAAATAACAGATTATTCATGGCGAACGCAAAACCGGCGCCAATTGCCATCAAATCGGTCCAGTGCGGCAGTTGCTCGAATACAGCCATAGCTCCCAGGATCAAAAAGGCACCGCCCAGTGAAAACACCACAGTGACGACGCGTTTGGTATCGATCACTTCCCCGAAAAATACCTTGCCACCAATCACACTCCATACCGGTAATAAATAGAACAGGATCATCACCCGAATCACATCGCCATAATACAAAGCAGTTTGAAAGGCTACGTTGGCAAACCCGCCAAACAGTGTAATCAATAGCATCAATGACAGATGTTTGCGCCACTGTCGATGCTGCATCAGGGCAAATGGCAGCATCACCAGGGCACCGGCAAGGAATGCAATGAAAACCAGCGCCGGTCCGCTAATGCCCATGCCATTGAGTAATTTGATTGGTATCCAGGTCAATCCCCAGCCGACAGAGCTTATAAACAGGATGGAAACCGGATAGGAAAGACCCGTCGTCGAACGCATCAGCATCGCTCCTAGCTGTAGAATTCCGGGAATTGTTTACAGGCCCGGAAAAACTGCATGTCATGGTTTGGCCAGATGACCGCCCCGGTGCGCCGGGCAATCTGTTTCAGCTTGCGGATACTGTCGATGGCCATTTGATCCTGATCGTGCCAGCACAGGCCAGGAGCGATTTCCTCACTGAGATTCTCTTCCAGGTCTGCCGCATCCCCGGCCAGCAGAATAGGCGGCCCCTTGGGTAACTCAATCCACATCGACATATGGCCGGCGGTATGCCCCGGCGTCTCGATCGCCCGCACACCCTGACAAAGATCGTATTCGGCCTGTTGCAACTGCCAGCGATAATTACCGTTCAGATCTTCCTGGAAATAGGCGCCATCGGCGGGCTCGCGCGCCGCCTGTAACTCTTTTTCATGGACATGCACTTCCGCGTGGCCCATCTCGCACAGGCCACCGGCATGATCGAAATGCAGGTGGCCACAGAACACCACATCGATATCCTGTGGTTGCAAATCGAGGCGCTGTAACAGGTTCGGCATTCGCTGTTCTTCGCTCATATCCGGCGGTCCAAACGGAAACTCTTCATTTTCATAAAAATGCTGCCGCTGATCAGGCTGGTTAATCTTTCTGTAGTCGCAACCGACGTCGTAGAGGATCCGGCCGTTTTTCGTCTCGATGAGATAAGCGAGGATCGGTGCCTCGATGATCTCATCTTTACCCCGGCCACGGGTGGACAGGGTCTTCTCGTAAAGGTGGGTTCCGGTTAAAAGCGGCCAGAAACGTTGTACCTGTGTCATGCCGGTTCTCCTGCTTGTCTGCCCTGCGGCATTGGCTTTTCCAGCTCAAAGGTCTCGTGCAATTGTGCGGCGATGGCCTGTACCGTCGCATTGATGATCATTGCACCTTTTTCCGCGCTGGCGCCGCTTACCGGAGCCAGCACGCCCGAGCCAGGCACACCGCGACCGTCCTGCGGAAAAACGTCGCATGCACTGAAGGTCGCTGTTGCATCGGGCGGAAACTTCTCTATGGCCACCCGTTCCGGGTGCCAGTGAAGCATCATCGAGGTTTCGATCAGCGCCGCATGTTCCAGGTCAAAACCCGGGAAATCACCGTTGAAGACTTCGTCGAGCACGGCACGGGGACAAAAATCCCAGTACTCTGTGCGTACGATACGCATGCTCCGGTTTTGCGATACCATCTCACGCAATGCCAGTTCGATCGCCTCGGTCAAAAACCACTGGTTTTCATAATGACCATCAAGGACCAGCAGACGCTGCACACCGTGGCGGGCCAGTTCTCGGATGATGTCCTGCACCAGTGCGATCATCGTCTTGCCGTCCAGGCTGGTAGTGCCGGGAAACGTCTGCCCCCCGCCGCAACGGGCCTGTGATTTGTAGCCGTAATTGATCGGCGGCAGTACCAGGGCGTTAATCACCCCGGCCACGGCTTCGCTCATACGACTGGCAAAAATCGCATCGGTCCCCATTGGCAGATGCGGGCCGTGTTGCTCCAGGGCTCCGACCGGCAAAATTACCACTGCTCCGCCACGCACGGCTTCGGCGTAATCCGGCCAGCTCATCAAATCCACACGTCGTTGTTGCATCATTCTGGTTTCCGTTTTGCAGTCAGCGCATCAACGCGCCGCCGTTGGGACTCAACACTTCACCGCAGTAATAACCGGCCTGTTCTGATGCGAGGAACACGGCTGTAGCCGCGATCTCCTCGGGCTTGCCAGCTCGTTTCATTGGTATGTCCATCTCCTGCTCCCATTCATCCGGGTTACTGATCTCCGACTCCAGCATCGGGGTCAGTACCGGTCCGGGGGCAATAGCATTGATGCGAATGTTCGGCGCGAACTCACGGGCCAGCGAGCGGGTCAGGGTAATCACACCGCCCTTGGACGCGGTATAGGGGGCAAAGCGGGCCCGGCCCAGGTAACCGAGTTCCGAGGCGATATTGATAATCACCCCCTCACCTTTGTCCAGCATGCCGGGCAGGATCGCCTGGCAACAATGAAAGACAGATTTCAGATTGGTATCCAGGATGCGATCCCACTCCGCCTCGGCGATCTCAAGAAAAGGTTTCACTATACTAATGCCGGCGTTGTTGACCAGCACGTCGATTCCGCCGAACGTCGCCTGCCCCTGTTCCACCATGGCCCTCACCTCATCACGCCGGCCGACATCGGCCTCGATGGCGAGAGCACCGGTACCCCGGGCCCTGAGTTCATCCACCAGCTGCTCGGCCAGCGGCGCCTGCCGGTAATGGTTGATCACCACGTTGGCACCGGCCTGCGCAAATGCCAGTATCATCGCCCTGCCGATCCCGGTGGCCGCCCCGGTCACCAGTACGGTCTGATTCTCCAGACGAATATCCATGCCGTCAGACGATGCTCAAAAATGAAACGCCGTGCGCGCCGATAAATCCGTCGGCGCGCCCCGGTCCCTGGCCAACATCGCCGTAATCATCTGTTTCGATCCGGCGCAGACGATTGCGATGCAGGGTTTGCCACAGTTCATGATACGGCAGAATCTGCGGATGCCCATTCTCGCCATACAGTTCCCGGTGCAGCTGCGGCAAACGATACCAGGGCGTGGCAACCTGTTCGTGATGTGCGGTGTGATAGCCAAAATTCAGATTAAGCAGGTTCAGCCACGGGAAACGCGTGGAGATTAAATTGGAATAGGTATGGGCTACATCATAGGCCCGGTCCCGGCCCTCCTGCGGCACAGGTTGATCCGCTTGCGCCACCAGGTAACTCTCATAGGTATGGGCAAAGGCATCGGCAATGAACAACGCCTGAATGAACAGCATATAGGCGAGGGCGTAACCCACCAGAGCCCAGGGTGAATAACTGAACAGCAGAGCGAACAGTGCGAGTCGTGTAGCCAGGATGATTAACACGCGTGCCCGATGCTGTTTCAGATGTGGAACGACAAAGGGTCGCACCAGCACCTGATAATGCATGATCAATTCCACGGCCGGGATGTAAACTCTTTCCAGCCCATATACGAGTCCCACCACCCAGCGCGGTGAAAGTTGCAAAAAGGTTTGATAGTCAAAACAGGCCACGTCGGCGCGGTCCCGGTGATGGCGGATGTGCAAATGCCGCACCCGCGCAAACGACGCATAGGCGGCGCCGGTGAGCCAGAGCAGAATTTCGCCGACTCCCCTGTTGAGCCGTTGTGACCTGAAAAGAGTCATGTGTGCCGCTTCGTGCACCAGGTAGGCGCATATCACCAGGGTATGGAACGTCAACAACAGACCCGCGATCCCGCTCAGGATGCCCGGCTTAACCAGCAGGATAAGGCCAAACAGATGCCCGAAAACCGCATAACCCAGCGCCAGGACGTTGGGTACTGCCCCCTCGGGCTCGCGCCACAGCGCTCTCCAGATTGGCAAGTCTTGCTTCATGTCGACATAACCGTGGTTGAAACCTGCCATTCAGGCTGCAAGACTAGTGCCAAATTTAATATTAAATTTACCACTAGATTTGCCAGTAATTAATCAGTAGGCTTGCAATGAAAAGTCCGAACACAATCAGCCAATGACTCAGCGCGACAGGAAACAGCAGGACGTGGAACGACGTCGTTTTGTGGTGGCCCTCAAGGCCATGGATGCTTACTGGCTGCAGTTTTTCAGGGAGCAGGAATTTTACGACCTGAATTATTCAGATCTGTTTACCGAACTCTGGCTACGCGACACACCTGTCCCCAAGACCCGGGCCTGTCATTTCATCAGGCATCTGGGTATACAGACAGCCAAAAAATATATCGATCGGGCGGTAGAGATGGGCTATCTGCTGGAATCGCCCAATCCGCAGGACGGGCGTTCCCGGTTGATCGAGTTATCCCCGCAAATACGCCAGGGGATGGCGAAGTTTTTCGATTATGCGATTAAACAGTTCCGCAACGCACTGGACTAACCCGTACCGTATTGTGCGCGATACTGCTTGACGGCTTCGAGCCGGTCTTCCATGCCGGGCCGGGTTGACAGATATTCGATTAACAATTCAAGCCGAATGATGCTGTGCACCGGGATAGCGTAATTGTTCTCGACTTCCTGAATAGCCGAAAGCTCACCCTTGCCTTTTTCCTGTCGATCCAGGGCGATGACCACGCCCGCGGGCGTCGCGTCGTTGGCCTCGATAATCGCCATTGCCTCACCGATGGCGGTACCAGCGGTAATCACGTCATCAATGATCAGCACCTTGCCCTGCAGAGGGGCGCCGACGATGTCGCCGCCTTCGCCGTGGACCTTGGCTTCCTTGCGATTGAAGGCGTAGGGCACATCCCGATCGTGCTGCTCGGCCAGGGCCACGGCCGTCGCCGCGGCCAACGGTATGCCCTTGTAGGCGGGGCCGAACAGGACGTCGAACTGCACGCCGGAATCCACAATGGTTTGCGCGTAATAGCGCCCTAGCCGCGCCAGAGCCTTGCCACTGTTGAAAAGTCCCGCATTGAAAAAATAAGGACTGACTCGACCTGACTTGAGCGTAAATTCGCCAAAGCGCAATACCTCGCGTTGCAGGGCAAACTCGATAAATTCCTGTTGATAATCACGCATGCGATAAATTCCGGATTATGTGGCTGGGGATTTCGTTCTTCAGGTTGTGTATCATACACCTTTGGTCGTAACCGGTTAAGTATGATGTTCAGAGTGATTACCGCCAACCTCAACGGCATTCGCGCCGCCCAGCGCAAGGGTTTTTTCGAATGGATGAAACGCCAGAAGGCCGATGTCATCTGCATTCAGGAAACCAAGGCGCAGGAACACCAGCTGGACAACAATATTTTTTATCCGCAGGGCTACCACACCTATTATTTCGATGCCCAGAAAAAGGGCTACAGCGGCGTGGCGATCATGAGCCGCCACCGCCCGGACAAGGTCTCCATAGGGCTTGGCTGGGATCATGTCGACAGCGAGGGGCGCTGGATCGAAATCGAGATCGGCAAACTGACCGTCGCCTCACTCTATCTGCCCTCCGGTGCCTCCAGCGAGGAGCGTCACAACAACAAGCTGATCTTCATGGATCGCTTTGCCGAAGACCTGAAGGCCATGCGCCGCCGGCGACGTAATTACATCATCTGCGGCGACTTCAACACCGTGCACAAGGAAATCGACATTAAGAACTGGAAGTCCAATCAGAAAACTTCCGGTGTGACACCAGTGGAACGCGCCTGGCTGGACAACCTGTTCGACAATATCGGCTTTATCGATGCGTTTCGCGAGGTTAATCAAAAACCCGATCAGTATACCTGGTGGTCCAATCGCGGTAATGCCCGCGAGAACAACGTCGGGTGGCGTATCGATTACCAGATCATCACCCCGGGCCTGAAGGGCACCGTCAAAAAAGCCTCGGTGTATAAAAACAAGTGGTTCTCCGACCACGCGCCCTTGACCATCGATTACGACATCGAGATCTGACTTTTTACGGACAGCTCCGGGCAGACAGAACCCTGCGAAATAATTCTCTCGCAAAGGCGCAGAGTCGCAGTAAAACATGCATTTTATTTCTACGTCTTCGCGTCGTGGCGAGAATTATTATTAATCCAGAATATCATCAGTGGACTCTCGCAAAGACGCAGAGCCCGCTAAATCAATAATATTATTGTTTTCTCCGCGCCTCGGCGTCTCTGCGAGAGGAATGGTTTTTTAACTTTTTTCGCTTCACCGCTTATTGCCGGACAGTACCATGTGCTGCTTCGTCCTGAACGCCCAATCCATCAGTCAGGATGACTGAACTGCACTCTCTGAGCACACATTTTATCTCCCCTGTGGTTGTGGCAGCTTCGCCAACCATCATCTATCTTTAATACAGCACATAAAAACAAGTTACCCCTGTAAAGGGTGAACATTTTTGGGGTTATGGCCAAAGAGCCCGCCCGATCGCGGAGCCATCATCCATGCCACAATCCGCAGGAGGAGAGCAGCATGAAGTCACGCGAGGAGCAGGTTACGGAACTCGAGCAGGAATGGGCGCAAAGCCCCCGCTGGCGCGACGTCAACCGGGGCTATTCAGCTGCTGATGTGGTTCGCCTGCGGGGCTCACTGCAGCCGGAATTTACCCTGGCCCGTCAGGGTGCCGAAAAGCTCTGGGCGCTGGTACACGGCGAAGCCAGCAAGGGCTATGTCAACGCTATGGGCGCCATTACCGGCGGCCAGGCCCTGCAACAGGCCAAGGCCGGTATCGAGGCGATCTATCTCTCTGGCTGGCAGGTGGCGGCCGACGGCAACACCTCGGAAACCATGTACCCCGATCAGTCGCTATACGCCTATGATTCGGTCCCGGCAATGGTGCGACGCATCAATAACACCTTCAAACGCGCCGACGAGATCCAGTGGGCACGCGGCGATAATCCCGGTGACGAGGACTATGTCGATTATTTTCTGCCGATCGTAGCCGATGCCGAGGCCGGCTTTGGAGGTGTACTCAATGCGTTTGAATTGATGAAAAACATGATTGCTGCCGGTGCCGCCGGGGTGCATTACGAGGATCAGCTGGCAGCGGTCAAAAAATGTGGTCACATGGGCGGCAAGGTCCTGGTGCCGACCCAGGAGGCAGTGCACAAACTGATTGCCGCGCGTCTGGCTTCTGATGTCTGCAATGTCCCGACCCTGTTACTGGCGCGTACCGACGCCGAGGCAGCCAATCTGTTGACCTCCGATTTTGATCCGAACGACACACCGTTTTTGACCGGCGAGCGCACGAATGAAGGCTTTTACCGGGTAAAAAACGGGCTGGAGCAGGCGATTTCCCGTGGCATCGCCTATGCCCCCTACGCCGATCTGGTCTGGTGCGAAACCGGCACACCGGATCTTGGCTTCGCTCGCGAGTTCGCCGAAGCGGTGCTGGAAAAAAATCCGAACAAGCTGCTGGCCTATAACTGTTCGCCCTCATTTAACTGGAAGAAAAATCTCGATAACAAAACCATCGCCCGCTTTCAGGATGATCTGGCCGAACTCGGTTACAAATATCAGTTCATTACCCTCGCCGGTATTCACAGCATGTGGTTTAACATGTTTGACCTCGCCTATGATTATGCGCGTGGCGAGGGCATGAAACATTATGTGGAAAAAGTGCAGCAACCCGAATTTTCCGCCCGCGAAAAGGGCTATACCTTCGTCTCCCATCAACAGGAGGTCGGGGCCGGTTATTTTGATGATGTCACCTCCACTATCCAGGGCGGCTTCTCTTCGGTGACCGCCCTGACCGGCTCCACCGAAGAAGGGCAGTTCGACGAAACATAAACGATCCGCAGGTAAAGGCATGAGTGTCGACTCCGGTCAGCCATCCAGCTTGCCCGCTTTCTCGCCGGACCCGTCAAAACAGGGGATGGTCGGCGGGCTGGCCGCCATGATCCTGGCCGGCTTTAGTCGACACTTTGCGTTGTTTCGCGAAATAACCCGCGAAGCGCATGACAATTTTATCCGCGGCGACTGGGTCGCCAGTCGCCAGGCGGCCATCCGGCGCATTAGCCTGTACGATCAGCGGGTCCGCGAAACCATCCAGGAATTGCGCGAGCGCTTCGACCCCCAAACACTGCATGCTGCTCCCTGGCAACAGGTCAAATTTCAATACATGGGCCTGCTGTACCGTCATCGCCAGCCTGAACTGGCTGAAACGTTTTATAACTCGGTATTCGTCGGACTGTTCGAACGTCACTTCTACAACAATGATTTTATTTTCGTGCGGCCTTCTATCTCCACCGAGCGGCTGGACAGTGACGATCCGGTCTATCGAAGCTATTACCCCTTGCGCGAGGGTTGGCGTGCCACACTGGAGAAAATCCTCTCCACTTCGGATATTGGCCTGTCTTTCGGCAATCGGCGCCATGATGTGCGCTGTATTACCGAAGCTATCCGCCGACATACCAACCTGCCACGTCGGCTGGCCCAGCACTTCCAGATCCAGATGCTACGCCAGCCTTTTTACCGTAATCGATCGGCTTATCTGGTGGGGCGGGTTATCAACGGTCCGGACCGCTATCCTTTTATTCTGCGTATTCGCCGCAACCAGGACGGCAGCGCCTGTGTGGACAGACTGATCAGCGAGCGTAATGATGTTGCTAACTTGTTCACTTCCGCGCGTGCCTACTTTCTGGTTGATACCGAGATCCCCTCCGCGGTAATCCGCTTCCTGCTGGATTTCCTGCCGGAGAAAACCGCGGCAGACCTGTATACCCAGATCGGTTTTCACAAGCAGGGCAAGGCGGAATTTTATCGCGATTTTCTCGATCATCTGCAGCGCTCATCAGACGCTATTGAAACAGCCCCGGGAAGCAAGGGGATGGTGATGGTGGTTTTTACCCTGCCCTCCTATCCCTATGTTTTCAAATTGATCCGTGACCGGTTTCCACCGCCGAAGAACACTACGCGTCAGAAAGTTATCGATCGCTATCATATGGTCAAGCAGCACGATAGGGTCGGGCGCCTGTCAGACGCCTGGGAATTTTCCTACACCGCATTTCCCGTGGGTCGGTTTACCAAAGACCTGCTTGAGGAACTGCAAACCGAAGCTGCTTCGCAAGTCTCGTTCGAGGGCAACCAGCTGATCATCAAACATCTGTTTATTGAGCGGCGTCTCGAGCCGCTGAATCTGTACCTTGAGCGAACAGATGAAGACGGTACACGTCACGCTCTGCAGGATTACGGGCATGCCATTCATGATATTGCCGTTGCGGGACTATTTCCGGGCGATCTGCTGACCAAGAACTTTGGTATTACCAGTTATGGCCGGGTAATCTTTTACGATTATGACGAAATCATGCCAATGGACGAATGTCATTTTCGGCATATCCCGCCACCGCGCCATCCCGAGGATGAACTGGCGGCCGAACCATGGTATTCCGTTGGTCCCAATGACATTTTCCCCGAGGAATTTGCCATATTCCTGTTCACCGATCCCCGTCAACGTGAATTGTTCACCCGCCTGCATCCGGAACTGCTCGATGCGGATTACTGGCAACAATTGCAGGAACAACTGGCCGAGGGTCAGTTACCGGAATAATTCGTCTTAATTTTTGCTGTTAAATCGTGTACTTGCCGGTTTGCTGATTCAGCCGCAGCTTTGGTGTTACAATGAACCGGTAAAATGTCGAGAATCGAAGCGAGTGCCCTGTGTCGGACCCGGATAAATTAACCAAACAGCATGACAAACTCGTGCACAGCGATAATGTCAAAGTCACATCTCATGTACAGCGAGAGGAAGGTGAATGGTTTATCAACACCGTCATGATCGAGGGAGTAGAGATTCCTTTTCGCTACAAACGCAAGAAAAAATACAGGGATCTCACCGGCGCTCGCGTCAATCTGACCTATTATCCCGATAATCTGAATGTCGCCGGCATGAAAATGGAAATCATGACAGTCGTCCGTATCCGCGTGGCATAAAGACTCATCTCAGCGTCGAGCCTCTCAGCCGACAATCAGTTTCAGCCCTACCAGAACGGTTACAAACTCGAACGCCCGCTTGATCGTTCGATTCCCCTTGATGATCGAATAGTGAGCACCGATATAGCCACCCAGCAACGAGCCCAGCAACAATACCGGCAACCAGTCCCAGCGAATCGAGCCTAGCAATCCCAATGTCAGGGCGCCACTGCCATTCCAGAACAGCCCCACCATCACCAGGGTGTGAGCGACGGCGCGCCGATAATCGAGCCCGAACCAGCGGATCAACCACAGCGTGACAAACAGACCGGTACCGGAGGTCAGCGAACCATTCAGAAAACCGATACCAAACAATACTGCTCCCCCGATTACCAGTCCACGGCGATCCCGGTGCGTCCGGGTATCCACCTGCCCGAGAGCGGGAGATCCCCAGGAATAGAGTCCCAGGCTCATGGTCAGTATCCCCAACGCCAGTTCCGCCCAGCGGTCCGGCACGTTCAGAATGACACTGGCGCCCAGAATGACGCCGGGCACGCCGGCCAGCAACATGATTAGCGCAAATTGCCCCTCCAGGTTCTTTTCTCTAAAGTGACGGGCAGAGGCGCCGATACCCAAAGCAACACTGGCCAGCTTGTGGGTTGCCAGCGCCACACTGAAGGGCAGGCCGAGGAAAATCAGGGCCGGCAACTGCAATAAACCGGCCCCACCGCCGGCAAAGGCGGAAAAGGCATTGGCCAGCAGGGAAATAAAAAATAACAGGATGTATTCCAACATGGGTCAAAAATTACCTACAATTGAGTTCCTGAAGCCTGGGGCTCTGTAATGATAACCGGATACCGTTTACCAGTTAGCCTTTGTTTCGCGGCACTGATTCTCGCGCAGGCCAATCCTGCCACGGCGGCACGCTACAAGTGCTGGACCAATGATCAAGGCGTGCGGGAGTGTGGCCAGAGTGTTCCCCCCGAATACTCCCAACAGCGGATTGAAATCCTTAACGAGCAGGGTGTCGTCATCGAAGTCGAGGAGCCGGCCAGGACTCCCGAACAGCTTGAAGCGGAAAAACAGGCCGCCGAGCAACGCCGTGTGGAAGAACAACAAAAGGCGGAACAACAACGCCGCGATCGGGTGCTCTTGAATACATTTACGACCGAGCGGGACCTGAAGCTTTTTTACCAGGATAGAACCGACGCCATTCAAAGCCGGATAAACTTAACCCGTGCCAGTAACGACGCGCTGCGGGAAAAACTTCGCGATCTGCAGAAACAGGCCGCCAATCAGGAACGTCGGGGCCAGGCACTTTCCGAGAATCTTCTCGACCAGATGGAACAGGTCAAGCGCCAGATTGCAAACAATAAGAAGCTCATGGCCGAGAAGGCGCAGGAACTGGAGACGCTTGAGCAACAATTCGAGGCGGAACTGGAGCGTTTTCGTAAATTAAAGTCGTCCCGGTCCTCACGCTGAACAAGCATTTCGTATACCTGTCCTGAAAGACTGCTTCGTCACCTTGTGACTCTCAATGACACCACAATCTCAGGTTATTGCGAGCGAAAAGACGTAACCTTTTAACAAAGTGACCGGGTATTCGGGACGTTTATTCAGGTGCTCCGCCGCGAGCCTTTAGCAACTCCTCCAGCAGGCTCCATTGATCTTCCCATGACTCCTGCGGTAAACGTCGAAAACCGCTGCGCACGTACTGATTGATGCGCCCTTCCATGATCGACAGCAGCAGATTCGCGCTCGGTCCCACCGGCAACCCCGGTGACAACTCGCCGTTCATCTCGCCTTCACGAAGTACCTGCCTGAGCTGTGTTTCCAGTCTGTCATAGAACTGATCAATACGACTGCGTAGCCGCTCGGTTTCCCCGACCAGTACATCGCCGGCCAGCAGACGCGTAATGCCGGCATTCTTGGCCGCGAAACCGAGCACCAGAGTCATGATGTATTCGCTGCGTCGAATGGCGGATGTCTGATCTTCTAGTATCCGGTTAATCAGTCCGAAGATGGACTCCTCGATGAACTCGATCAGCCCTTCGAACATGCGCGCCTTGCTCGGGAAATGGCGATACAGCGCCGCCTCGGAAACCCCCACAGCCCGGGCCAGACCGGCGGTGGTGATCCGCTCGCCAGGGCAGTTCTCCAGTTCACTGGCCAGTACTTCGAGTATCTGCTGGCGGCGTGACGGCTTGTCCGATTGCTTCTGGTTCATAGCGCCTGTCTTCAGTTTCTGATAAGGGTGCCGACACCTTCGTCGGTCAGTACTTCCAGCAGAACTGCGTGCTCGACCCGACCATCGATGATCTGCGCAGTACCGACACCGGAATGAACGGCATCCAGGGCACAGCGGATCTTGGGCAACATACCACCGTGGATCGTGCCCTCGTCGATCAAGCCTTCCACTTCCTTTGCCTTGAGACCGGTCAAGAGTTCTCCGTTATTATCCAGCACACCGGGAGTATTGGTTAACAGAATCAGTTTCTCCGCAGCGAGGGTAATAGCCAGCTTGCCGGCAACCAGATCAGCATTGATATTATAGGATTGGCCATCCTCGCCAACCCCGATAGGGGCGATGACCGGAATAAAATCGCCTTGTTTGATCAGCATATTAACCACGGAAGGGTCGATGCTCTGCACCTCCCCCACATGACCGATATCGATAATTTCGGGCGTATTCATTTGTGGGTTGTGACGTTCGAAAGTCATCTTACGTGCCCGGATCAATCCGCCATCCTTGCCGGTCAGTCCGACAGCATGGCCGCCGGCCTGATTGATCAGATTGACGATCTCCTTGTTAACCAGGCCGCCGAGTACCATTAACACTACATCCATGGTTTCGGAATCAGTCACCCGCATACCTTCAATAAATTTGCTTTCCTTACCAATCTGTTTCAGCATATCTCCAATTTGCGGGCCGCCACCGTGCACAACGACCGGGTTCATCCCCACCAGTTTCATCAGCACGATGTCGCGCGCGAAACCCTGTTTGAGATTCTCATCGACCATGGCGTTGCCGCCATATTTGATCACTATCGTCTTGCCCTGAAAGCGCTGTATATAGGGCAGCGCTTCGGTCAGGACCTTGGCAATATTCAGGGCGGATTTGGCGTTAATGCTCATACAGGTATTTTGTTTTCCGGTTAAGACACGAGGAAATGTACCTGCCTAGAAAGGCAGGGCCAGATCAGGTTTGACCGATTGCAATAACTCGCGGAATTGTTGCTGAATGCGCTGCAAGGCTTCCTTGTCTTTGGCTTCAAAACGCATAATCAGACTCGGTGTCGTGTTGGATGCCCGCACCAGTCCCCAGCCGTCCTCGAAATCAGCCCGTACGCCATCGATCATGATGACATTGGCATTGTCAAACTCGGCCCGGTTCATCAGCTCATCCATAAACTGGTGCTGCTCGCCCTCTGCCAGGTCGATGCGCAATTCGGGCGTGTTAACCATATCCGGCAGGCTGGCAAAAATTTGCTGCGGTTTGCGCTTGTCGTTGGCCAGAATTTCCAGCAGGCGCGCGGCCGCATACAGGGCATCGTCAAAACCGAACCAGCGTTCCTGGAAGAAGATATGGCCACTCATTTCACCCGCCAGCAAGGCCCCGGACTGTTTCATCTTGGCTTTAATCAGCGAATGACCGGTCTTCCACATGATCGGCTCGCCGCCTTTTTCCCAGATTACCCGGGTCAGATTACTGGAGCATTTGATATCGTAAATAATCTGGGCACCATGGTTACGTGACAGGATATCGGTGGCGTACAACATCATCAGTCGATCCGGCCAGATTATAGTGCCATCGGGACTGACTACACCGATTCGATCGCCGTCGCCATCGAAGGCAACCCCCAGATCGGCATTCTGCGCCCGCACCAGTTCGATGATATCGCGCAGGTTTTCCGGCTGGCTGGGATCGGGATGATGGTTGGGGAAATTCCCATCCACTTCGCTATAGATATCAATCAACTCGACCCCGAGGCCGCGGAACAACGCCGGTGCCACCACTCCAGCGACACCGTTGCCGCAGTCGACCACAACCTTGAGCGGACGCGGTAGCTTGATATCGGAAACAATCTGTTTGATATAATCATCAATAATGCTACGGGTGCCATAGCTGCCCTGACCCTGGGCAAAATCCCTGTTCTCGATGCGCTGGCGCAACGCCTGGACCGCGTCGCCTGATAACGTCTCGCCTCCCAGTACCATCTTGAAACCGTTGTAATCCGGCGGATTGTGGCTTCCGGTCAGCATCACGCCCGAGCCATCCGCCAACTGATGCGCGGCATAATAAAGCACCGGGGTCGGGACCATACCCACATCGATGACCTGCAGGCCGGCGGCCTGCAGCCCGCGTACCAGCGCACCCCCGAGTTCCGGACCGGATTTGCGTCCGTCGCGTCCGAAAGCGATTTTCGTCAGTCCGCGCTGGCGGGCTTCACTGCCCAGCGCCTGTCCGATCAACAACGCATGCTGGGGCGTCAGGGTGCGCCCGACGATGCCGCGAATGTCATAGGCTTTGAATATCTCGGCCGGAGGCATGGCCGGCGGTGCCGGCACATTACTGGCCGGGGCAACCGGAGGGGCTTCAGGCTTTTTTGGCGGTTCGGGCTCCCGGCTTTGAAAACGAGCCCGATCCTCGTCGCTGTCCAGCTCTTCCACCGACATGGCGCTGCTGTCCATAAAAATCCGATCAGACGAGCCATCCAGGCTGGCCATATTGAGCGAATTGTCCTCGTCATCGTGCTCGCGTTGCATGACCGACGCAGTCGGTAAATCCTGCAAGCGTTTGGCCATTTCCCTGAATTCTTTCATCTTGAGGAAATACTCATGGCGCTTGTTACCGCGCAATATACTCGCTTCCAGCAACATGAAGTTTTCCAGATCCGCCGTGATAGAACGGCTCATCGCCTGGTAGAGCAGCAGCGTCACAATGCCGACCAGCACAAGTCCGATGCCAAGAATCGTCAACAGGTTCATGTTAAAGGCCGAAACCCGCTCCACCTGCGGCATCCAGGCTGACAGGCGCCAGGCGGTGTTGGGAATATCCACATGGGTCGAGTCGGCCAATGACTGATGACGTACTTCACCTGCTTTGCCCAGCAAGATGCTACTCTGATCAGTAATCTTCTGGTTGAGTTCGACATAACCGCGGCCAGCCGCCTCGCTCAGCCAGCGTTCCAGTAATCCGACATCCAGCGCCAGCTGCACATGGCCGATCACCTTCTCGCCGCTGCGATCCAGCACCGGCTCGACAATCCCGATATGTTCCTGCGGGGTATCCAGGGCGTGTACTTCCACCGGTGGCCGTGCTTTGAGTTCTTCCGCCTGACGCTGCAGATCCAGACAGGCAAACCCGAGATGTGGCTCACTGGTTTTATCGGGGGAATAAATCTTTGGCTGCAGCAGGCGCACCCGCAGGGCATTATCGAACATGGTCAGTAGTTCACTTTCACGTTCGGCGATCGCCGAACGGCTGCCACTTCTCAGCAATTCCCGGGTTTGCGGATCCCGCGCGATACTGTGCAATCCCTGGGCGTAATCGGCGACCGCGCTGCTGATGCCGGCCGCAGTGCGTCGCGCCTCGTTTTCAAGAACCGCGTTCTCCTGGGTTTGCAGGGCATTCAGGGGCGTCATCTGGCCGATGAATACGGAAACCACGAGAATGGCACTGAACAGTAAAAAGGCGATCAGGCTGACCGCGGAGAGGGTCATTCCGCTGGAACGGATCTGCTGTTGTTGCTGGCTTTTGCTTTTACGTTTGCGACGACGGGCCACTCTGCCTCTCCCTGTTATTCGGATTATGACGGGTTATGCACGACCGGTATGCCCAAAGCCGCCTTCGGCCCGCGAACTCGCTGCAAACTCTTCCACGAGATCGAACTGTGCCTGGACCACTGGCACAAACACCAGCTGGGCAATACGTTCACCAATATTGATAGTAAAAGAATCACTGCCGCGATTCCAACAGGAAACGAACAACTGTCCCTGGTAGTCCGAATCGATCAGCCCCACCAGATTACCCAGCACGATGCCATGCTTATGACCCAGCCCCGAACGTGGCAGAATCACCGCCGCCAGTGAAGGATCACCGATATGAATAGAGAGGCCGGTCGGGAGCAGTTCTGTCTGACCAGGATTGAGTACCAGCGTCTCATCCAGACAGGCGCGCAGATCGAGCCCGGCGGAGCCGTCGGTGGCGTAATCGGGCAGGGGGATCTCTTCACCGAGACGGGGATCGAGCAGTTTCAGTTGAATGCGGGCCATAATGAAGGAAGTCCCTGTGTTGGATAAACGTTGTTGTTCTGTTTTTATGCCTGACGCAGCCCGTGAAGAGGCGGATCAGTTTTTTTTCAATTCTACAACGTTAGCCCCGCTGGCGGCAGCCCGGGATCCTGTTTCATAGCGACTGACAATCAGGGGAATCAGCTGGCGCGCCAGCTGCGCCTTGCCGGCCAGCGCTAACTCGATTTCACCGCCCGGCCAGAACACCTGCAAGGCATTGGTATCGCTGCCGAAGGTTCCCCGGGTTTCGACCGCAGCCGGACCCACAGGGTTGGCCACCACCATCTCCAGCCGCTTTTCCTGCAACTTGGCGCGGGCATAGTGGGCCAGATCCGCCGTCTCGGCAGCAAAACCGACACAGAACAGCCGCGGATGCCGCTGCTTCACGCTGGCGAGAATATCCGGGGTTTTTTCCAGTGCCAGATTAAGATGTGCCTGATCTTTCTTGATCTTCTCGGTCGGCGCGCGGGTCGGGCGGTAATCGGCCACCGCCGCGGTGGCAATAAAGATATCCGCCTGCTCCGTACGCTCCATTACCGCGGTATACATCTGTTCGGCACTGACCACATCAATCCGCTCCAGATGGGCGGGCGTGGGCAAACTTACCGGCCCGCTGACCAGAATCACCCGGGCACCGGCTTCGGCCGCCGCCTCGGCCAGGGCATAGCCCATCTTGCCGGAGCTGTGGTTGGAGAGATAACGCACCGGATCGATTGCCTCGCGGGTCGGCCCGGCGGTAATCAGTACCGTCTTGCCGGTAAGACTGCCGGTAGCGAACAGCTCGCTCAATTGCGCCAGGATCGCGGCCGGCTCACTCATGCGCCCCGCACCCACTTCGCCACAGGCCTGTTCGCCACGGTCGGGGCCGATCAACAACACTCCGCGCTTTTGAAGATTGCGGGCATTTTCGGCCGTGGCCGGATTGGCCCACATCGCGGCATTCATCGCCGGGGCCACGGCCAGCGGGACAGCCGAGGCCAGGCAGACCGTGGAGAGCAGATCATCGGCCCGGCCCTGGACCAGCCGGGCCAGAAAGTTGGCGCTGGCCGGCGCGACGAGAATCGCATCGGCCCAGCGGGCCAGCTCAATATGCCCCATGGCTGCCTCGGCCCCGGCATCCAGCAGGTGACGGTGCACCGGCTGTCCGGAGACCGCCTGGAAGGTCATCGGCGTGACAAACTCACAGGCACCGTCGGTCATCACCACCCGCACCTCGGCCCCCGCCTCGCGCAGCCGACGTACCAGGTCCGCCGCCTTGTAGGCGGCAATGCTGCCGGTCACCCCAAGCAGGATGTGTTTGTTAGCCAGTTGTGTCATACCTATAAAGTGTATCAGAGTTTCCGGGCCCTTCGGAGTAAACTCCGAAGGGCAGGGCCGAGGGACGAGTTACAAGTGACGAGGGGGCTACGGTGTCACCGCTGCTGATTTTCCTAGTTACTCGTCCCTCGTCACTCGGCCCTGTTCCTGGCTATAATTGAACGCAAATCCGGCAGGCAGGAACCACTGGCCGGTTTGCTAAATCTTCTGAATAAGCGACAGGGAGGTCGTATGCCCATTACCGACTGGCCGCAGGCGGAGCGCCCGCGGGAGAAACTTCTGGCCCGGGGCTGCGATGCCCTGTCTGACGCCGAGTTGCTGGCGATTTTTCTGCGTACCGGCACGCGCGGCAAATCCGCCGTAGATCTGGCCCGCGAGGTGCTGCACCGGTTCGACGGCCTGCGCGGGCTGCTCACTGCCAGCGAGGCGGATTTCTGTGCAATGCATGGCCTGGGCCAGGCCAAGTACGTGCAACTGCAGGCTGTCATGGCGCTGGCCCAGCGTCACCTGGGCGAGACCCTGCAGCGCGAGAGCAGCCTGAACAGTCCACAGGATACCAGGCGCTATCTGCAAAGCCGCTTGCGGGATTTGCCCCACGAAGTATTCGCCTGTCTGTTTCTCGACAGCCAGCACCGGGTCATTCGCTACGAGGAGCTGTTTCGCGGCACCCTCAACGGCGCCAGTGTGCATCCGCGCGAGGTAGTTAAAAAGACTCTGCAGCACAACGCCGCCGCGCTGATTTTCGCCCACAATCACCCCTCCGGTATCGCCGAACCGAGCCAGGCCGACCGTCACCTGACCCGGCGCCTGGTGGAGGCGCTGGAGCTGGTGGAGGTGCGGGTGCTGGACCATATCGTGGTCGGCGACGGGGAGTGCGTGGCTTTTTCGGAGCGTGGCTGGCTATAAAATCAGATTCTAGGGGCTAGTTTCTAGGTACCAGGCTCTAAATCGCAGGATTGGGCTTGTAAGGCTGGCGGGAAATCCGTAAAATTCGCGCTCTTTGACGCATTGTGCAGCCGATTTTTGGAGAATAACCATGGCCAGAGTCTGTCAAGTGACTGGCAAACGTCCGATGAGCGGGAACAACGTTTCCCACGCCCATAACAAGACCCGTCGCCGTTTTCTACCCAACCTGCATACTCACCGTTTCTGGGTGGAGTCGCAGAGCCGCTGGGTCAAATTGCGTATTAGCAGCAAAGGTATGCGCATCATAGATAAAAAAGGTATCGAGTCTGTACTCGAGGACCTGCGTCGTCGCGGCGAAAAGGTGTAAGGAGTTTTATCATGCGTGACAAAATCAAACTCGTTTCCAGTGCCGGTACCGGTCACTTCTACACCACGACCAAAAACAAGCGCAACATGCCGGAAAAAATGGAAGTGAAAAAATACGACCCGGTAGTCCGCAAGCACGTGGCCTACAAGGAAGCCAAGATCAAATAAACCGGCTTTTTGTACCGGACGCAAAAAACCCGCCCTGGTCATCGGCGGGTTTTTTTATGCCTGTCCCTTGCGGCGATTCGAATTCGTCGCAACAAACGATTATCATCAAAGATATGGAACGTTATCAGGTAGGCGGCTGCGTCCGCGACAAACTGCTCGGGCTGCCGGTCAAGGACCACGACTGGGTGGTGGTTGGCGCCGCGCCACAGCAGATGCACGACGCCGGCTATCGGCCGGTGGGCAAGGACTTTCCCGTCTTTTTACACCCCGAGACCCATGAAGAATATGCCCTGGCCCGCACCGAGCGCAAGACCGGCCCCGGCTATACCGGCTTCACCTTTCACGCCGCTCCCGATGTGACCCTGGAGCAGGATCTGGCCCGCCGCGATCTGACCATCAATGCCATGGCCGAAACCGACAGCGGCGAGATTATCGATCCTTACAACGGCCAGCAGGATCTCAAGGATCGTCTGCTACGCCATGTCTCGCCGGCCTTTGTTGAGGATCCGGTACGCATCCTGCGCGTGGCCCGCTTCGCCGCACGCTTTGCCGGGTTCGGCTTTCGCGTGGCCGACGAAACCCAAACGCTGATGCAGCAAATGGTCGACAACGGCGAGGTCGATGCGCTGGTGCCCGAACGGGTCTGGCAGGAAACCCTGCGCGCCCTGCAGGAAAACCACCCGGAAACCTTCTTTGAAGTGCTGCGCGGGTGTGGCGCGCTGGCCCGGCTGTTCCCCGAAGTCGATCGCCTGTATGGCGTGCCGCAACCCGAACAACATCATCCGGAAATCGACACCGGCGTGCACACCATGCTGGTGCTGCAGCAGGCGGTCAAACTCGCCGATGATCCGGTGGTGCGCTTCGCCGCCCTGGTCCACGATCTGGGCAAGGGCATCACGCCGGCTAAAGAGCTGCCCTCGCACATCAATCACGAAGAGCGCGGCGTACCGCTGGTCGAGGCGTTATGCGATCGCTACAAAATTCCCAACGAGTTTCGCGAACTGGCAGTGATGGTGACCCGCTATCACCTGCACTACCACCGTGCTGGTGAGCTCAAGGACACTACCCTGCTAAAAACCCTGGAAGCGCTGGATGCCTTTCGCCGGCCCGAACGCTACGAACAATTCCTGCTGGCCTGCGAGGCCGACTCGCGCGGGCGTCCCGGTTATGAGGATCGGGTCTTCGATCAACCGCGCATCATGCGCGAGGCCTTCGCCGCCGCCAGCGCCGTCGAAGCCGGACCGTTCGTCGAACAGGGCCTGCAGGGCAAGGCCATCGCCGAGGCCATGCACAAGGCAAGGCTAACCGCAATTAAACAGGTACGCCGCGCGGCCTGAGCATGACCTTCGCCGATCACTTCTCCCCACAGGCGGCGAACTACACCCGCTACCGGCCCCACTATCCGCCCGAACTGTTTGCTTATCTCGCCTCGCTCTGTCCACAGTATGAGCAGGCGCTGGATGTGGCTACCGGCAACGGCCAGGCCGCTGTGGCGTTGGGCAATCATTTTGAACAGGTGATCGGTTGCGAACCGGGTCTTGCCCAACTGCACAATGCATAGCAGAAACACACCATCGATTATCTTTGTAGTACCGCCGAGCAATTGCCGTTTACTGATAGCACGTTTGATCTAATCAGCGTGGCGCAAGCCGCACACTGGTTCGATCATGCGCGCTTCAATCGCGAGGCCACCCGTCTGCTCAAACCCGGCGGCGTGCTGGCAATCCGGGGCTACGGCCTGTTCTCGATATCGCCCGCGATCGATGCGCTGATTAACGACTATTAGGCCAACACACTGAACGCTTACGAGCCCCGGAACGCTGCTGGTTCGAACGGGCCTATGCCGGTCTGCCCCTGAAACTGTCAGCATGGATTCCGGCCTGCGCCGGAATGACGGTCAAAGACAGAACTTTTTCCTTCGTGTCTTCGAGGCTTCGTGGTTCGGTTTTTTACTCGTCCCTCGTAACTCGTCCCTCGGCCCTGGGTAATAAATGGTATGATCCCGCCCCTCGCAACCACAGCCCCGAATACCCCTATGTCAAACCCCGTACCCAAAGTCGGTTTTATCAGCCTCGGCTGCCCCAAGGCGCTGGTGGACTCGGAGCAGATCCTCACCCGCCTGCGCGCCGAGGGCTATGACATCGTCTCCAGCTACGACGACGCGCAACTGGTCGTGGTCAATACCTGCGGCTTCATCGACAGCGCGGTGGAAGAATCGCTGGACACCATCGGCGAGGCGCTGGATGAAAACGGCAAGGTGATCGTCACCGGATGTCTCGGCGCCAAGAGTGATATCGTCCAGCAGACCCATCCGCAGGTACTGGCGGTCACCGGCCCGCACGCCCTGCAGGAAGTAATGGATCATGTTCATCAGCAGCTGCCCAAACCGCACGATCCCTATACCGATCTGATCCCGGCCGAGGGCCTGAAGTTAACGCCGCAGCATTATGCCTATTTAAAGATCTCCGAGGGCTGCAACCACCGCTGCAGCTTCTGCATCATTCCTTCCATGCGCGGGGATCTGGTCAGCCGTCCCGTCGGCGAGGTGATGCAGGAGGCGGAAAACCTGTTCAAATCGGGGGTGAAGGAACTGCTGGTCATCTCCCAGGATACCAGTGCCTACGGCGTGGATATCAAATACCGCACCGACTTCTGGGGCGGGCGGCCGCTAAAAACACGTATGACCGAACTGGCCGGGGCGCTGGGCAAGCTGGCCCGTGAGTATGGCGCGTGGGTGCGATTGCATTATGTCTATCCCTATCCGCACGTGGACGAAGTCATCCCGCTGATGGCCGAAGGATTGATCCTGCCCTACCTGGACGTGCCGTTTCAGCACGCCTCACCGCGCATTCTCAAATTAATGAAACGCCCCGGCAACATCGAAAAAACCCTCCGGCGTATCGAAGACTGGCGCGCGATCTGCCCGGACATCACTCTGCGCTCTACCTTCATCGTCGGCTTCCCTGGCGAGAGCGAACAGGAGTTCGAAGAGCTGCTGGAATTTTTAGATGAAGCCCGGCTGGATCGGGTCGGCGCCTTCGCCTATTCCCCGGTGGAAGGCGCCAGCGCCAATGAGCTACCCGACCCGGTCCCCGAAGAAGTGCAGCAGGAACGCCTTGAACGCTTTATGCAGTTGCAAAGCGAAATCAGTGCCGAAAAGCTACAACAGAAGGTCGGTCAACGGATGCAGGTCATCGTCGATGGTTTCAGCGAAGACAACCTCCTGCTCGGCCGCTCCAGTGCCGATGCCCCCGAGATCGACGGCGCCGTGATCCTCGACCAGGTTGAAGACGAGGTACAGCCGGGACAGTTTATGGAAGTCGACATCGTCGCCGCCACCGAACACGATCTGATCGGCGTCCCTGTCGACAAATAACGGCTTTCACCCTCTAACTATATAAGACATAAAGCTCTCAAAAAGAGCTGTCATAACGGCAGATGCTAATCAATATCCTTAAAAATACTCAGCTTTATTTCGACAAATCAACCGATCGGTGAATAACGACCTTGTGACATAATCCTTCTATGAAAGGATTAGGTATCAGCTTGTTGATCACAGCCGGGTTACTGAGTGCCTGTGGGAGCAACCCTCATTACGATAAGGCAAAACCACACCATACAGAATCCGGTTTCACTAATGTCTATTATGAGAACGACAAGGGTTTCTGGTCGTTTATGAAGTGGCGCTGGCAGCGCTGGTTTAAAAATATACCCGAAGCCGGGGATTATGATTTTGAACTGGTAAACCAGGATTATACTCACTTGAAGCACAATCCTCAGATCCCCAGCCTGACCTGGATTGGCCATGCTACATTCCTTGTTCAGTTTGCTGATCTCAATATTCTGACCGACCCGCAATTTTCCGATCGGTCCTCACCGCTCTCCTGGGCCGGCCCCAAACGGGTCATCCCGCCTGCCTTAACGATTGCGGAGTTACCGGAGATCGATGTAGTGATTATCTCCCATGATCACTATGACTCCCTGGATGTCGAGTCGGTAAAACAGCTTGCCCGGCATAATCGCGAACGCACACTGACCTTCATCGTTCCCCTGGGAATGAAAGCCTGGTTCGACGATCTGGAGCTGGCCTCAGTTCAGGTGGTTGAGCTCGACTGGGGACAGACTCATGCAGTAGGGGATGTAATCTTTACGGCCGAACCGAGCCAGCACTGGAGCAAGCGCAGCCTGTTCGATGCCTATGACAGACTGTGGGCTTCCTGGGTAATTGAGCACAAAGATAACCGGATATTTTTCGGTGGCGATACCGGCTATGCCAGGCACTTTAAGGAAATCGGCAACAAGTATGGTGACTTCGAACTCGCCTTGTTACCCATCGGGGCATATGAACCCAGATGGTTTATGAAACCGTATCATGTCAATCCGGAGGAAGCGGTCAAAATTCACCAGGATATTAACGCCAGGCATTCGGTTGCCATGCACTGGGGCACCTTCATCCTGACCGATGAGCCGCTGGATGAGCCGCCGGTAAAACTTGCCGAAGCTCTGGAGAAATACCAGATTCCTGATAAAGAATTCGAAGTTTACCAGCACGGCGAGAGCCGCCATATCGATCACCTGTTCGCTAACTGAATCGATATAACAGGCTTATCAGTAATAAACAGAAAAAAGCTATGGCTTGGGGAGAGATTCGCCTCTACAGCAACTGAATGATATCGCGTTTTTTTCTTGCTCGCGCTACTGATGGCGGGTTCAATCAGAAAATCATCAACTATTGCATAAGCTTTTTTTCATGACTCCCACCGACATGACCGCCCTGTTCATTGCCCTGCTGATTCTGGCGGCGATACCGGGGCTCAGTGTGCTGGCAGTGACGGTGCGTGCTGTTACCCATGGATTCCGGCATGCTTCGGCAACCACGCTGGGGATTGTCGTTGCTGATGTTATCTTTCTCGTGCTGGCGATTTTCGGGCTGGCACTGCTGGCCGAGCAACTCGGAGATCGGTTTTTTCTCATCAAGTATCTCGGCGTGGCCTGTTTGTTCTGGCTGGGATTCATATTGTGGCGAAGCCGTAACCGGTTCGCCGCTGGAGAACCGACCGGTAAAGACTCCCTGGTCTCCAGCTTCCTGGCAGGCCTGTTGCTGACCCTGGGCGATCAAAAGGCGATCCTGTTTTATCTCGGTTTTCTCCCGGCCTTCGTGGATCCTGGTTCAATCTCGCTGACGGAAGTATTTCAGATTATGGCAATCACCGTCGTTGCTGTCGGCGGAGTTAAACTCGCCTATGCCTTTGTGGCTGCGAAAGCAGGTGTCTGGCTCGGTTCACATGCGACCCGGTTTATGAACATGCTGGCAGCCGGTGTACTTATCGCCATTGGTTTGTTTTTGCTGGTGACGGCCTGACCCGGGGGCCCACGGCTAGATTCACTCCGTAATCTGCTATTCTACAATTCTCCTTCTCCGCCATGAGGTTCTGTTATGTCTTTTTTATCACGTGTCCTTGCCTCCCTTCTTGTGTTTGCCGGTGTTGCTTTGCCGGCTTCGGCTTCAGACAGTCTCGAGCTGATCGAACTCACTGATAACGTCTATGCCATCGTCGGTGAACTGGGTAACCGCAGTACGGAAAATCTGGGTAACAATGCCACCTTCGGTTTTGTCGTCACTCGCCAAGGGGTTGTTCTGATCGATTCGGGTGCGGGTTATCAGGGTGCCAGGGCGCTGCACCAGGTAATTCGTTCCGTCACCGATAAACCGATCAGCCATGTCATCAATACCGGCGGGCAGGATCACCGCTGGATGGGCAATGATTACTTTAAACAACAGGGCACCACGATCATTGCCAGCGCCCGGGCGGTCGAGGATCAAAAAGCCCGCACCCGGGACCAGTTCTCCCGCCTGGCCAGCCTGATGGGCAGCGAGGCGATCGAGGCCATCCGGCCGGTATACGCGGATAAGACCTTCGATCGGGAACTGACACTGAGCGTGGGTGACACGACCTTTGAACTGCGCCATCCCGGGCAGGCCCACACCCCCGGCGACAGCTTTGTCTGGCTTCCTGCAGAGAAGATCATGTTCACCGGCGATATTGTCTATACCGAGCGCATGCTGAGTATTGGCAATTACTCCGGCAGTAAAAGCTGGGTGGAGAGTTTCCGCGCCATGGCCGCTTACGAACCCACAGTGGTGGTTCCCGGCCACGGTGCGCCAACCACGCTGGACAAGGCACGGGCCGATACCCTGGACTATCTGGTTTTTCTGCGCGAGACCATTCGCGAGTTCATGGATAACGGTGGCGATATTACCCGTATCGGCAGCATTGACCAGTCACGGTTTGATTACCTCGAAAATTTCGAGGACCTGGCCGGACGTAACGCCCAGCGGGTTTATTCCGAGCTCGAGTGGGAATAATCCCGGGAAACAGGTGTCAGGCAGCGCGTTGCCTGAACAGGAGTTCCTGCACTTTATCAACCAGTAGTCCGGGTGCAGGCACTGAGTATCCCTCCGACTCGCGGCACTACTTGTAAAAAATGTGCCGGCCAATCGTGGCCACTTTTTGTTTGCTTCGCGCCCAGCTGGGACGGATGTAACTGGCATGATAAAACAGGGCACCTTCCACCCGGGGTTCACTCCGTCGGTAATAGACATCCGCGGCAACCCGGTGGGCGGTTTCGTAGGCCACATTGCTCACATCGGCGGTAACGTCTAGCTCGGTCCATGAAAACGCACCAACCTGGCGTTTGCGTATTCTGTCCCAGCGTTGCTCATGCACCACTTCGCACAGGGTGTCAGGAAATCGTTTTGATGCCACGCGATTCAGGGTTACATCTGCCACGGCATACTGACCAGCTACCGACTCGCCACGCGCTTCGTGATAAACATTCAATGTCAGACAACGTAAATCGCGAGTGGCCTGCCGGCTCTGTTGTGCCTGACTGAACAGGGCGTAAATACCCGGCGGGATGGCCAGTAACAGTGCGAAGATGCCGGCGGTAACCGCCAGCCGGGATTTGTTCCGGGTATACCACCAGGATTGCAGACCCAGGCGCCAGCCATACCAGGTGGAAGGCCAGGCCAGCTCACGCAATTTTTCCCATACTCGATACATACATTAATTATAACGCCGCCGGTGAGATAAACAGGCGGGTAACCGGTCAATTTGTGTCACAGAACACATCCCGGCCCGGAACCGGCCTTCTGACTTTTGTCTCACAGGTGCCTGATTTGCTCATGTACCGCAGTGGATTTTGACGCCACAGGAAAGCACGAGAACACACCGATAAGAAAACACTCTTCATCTCTGCGGCTTTGCGAGAGTATTCAGGCTTTTTCCGCAATAATGATCGCCCGCCTGGGGGCCGGATAGCCTTCGATCGACTTGCTGTGATCGTCGGAGTCGAGAAAGTCGGCCAGGGACTGGAAGGTCATCCAGTCGGTCGCCCGCTGTTCTTCTATCGTGGTCGTTGTGACATCGACCGTGCGAATATTGATGAACCGGCAACGCCGCAGCCAGCGTTCGAGCATGGGCACCGAGGGCAGGAACCAGACATTGCCCATGCGGGCATAGCGATCTTCGGGAAACAATGCCGTGTTTTCATCACCGTCGACGATCAGGGTTTCCAGCACCAGCTCACCCCCGGCAGCCAGGCAATCACGTAATTGCAATAAATGATCGACAGGCGAGCGACGGTGATATAACACGCCCATGGAGAACACCGTGTCGAAGGCCTCCAGTTTTCCCGGCACATCGTCGATTCCCAGCGGCAGCACATACACCCCCTGATCGCCGGCATAGCGATGCATTATCTCGTATTGCAGGGTAAACAGCGGGGTGGGGTCGACACCGATGACCAGTTCGGCACCGGCGCCTTTCATCCGCCAGCAGTGATAGCCGTTGCCGCAGCCGACGTCCAGCACCGTGCGCCCGGCCAGAGTCGCGATATAATCTTTTAACCGATCCCACTTCAAGTCGGAGCGCCATTCGGTATCGATATATATACCAAACAACTCGAACGGCCCCTTGCGCCAGGGATGTAGTTGTTTTAGCTGCTGCTTTAACGACTCCCGCTGCTCATCATTCAGCTCGCTGCCATCGCCGATGCGCACAGCGTCTTGAGTGAAGTCGCAACTGACCGGATGCACCATTGACATGGCATCGACCGCGGCCTGCCATTTGGGCAGATCACCGTAACGTTTTGCATCCAGGCCTTTTTCGACCTGTGCCGGAAGCTGTTCCGCCCAGTCAGCCAGCGGAGTATTCGCCATGCGCTGATACAGCCCGGAATAATCAATCATTTGACGGCCAGCAGGGAAGCAAAGTTAAAACATTGAAACCACTGATACGTTTCTGCGAACCCTGCCTGTTGCAAACGCCGGTGGTGGGTGCCGAAGCTGTCGGGAATCAGCACCTTTTCCAGCGCGGTGCGCTTCTGGCTGATCTCAAGTTCACTGTAGCCATTGGCTTTTTTAAACGCCAGGTGCATGTCGGTCTGAAACTGCTGTTCGCTATTCTTCTCGAACGCAAGTTTTTCCGACAATACCAGTGCCCCGCCGGGCAACAGACCGGCGTAAATATGATCCAGCAGCGCCTGACGCTCATCGGCCGGAATAAACTGTAGGGTAAAATTGAGCACCACCAGCGAGGCCCGTTCCACCTTGATGTCGCGAATATCGGCGCAGATCACATCCACTTCAACCGGGGAGCGATCCTGAGCGAGAATCTGCCGGCAACGTTCGGTCATGGCCGTGGAGTTGTCCACCGCGATAATCCGGCAACTGTCATACGCGACCCGGTTACGCATGGAGAGCGTAGCCGCGCCCAGGGAACTGCCAAAATCATAGATCCGACTGTCGGGTTGTGCGTAACGTTCCGCCAACAGGCCAAGCAAAGAAATGACCGTCTCGTAGCCGGGCACCGAACGTCGGATCATATCCGGAAACACCCCGGCCACCTTCTCATCGAAGGCGAAGTCCACAATCATCGATTGCGGCGTGGCGTAGATATTATCGCGGGGTTTGTCGCTCATAATCGTTTACATAAAGACGTATAACAGACCGGCGCCCAGCAATAACCGGTAGATAACAAAGGGCAGCATGCCAATGCGATCCAGCAGCTTCAAAAACCAGTGGATGCACAGGTAGGCGGTGAGTGCCGAGATCACCGCACCGAGTAACAGCGGCAACCATTCCACGCTGCCCTGCTCGATCAGCTTCAGGGTCTTGTAGGCCCCGGCCATGAGTATGGCCGGGATGGACAACAAAAAAGAGAACCGCGCCGCCGCGGTACGGGTCAGGCCCATCAACAAGCCGGCGGTCATGGTGATCCCCGAGCGCGAGGTGCCGGGGATCAGGGCCACGGCCTGGGCAAAGCCGATCACCACAATATCTTTCCAGCCGAGACGGTGTTCGTCGCGCACCTGGCGGCTGATCACATCGGCCAGCCACAACAGCAAGCCGAAGCCGATGGTCGCCCAGGCGATGATTAGCGGTGAGCGCAACGTGGTATCCACCAGATCGTGCAATAACAAACCGAATACCGCCACCGGAATACTGCCCAGGATCACCGCCCAGGCCAGGCGGCTCTCGCCCGTCTGCTGGCGCTGTACGCAGGAACTGCCCCAGTCACGCGCCATGGTGATCACCTCGCAACGAAAATACCAGACTACAGCAGAAAGTGTGCCGACATGTACCGCCACATCAAAGGCCAGCCCCTGATCGGGCCAGTCGCTCAGTTGCGGCACCAGGATCAGATGCGCGGAACTGGAGATAGGCAGAAACTCGGTCAGCCCCTGGATAATCGCCAGAATAATAATCTGAATCAGCAGCATGCGTGGTTCTCGTTATAATTGATGACGCAGATCGCGCCCGCTGAAGCCTTTCGGCAATACTTCGCTGCCCTTGTTGAGCAACATCACCTTGAAGATCTCGCCCATTTCCTGCGGCAGGGTCAGGCGCTTGACCTCGCCGGCCCGTTGCAGATAGTCGGCTTCGTCACCGCCGTGCTGTTCGAGACGCTGCATCAGGCCGGCATCCAGTAGAAAGTGGGCCTGAGTAGTATAACCGGCCACGCCAAATCCGGCGGCCAGGGCGCTGTCCGCCACATGGGTAAAATCCACATGCGCGGTGATATCCTGCAATCCCGGATAGACAAAGGGATCGTCGTGGGCACGATGGCGATAGTGACACATGAGCGTGCCGCGCTGACGCTGGGGATGGTAATACTCGTGGCGCGGATAGCCGTAATCGAGCAACAACACGATGCCCTGTTGCATCTGTTCACCGAGCGACTCGATCCACCGCCCCGCATCAAGATTGATTTCGCTCAGATAATCATCGGGTAGCGGCTGCGGCTGTTCGATCGCCGCCAGCTGGCGTTGCAATGCCTCGTTGATCAACGCCTGTTCGCCGGTAACAAAACCATCCTGTTCGAACCCGACCGTCTGCTCGTACCACTGGCCCGCATGTTTGTGAACCCGGTGCACGGGCATCGCGTCCAGCAACTCGTTGGCCAGCACGATGCCGTTAAAATCCGTCGGCCAGCCTTGCAGCCACTGCACCCGGGGCAACAGTTCGGGACAATGTTGTTCGAGCTGTTGTCGCTGGCGCTCGCGCAGATCGCCGCTCAGCTCCAGTATATAGTAGTGTCGCGGCAGACAATCCTGTGCCTGCCAGTCCTGTAACAACTGCGCGGCCAGGATGCCACTGCCGGCCCCCGCTTCCAGCAGATCCCAGTCAGGCCGGCTGTTCAATACCGGCGACAGGGCCTCGGCGAGACATTCAGCAAACAAAGACGAAATCTCCGGCGCGGTGACAAAATCGCCGGCGGCGCCGAACTTGCTGCTGCCGGCAGCGTAGTAACCGAGTCCCGGTGTATACAGGGCCGCCTGCATGTAGTCATGGAAGGTAATCGCGCCGTCGGCCGCGATCTGTTCACGGATCGCCTCGATCAGGCGCAGGCTGTGTTGCTGCGCAACCGCATCGGGCTGGGGCCAGTCGGCCAGATCCGCCTGACGCTGACGTAACCGCCGGGGAAAGCGCTCGAGCGGCGCACCGCGCCCGGAATGGGGATCCGCTGTATTCATCGTCTGATTACGTTTAAAGTGTACGGCTGGTGGCGAAAACCGAAGGATAACACAGCATGTCTGAGCACAAGGTGGTTTTGATTACCGGCGCGGCCCACCGGATCGGCGCCACGACCGCGCGTCTGCTGCACGAGCAGGGCATGAATATCGTGCTGCATTACCGCCACTCGCGCGAGGCCGCGGAACAACTGCAACTGGAACTGGAACACCAACGCGCCGATTCGGTGGTACTGGTGCAGGCCGATCTGCATCACACCCACGAGCTGCGGCAACTGGCCAAACAGGCCGCGCAGGTCTGGGGGCGACTGGATGTATTGATCAACAATGCCTCGACCTTCTACCCGACCCCCATCGAATCCGCCGATGTAGCACAATGGGACGACCTGATGGGGTCCAACGTCAAGGCACCGTTTTTTCTGAGCCAGGCGGCGGCGCCTTATCTGAAAGAACAGCAAGGCTGCATCGTCAACATCGTCGACATCCACGCCGAGCGACCGCTGCGCAACTTTCCCATCTACAGTATGGCCAAGGCGTCACTGGGTATGATGACCAAGGCCCTGGCTGCCGAGCTCGGCCCGGAGATCCGCGTCAACGGCGTCGCGCCCGGCGCCATCCTGTGGCCGGAAAACCTGAAAGACGACGACAAGGAAAAGATCATCTCCCGGACTTTCCTCAAACGTCGTGGCGATCCTGAGGATATCGCCAGAGCGATTTTGTATCTGGTTCGCGACGCCGGCTATATGACCGGCCAGATCCTCGCGGTCGATGGCGGGCGTTCGCTGAACGCATAAAATGATTCACCACGAAGGCACGAAGACTCGAAGAAAAACAAAAGCTTTTTCAAAAAATTGTTCTTCAGCATGGATGTTACGCAGGCTAACGCCAGCGTGACCTGCAAAACTAATAATTATTCTTTGTATTTGCTTCGTGTCTTGGTGTCTTCGTGGTTAAGGTCTTCATTTCCACTCGAAGGGAATCGCCCAGAGTGACTGGCTGGCCTTGTCGAATTGTTGCCACAGTTCGGCCATGCTGATCTGTTGCTGGGGGTGTTTAAGATCGGGGGCGATCTCGGCCAGGGGTTGCAGGACAAAGGCGTTGTGGGTGATCTCCTCACGCGGGAGGTCGATGTTCTGATCCTGTAAATCCAGATCGTCGTACAACAGCAGATCCAGATCCAGGGTTCTGGATGAAAAACGCGGGCCGGTGCGTTTGCGCCCGTAGTGATTTTCTATATCGTGCAATGTATCAAGGACCTGTTGTACGGGCTGATCCGTTTTCAACCCGACGACCAGGTTGAGAAAGTTGTCGCCCTCGAAGCCGACCGAGGCACTTTCATAGACGCTGGAGAGGGTCAGTTCGCCGTACTGCTCACCCAGCGCATGGACCGCGCCGCGAATGTTGTGTTCCGCGTCGATATTGCTGCCGATGCTGATATAGATCTGTGCCATATCAGGCCTGCGTGCCGCGCTCGATGATCACGCCCACATCGCGCGCACCGCGTACCGCGCCCTGCTTGTTGAGCCGGACCCGCACCCAGGGCACATTGAATTCGGTCAGAATGATTTCAGCGACTTTTTCCGCCAGAGTCTCCACCAGCTGGTATTCACTCTCTTCCACAAAGCCGATGATGCGCTTGGCCACTGCCTTGTAATTGAGCGTGTCGTCGATGTGATCACTGGCGGCGGCCTGACGGATATCGGCGCCCATTTCCAGATCCAGCACCACGGTCTGCTTGATGCGCCGCTCCCAGTCATAAATACCGATCACGGTATCGATGCGCAGGTCACTGAGGTAAATAATATCCATACTCACTATAACTTCGTATCATCAACTGGCGCCCAACTATACACGGCTTGTGCCAATCCCTCTATAATCCGGCCTCGGATGGGGAGGAATTGTGCATGGATATTCTTGATTACAGCCTGATAGCGGGCGCTTATCTGCTCGGTTCGCTGTCATCGGCGATCATCGTCTGCAAGCTGGCAGGGCTGCCTGATCCGCGCGGCACGGGCTCGGGCAACCCCGGGGCCACCAATGTATTGCGTCTGGGCAGTAAAAAGGCCGCTGCCATCACCCTGCTGGGCGACATGCTCAAGGGCCTGCTGCCGGTCTTGCTGGCTGTCACGCTGCAGGTTAACCCGCTGGTGCTGGGGCTGGTTGGCTTCGCGGCCTTCGTCGGCCATCTGTACCCGGTATTTTTCCAGTTCAGGGGTGGCAAGGGTGTGGCGACATTGCTGGGGGCGCTGTTCGGATTTAATCTCTGGGCCGGTCTGGCTACTGCCGCCACCTGGCTATTTATTGCCAAGGGACTGAAAATTTCCTCCCTGTCGGCGCTGGTGGCCATGGCGTTGGCGCCGATCTTTGTCTGGCTGTTTATGGGTCAACAGTGGGCACTGATCCTCGCGACCGTCGCCATGGTAGTGCTCTCCTTCTGGCGCCATCGCAGCAATATCGCCCGGCTGGTCAAAGGGGAAGAGAGCCTGATCGGGAAAAGCTGACATTGCCTCTCGCAGAGGCGCAGAGCCGCAAAGGGAATTCAAGTTCTTTTTCTGTAATCTCTGTGAGAAGTTATGCTGTCATATGACTTCTGCGCCAAATCACAAAAATCGGCGAACGCCCGTATCTATTCCAATCCAATTACTTCGTTGAAAGCGCCGATACAATGAGATATTTCTTTGCGGGCTCTGCGCCTCTGCGAGAGATTAATTAGCCTTTAGAAAAAAGTCCCGTCCAGCGGCGATGAGGCACTGGCGTATTGCTTGCGGGGTACACGCCCGGCCAGGTAGGCCTCGCGGCCGGCCTCGATGGCTTTTTTCATGGCCGAGGCCATCAGCACCGGATCCTGCGCGCCGGCGATGGCGGTGTTCATCAGCACCCCGTCACAGCCCAGCTCCATGGCCACCGCCGCATCGGAAGCCGTGCCAACCCCGGCATCCACCAGCACCGGGACACTCAGCTCCTCGATGATGAAGCGGATGTTATAGGGATTACGGATCCCCAGCCCCGAGCCGATCGGCGCCGCCAGCGGCATGACCGCCACGCAACCCATCGCCTCCAGCTCTTTGGCAATGATCAGATCGTCGGTGGTGTAGACCATCACCTTGAAGCCGTCCTGGATCAGGGTTTCGGCTGCTTTGAGGGTCTGCAGCACATCGGGGAACAGGGTCTTCTCGTCACCCAGTACTTCCAGCTTGACCAGGTCATGACCGTCCAGCAATTCGCGGGCCAGGCGACAGGTACGCACGGCATCCTCGGCGGTATAGCAGCCGGCGGTGTTGGGCAGGATGGTGTATTTGTCCGTCGGGATGGCCTCGAGCAGGTTGGGCTCGTCCGAATTCTGGCCAATGTTGCTGCGACGTACCGCGACTGTGACGATTTCGGCACCGGAGGCCTCGGTGGCCAGACGGGTCTCTTCCAGATCTTTATATTTACCGCTGCCAACCAGCAGACGGGAATGGTATTGCTTGCCGGCAATCGTCAACGGGGTATCTTGTTTACTGCTGCTCATGGTCCATCCTGAAATCGGGCGGGTGAAAAAATGATTATACCCTGTCGGGCCGTGTGGCAGATCAACCCCCGCCCACGGCGTGGACGATTTCGACCCGATCGCCGTCGGCAAAGGTATGTTCGGCATAATGGCTGCGCGGCAGAATCTCCCGATTTACCTCCATGGCGATACGCCGCCCCCCGAGCCCCATCTGCTCGACCAGTGCCGCCGCGGTCAGCCCCGGCTCGATCTGCTTGTCTTCGCCATTGACGACAATCTGCATCCTTCCATCCACCCGAATATCACGTAATAACAGGGAGTCGGCCGTGCAGGCCGTTTGCGAGATGACTATATTACCAGTTGCGGGCTTACTGCGTCAGGATCAAGGGGGTAAGTGCTGAGTGCTGAGTGCTGAGTGCTGAGTGCTGAGTGCTGAGTGCTGAGTGCTGGCAATTATTTCACCATCAAAATTTTCAGGCATCTAGCCTTCCTGCTCCCGGGACCAGTCAGCAAGGACTCGTGCAAAGGCGTGTGGCGGCGGCTTCCCTGCCCCTGTTCATCGCGCTTGTAAAGCGCTCCCACAAGGACAAATCGGAAACAACAAGCCCGGACCCGGATTTTCCTGGCACTTGGTACCTCACCCTGCTCGCCATGAGTGTCTAGATACTAGGGACCAGGGGCCAGGAATTTGCACGGGGCAGATTTTCCTCGTACCTAGCCCCTAGTACCTCGTACCTGCCCGGGATAGAATATCCTGGGCGCCGCGGGTGTAGTTCAATGGTAGAACATCAGCTTCCCAAAGTCATGATCGAGGTAAGGTCTTGACGGGATTGCTCAGGAAGCCAAGGTGTACCCCGACTATGCCTTCTCAGAAATCACAGGACGCTTTCTCAGGACTCTTCCGATACAGAGAATAGGTTTGCCCAACCCCAGTGCCGGTGTAGCTTAATGGTAAAGCTTCTGGTTCCCAACCAGACGACGAGGGTTCGATTCCCTTCACCGGCTCATTATCTGCAATTTGAAGTATGGTTAAAGGTTGCTCATTGACATAATATAATTATGGTTAATGTGCATGAC
>NZ_JAWOCR010000012.1:0-50383 GCF_046483665.1 Thiohalophilus sp. | reverse complement strand
GCGATGCATAACAATGCCATCCGCTATCTTCGTTATCGCCTGCAACGCCTTTTACCCCTTGCAGGGGTCGATACCATCGATCCCAATAACCTTGACGATCAGGCCCTGCTTGAACAGGACCCACTCGTTCTTGTGACTGATGCTCTGACAGAAATAATTGAACGTCATCGGATGACGACTGAAGAACTGCGCAGCGCTTATGTTGAGATATGCGCAGTCCTCAATGCCGCGGGTACTGCGATCATTGTTATCGATGATGATATGCGTATTGAAATGTTCAACGAACAGGCCCAATCCCTGTTACACGGCGACAGTGATGAAGTCATCGGCAAGGTGCTTTTTGAACAAATAAGTAACTGCCCTTACAAGGAAAATCAGCAAAATCTGCGGGAGTTGATGGCGCAGGGTGTAAGAGTAAACTATCCTGAATTTTTGATCGATGATGTCTATTATAATGTGACAGTCGCACCAATTCTCGATGAACGGAGTGAACCTGAAAAGATAATTTTTATGTTCTTTGATGTAACTCATCAGCGCGGGGATTTTAATCGCCAGAAACTGTCTGCGGTAGTTCTGGAAAATACCAGTGAAGGTGTGGTGGTGACCGACCACAATAACCAGATTATAGAGGTCAACGAGGCTCTGCTGAATATTACCGGGTACAGTAAAGAAGAATTGCTGGGTCAGAATCCGAACATATTCGGTTCCGGTATCCATGACCGGCATTTTTATGCCGAAGTCTGGGCGCAGCTTCAAAAAGAAGGGGTATGGCGCGGAGAAATCTGGGACAGACGTAAAAATGGCGAACTGTTTCCGGCCTGGCAAACGATAAACATAATACGTAATGAGAGCGGTGATATACTCAATTATGTCTCTGTCTTCTCTGATATCAGCGACATCAGGCAGTCACAGGAAAAACTCGACTTTCTGGCCTATCATGACCCTTTGACCTCGCTGCCCAACCGTGTGTTGTTCAATGATCGCCTGACTCAGGCGCTGGAGAGAACTGCACGTAATAAAACCAAGCTGGCGATTATCTTTATCGACCTGGATCGATTCAAGAATATTAACGACACACTGGGCCATGCCCTGGGCGATAAATTACTGGTGAATGTGGCGTCACGGTTTCTTATGAATATACGCAAAAACGATACAGTCGCCCGGCTAGGTGGTGATGAATTTGTGGTTTTGCTGGAGAATATTGAATCAGAAGAGAATGTTGCCTATTTCGCTGAAAAACTGCTCAATGCATTTGTTGACCCGTTTGACATCGATGCGAATCATCTGCACATGAGCTTGAGTATGGGGATATGTATCAGCCCCTATGACGGCCAGGATGTGGAAACGCTGCTGAAAAATGCTGACGCGGCCATGTATCGTGCCAAGGAGCAGGGGCGCAACGGGTTCCAGTTTTTTACTGCGGAATTGTCTCGCAGAGCCCACGAAAAACTGACACTCGAAACCAACCTGCGCAAGGCTATCGAATTGAGTCAGCTGGATCTTTATTACCAGCCTCAAAACCATCTCGATAGTGGACGGATTACCTCGGCCGAAGCCCTGTTGCGCTGGTCACATCCCCAGCTGGGAGCTATCCCACCGGATCGTTTTATTCCGATAGCCGAGGAGACCGGATTAATCGTTCCGATTGGTGACTGGGTCATTACCCGGGCCTGTCAACAATTGCGCCAGTGGCGCGATGACGGCTATACAATTCAGCAGATAGCGATTAATGTCTCCGGCGTCCAGTTACAACGTGGTGATCTGGTCGGACATATTCTCACGACTTGCGATTATTATCAGCTGGCGGTTTCCGATCTCGAACTGGAAATTACTGAATCGATTCTGATGGAAGATACCGAGACTGCATTTCATATTCTGACCAAACTGCAAAAGTACGGCGCGACAATTACTGTTGACGATTTTGGAACCGGTTATTCCTCACTGGGCTATCTCAAGAAACTCCCGGTTAACAAGCTGAAAATCGATCGGGATTTCATTCGGGACATTGTCAACGATCCCGACGATGCCGCCATTGTGCGAGCGATTCTGGCCATGGCGGAAAATCTGCAGCTGACGGTAATAGCCGAGGGCGTCGAAGAGAAAGCGCATTGTGATTTCCTGCGGGCACAAAACTGCCAGATTGCCCAGGGCTATTATTTCAGTCGTCCGGTACCTGCTGTGGAGTTTCAGGAGTTACTCAGGAACGAAAGTTCAAGCTCTCGAATGCAAACCTGATCCGGCCTGGAACGGCGGGCAAGGAACAGCCGGTGGGAAGCAAAGTTGTTATCGACGGGCAATAAAAAACGCCACCAGGTATGGTGGCGTTGTCACTGAATGGTGGAGGCGGCGGGAATCGAACCCGCGTCCGCAAGTCCTCTGCCATTGGCTCTACATGCTTATCCGCGTCTATTATTTTAACCGGCAGCAACCCGACGGGCAGGGCCAACTGACGGCGATTCCGGTTAGGTTTTAACGTCGCGGCCCCGGACGAGCTTTGACGCGATCCTGTGAGATATGACCCCTGGAATCTGAACGCACAGACACGGCTTCAGTCAGAGGGCACCCTACCGGGTTTTAAGCGGCGAGTGCGTAGTTGTCGTCGTTGGCAACTATAAGGTTTGCAGATTGATTTACGAGGTTATCTGCACCTCGGCATGCACCTCCGGTTTCGCAACCCACGTCGAAGCCAGGTCGCCCCCTTGGTATATTCTTTCGACTGTTATTCTAGCGGATAGTTCCCTGTATATATAGGGGCTGTGCGGTAATTAACAAGGGACGAGGTACGAGTGACGAGGGCCAGGACTGGGAAAGAGGGGCCTCGTCCCTCGTCACTTGTACCTAGGCCCTGTTTTTGATGATCCGCTGTTTGTCCCGCTGCCAGTCGCGTTCTTTGATGGCGGCACGTTTATCGTGGGCCTGTTTGCCCTTGGCGAGAGCGATTTCCAGTTTGGCACGGCCTTTTTTCCAGTAAAGTGCGGTAGGGATGAGGGCATAGCCCTTGCGTTCTACGGCACCGATCAGCTTGTTCAGTTCATCGTGGTGCAGTAACAGTTTGCGGGTCCGCTGGGGCTCAGGTTGAATATGGGTAGAAACGGTGGGCAAAGGGGTGATGACCGCTCCCAATAACCAGGCTTCGCCATCCTTGAGGATCACGTAGCTGTCGCGGATCTGCACCCGCCCCTCGCGCAGACTTTTGACTTCCCAGCCCTGTAACGCCAGACCAGCTTCGAAACGCTCCTCCAGGATATAATCGTGACGGGATTTCTTGTTCAGCACGATAGTACTGCTGGAGTGCCCCGATTTGCTTTTCTTTGGCTTGCTCATGGTCATGCATTATACCGGAGCGACGCGAGGGCAGATAGTTAAGCAGGAACAAAAGCGGCCCGGAAGGTTGAGCCGGGGAGCGAATTCACCGAAAATCCGGGCATAACGAAAATAATGGAGCAGGGGCATGGCACGCAAATCGATGCATGGAGAGTGGTCTTCGCGCTGGGCATTTGTCCTGGCGGCGACCGGTTCAGCGGTTGGTCTGGGCAATATCTGGAAGTTCCCTTATATCACCGGAGAGAACGGCGGCGGTGCATTTGTGCTGGTCTATCTGGCCTGTATTGTCGTGATCGGGATTCCGGTAATGATGGCCGAGATCATGCTGGGCCGGCGCGGCCGCCAGAGCCCGATCAATACCATGTACGATCTGGCTGTCGAATCGGGTCACAATCCCAACTGGAAATGGTTGGGCTGGCTCGGAGTACTGGCCGGATTTCTGATTCTCTCTTTTTATAGCGTCGTTGCCGGCTGGTCGCTGGCGTATATCTTCCGCTCCGCCACTGGCGTCTTTACCGGGGCCACGGCCGATGGCGTCGAGAGTCTGTTTCTGGATCGTTTTCTGGCTCATCCTGAAACTCTGTTGTTCTGGCATACCCTGTTTATGGCCATGACCATAATAATCGTTGCGCGCGGGGTCAAAAGCGGACTGGAATCGGCGGTCAAATTCCTGATGCCAACCCTGTTTTTGCTGTTACTGGTCATGGTGGGCTATGCCATGAGCCAGGGTGAAGCTTTCATGCAGGGTCTGGAGTTCATGTTCAGGCCTGATTTTTCAGCCCTGACCTGGGGGGGCGTGTTGACCGCCATGGGGCAGGCTTTTTTCACGTTGAGCCTGGGGATGGGGGCAATCATGGTTTATGGTTCCTATCTTTCGCACACGGCGTCTATTAGCCGGACGACATTTACCATCGCCGCCGCCGACACCGGCGTCGCTCTGCTGGCGGGGATCGCCATCTTCCCCATTATCTTTGCCAATAACATGGAACCATCGGCCGGGCCGGGGTTGATCTTTATCAGCCTGCCGCTGGCCTTCGGGCATATGCCGGGCGGGGTTTTGTTTGGCAGTCTGTTTTTCGTGTTGCTGAGTTTCGCCGCCTGGACCTCAAGTATTTCCCTGCTGGAGCCGGTGGTCACGTGGCTGGTGGAAACCTTTAATCTGCGTCGGATCACGGCTACCCTTTACGCGGGGATCGTGACCTGGCTGCTGGGAGTGGCCAGTGTCTTCTCCTTCAATGAATGGGCGTTTGAATTCGAGTTTGCCGGCGTAGTGAAGGAAAACGGAATTTTCGATATCCTGGATATCCTCACTACCAATATCATGTTGCCGCTGGGCGGACTGTTCATCGCCATTTTTGCGGCCTGGTTTATGAGCCGCGAAGCGAGCCGTGATGAGCTCGGACTGGGTGACGGTATGCGCTATAATTTATGGCGTTTCCTGGTCAAATTCGTTACACCGGCGGCCATTTTACTGGTCTTTTTAAACATGCTAGGCATCATCTAACCCGCGACCTGGTAATATATGCAGATAAATAAAAGTGCTCTGGTGCCTTACAGCCCCGACCAGATGTATGCCCTGGTCGATGACATTGTGGCTTATCCCCAGTTTTTACCCTGGTGCCATCATGCCGAGGAACATCACCGCACGGACAGTCATGTCGAGGCCAGTCTCGAAATCGCCCACAGCGGCCTGCATAAATCCTTTACTACCCGCAATGAGCTCTATCCACACGAGCGGATCGAAATGAATCTGGTCAAGGGACCATTCAAAAGCCTGAAAGGGGTCTGGGGATTCGAGCCTCTGGGGGATGATGGGTGCAAGGTTTCGCTGGAGATGGATTTCGAGTTTTCCAGCAAGTTGATGGGAATGACTTTTGGTCCCTTGTTCAGCAGGATTGCCGGAACGCTGGTGGATTCCTTTATCGAACGTGCCCGGGTAGTGTATGACTGAGCCGGCCTCAACAATTCCGGTGGAAGTGGCCTATGCGCGCCCTGATGAGCAGGTCCTCATTCCACTGGAGGTCGCGCCGGGCACGACAGTCCAGCAGGCCATCGAATTATCCGGGGTGCTGGAACACTTTGCTGAAATTGATCTGGCCAAAAACAAGCTGGGTATCTTTGGCAAGATCACTCGCCCGGATACCGAACTGCGGGAGCGGGACCGGATAGAGATATACCGGCCGTTGATCGCCGATCCCAAGGAGTCGCGCCGGCGGCGGGCAGCCAAAAAAGAACCACAGAACGAGTCGAAAAACTGACCTACAGCCCTCAGGGCATCGGCAGGCCTCCACCACCGGGCGAGGGTTGTGGTGGCGCCGGCCCCCGATCGCCACCAGTACTCTGACTGGCTGTGTCGGCACGTCCGCTACCGGTGGGCGCGTAAATCTTGTTGAAATCGACAAAGGCCGAGCGGTCGATTTTTGCCAGGCTTCCGTTCTCGAAATAGAGTGTCAGATGCTGGCTTTCGGGCTCGCCACCACCGGGCTTGAAGTTGTAGACGTAGTCCCAGCGCCCGGGATGAAAGGGATCCCGAAGCAATGGCGTGCCCAGCAGATAAACCACCTGCTCCCTGGACATGCCAGGTTCGAGTTCGTTCACCTGTTGGACTTCAAGCGTGTTGCCCTGCTGGATGTCGACCTTGTAGATCGAACAAGCTGTCGGCCCGAGGGCGAACAGGGCAGGTAAAATCAGAATGAGAAGGTTTCGCATTTCTATCCCGGATACGGTTATACTTGAGCGCATGATACAGCATGCGCAAGACAGGTTGTAGAGAGGGCGAAATGGAAAGCCAGGATCTGAAAAAAGCCGGTCTCAAGGCCACCCTGCCACGACTCAAGATTTTGAACTTCCTCGAGGGCAGTGACGTCAGACACATGACTGCCGAGGAAGTCTACAAGGCCCTGCTGGAAAGCGGGGATGAAATCGGCCTGGCGACGGTCTATCGGGTCCTGACCCAGTTCGAAGCTGCTGGCCTCGTGACCCGTCATCATTTCGAGGGTGGACAGTCGGTGTTCGAACTCAACGAAGGTACCCACCACGACCACATCCTGTGTGTCAAATGCGGCCGGGTCGACGAGTTCATGGACGAAACCATCGAAGAACGCCAGCACGCCATCGCCGACCGCCTGGGCTACACCATGACCGACCATTCTTTATATATCTACGGCATCTGCCCTGACTGCCAGAAAAAAGCAAAATAGAAGAGCTTTAACGCAGAGGCGCAAAGGCGCAGAGAAAAAACATCAAAAATTTTGCCCACAAATAAATGCATGTCATCACAAATATACTTCGAAATCATTTGCCTTCTGGGCACAGATAACGAAGCGGAAAATCTGTATTTCTTGCCTGCTACATCAAGTTGCTTGGTCTGCTGATTCATTCGAGCAAGAAAGAACGCCTCCCGAAATCTGCCCGTCCCTGCAAATTCACTGAACAATCATACGTGATTGATTGAGTCATTAAGACTTTGCGCCTCTGCGCCTCTGCGTTGGGTTTTCTTCACCCCGCCTGGGCACGGTCGATCATCTCCTTGGCGTGGGAGAGGGTCTGGTCGGTGATTTCAATGCCGCCGAGCATGCGGGCGATTTCGTCGACGCGCTGTTCGGGCTTAAGCTCGACGATCTCGCTGATGGTGACATCGGAGGCGGCCCGTTTACTGACCTGGAAATGATGCTGGCCCAGCGCGGCGACTTGCGGCAGGTGGGTGACGCATAATACCTGGCGATGGGAGGCCAGTTCGCGCAGTTGCAGGCCGACGATCTCCGCGACCCGGCCGCCGATGCCGACATCCACCTCGTCGAAGATCAGGGTCGGGATACGGGTGTCCCGGGCGGTAATTACCTGAATCGCCAGGCTGATCCGGGAGAGCTCTCCGCCTGAGGCGACCCGGCTCAGGGGACGTAACGGTTGTCCGGGATTGGCACTGACCACGAATTCGACCCGTTCCAGACCATTGGGCGAAAAACTTTCCTCGCGGGCTTCCAGTTGCACATCGAAACGACCGCCTTCCATGCCCAGGGTCTGCATGTTTTGCGTTACCTGTTCGGCCAGCCGTGTGGCGGCCTTGTGACGGCCCTCGCTTAATTGCTTCGCCAGCTGGCGATAATCGTTTTCCGCCTCGTCCAGGGCCTGTTGTAGCTGGCCCAGTTGCACGTCGGCGTGCTCCAGCGATTCGAGCTGTTGTTGCAGTTGCGGCAGTACGCCGGGCAATTCCTCGACCGCTACATGGTGTTTGCGCGCCAGGGCATGGATGTCTGAGAGACGCTGTTCGACCCAGCTCAGACGTCCGGGATCCAGTTCCAGCGCATCCAGGTAATGGCGCAGTTCACTACCGGCCTCGCGCACCTGGATCAGCGCGCTGTCAAGCAGCTCGGCGACCGGCTTGAGGCGTGAGTCGGTTTCGGCCAGCTGTTGCAGTTCACTGCTGCACTGGCTGAGCAGCTGACTGGCATTGGTTTCATCATTATCCTGCAGCAGCTGGCTGACCCGCTCGCTGGTCTCCAGCAGCTGGCTGGCATTGGCCAGTCGCTTGTGTTCCTGCTCCAGCTCCGACGGTTCGTCCTCATCCAGGGCGAGCGTGTCCAGTTCGTTGACCTGAAAGCGCAGCAAATCCAGCCGGGCGTCGCGCTCGCTGCTGGCCTGGCGCAGATTGTCCAGTTCGTTCTTGTGTTGTTGCCAGCGTTGATACACTTCGCGCAATTGTTGCAACAGGGTCTGATGACCGGCGTAATCGTCCAGCAGCTGGCGCTGGATATCCCGTTTGAGCAGGGACTGGTGTTCGTGCTGCCCATGCAGATCCACCAGCATCTCTCCCAGCTCGCGCAGGCTCTGAATGGGGCTGGGTTTGCCGTTGATAAAGGCTTTGGAGGGTCCGTTGCTGCTGATGGTGCGGCGAATGATGCACTCGTTTTCGCTGGCCAGCTCCCGTTCAGCGAGCCAGGTTTCGGCCTGGGGGGCATCTGTGGTACTGAAGGTGACGCTAATCTCGGCCTTGTCGGCGCCGTGGCGAATCACGGCGCTGTCGGCGCGATCGCCCAGGGCCAGGCTCAGGGCATCAAGCAGGATCGATTTGCCGGCGCCGGTCTCCCCGGTAAAGACGGTCAAACCGTTGTCCATGGCCAGGTCGAGTTTCTCGACTATAGCAAAATTCCATATGTGAATATGTGTAAGCATATCAGACAGTTACTGCATAATTGTAAGGTCGCTCCCGGCATGACCTCCAGGGATGGAGGAAATGCAGGGAATTGCCGGGAGCAATTCCTTGCCCATGCCTGCCGCGACAGGGGCCTGCCCCATGAGCGCAGCGAATGCCGTGGGTATTAGTATGTCCCTGTACGTCGTTCCAGATATGGAGATGCGTCAGCATGCCGTGTTACTCATCCCTTTTCGATCACAATCCACACGGTTCAGAAGTGTTCGCCCCAGTGTAGCTTGCGGCGCAGTATTTCATAATGATTGTGTTTGCAGGGATGGATCAGGCGGACCACGGTCTCCTTTTTGCGGATCAGGATCCGCTCGCCGGAGATCACGCCCAGGTTGATCTGACCGTCACAGGTCACCTGGGCGTGAGAATGGGGATCGTCTTTGACCACCACTTCGATTTCACTGTCGCCGTCGACCACGATAGGCCGGTAACTCATGGTGTGCGGGCAAATGGGCACAATGATCATGGCGTCCATGTCCGGTTCCAGGATCGGGCCGCCGGCCGACAGGGCATAGGCGGTGGAACCGGTAGGCGTGGAGATGATCAACCCGTCGGAACGGACACTGTTGAGCAGGCGTCCATTGATATAGGTTTCGGTTTCGATCATGCGGGCCACTTCCCATTTATGCAGCGCTACATCATTGAAGGCATCGCTCTGGCTGGGTGGGCCTTCGTGGTGATGGATCACCGTGGTCAGCATAATCCGGTGTTCTTCCTCGTATTTGCCATTGAGGATTTCATTGATCTGTTGCGCCATTTCGTCAGGTGAGACATCCACCAGGAAGCCGAGTCGCCCAAGATTGATGCCCAGCAGCGGGACCTTACTTTCTACCAGCGAGCGGGCGGCGTTGAGCAGGGTGCCGTCACCGCCGATGGTAATGGCCAGATCGCAGCGTTGCCCCAGTTCCTCCAGGCTGACGCGAATATAATCGCAATCGCTCAGGTGTTGCGCCGTGCTTTCCTCAATCAGGATATTGCACTGACGCCGTTCCAGAAGCCGGCCCACTTCCAGAATGGCGTCATTGACAGCGGGGTCGGCGTATTTGCCAATCAGTCCAATCGTGTTGAAAGCGTTATTCATTGTTATTCTTCCCGTTTTCAATTCTCCCGGCACGGCAGTCGGCAGGCCTGAGAGCGCTCGCGACGAGTTGCAAATTCGCGATTGGCACTCTATTCTGACGAGTGCCAATCATACCTCCATTTGACCAGACCGGGATGTGCCGTGAGCTACGATCCGATTATAAATGATCGCGCCCAGTCGCTGTTAAAAACGCTGATCGAACGTTATATCCAGGACGGCCAGCCGGTCGGTTCCCGGGCTCTGTCGCGTGAGTCGGGCATGAAACTCAGTCCGGCAACCGTGCGCAATGTCATGGCCGATCTGGAAGATCTGGGGCTGGTCAAGGCACCCCACACTTCCGCGGGTCGGGTTCCCACAGTACGCGGATACCGTCTGTTTGTCGATAATCTGCTTACCGTACGCCCCTTGCGCGGCAACGTTGTTGAACGTTTTCGCGATGAGCTGCATCGCCTGGATGATCCCGAAGAGCTGATCGATCGTGCCTCCAATCTGCTCTCCAGTATGACCCGTATGGCGGGGTTGGTGATGTTGCCGCGCGCCGGGTCGGTACAGTTAAAACATATTGAATTCCTCCCCCTGTCCGGGGACCGGGTGCTGGTAATTCTGGTGATCAACGATCAGCAGGTGCAAAACCGGGTTATTCACACCGACCGGGCCTATACCCAGTCGGAGTTGCAACAGGCGGCCAATTATCTCAACAGCGAATTCGCCGGTCGTGAGCTGGACTCGATTCGCGCGCGGGTGCTCCAGCACATGGAAGAAATCCGCGACGACATGAAGCAGATCATGCAACTGGCGGTACAACTGGCCGACGAGGTGGTCCAGACCAGCCAGACCGCCGACTACGTGGTCCACGGCGAGACCAATCTGATGAGCTACACCGAGATGGCCGATATGGAGCGCCTGCGTCAGCTGTTCGAGGCGCTCAAGACCAAGCAGGACATCCTGCATATTCTCGACAAGTCCATCCATGCCGAGGGGATGCAGATTTTCATTGGCGAGGAATCGGGCTACGATGCCTTCGGCGAATGCTCGGTGGTGACATCGCCCTATCGGGTGCAGGACCAGGTGGTGGGCGTGCTGGGAGTTATCGGCCCGACCCGCATGGCTTATGACCGGGTAATACCGGTGGTGGATGTGACCGCCAAATTGCTGGGCTCACTCTTGACCTCGGAATAATCATCCCCATATTCCCTCATAATTCTCAACAGATTGAACCACTTTCAGGTAATCGCAACGCTTCGGAGTAGAGCATGAGTGACACAGATGTGACCGATGAACAATCCCAGGACAACCCCGGCAAGAGCGAGGCCCAGAATGAGGGAGGTTCCAGCACTCCCCTGGAGGCCGACAGTGTCGAGGAATTGCAGACCAAACTGACCGAGGCGGAAAACCGCGCCCAGGAACACTGGGACAAGCTGCTGCGGGCCAACGCCGAGATGGACAACCTGCGCCGGCGCAACGAACGGGAGCTGGAAAATGCCCACAAATTCGCGCTGGAGCGCTTTGCCCAGGAACTGCTGGCGGTGCGTGACAGCCTGGAAATGGGCGTGGCCGCCGCCGAACAGGAAGAAGCCAGCGTCGAGAAAATCAAGGAAGGAACCGAGCTGACCCTGCGTATGCTCGAAGGCGCCATGGACAAGTTCAATATCCAGCCCATCGATCCGCAGGACGAACCCTTCGATCCGGAACGCCATCAGGCGATGTCGATGGTTGAAACCCCGGATAAGGCCCCCAATACAGTAATCAATGTGATGCAAAAGGGCTATCTGCTCAATGATCGTTTGATCCGTCCGGCCATGGTGATTGTCTCCCGGGCTCCCGAGGCGGATGACAAGGGTACAAAGGTCGACAAGCAGGCTTGAAGTTGGCGTGGATGTCCCCATTTAGAAAGCAATATCAGATTTTAGGACCCGAAACTCGCAAAATGTGGAGAACTGAACAATGGGTAAAATAATCGGAATCGACCTTGGTACAACCAACTCCTGTGTCGCTATCATGGAAAGCGGCAAGGCCAAGGTGATTGAAAACAGCGAAGGTGACCGCACTACGCCCTCGATCGTGGCGTACACCAAGGACGATGAAATCCTGGTGGGCCAGTCTGCCAAGCGTCAGGCCGTCACCAATCCGGAAAATACACTGTTTGCCATCAAGCGACTGATTGGTCGCAAATTCGGGGATGATGAAGTCCAGAAGGACATCGACATGGTCCCCTACAACATCATGAAGGCCGACAACGGCGACGCCTGGGTGGAAGTCAACGGCAAGAAAATGGCTCCGCCGGAAATCTCCGCCAAAGTCTTGCAGAAGATGAAAAAATCGGCCGAGGACTACCTCGGTGAAGAAGTCACCGAGGCGGTGATTACCGTGCCGGCCTATTTCAACGACTCCCAGCGTCAGGCTACCAAGGACGCCGGCAAGATCGCCGGGCTGGATGTCAAGCGGATCATTAATGAGCCGACCGCAGCGGCGCTGGCTTACGGCATGGACAAGAAGCGCGGCGACCAGAAACTGGCCGTCTATGACCTCGGTGGCGGTACCTTCGATATTTCCATTATCGAAATCGCCGACATCGATGGCGAGCACCAGATCGAGGTACTGTCCACCAACGGTGATACCTTCCTCGGTGGTGAGGACTTCGACAAACGCCTGATCGACTATCTGGCCGAGCAGTTCAAGAAGGAACAGGGCATCGACCTCAAGGGCGATCCGCTGGCCATGCAGCGCCTCAAGGAAGGTGCGGAAAAAGCCAAGATCGAGCTGTCTTCCTCGCAGCAGACTGACGTCAATCTGCCGTATATCACGGCCGATGCCAGTGGCCCGAAACACATGAACGTCAAGATCACCCGCGCCAAGCTCGAATCACTGGTCGAGGAATTGATTACCCGCTCCATGGAGCCGTGCAAGACGGCGCTCAAGGATGCCGGTCTGTCGGCTTCCGACGTGGATGATGTCATTCTGGTCGGTGGTCAGACCCGTATGCCCAAGGTTCAGGAAGCGGTCAAGGAATTCTTCGGCAAGGAACCACGCAAGGACGTGAATCCGGACGAAGCTGTGGCCCTGGGCGCGGCGATTCAGGCCGGTGTCCTGGGCGGTGACGTCAAGGACGTACTGTTGCTCGATGTGACCCCGCTGTCGCTGGGTATCGAAACCCTCGGCGGTGTCATGACCAAGCTGATCGAGAAGAACACCACCATCCCGACCAAGGCGACCCAGGTGTTCTCGACCGCCGATGATAACCAGAATGCGGTGACCGTCCACGTCCTGCAGGGCGAGCGCGAACGCGCTGACGCCAACAAGTCGCTGGGCCGGTTCGATCTGCAGGATATTCCGCCGGCACCGCGCGGTGTACCGCAGATCGAGGTCACACTGGACATCGACGCCAACGGTATCCTGAATGTCTCGGCCAAGGACAAGGCGACCGGCAAGGAGAACAAGATCGTAATCAAGGCCTCCAGCGGTCTTTCCGAGGATGAAGTCGAACAGATGGTCAAGGACGCCGAAGCCCATGCGGCCGACGACCAGAAGTTCCACGAAATGGTCGATGCCCGTAACCAGGCCGATAACCTGATCCATGCGACCCGCAAATCCATGGAGGAGTTGGGTGACAAGCTGGAAGCTGGCGAGAAAGAAAATATCGAGACGGCCATCAAGGAACTGGAAGAAGCCATGAACGGCGACAGCAAGGACGAGATCGAAGCCAAGACCAAGGCGCTGACCGACGCGTCCGCCAAGATGGCCGAACGGCTCTACGCCGAGCAGGGTGCGGCCGGTGCCGGTGCTCAGGCCGGCGCGGAGGCGGCCTCCGAAGCCGGAAGCGGCCAGGCCAACGAAGACGTGGTCGATGCCGAGTTCGAGGAAGTGGACGACAACAAGAAATAAGTCGCCACTTTCCCGGCTGTCACTACACTGGCTGGATGCAGGTAACTGTATCCAGCCAATTGCTGTTTAAGTTTCGGGGTTAACAGAGCGGCATATAACCGCTGAAAACTCTGCGAGACACTGTGTAGAATAACGCCAAACAGTTAGCTGACCCTGTGGTTCCCGGTGAGTTCAGCGATTTCGGTGTCTTCGGTGGTGACCCTGCATGATACGGCGATAACTTGCCATTCATCAGCGTGCAATTTTCAGGATGAACGACTTTCGGTTTGGATGTCCTGTGTACGCGAACGATATTTATTCACGACAAAGCAAAAACGATTATGGCCAAACAGGATTACTACGACGCGCTGGGAGTTTCCAAAAACGCCAGCGATGACGAGATCAAAAAAGCCTTCAAGCGCATGGCGATGAAATATCATCCGGATCGCAACCCGGATGATGAAGAGGCCCTGGAAAAGTTCAAGGAGGTCCGTGAGGCCTATGATGTCTTGAGCGATCCGCAAAAACGGGCGGCTTATGATCAGTTCGGCCATGCCGGCCTGGATGGCGCTGCCGGTGGCGGAGCCGGGTTTGGCGGCGGCTTCGGTGGGGCCAGCTTCAGCGACATTTTTGGTGATGTTTTCGGAGATATTTTTGGCGGCGGCGGCGGTCGGGGCGGACAGCGTGTCTATCGAGGCGCCGATCTGCGCTATAACCTGGAACTGAGCCTGGAAGAGGCGGTCAAGGGCTATTCGGCCAGTATTCGTATTCCCACGCACGTTACCTGTGAAGAGTGTGACGGCAGCGGGGCGAAGAAAGGCAGTTCACCGAGTACCTGTACTACCTGTGGCGGTCACGGCCAGGTGCGCATGCAACAGGGGTTTTTCTCGTTGCAACAGACCTGTCCGCGCTGTCAGGGCAGCGGCCAGATTATCACCGACCCCTGTGGCGCCTGCCATGGTCAGGGCCGGGTCGAAAAAACCCGGACCCTGTCGGTCAAGGTTCCCGCCGGCGTGGACAACGGCGATCGCATCCGCCTGGCCGGAGAGGGCGAAGCTGGCGAGAATGGCGGCCCGCCGGGCGATCTCTATGTGCATATTCACGTCAAACCCCATCCCATTTTCCAACGTGACGGCAACGATCTCCACTGTGATGTTCCGGTCAGCATCGGCGTGGCGGCACTGGGCGGTGAACTGGAGGTCCCGACCCTGGATGGTCGGGTCAAACTCAAAGTTCCGCCGGAAAGCCAGAGCGGCAAACAGTTCCGGATGCGCGGCAAGGGAGTCAAGTCCGTGCGCGGTGACGGGGTCGGTGATCTGCTGTGCCAGATTTCGGTGGAAACCCCGGTCAATCTCACCAACAAGCAAAAAGAGCTGTTGCAGCAGCTTGATGAGGCCATGCAGGAAGATGGTATCAAGCACAGCCCACGCGCGGCTTCCTGGCTGGATGGCGTGAAAAAGTTCTTTGAAGACATGAAGTTCTGAAAAGGATCTCGAAAAACACGATTAAACTTGCGGGACATGAGGCGTGACAGCGTCGCTGGCAAATTGAACTGAAATACCGTTCAATTCAACCTGACACAGGTTCATGGTTCTATGGCGTGCTTTGCCTCTTCGCGAGAGAAAGCTGTCATTGCTGCCGACAGGGATGCAAGGGCATGTGCGCCACGCCAGACGGCAAGTAATAATGATCAAGGGGAATTTCTCATGACCAGGGTTGCAATTGTAGGGGCCTCCGGCCGTATGGGTCGGGTGCTGCTCGAAGCCACGCATCAGGATCCACAGGCCGAGATTGGCGCGGTGGTGGAACGGCCTGGCAGCAGTATGATTGGCGTGGATGCCGGTGAGCTGGCCAACCTGGGCAAACTGGGTATCAAGGTGGATGACAGCCTGACCCGGGTGGTGGATCAATTTGATGTCCTGATCGATTTTACCCGTCCGGAGGCGACCATGTTGCACCTGGAAATCTGTCGTGCTGCCGGCAAGCGTATGGTGATCGGCACGACCGGTTTTACTGACGAGCAGAAAAAACAGATCGCCCATGTCGCCGAGAATGTCGGGATCGTATTCGCCCCTAACATGAGTGTCGGGGTCAATCTCTCTTTCAAGTTACTGGATATCGCCGCCCGGGTTCTGGGCAACGAGGTAGATGTTGAAATTATCGAGGCTCATCATCGCCACAAGGTGGACGCGCCCTCCGGCACGGCTCTGCGCATGGGCGAAGTGGTGGCTGATGCCCTGGGCCGAGATCTGATGGAATGCGCCGTGTTTGGCCGCGAAGGCGATACCGGCGAACGGGATCGCCAGATTATCGGTTTTGAGACGATTCGGGCCGGCGATATTGTCGGCGAGCATACCGTGATGTTTGCCGGGCTGGGCGAACGGGTCGAGATCACGCACAAGGCATCCAGTCGCATGACCTTTGCCAACGGGGCGGTGCGTGCCGCCAACTGGATCAGGCAACAGGACAAGGGCCTGTTCGACATGCAGGATGTGCTGGGTCTGCGTCACATGCAGTGACGAGGCAACAATCCCCCCGATGCGTGGTACCCCGGGCGGACCGTGCTACCCTGGGAGTTAAATTCTCTTTTTAAAATCAGGTAGTTGTGTTGCCGTTTTTATTCCTCGTCCCTCGTCCCTCGTCCCTCGTTACTTGTGGTTATCAGACCAGTTGGTTAGAATAGAAACGATCTGATTTGAAGGTCAGAACGACAAATTGAATCGAAATTTTGCATAGCGGGAGACTCCAGATTGGTATCTCCCGCTTTTTGCAGGCGCCACGCGCAAGGGAGGACTCTTGAAAAAACCGGCACTGCTGGCGTTGGAAGACGGTACCATTTTTCACGGTGAGTCTATAGGTATTGACGGTCAGACCGTGGGTGAGGTGGTGTTCAATACCGCCATGACCGGTTACCAGGAAATTCTTACCGACCCCTCCTATGCCAAACAACTTGTTACCCTGACCTATCCGCACATTGGCAACGTTGGCGCCAATCACGAGGACGAAGAATCCCGTGCCGTCTTCGCCGAAGGCCTGATCATTCGCGACCTGCCGCTGATCGCCAGTAACTGGCGCAGCCAGGAAACCCTGGACAATTATCTGCAACGCAATAACGTGGTTGGTATTGCCAATATCGATACCCGCAAGCTGACCCGTATCCTGCGTGAAAAAGGGGCCCAGAACGGCTGTATCATGGCCGGCAACAGCATTGACGAGCAACAGGCGCTGGACGCCGCGCGTGAATTTCCCGGAATCAAGGGCATGGACCTGGCCAAAGTGGTCAGCACCGGCACGGCTTATGACTGGCTGGAAGGAGTGTGGAACCCCGGTGAAGGGTATCCCAATGTTCCCGCCATGGTTGAAGAGGCGCTTCCCTATCGGGTGGTGGCCTATGATTACGGCGTCAAGCGCAACATCCTGCGCCTGCTGGTCAGTCGCGGCTGCCGGGTGACGGTGGTGCCAGCGACAACGCCGGCCGAAGAGGTCCTGGCCATGGACCCGGACGGGGTTTTTCTTTCCAACGGACCGGGCGATCCCGAGCCCTGCGATTACGCCATCGAGGCGATCCGGCAGATTCTCGACAAGGGCATTCCGCTGTTCGGTATCTGTCTCGGCCATCAGCTGCTGGGACTGGCCAGCGGTGCTAAAAGCGTCAAAATGAAATTTGGTCACCATGGCGCCAACCATCCGGTTCAGGATCTGCAAAGCAAACAGGTGATGATCACCAGCCAGAACCATGGCTTTGCCATCGATGAACAATCCCTGCCGGATAACGTTGTGGCAACCCACCGTTCGCTGTTCGACGGCACGCTACAGGGGGTGGCCCGTAGCGACTGCCCGGCGTTCAGTTTTCAGGGGCACCCTGAAGCCAGCCCGGGGCCGCATGATCTTTCGCCATTATTTGATAAGTTCGTCGAACTTATCGAACAACGACTCAACAAGTAACCAGGACTGGGTCCTGGGACCTAGAAGCTGATTCTTATGCCAAAACGTACCGACATCAAAAGCATTCTCATCGTCGGCGCCGGGCCGATTGTTATCGGTCAGGCCTGCGAGTTTGACTACTCCGGCGCACAGGCCTGCAAGGCGCTGAAGGAAGAGGGGTACCGCGTCATTCTGGTCAATTCCAATCCGGCCACGATCATGACCGATCCGGAGATGGCGGACCGAATCTATATCGAACCGGTGGAGTGGACCACCGTGCGCAACATTATCGCCAGCGAACGTCCCGACGCCCTGTTACCGACCATGGGCGGCCAGACCGCCCTGAACTGTGCCCTGGATCTGGATCGCGAAGGGGTATTGAAGGAATACGGCGTGGAACTGATCGGGGCCTCCATGGATGCCATCGACAAGGCCGAGGACCGGGATCGTTTCCGCAAGGCAATGCGCAAGATCGGACTCGAGCTGCCCCATTCGGAAGTGGCCTACAGCATGGACGAGGCCAACGAGGTGCAGAAGAAGATCGGTTTCCCGGCCATTATTCGTCCGTCGTTTACTATGGGCGGCAGCGGCGGCGGCATTGCCTATAACAAGGAAGAATTCGTCGAGATCTGCGAGCGCGGCCTGGAATTGTCGCCGACCAACGAACTGTTGATCGAGGAGTCGGCGCTGGGCTGGAAGGAATACGAAATGGAGGTGGTGCGGGACCACAAGGACAACTGCATCATTATCTGCTCCATCGAGAACCTCGATCCGATGGGGGTGCATACCGGTGACTCGATCACCGTGGCCCCGGCCCAGACCCTGACCGACAAGGAATACCAGATCATGCGCGACGCCTCGCTGGCGGTGCTGCGCGAGATCGGGGTGGATACCGGTGGTTCCAATGTGCAGTTTGCCATCAACCCCGACGACGGTCGCATGATCATCATCGAAATGAATCCCCGGGTATCACGCTCCTCGGCGCTGGCCTCCAAGGCCACCGGCTTTCCGATTGCCAAGGTGGCCGCGAAGCTGGCGGTGGGTTATACCCTGGACGAGCTGCAGAACGAAATTACCGGCGGCGCGACACCCGCCTCATTCGAACCGAGCATCGACTACGTGGTGACCAAGATTCCACGGTTTACCTTCGAGAAATTCCCCCAGGCCGAGGCCCGGCTCACCACCCAGATGAAATCGGTGGGCGAGGTGATGGCTATAGGCCGTACCCAGCAGGAATCGCTGCAAAAAGCGCTGCGTGGTCTGGAGACCGGCGCGGACGGCTTCAATGAAATGGTTGATCTCAACGATCAGGACGCGCTGGAGAAGATTCGTGCCGAGCTGAAAAATACCGGACCCGAACGCATCTGGTATGTTGGCGATGCTTTCCGGGCGGGCTTCAGCGTGGAAGACGTGCACGAGATGACGGCGATCGACCCGTGGTTCCTGGTCCAGATCGAAGAACTCATTCAACTCGAAGCGCAGGTCCGTGAGGGCGGTATGAAGGCACTCAACGCCGGGCGCATGCGCGAACTCAAACGCAAGGGTTTTGCCGACACCCGCCTGGCCAGGCTGGTCGGGGTCAGCGAGAAGGTGCTGCGCCAGCATCGCTACGAGCTGGAGGTTCGCCCGGTCTACAAACGGGTCGATACCTGTGCCGCTGAATTTGCGACCAATACTGCCTATATGTATTCCACCTACGAGGAAGAGTGCGAGGCCGATGTCTCCGATCGCAAAAAGATCATGGTGCTCGGGGGCGGACCCAACCGCATCGGTCAGGGCATCGAGTTCGATTACTGTTGCGTGCATGCCGCGCTGGCCATGCGCGAGGACGGTTACGAGACCATCATGGTCAACTGCAATCCCGAAACCGTGTCCACAGACTATGACACCTCGGATCGTCTCTATTTTGAGCCGTTGACACTGGAAGACGTGCTGGCGCTGATTGAAGTTGAAAAGCCGACCGGCATTATCGTGCAGTATGGCGGACAGACACCGCTCAAGCTGGCCCGGGATCTGGAGCAGGCCGGAGCACCGATCATCGGTACTTCGCCCGACTCCATCGATCTGGCCGAGGATCGGGAACGCTTTCAGGCGATGATCGACAAGCTCAATCTGCAGCAGCCGCCTAACCGCACGGCGCGCAGCGAAGAGGAGGCCATGAAACTGGCGGAGGAGATCGGATACCCGCTGGTGGTTCGACCTTCCTATGTACTTGGTGGGCGGGCCATGGAAATCGTTTACCAGCCCGAGGATCTGGATCGCTATATGCGCACGGCGGTCGAGGTCTACCCCGATGCCCCGGTACTGCTGGACCGTTTCCTGGACGATGCTATCGAAGTGGATGTGGATGCGGTGTGCGACGGCGAGACCGTGGTGATCGGCGGCATCATGCAGCATATCGAGCAGGCCGGCGTTCACTCCGGTGACTCGGCCTGTTCCCTGCCGCCGTACAGTTTGAGTGCGGAGGTTCAGGATCGGATTCGCGAACAGGTCAAGGCCATGGCCATCGAGTTGAAGGTCATCGGTCTGATGAACGCCCAGCTCGCCGTACAGGGAGACAATATTTTTGTCATCGAGGTCAATCCGCGCGCCTCGCGCACGGTCCCGTTTGTTTCCAAAACGGTGGGACTGCCGCTGGCCAAGATCGCTGCACGCTGCATGGCCGGCAAGACCCTGGCGGAGCAGGGCATGACCACCGAGCGGATTCCGCCCTATTATTCAGTCAAGGAAGCGGTGTTCCCGTTTATCAAATTCCCGGGTGTGGATCCCCTGCTGGGTCCTGAGATGAAGTCCACCGGCGAGGTAATGGGGGTGGGGCGCAGTTTCGGTGAAGCCTTCGGCCGTGCCCAGCTGGGCGCCGGTGTGGCTCTGCCTGCTGCCGGCACCGCCTTTGTCAGTGTTCGCGATGTGGACAAGAGCGCGGTGGTTGATGTGGCGCGGGATCTGGTCGAGCTCGGTTTCAATCTGGTAGCGACCAGCGGCACATCAGATGTATTGAGTGAAGCCGGGGTTCCCCATCAGCGGGTTAACAAGGTCAATGAGGGTCGCCCGGATATCGTCGATATGATCAAGAACGATGAAATCAACTTTATCGTGAATACCACCGAAGGCAAGCAGGCGATTGCAGATTCCTACGAAATCCGGCGCCAGGCGTTGAACCACAAGGTGGGCTATACCACGACCGTGGCCGGCGCACGAGCAACCTGTGAGGCGCTACACAATTTGCACAACATCAAGGTACATTGTTTGCAGGATCTGCATCAGGAGATGAATGCATGAGTCGTCAACCGATGACCGCCGCGGGCGCCGATAAATTGCGCACCGAGCTCAAGGATCTTAAAAGCGTCCAGCGCCCGAAGGTGATCGAGGCGATTGCTACCGCGCGCGAACACGGCGATCTGAAGGAGAACGCGGAGTACCATGCCGCGCGCGAACAGCAGAGCTTTATCGAAGGCCGGATCAAGGAAATCGAAGCGGCCCTGTCTAATTCCGAAATCATCGACGTCCAGGCGGTGGGCAAAAACGCCGACGGCAAGGTCGTGTTCGGCGCTAGCGTAGAGCTGTACGACATCGAAGGGGACAAGGAAGTAACCTACCAGATCGTCGGTGAACAGGAGGCGGATATCAAACAGAACCTGATCTCCATCACCTCCCCCATCGCCCGCGCCCTGATCGGCAAGCTCGAAGGCGACGAAGTCACCGTTCAGGCACCGGGCGGCGATCGCGACTACGAAATCGTGTCGGTCAAGTACATTTAGCCGGGGCACTGAGAATAAACGCAGAGGACGCGGAGGCGCAGAGGCGCGGAGAGAAATAATTTTTAATGTTGAATTTTAAATTTTGAATTAGATTTGGTATTGAATACAGCACTCAACATTTAAAAACTCAAAATGGTTTTGTTTTCTCTGCGTCTTTGCGCCTCCGCGAACTCCGCGTTATTTCCCAGTGAACTCTCTACAGGATGATGTCGATGAACTACGCGATTCCTGAACGCATTGCCCTGACCCTGTGGGTCGGGGGGATGTGGATTGCCGGTTATCTGGTGGCGCCGATGTTGTTCGCCACGCTGGAGGATCGGGCGCTGGCCGGGATGCTGGCGGGCAAGCTGTTCAGTGCCATGAGTTATGTGGGTCTGGTGTGCGCGGCATTGTTACTGTTGATCCAGACCCGCAAGCCGACGCCGAAGGGCTGGCGCGAATGGCGCCGTGGATTGTTGCTGGCAATGTTGCTGGTGATTGTGATCGGCGAGTTTGTCTTGCAGCCGATGATGGCCGAGCTCAAGGCGGCGGGACTGGAAGAGGGCAGCGCGGCGCAACAGCGCTTTGGCATGTTGCACGGCATCTCCTCAAGTCTGTTTTTGTTTAACAGCCTGGCGGGACTGGTGCTGGTGATCTTCGGACTGGAGCCGGATGATCAGCGTGGCAGCTGAATTTTGGGTTCGTCAGCCGGACGGTAGAAGACCGCGACATGGCCGATCAGCTGTACCTGTTCGGCCTGGCTCTGCTGGAGGATGGCATCGATGAGCTGCTGGCGCTCCTCGCGATCCGACGCATTGACCCGCACCTTGATCAGTTCGTGATGGGCCAGCGCGTTGTCGATTTCGCCCAGCACGTTTTCCCCCAGCCCGTGTTGACCGATAATGACGACGGGTTTGAGATGATGGGCGCGCTGGCGCAGGAATTTTTTCTGGCTGCTGGTCAGGGACATGAAGTGGAATCCGGATAACGAAGACCCTGAATTGTATCAAGTCATATCCCTGCTGACGACTGCCAACGGCTAACTGACGACTGGAATTCTGATGGCCCGATCCAAAACCAGCAAAAAATGGCTCAATGAGCATTTTGATGATCAATATGTCAAAAAAGCCCGGCAGGAGGGCTGGCGCAGTCGTGCCATCTACAAACTGATCGAAATCGATGAGCGGGACAAATTGCTCAAATCTGGCATGACCGTCGTCGACCTGGGGGCGGCCCCGGGGGGGTGGTCGGAATATGCCGCACGCCAGGTGGGGAGCAAGGGACGGGTGATCGCGCTGGATCTGCTGCCCATGGATGCGATTGTCGGGGTCGAATTCATCGAGGGAGATTTTCGCGAGGAACCGGTCTACGAGCAGCTGCTGGCGGTGCTCGACGGGAGGCCAGTAGACCTTGTAATGTCGGATATGGCCCCCAATATGAGTGGTATGAAGGCGGTCGATCAGCCGCGTGCCATGTATCTGGCCGAGTTGAGCCTGGAGCTGGCGCAAAAAGTCCTCAAGCCGGGCGGGGATATGCTGATCAAGGCGTTTACCGGCGAAGGTCTGGATGAATTTAAACGCGAAATCCGGCAACATTTCGCGAAATTGATTGTCCGAAAACCGAAGGCTTCACGGGCCCGTTCTCCCGAGATTTATCTGCTGGCGAGGGGTTACAATGTGTAGTAGTGTATTTTGCACGATAGCAAACGCCTGTAATGGCAGGCCATGAGGTAGACCATTGAACGACTTGACCAAGAATATTTTGTTGTGGGTGATCGTGGCGATCATCCTCATGTCGGTGTTCCAGAACCTGAGCACGACCACTCCGGCGACTGAAAAGCCCTATTCACAATTCATGCAGGATGTGAAAAGCGGGCAGGTGATGGAAGTCACTATCCAGGGGCGAAACATTACCGGTCGCACTCAAGGTGGTGAGAACTTCAAGACTTTCAGTCCTGAAACCGACAACACCGCCATGATCGGCGACCTGATGAAGCACAATGTGACCATCAAGGCCAAGCCGCCGGAACAATCCATCTGGACCCAGATCTTTATCTCCTGGTTCCCGTTCCTGTTGATCATCGGCCTGTGGATTTTCTTCATGCGCCAGATGCAAGGTGGCGGCGGTGGTCGCGGCGCTATGTCGTTCGGCAAGAGCAAGGCCCGCATGCTGGGTGAAGATCAGGTTAATATCCGCTTCAATGACGTGGCCGGTTGTGACGAAGCCAAGGATGAAGTGCAGGAGCTAGTCGAATTCCTGCGCGATCCCGGTAAGTTCCAGAAGCTAGGTGGAATGATCCCGCGCGGTGTCCTGATGGTCGGCCCACCCGGTACCGGTAAAACCCTGCTGGCCAAGGCGATCGCCGGCGAAGCCAAGGTGCCCTTCTTTACGATTTCCGGTTCCGACTTCGTGGAAATGTTTGTCGGCGTTGGTGCATCACGGGTGCGTGACATGTTCGAGCAGGCCAAGAAGCAGGCCCCGTGCATTATCTTCATCGACGAAATAGACGCGGTCGGTCGGCATCGCGGTGCCGGTCTGGGCGGTGGTCATGATGAACGCGAGCAGACCCTCAACCAGTTGCTGGTGGAGATGGACGGCTTTGAAGGTAACGAGGGCGTGATTGTCATCGCTGCGACCAACCGTCCCGACGTCCTGGATCCGGCTTTGCTACGTCCCGGTCGTTTTGACCGCCAGGTCGTCGTGCCGCTGCCCGACATGCGCGGCCGCGAACAGATTCTCAAGGTCCATATGCGCAAGGTGCCGGTGGGGGATGATGTCGAGCCCATGGTGATTGCCCGCGGGACACCCGGTTTCTCCGGGGCCGATCTGGCCAACCTGGTCAATGAGGCTGCCCTGTTTGCAGCCCGTGGCAACAAGCGTCTGGTCAGTATGGAAGAGTTCGAGAAGGCCAAGGACAAGATCATGATGGGCGCCGAGCGCAAGTCCATGGTGATGAACGAGGAAGAGAAAAAGCTCACTGCCTATCACGAGGCCGGTCATGCCATCGTGGGTCTGAGTGTGCCGTCGCATGATCCGGTGTACAAGGTTAGCATTATTCCTCGTGGCCGGGCGCTGGGCGTGACCATGTTCCTGCCCGAAGAGGATCGCTACAGTTACACCAAGGAACGGTTGCAGAGCCAGATCGCTTCGCTGTTCGGAGGACGCCTGGCCGAGGAGCTGATTTTCGGCCACGAAAACGTCACTACCGGTGCCTCCAATGATATTCAGCGTACCACCGAGATCGCCCGTAATATGGTGACCAAGTGGGGGCTGTCCGAGCGACTCGGTCCGATGACCTACGGCGAAGACGAAGGCGAGGTATTCCTCGGTCACTCCGTGACCCAGCACAAGAACCTGTCCGATGAAACCGCGCATATTATTGATGAGGAAATTCGGGCGATTATCGACCACAACTATGATCGTGCCAAGACGATTCTCGATGAGAATATGGAGAAGTTGCACATGATGGCTCAGGCGCTGATCAAATACGAAACGATCGACAAGCGGCAAATCGATGCGATCATGTCCGGTAATGAACCGCCGCCGCCGGCGGACTGGGATGATAAGGAGCCACCCCATTCGCCTTCGCCCGACGAGGGTAAGAAGTCTGCCCGGGATGATAAGGGCGAAGGCAAGATTGGTGGACCGGCGGGTGAACACTGATCATCTTTGCTGACATACGGAAACGACGCCCCGTTTCGACGGGGCGTTTTTCGTTTCTGTGTGGCAAATCTGTACAATCTTTGCTTACATGAGTAGATGATGTCTGGGACCCGGACAAAACGGCAGCATCGATTGCGGCGCTTTCTCTGGTTGCCGCTGGCTCTGATTGTGTTACTGGCAGTGCTGGTTGTCCTGTTGCCACTGCTGGGTCGCTGGGCAGTTGTCTCTACGCTTGAACAGCAGGGCTATCAAACCACACTGGATAGTATTGAACTCAATCTGTGGTCGGGCCGCATGACCAGCAAATCATTTCGGGCAGACAGGTCCGATCAACAACTGGCTTTTGACAAGGCCGTATTCTCCTGGAGCTGGTCGGCATTGTTCGAGCGGGAACCGGTCTTTGTCAGTATCACCTTTGAAGGCCTGGAAGTGGCGTTCGGCAAAACCGCGCCGGCAGACGAGGCCAGCGAATCGCCCTTTGAATCCTTCAAGCCCGGCGCCTGGCTGCCGGGGGTGGGTGAAGTAACTCTGCGTGACAGCCGGATTTGTCAAACGCGTGAGTCAACCCCGATGTGCCTGGATGTCGAACATCTGGCCTGGCAAGGCGAAGCGCGGCTGACATCGACCATGACGACGTCGCTGGCCCAACTGCCCTTGCAGGTCAAAGGCAATCTGTCGCTACAGGATCTGGCGTTAACCGAAACCGGGCAACCCGCTCTGCTTACCCTGAAACAACTGGAGATCAACAGCACACAACTGGCGAGTCTGGCGTCGATTACCCTGCAGAATATCCGCCTGGATGAATTTGCGCTTTCAGACAGACAGGGCAGCACCCTTGGCCAGTTTGATGAACTGAGCCTCGACCAGATACGTTTTACCGGATTGCAACATGTTGAGCTTGGTAATATCCGCACTCAAAATCTTGGGCTCAGGCCACCGGGCCTGTCGGCAAAAAGCTGGCTGGAGATACAGAAGCTGGACTGGCAAGGAAAGAGTTCTCTGGATACGGCGACCATCAGCCTGCCTTTGTCGGAGCTGAACTTGCAAAAGGAGGGGGAGCTGAGTGCGAACAAACTTGTGCTGCGCGGCTCCGAACAACAAACTCTGTGGTCACTGCAGACCCTGGCGATTAATTCAGTACAACTGGCCAGCTTGTCATCGGTTAACCTGCAAAATATTCAGTTAACAAACTTCACTGTGCCCCGTGAGGAGGGACCGGCATTTGCCGGTTTTGATAGGCTGGTGGTGAACAAGGCTGGATTGAGTCAGCTGGAGCAACTTGAAATCGATACGATTACGTTGCAAGGCACGAATCTGGATCTGGTGCGCGAGCAGACAGGTCAGTGGCAGGTGATTGAACATTTGCAGCCATTGCCAAGTGCCGAGACGCCGAGCAGCCCGGCGGCGGTGATACCGAAACAAACCGCAAACAGTATATTCCCCATGCGTATCGGGCAACTGGTGTTTGAACAAAGTCATACGATTCAGGTGGTGGATCGTACCCTGGAGACGCCGTTTGTTCTCTCTTTACATGACCCGGATTTAACCGCGATAAATTTTGATTCGCAGCAGCCCGAACAGGCAGTGACACTGGAATTTGATAGCCGCGTCGATCAACATGGCAGGTTACAGTTGCAAGGTGATATTCAGCCCTTGCGCGATGAATTGTTTTTCGACCTGCAGATGCAAATGCAGGGCATCGATATGCGGCTGATAAACGCCTATTTTGAGCAATATCTCGGGCATCGGATCAAAAGCGGCCAGATCAGTGGTGTTGTGAAGCTGACGGCGATGGCCGGTAAGCTCAATGGAGAAGCCAATGTCGAATTGCAGCAGTTTTATTTGCAAGAGGTCGATCAACAGCAGGTAAGTCAATTGACCAGTTTACTCGGTTCTCGCCTGACCGCGGCCCTGGGCCTGTTGCGAGAGGAGGACAAGAGCATCTCATTGCAGATTCCGATCAGCGGGGACATTAACGATCCGCAATTCGACACCCGGGATGCCTATATGCAGGTAGTGACACGGGTATTGGCCACGGCGGTGAGTCAATATTATACAGATTACGGGCTGGCGATAGCCGGCCTTGCTCAATACGGGTTGGCAATCAAGGGGGCGCAAAAGCTGTATGGTTTTTTGAACCAGTTACGGTTTAATGATATTACCTTTGATACGGGCAAGCAGGCGATTTCACAGGATCAGAAATCTTACCTGGATGAACTGGGACAGATGTTAAAAGAACGGCCCGAAGTTCATCTGACACTGTGCGGCTATGTAACGCCGGCGGATTTGTTAAAGCAAGAGATGGATCTGGCCAGCCAGCCTGAATCGAAGTGGACGCTGGATTCTCTGAGTCAGGACGAGGCTCAACAGTTATTGCAACTGGCCAATCAACGCGCCGACAATGTCAAGCATTACCTGGTGAACCAGTCAGGCATCGACCCGAAGCGATTGATCGTCTGCGCGCCCGAGTATAGTGCCGACACGACCCGCCTGCCGCGGGTGGAAATTCGTCTTTAAATTAAGCATTGCAGATGCAATACAGACAGGCGCTGCGGCCGTGTATTTCAGGATACGAACGCACCGCTTAAAGCTACCCTGTTCGGCAATTCGAACAGGGCGGTTAGTTTTCCCGTTAATATCGAGTATGGAATAAAGCACCCTATGTCATCAGATATCAATTTTGAACGCCGACCCCGGGTCATGGGGATTTTGAATATGACCCCCGATTCTTTTTCTGATGGCGGGCGCTTTAACCAGGCACAGGTGGCGGTCGAGCGTGTCCGTCAGATGATTCAGGAGGGGGCGGATATTATCGATATCGGGGGTGAGTCAACCCGACCAGGAGCGCCTGCCATCTCAGAAGAAGAGGAACTGGCACGGGTGATTCCCGTGATCGAGGCGATTCGTCACGACAGCGCGATCCCGATCTCCGTCGATACCAGTAAGCCGGCGGTCATGCATGCCGCAGTGGCTGCCGGCGCCAGCCTGATTAACGATGTACGGGCTCTGCAGGAACCGGGGGCCCTGGATATGGCGGCGCAGCTGGGTGTGCCGATCTGTCTGATGCACATGCAGGGACAGCCGCGCACTATGCAGGCCAACCCGCACTATGATGATGTGGTGGAAGAAGTTCTGGCATTTTTACAGCAACGGATCGAGCTCTGCCAGGCCGCCGGAATTGCCCCGGCGCGATTGATTATCGATCCCGGTTTCGGCTTTGGCAAAACCGTGCAACATAATCTGGCCCTGTTCCGCTATCTGCCGCGGTTTGTCAAGACCGGGTATCCCGTGCTGGTGGGAGTGTCGCGCAAATCGATGATTGGCAAACTGCTGGGGGAGCGGCCGGTGGACGAACGACTGGCGGGCAGCCTGGCGCTGGCCACCCTGGCCGGCTGGCTGGGGGCTGCCATTGTGCGGGTACATGATGTGCGCGAGAGCGTCGATGCCCTGACTCTTTGCCGGGCTGTGCGGCACGCCTGACTATCGGCAGGGTTATTGCTTTATAATCGTGAAAACTTCAAGCCGGTCGCCGGGATCGGCGGCAAGAGGACGCTGGATTTATGTCACGTAAATATTTTGGCACCGACGGGGTGCGCGGGCGGGTCGGGGAGTTTCCGATCACCCCCGAATTCATTCTCAAACTGGGGTGGGCCGCTGGCCGGGTGTTGGGCGATGGCGGCGGCAAGGTACTCATCGGCAAGGATACCCGGATTTCCGGCTATATTTTCGAATCGGCCCTCGAAGCGGGACTGGCGGCCGCCGGGATGAATGTCTGTTTGCTGGGGCCGATGCCAACGCCGGGTATTGCCCACCTGACCCGCACCCTGCATGCCCGGGCCGGGATCGTCATCAGTGCCTCCCACAATGCGTATCCGGATAACGGTATCAAGTTTTTCTCTGCCGAGGGGACCAAGCTGCCCGAGGAAGTAGAGCTGGCGATCGAGGCGATGATCGATCAGGAGCTGGTCACCAGCGCGCCGGATAAACTCGGCCGTGCGAACCGGGTAGACGACGCGGCCGGGCGCTATATCGAGTTTTGCAAAAGCACCTTTCCCGAGCAGCTCGATCTCAACGGTTTGCATATCGTGCTCGATTGCGCCAACGGCGCCACCTATCAGATTGCACCCAAGGTCTTCGCCGAACTGGGGGCGGACCTGACGGTGATTGGCAACGATCCTGACGGTCTCAATATCAATGACGGCTGCGGTTCCACCCACCTGGAATGGCTGCAGAAAAATGTGCAGCTGCAGGGTGCGGATCTGGGCATTGCCTTCGACGGTGACGGCGATCGGGTTTTGATGGTGGATTGCGAGGGGCGTGTCATCGATGGTGACGAGCTGCTCTATGTCATGACGATCCACCGCCAGCGTATGCAACGACTGGCAGGCGGCGTGGTGGGCACCCTGATGACCAATCTGGGGATGGAACATGCTCTGCAGGCCGCCGGAGTTCCTTTTGTTCGGTCCCGGGTCGGGGATCGCTATGTGATGGAGCAATTACAGGCCCATGGCTGGGAGCTGGGCGGGGAAGGTTCCGGCCATCTGATCTGCCTGGACAAGACCAGCACCGGCGACGGTATTGTGGCCGCGTTGCAGGTGCTGGCGGCTGTCGTGGAGTCGGGCCGCACATTGTCCGATCTGGTCAGCGGGATGGACAAATACCCGCAGCAGTTGATCAACGTGCGTCTGGCCCGCAAGGTCGATGTTCTGCGGACGCCCGAGGTGCAGGCGGCCGTGGTGGCTGCCGAGTCGGAGCTGGCGACCCGGGGTCGGGTGCTACTGCGTCCGTCGGGGACTGAACCTCTGTTGCGGGTCATGGTGGAGGGCCGGGACGCCGAACAGGTGCTACGGGTCGCGCAGGAGCTGGCCGGGGTCGTTGAACAGGCCCTGGGGCCCGGTTGAACAGCGCTAACCCAGGGCGTGAAACCTGCTTCGTGAACTGAATAGTCCGGTTTTTCATTGATTTATTGCGGTCTGGGCGGTAAGCTTTCGCGCTCTTTTATATAGTCAAAACCGGAATAACAAGGGGAGAGGGCATGCGTCAGCCACTAATCGCCGGCAACTGGAAAATGAACGGTTCGCGCGCCGACAATAAGACTCTGCTGGACGGCATCAAGGCGGGAATCGGTGAGGTTAACAATGCGGAAGTGGCCGTGTGTGTCCCCTATGTCTACCTGGCGGATGTTCAGCAACAACTGGACGGGACGCCCATCGCCTGGGGGGCGCAGAACCTGAGCACCGAGGCCAAGGGTGCTTTTACGGGCGAAATTTCCGCCGCGATGTTGCTCGATTTTGGCTGCAAATTTGTCATTGTGGGCCATTCCGAACGGCGCAGCCTCTACGGTGAGGATGATCAGCTGGTGGCCGAGAAGTACGAAGTGGCCCGTCAGGCCGGCCTGAGCCCGATCCTTTGTATCGGCGAGACACTGGAAGAGCGCGAGCAGGGTATTACTGAACAGGTGGTGGCCCGCCAGATTGACGCGGTCATCGCCCATGCCGGCGTCGCTGCCCTGGCGGATGGCGTAATTGCCTATGAACCGGTCTGGGCCATCGGCACCGGCAAAACCGCCAGCCCGGAGCAGGCCCAGAATGTGCACGCCTTCATTCGAGCCGAGATTGCCAAACAGGACCCGGCCGTGGCCGAAGGGCTGCGAATTCAATACGGCGGCAGCATGAACGCGGGCAACGCGGCCGAGCTGCTGGCCAAACCCGATATCGACGGCGGCCTGATCGGCGGCGCGTCACTCAAAGCGGAGGATTTCCTGGCTATCTGCAAAGCAGCCGGTCAGGAATAATCCGGGAGATTCTGACACCATGTTGTATAACATTATTCTGGTCCTGCATGTCATCGTCGCCGTGGCGCTGGTGGTACTGGTACTGCTGCAGCAGGGCAAGGGCGCCGATGCCGGTGCGGCCTTTGGTGGCGGGGGCGGTGGCGCCTCGGGCACGATGTTCGGCTCACAAGGCGCAGCCAACTTTTTGACTCGCACGACGGGGATTCTGGCAACTCTGTTTTTCGTGCTCTCGCTGGCGTTATTTCGACTTGCCGGCGACGTCACGAAAAGTGAAAGTCTGGTTGATCAGGCTGAACAGCAGCAGCAAGAACAACAGGAAAGCCGCCAGGAACGCCCGCGCGATGTCCCGGCGGCGCCGCCCGCTGATGCCGAACAGGAGACGCCAGAGGATATGCCTAAATCGGAATAATCCGGTTACGGGCAGTTGAGAAAAGCCTCCCGGCTCTTTTCCAGGAACGAAAAACCTTGCCGAAGTGGTGGAATTGGTAGACACGCTATCTTGAGGGGGTAGTGGCGCAAGCCGTGCCGGTTCGAGTCCGGCCTTCGGCACCAACACAAACAAAAAGGCCTCCCGGGCGCACGCCCGGGAGGCCTTTTTGTTTGTGAGGTTCTAGTTTCTAGGGGCTAGGTCCTAGGGAAAAGAGCTTGATGCTTATACTTTTCATGACTTTGTACTTTTTCTAGCACCTGGTAGCTAGCCCCTAGCCCCTGAATCTTTTTATAGACCCCTAAAAATAAGCTAACTACCTGATATATAAAGTTTTTGGTGCTTTATGCAAACTTGACACAAAGTTTGCGGCTAGCCTAGACTGATTCGGCTTTGATCGCGATGATCAGCCACCAGAAAAATAATAAACAAAGCCGCCTGTTGAGTCGGCTTTAAATACATCCGCAGTGACTGCGGGATGCGGCGGAGGAACGCAACGATGCTAGAGAACTATCTGCCGGTTCTCCTTTTCATGATCGTCGGATTAACCGTCGGCGTCGTCATGATCGTGCTGGGCTTTGTCCTTGCGCCGAGCCGTCCTGACAGTGAAAAACTCTCTCCCTATGAATGTGGCTTCGAGGCGTTTGAAGATTCGCGCATGAAGTTCGATGTGCGTTATTACCTGGTTGCCATTCTCTTTATTATTTTCGATCTGGAAATTGCGTTTTTATTCCCGTGGGGCGTGGTGCTGAAAGACATTGGTCTGTTCGGCTATGTCGCCATGGCAATTTTTCTGGGGATTCTGGTTATTGGCTTCATTTATGAATGGAAAAAAGGAGCCCTGGAATGGGAATAGAAGGGTTACTCAAAGAAGGTTATGTCACCACCACGGCGGATCGACTGATCAACTGGGCACGCACCGGCTCGATGTGGCCGATGACCTTTGGTCTGGCCTGTTGCGCAGTGGAGATGATGCATGCCGCCGCAGCCCGTTATGACATGGATCGCATGGGACTGATTTTCCGGCCCAGTCCGCGCCAGTCGGATGTGATGATCGTCGCCGGTACCCTGGTCAACAAGATGGCCCCGGCCCTGCGCAAGGTGTATGACCAGATGGCCGAGCCGCGCTGGGTGATCTCCATGGGGTCCTGTGCCAATGGCGGCGGTTATTATCATTATTCCTATTCGGTGGTGCGCGGTTGCGATCGCATCGTCCCGGTGGATATTTACGTGCCGGGTTGTCCGCCCACGGCGGAAGCGCTGCTGTACGGGGTTTTGCAGTTGCAGAACAAAATAAAAAGAACCAACACCATAGCCCGCTGATTCCTTATATATGTCCAGATATTACACACAACTGGCCGAACAGGTCCGGGAAAAACTTGGCGAGCGTATCGACGCCTGCGATGTGAACTGGGGCCAACTGACCGTTACCGCCGACAAGCAGCAGCTGGTCGAGGTGGCAACGCTGCTGCGTGATGATCCGGCTCTGGCCTTTGCCGAGCTGATCGATGTTTGCGGGGTAGACTACCGGGACTATGGTGGTGATGGTGCCTGGCAGGGACCACGGTTTGCCTCGGTCTATCACCTGTTATCGATCAAACATAATCATCGCCTGCGCCTGAAAGTGATGCTGGACGAGGAGCCGCCGGTGATTCCCTCGATGGTGGATATCTGGGCCTCAGCCAATTGGTTCGAGCGCGAGGCCTTCGATCTGTTCGGCATCGTGTATGAAGGGCATCCCGATTTACGCCGTATACTGACGGACTATGGCTTTATCGGTCATCCGTTTCGCAAGGATTTCCCGCTCATCGGCAATGTGGAAATGCGTTACGACCCGGATAAACAGCGGGTGGTGTATCAGCCGGTCAGCATAGAACCGCGGGTCGCGCAGCAGCGAGTTATTCGCGATGATCATCGTTATGCTGATCGTCTGACGCAGGAAGAAGAGGAATAATTATGCCCGAGATCCGAAACTATACGTTGAATTTCGGGCCCCAGCATCCGGCTGCGCACGGTGTTTTGCGCCTGGTACTGGAGATGGATGGCGAAGTGATTCAACGGGCCGATCCGCATGTGGGTCTGCTGCATCGCGCGACCGAAAAACTGGCTGAAAGTAAACCCTATAACCAGACCATTCCCTACATGGATCGGCTCGATTATGTCTCCATGATGTGTAACGAGCACGGTTATGTGCTGGCCCTGGAAAAATTGCTGGATATTACGCCGCCACTGCGCGCCCAATATATTCGTGTAATGTTCGATGAGATTACCCGCATACTCAATCACCTGATGTGGCTGGGAACCCACGCCCTGGATGTGGGCGCGATGACCATGTTCCTCTATTGTTTCCGCGAACGTGAGGATCTGATGGACATGTATGAGGCGGTTTCCGGTGCGCGTATGCATGCGGCCTATTATCGGCCCGGTGGGGTGTATCGCGATCTGCCCGGCAAAATGCCGCAATATCAGAGCAGCAAATACAAAGATGAATCTGAAACCAAACGCCTGAATGAAGCCCGTAGTGGCTCGTTACTGGACTTTATTGAAAACTTCACGCAGCGTTTCCCGGCCTTGATCGATGAATACGAAACCTTGCTGACAGACAATCGCATCTGGAAACAGCGTACAGTCGGTATTGGCGTTGTCTCACCCGAGCGCGCCTTGCAACTGGGTTTCACCGGTCCGATGTTGCGCGGTTCGGGTTTTGAATGGGATCTGCGCAAGAAGCAGCCTTATGAAGTGTACGAGAAAATGGATTTCGATATACCGGTTGGTGTGAATGGCGATTGCTATGATCGCTATCTGGTACGGATCGAGGAGATGCGCCAGTCAACCCGGATTATCAAGCAATGTATCGAATGGCTGCGTCACAACCCCGGTCCGGTCATGCTCGATGATCACAAGCTGGCGCCGCCGAAACGCGAGGAAATGAAAGATGACATGGAAGCGTTGATTCATCATTTCAAACTGTTTACCGAGGGCTACACCCTGCCGGCTGGCGAGGTCTATACCTCGATCGAACATCCCAAGGGGGAGTTCGGGGTTTATCTGGTCTCCGATGGCGCCAACAAACCCTATCGCCTGAAAGTGCGGGCTCCGGGTTTTGCTCATCTGGCGGCCATGGATGAAATGAGCGAAGGACACATGCTGGCCGATGTGGTCGCTATTATCGGCACCATGGATATTGTTTTCGGAGAGATCGATCGATGATGGCGCAACACAAAAAAGCCGGCAGCAAAAGGCATCTGATTAACGATGAATCTCGTGCAGAAATCGATCAATGGATTGCCAAATATCCGGCCGATCAGAAACAGTCGGCAGTGATGGCGGCCCTGCGTATACTGCAGGATCAAAACAGCGGTTATCTGACCGATGATTTACTCGAGGCCACGGCGGAATATCTGCAAATGCCGCCCATCGCGGTTTACGAGGTGGCCACTTTCTATTCGATGTATGAACTGAAGCCGGTCGGTCGCCACAAGATCTGTATTTGCACCAATATCTCCTGCAAACTGTGTGGTTCCGATGAGATAGTCAGCCATCTGCAGGAGCGGCTGGGTATCGGACTGGGCGAAACGTCCGACGATGGACGGTTTACCCTCAAGGAAGTCGAATGCCTGGGTGCCTGCGTGGATGCGCCGATGTTCCAGATCAGCGATACCTATTACGGCAAGCTGACGCCGCAACGTATTGACGAAATTCTCGATGGTCTCGATTAAAACCGGAATATGATGATAACAATAACAATCAACCGGGCGGGAGAGTAACCGATGGCAAATGAAGTGTGCTTCCGCACGCTACATCTCGACAAACCCTGGACGCTGGACAGTTATCTCAGCGTCGGCGGTTACGAGGTGCTGAAAAAAATTCTCGCCGAGCAAACGCCGCAGGAACAGATCATCGAGGAGCTGAAAACTTCCTCGCTGCGTGGCCGTGGTGGTGCCGGCTTTCCGACGGGGCTCAAATGGAGCTTCATGCCACGCAATGCGCCGGGTCAGAAATATATCGTCTGTAACTCGGACGAAGGTGAGCCGGGGACCTGCAAAGATCGCGATATCTTGCGTTACAACCCGCATCAGCTGATCGAGGGCATGATCATCGCTGGTTATACCATTGGTGCCTCGGCCGGTTACAACTATATTCGCGGTGAGTTCTGGGAACCCTACGAACGGGTCGAAGCCGCGCTGGAAGAGGCACGTGCAGCCGGTCTGCTGGGCAAGAATATCCTCGGCAGCGGCTTCGATTTTGAATTGCACAATCATCTCGGGGCGGGTGCCTATATCTGTGGCGAAGAAACGGCCCTGCTCGAATCCCTGGAAGGCAAGAAAGGCCAGCCGCGTTTCAAACCACCCTTTCCCGCCGGTTACGGACTGTATGGCAAACCGACCACCATAAATAATACCGAGACACTGGCTTCGGTGCCTGTGATTTTGCAACATGGGGGGCAGTGGTTTCTGGAGTTGGGCAAGCCCAACAATGGCGGGACCAAGCTGTTCAGCGTCTCCGGTCATGTGAATAAACCCGGCAATTTCGAAGTCCCGCTGGGTACCCCGTTTGCTGAATTGCTGGAGCTGGCCGGTGGTATGCGTGACGGACGCAAACTCAAAGCCGTAATTCCGGGCGGGTCATCGGTACCGGTATTACCTGCCGAGGTGATTATGGACACCGACATGGATTATGACTCGCTGGCCAAGGCGGGTAGTATGCTGGGCGCCGGGTCAGTGATAGTAATGGATGATACCACCTGTATGGTGGACGCGCTGGCACGCCTGTCACATTTCTACTTTGAAGAATCCTGTGGACAGTGCACACCCTGCCGCGAGGGGACCGGCTGGTTGTCGCGGGTGATACATCGTATCGAGCACGGTCAGGGCAAACCGGAAGATATGAACCTGCTGGATGATGTCGCTTCGCGCATTGCCGGGCGCACCATCTGTGCGCTGGGGGATGCGGCGGCGATGCCCGTGCAGAGTTTCCTCAAGCATTACCGTGAGGAATTCCAGTATCACATCGATCATGGCAAGTGCCTGGTCGGTGGACGCTCATAACGCTAACAGGCGACGGTTGAATGTCAGACGTTAACATCGAAATCAACGGGATTCCGCTTCAGGTACCTTCGGGCACGATGCTGATCGAAGCGGCGGATAATGTCGGGATCACGATTCCGCGGTTCTGTTATCACAAGAAACTGTCGGTCGCAGCCAACTGCCGTATGTGTCTGGTCGAAGTGGAAAAAGCCCCCAAACCATTACCCGCCTGTGCCACGCCGGTAACCGATGGTATGAAAGTGTTTACCCAATCAGAGCGTGCGATTGAAGCTCAGAAGAGCGTGATGGAATTTCTGTTGATTAACCATCCGCTGGATTGCCCGATCTGTGATCAGGGCGGGGAGTGTGATCTGCAGGATATCGCTATGGGTTATGGCAAGGATGTGTCGCGTTTTTCTGAAAAGAAGCGTGTGGTCCCGAATAAGAATATCGGGCCGCTGATTGCCACCGACATGACCCGTTGCATTCATTGTACCCGTTGCGTGCGTTTTGGTCAGGAGATCGGCGGTATTATGGAGCTGGGGGCCTATGGACGTGGCGAGGATACGCGTATCGGAACCTATATGGAAAGCGCTGTCTCCTCGGAGATGTCCGGCAATGTCATTGACCTGTGTCCGGTCGGAGCGCTGACCTCCAAACCCTATCGTTATCGCGGCCGACCCTGGGAAAACCAGCAGCGGGACAGCATTGCCGCGCATGACTGCGTTGGCTCCAACCTGGATATTGAAGTTCGGCGTAATACCGTAATGCGGGTATTACCGAAGGAAAACGAGGCGATTAACGAAGTCTGGATCTCCGACCGGGATCGTTTCAGTTATACCGCGCTGTATGATGAGCAACGCGCCAGTCATGCCCTGATAAAACAGGGGGATGAATGGAAACAGGTTGACTGGCAGATCGCACTCGATTACGCGGTCGAGGGCATCAGGACGGTTCAGAAACAGAATACCGGCAAGATAGGCGCACTGACGTCTTATAGTGCCACGCTTGAGGAAATGTACCTGTTGCAAAAACTGCTGCGTGGTCTTGGCAGTCACAATATCGATCATCGTCTGCGTCAGCTTGATTTTCGCAACCAGGAGACGATGCCACGTTATCCCTCGCTGGGTACAAGCATTGCCGAACTGGAACAACTCGATGCGGGACTGCTGATCGGTGCCTGCATCCGCAAGGACCAGCCTATACTTGCCCATCGTCTGCGCAAGGCCGCGCTCGACGGCGCCAGCATCATGTCGGTTAATGCCATTGAGTATGATGTTAATTTTCCGTTGGCCGAGTCTATCGTGACCGCGCCGAGCGAGATGCCATTGGCACTGGCTGGTATCGCAAAGGCGTTGCTGACCCTGAGCGGCGAGTCGGCCCCGGCGGAACTGGCCGCTGAGCTGGAAAATATCACCACCTGTGACGATCATCTGGCCATGGCCAGACATCTGTACAGTGCTGAAAAAGCCGCGGTTCTGCTCGGGATTCAGGGCATGGGACAGCACGAATTCAGCGAACTGCAGGCGCTGGGCAGTTTGATTGCCCGCCTGTCCGGCGCCAGTTTTGGCTATTTGAGCGATGGTGCCAATAGTGCCGGCGCCTGGCTGGCCGGCGCGGTACCGCACCGCCAGGCCGGGGGAGGCGCTGTTGCCGAGGCGGGCCTGCATGCCGGCGAGATGTTGAGCCAGGCCATGGGCGCCATGTTGCTCCTGCATGTCGAGCCGGAGTTTGATTCGGCCTACGGTGCCGAAGCGTTGAAGGCGATCGATACCACTGATTTTGTCGTTTGCCTGACCCCGTTTGTCAGCGACAGCCTCAAGCACTGTTGCGATGTCATCCTGCCGGTGACCCCGTTCACCGAAATGTCCGGCACCCTGGTGAATATTGAGGGACACTGGCAGAGCTTTAGCGCGGCAGTGAACCCGCTGCAAGAGGCCAAGCCGGCCTGGAAAGTATTGCGGGTCCTGGGCAACCTGTTTGAACTGGACGGTTTTGAACAGGTGACCTCCGAGGAAGTTCGGGATGAACTCAAACAACTTACCGTTGAGACGCCGAAATCTGATCAGGGACAATGGCATCCCCCGGCAGTACGTTCTGCGGATAGTCATTTACAACGTATTGGTCATCTGCCTGTCTATGCGGTGGACTCGCTGGTGCGTCGGGCCCGGCCACTCCAGGATACGGCCGATGCGATTGCCGCCGCGGCTTATATGAATGAGCAGACAGCTCTCGATAACGGGATACTTGAGGCCGACAGTGTGCTGGTACGCCAGGACGGCGGTGAAGCCCGTCTGCCCCTGGTGATCGATGAAGCGGTGCCTGCACACTGTATTTTGATTCCTTACGGAGTACCGGGCAGTGAAACACTGGGGCTTGCCTACGGGCCGATTGAATTGCAACAGGATTAGGGCGCAACGAGATGGAATGGCTTGATTCAACCTACCAATCAATGGCCGAATTCACCAGCTGGTGGTTCGCTCAGCCCGCCGTGCTGATCATGCTGCAGATCGTGATGATTGTCGCGCCACTGATGCTGGCCGTTGCCTATCTGACTTTTGCCGAACGCAAGATTATCGGGGCCATGCAGGTGCGCATGGGGCCTACCCGTGTCGGACCTCGCGGCTGGCTGCAACCGATCGCCGATGCGCTCAAGCTGATCTTCAAGGAAATCGTTATTCCGACCGGTGCCAACAAGGTGTTGTTTGTTATTGCGCCGATTCTCTCCATCGGTCCGGCGCTGGCGGCGTGGGCGGTGATTCCGTTCAATGCCGAGTATGTACTGGCCGATATCAATGCCGGATTGCTTTATATACTGGCCATTACCTCGGTCGGGGTTTATGGCGTGATTATCGCCGGCTGGGCTTCCAATTCCAAATATGCCCTGCTCGGGGCGATGCGTTCGGCAGCACAGATCGTGGCTTACGAGATTGCTATGGGTTTCGCACTGGTTACCGTGATCATGGCCGCTGGCAGCCTTAACATTGGCACCATTATCGAATCCCAGGCCGGCAGTCCGCTGCACTGGTTCTGGCTGCCACTGCTACCGATGTTCGTGATCTATTTTATTTCCGGCGTGGCTGAGACTAACCGGGCACCATTTGATGTAGCCGAGGGTGAGTCGGAAATCGTCGCCGGTTTCCATGTCGAATATTCCGGCATGGTTTTCGCCGTGTTCTTTCTGGCGGAATACGCCAACATGATCCTGATTTCGGTACTGGCCGCGGTCTTGTTTCTGGGCGGCTGGTTGTCACCGTTTGAAGGCTGGATGCCCGAAGCCTGGTTCGAGATCACCGGCCTGGGGCTGTTGCTGGGACACGGCGTCCACTGGCTGCTGATAAAAACGGCTATTTTCTTGTTTTTTTATTTATGGTTCCGCGCCACCTTCCCACGCTATCGCTATGATCAGATTATGCGCCTGGGTTGGAAGGTCTTCATCCCGATTACCATCGTCTGGCTGATGGTGGTTGGCGTTATGATACTGACCGGTTTCGGTTGGTGGTTTGACTAGGAACAGGAGGCGCAAATGATGAATACCGCAGTACGGTTTCTCAAGAGTCTGTTCCTGCTGGAATTGTTCCGGGGTATGCGACTAACCGGGAGACACTTGTTCGTACGCAAGGTCACCCTGCAATATCCCGAAGAACACACGCCACTGTCACCGCGTTTTCGGGGGTTGCACGCACTGCGTCGTTATCCCAACGGGGAAGAACGTTGCATCGCCTGTAAACTTTGCGAAGTCGTTTGCCCGGCGCTGGCCATTACCATTGAATCGGAACAGCGTGATGATGGAACCCGGCGCACGACCCGTTACGACATTGATCTGACCAAGTGTATTTTCTGTGGCTATTGTGAAGAGTCCTGCCCGGTCGACTCGATTGTCGAAACCCATATTTTCGAGTATCACGGGGAAAAGCGGGGCGATCTCTACATGACCAAGGACCGTCTGCTGGCGGTTGGTGATAAATACGAAAAAGAGATTGCCGATGCCCGGGCCGAAGATGCCCCATACCGTTAAACGCGTAGTAACCATAACGATAACCAGAAGATCATAATGACATGGTAGAAAAAATCATTTTTTATATTTTTGCCGCTATCATGGTGTTTGGCGCCACCATGGTGATCAGTGTGCGCAATCCGGTACGTGCTGCCCTGTTTCTGGTACTGACCTTTTTTGCCAGCGCCGCCATCTGGATGCTACTGGAAGCGGAATTTCTCGCTATTACCCTGGTGCTGGTTTATGTCGGCGCGGTCATGGTGTTGTTTTTGTTCGTGGTTATGATGCTGGATATCAATACGGCCCAGCTGAAAGAGGGATTCATTCGTTATCTGCCGGTTGGCATTGGCGTAGCTATTCTGCTGGTGGTTATGCTGGTCGGGGTGGTCGGTCCCGAAAACTTCAGCCTGGACAAGATGCCTGCGCCGGAACGCCATGACGCTGATTACAGTAATACCCGGGAACTGGGTAACGTACTGTATACCGTGTATGTCTATCCGTTCGAGATTGCTGCGGTCATTCTGCTGGTGGCGATCGTCGCAGCCATTTCCCTGACCCTGCGCAAACGGCCGACGACCAAATATCAGAATCCGGACAGCCAGATATCGGTCAAGCGCGAGGATAGGGTGCGGGTGATTAAAATGCAATCCGACGACAGGAAATAGGGGAGCTTCGATGTTAGCGTTATCCGACTTTTTGATCCTGGGCGCGGTGATGTTCGGCCTGAGTATTGCTGGCATTTTTATCAACCGGAAAAACATCATCATTCTCTTAATGGCGATCGAGTTGATGCTGCTGGCGGTGAATATGAATTTTATCGCTTTTTCTCATTTTTTGGGCGATACGGCAGGTCAGATATTCGTGTTCTTTATTCTGACTGTGGCGGCAGCCGAGGCGGCGATTGGTCTGGCGATTCTCGTGGTGTTGTTCCGTAACAAACGCACGATCAATGTCACCGAACTGGACAGCATGAAAGGCTAGATTGATGAATCATAATATGGAAAGCGTCTATCTGTGGACCGTGCTGGCACCGTTGATCGGGGCGATTATTGCCGGTTTGTTCGGTAAAAGAATTGGTCGTGCCGGCGCTCACTGGGTGACTATCATCGGTGTGGCAGTGGCTTTCGTGTTGTCCGCTATCACCTTCAAACACATGGTCATCGACGGAGCCGAAGTCTACAATGCGTCGGTCTATACCTGGATGGTCAGTGAAGGGATCCGTTTTGAGATCGGCTTTTTGATCGATAATCTGACTGCCGTGATGATGGTGGTGGTGACTTTCGTCTCCCTGATGGTGCATATCTATACCGTTGGTTATATGCACGAGGATCCGGGGTATCAGCGCTTTTTCAGCTATATCTCCCTGTTCACCTTTTCGATGCTGATGCTGGTGATGGCCAACAACTTCCTGCAACTGTTCTTCGGCTGGGAAGCCGTAGGCCTGGTCTCCTATTTACTGATCGGTTTCTGGTATACCCGCGACACGGCGATTTATGCCAACCTCAAGGCCTTTCTGGTCAACCGGGTAGGGGATTTCGGTTTTCTGCTCGGAATCGCAGCGGTTCTGATGTATTTTGGCTCGCTCGATTATGCGACCGTCTTCGGACAGGTAGAGCAGGTCAACGGCCAGACCATCACCCTGTTCGGCGATAACGCCTGGTCGGTGATTACGGTGATCTGCATCCTGCTTTTCATCGGTGCGATGGGCAAGTCAGCCCAGGTACCGCTGCATGTCTGGCTGCCCGATTCCATGGAAGGCCCGACCCCGATCTCTGCCTTGATCCATGCCGCGACTATGGTGACTGCGGGGATTTTCATGGTGGCTCGCATGTCGCCGCTGTTCGAATTCTCCGAAACGGCGCTGACTGTGGTGCTGGTAATCGGGGCCATTACCGCGCTGTTCATGGGTTTCCTGGGACTTGTGCAGAATGACATCAAGCGAGTCGTTGCTTATTCGACGCTCTCCCAGCTGGGTTACATGACTGTCGCGCTCGGCGCCTCGGCCTATGCCGCCGGTATCTTTCACCTGATGACTCATGCATTTTTCAAGGCGCTGCTGTTTTTGGCCGCCGGTTCGGTGATTATCGCCATGCATCATGAGCAGGACATGCGCAAGATGGGTGGGCTGCGTAAATATATGCCGATTACCTGGATTACCTCGCTGATCGGGTCGCTGGCATTGATTGGCACGCCATTGTTTGCCGGCTTTTACTCCAAGGATTCGATCATTGAGGCAGTCGCCCATTCGCAGATCGCCGGTTCCGGTTTTGCCTATTTCGCCGTGCTGGCCGGCGTGTTTGTGACCGCGCTGTACAGCTTCCGTATGTATTTTCTGGTATTCCATGGCAAGGAACGCATGGACGAGCATACCCGGGAGCACCTGCATGAACCCCCGGCCGTGGTGACCATTCCGCTGATCCTGCTGGCGATTCCTTCGGTAATCATCGGTGCTATTTTCATGGGCGATATGATCGCCGGCGATTTCTTCCGTGAGGCGATCTTTGTTCTTCCGGAACATGATGCACTGGGTGAATGGGCCGCCGGTTTCCACGGTTGGTGGGCGATGGCCCTGCATGCCTTTGTGACCTGGCCCTTCTGGTTAGCGGCTGCAGGGGTATTGACTGCCTGGTTCCTGTATATGAAACGTCCGGATATTCCCGGCCAGATACAGGCACGTCTGCAATGGCTGCATTCGATCCTGATAAACAAATACGGTTTTGATCGATTTAATGAAATCGTGTTTGCGGGGGGCGGGCGTCAGATCGGTCAGAAACTGTGGCGCATCGGTGATGTAAAACTGATCGACGGGTTGATCGTCAACGGTTCAGCATCACTGGTGGGCTGGTTTGCCGGGCGTATTCGGCATGTCCAGACCGGTTATCTGTTTCATTACGCCTTTGCCATGATTATCGGGGTTGTCGTGCTGCTCGGGCTGTTTGTGTTTCTTAATTAATAAAGAATAAATAATAAAGGGTCGAACGCATGTTTTCTGACTGGCCATTGTTAAGCCTCGTGATCTGGACGCCCATTCTGGGCGGCTTGCTGGTGTTGACCACGGGCAGTGACAGGCAGGCGCCTTTGGCCCGGCTGACCGCGCTGTTCTGGTCGGTGGTGACCTTTTTAATCTCTATCCCGCTGTATACCGAGTTCGAGACGGGAACTGCGGCCATGCAGTTCACCGAGCGGCATGAGTGGATCGAGTCCTGGGGTATCTTCTATCACCTGGGTGTAGATGGTATCTCCATGCCGATGATCCTGCTGACGACTTTTATTACCGTGCTGGTGGTGATCGCCGGCTGGGAAGTGATCAAGGAACGGGTGGCCCAGTACATGGCGGCCTTCCTGATTATGGAAGGGGTGATCAATGGGGTATTTGCGGCACTTGATGCGGCCCTGTTTTACGTGTTCTGGGAAGCGATGCTGATCCCGATGTTTATTATCATTGGTGTCTGGGGTGGTCCCAACCGAATTTATGCCACCATCAAGTTTTTCCTGTATACCTTCTTCGGCTCGGTATTCATGCTGGTGGCTCTGCTGTACCTCTATTTTCAGAGCGGCAGTTTCGCGATTCTCGATTTTCACCAGCAACCGCTGGCTATGATGCCGCAGCTGTTGATCTTCCTGGCTTTTTTGATGGCCTTTGCAGTCAAGGTACCGATGTGGCCGGTCCATACCTGGTTGCCGGATGCCCATGTCGAAGCCCCCACCGGCGGTTCCGTGATCCTGGCGGCGATCATGCTCAAAGTGGGGGCTTACGGTTTTCTGCGCTTCTCGCTGCCAATTACGCCTGATGCCAGTCAGGAACTGGCCTGGCTAATGATCATGCTGTCATTAATCGCAATAGTCTACATCGGGTTTGTGGCGCTGGTGCAGCAGGACATGAAGAAGCTCATCGCCTATTCGTCTATATCGCATATGGGGTTCGTCACGCTGGGCTTTTTCATCGCCTGGCAGATTTACGCCAACACTGGCAGCTATGAAGGGGCGGCCATGGGTATTTCCGGTGGTATCGTGCAGATGATCTCGCACGGTTTTATCTCCGGGGCCATGTTCCTGTGTGTCGGCGTCCTCTACGATCGGCTGCACTCGCGTGAGATCAACGATTATGGCGGGGTGGTGAATACCATGCCGGTATTTGCCGCTTTCATGGTCCTGTTTGCCATGGCCAATGCCGGGCTGCCGGGCACCTCCGGTTTTGTCGGCGAGTTCATGGTCATCCTCAGCAGCTTCAAGGCCAATTTCTGGTACGCCTTCCTGGCAGCGCTGACCCTGATTCTGGGGGCGGCATATACCCTGTGGATGGTCAAACGAGTTATCTTCGGGGCGGTCGCCAACGACAAGGTCGCGGCGTTGCAGGATATCGGCCGACGTGAGTTTCTGATCCTGGCGATTCTGGCCGTCGCGGTCCTCCTGCTGGGGATCTGGCCGGCACCTTTGCTGGAAGTGATGGATGCCAGCGTGGAAAACCTGTTACTGCATATGACCCAGTCCAAGGTCATACCATAGAACGACAAGAGTGATGATGAACTTTACCATACCCAATATTGCTCCGGCGCTGCCCGAGATATTCATTCTCTCGATGGCCTGTCTGATTCTGATCGTTGATCTGTTTTTACAGGACCGACAACGGATTATCACTTATCTGTTGACTCAGCTGACACTGGTCGTGGCATTTATTCTGGTGGTGATGGATTTCAGTCAGGGCAGGGTGTTAACTTTCAGTGATACATTCGTGCGCGACCCCATGGCGGATATTCTCAAGTCCTGTATCTTCATTGCCGGCTTTGTGACATTTACCTATTCCCGTGATTACCTGCAACAGCGCCAGATATTTAAAGGGGAGTTCCTTGTGCTCGGGCTGTTCGCCATCCTGGGTATGATGATCCTCACCTCTGCGCACAACTTTTTGACTATCTATCTGGGCTTGGAACTGCTCTCTCTGTCTTTGTATGCCATGGTGGCCATGCACCGTGATTCAGTCACCGCCTCCGAAGCGGCGATGAAATATTTTATTCTCGGTGCCATCGCCTCGGGGATGTTGTTATATGGTATCTCCATGATATACGGCGTAACCGGAACACTGGATCTGGCCGAAGTGGCACAACAGATCCCCGGTAGCGAAAAGCAATTGTTGCTAACCTTTGGTCTGGTATTTTTGATTGTTGGTGTTGCCTTCAAGCTTGGTGCGGTTCCGTTTCATATGTGGGTCCCGGATGTGTATCACGGCGCGGCGACCCCTACAACACTGTTTATCGGCAGCGCGCCCAAGATCGCGGCCTTCGCCATGTTGATGCGCTTGCTGGTGGATGGCCTGGGCGGCCTGCATGCCCAGTGGCAGGACATACTGATAATCCTGGCGGTACTTTCCATGGGTGTGGGGAACATCGTGGCCATCGCGCAGAGCAATATCAAACGTATGCTGGCCTATTCGACTATCTCGCACGTCGGATTTTTACTGCTGGGGGTGCTGACCGGCACCGCCGAAGGCTATGCCGCTGCCATGTTCTATACTCTGAGTTACGTCCTGATGACTCTGGGCGGATTCGGTATGGTCATCCTTTTGAGTCGGGAAGGTTTTGAGGCTGACAAGCTGGATGATTTCAGGGGCCTGAACCAGCGTAGTCCCTGGTTTGCCTTTATGATGCTGATTGTGATGTTTTCCATGGCCGGGGTGCCCCCCTTTATCGGCTTCTGGGCCAAACTGTCTGTACTCAAGGAGATTGTCGCCGCCGATATGGTCTGGCTCGCGGTTGTCGCGGTGATCTTCTCGATCATCGGGGCGTTCTACTATCTGCGGGTGATCCGCCTGATGTATTTTGACAAGCCGCAGGATACGGCTCGACTGGAAATGTCGCTGGACATGCGCCTGTTGCTCAGCGCCAATGGTTTGTCGGTATTGTTGATCGGGGTCTTCCCGGGCACGTTGATGGCCCTTTGCCTCGCCGCGCTATCCGGGGCATAATGCCCCATCAACAACAGGCGGTCTCATGTCAGCACTCTTTATCTGGATTCTTCTGCTGGTCGCCGTGCTTGCGGCCAACCTGCCGTGGCTCGGCGAACGGTTCTTCTTCTTCTTCAATCCACCGGGGAATATCAAACGTGCCTGGATGCGCCTGCTCGAGTGGCTGGTACTCTATCTGCTGGTCGGTCTGACCGCTGTCGGGCTGGAGCAGAAGGCCACCGGTGACCGGTATGCCCAGGACTGGGAGTTTTACGTCGTCACACTCTGCTTGTTTGTCGTTTTTGCTATTCCCGGCTTCATCTATCGCTATCAGTTACGTCCGATTCTGGAGCGTCAGCGTCCTCGTTAGTTGCATATTGCATCATTCTGTTGAACCACTGCTCCATTAGCCTCTGTTAATGTACAAAAAATATACATTCTGAACTTGTCGCCAGGCCTGGTTCTGTCATAATTACTGCATCCTGCAACCTGTTTGGTAATTTGCAGTTATGCATCTGAGACATAAATTCTTTATCGTTCTTTCTCTGCTGACCAGTGTGCCCTTGCTGGTGCTGTTATTTGGCGTCGTTGAACGGATGGAACACGAGGTCACCATACGTACCGAAACACAATTGCACGGGTCGCTCGACAAAATGGCCAGTGAGTTGCAATTGATTCTGGACAATCAGAAATCGGTGGCCAGTGGCCTCGGACGCGTACCGGTGGTCCGCGAATTTGCGGCGGCTGCCCGTTTCCCCCGGCGCTTTGATGCCGGGCAATACCAGCAGCGTGCCGAAATCCTTGAGCAGTTCCTGCTCGGTTACCAGAAATCGGTCTCCAGTATCCAGGCTGTACGTTTCATTGATGCTTCGGGGAAAACCCTGCTCAAGATCAAGGAAGGTAATCCGGTGGAGCCAGTCTACACCGATGAAGAACAGAGCCGCATGTTTATTGCCGACCAGTCCAATCGGCCGTTCTTCAAGGAGGCCATGACCTCAAACGGCGACATACTGATGTCCGACTTCGAACTGGGGCAGGTCGAACGCGATGCTGATTTCTGTCCTGCCATGGTACGTTACTCGGTTCCCCTGCTGGACGAGCTCGGCGATTTCGAAGGAGTTCTGGTGGTCAATATGTGGGGTTCGCGGCTGGATTCGACCATGACCTCCTCGCTGGGCGGTTTCCCCGGCAAAACCTATATTGTGGAACTATCCGACAATGCCCGGCGGGATGGCATTTTTCTTTATCATCCGCATGATGACAAACGCTTTGCGGATCAACTCGGCTCCGAATATAGACTGACCAGCATGCTTGAGCCGGCCGATTGGCAAGCTATCAAAACGGGTGACAATATCGGCTCTTTGCTGAGCAATCCTGAACGGATGCTGTTTTACCAGAAACTCGCGCCCTATCCGGATCGTTCGACGCAATGGTTACTGGTCATTGAGGCGGATCCGGAAGTGGTTTACGCGCCCATCAACAATATGCGCAAATCCATCTGGCTGTTGCTGGGCGCGTTGCTGTTTATCAGTTTGCTGGTTGCTGTCTGGGCGTCCGGTCGCCTCACTGCGCCGGTTCATCAGCTGGCCGAGATTATCCGGCGATTTGCCGACGGCCAACGCGAAGCGCGCATCGAAGTCAAACCGGGGCGCCGGGATGAGATCGGCCAGGCCGGCAAGGCCTTTAACTATCTGGCAGAAAGCCTGGACAGGACGGAAAAAGAACGTGAAACAGCGGTGCGTGCGGCCTGCCACTCCGAACGGCTGGCGGCTCTTGGACAGCTGGCTGCCGGTATCGGCCATGAAATCAATAATCCATTAATGAATATGATGTCGCTGGCATCACTCGTCGAGGATTCGTTGTCCGACGATGACAAACAGGGGCGTAACGATTTGCAACTGCTAAAAAAAGAAGGCGAGCGTTGTGCCCAAATCGTACAGGGGATTCTTAATTTTGCCCGACAGAGTGAGCCGAAGTTCGAGGAATTCGATATGGCGGTTCTGCTCCATGAAACACTGGACCTGCTGCAGCATCGTATCGAGTCCGAGGAAATCGAGTTGCAGAGCCTGATCGAACCCCCCCTGCTGATGGAAGGTGATGCCCCACAACTGCAACAGGTGCTGGTAAATATCCTGCTGAATGCCATTCAGGCTACACCGGCCAAGTGTCGATTGCATGTAACTGCCTGTTCCAGTCATGAACATATTAATCTGGAGATTATCGATGAAGGCGAAGGTGTCCGGGCCGAGAACTTCTCGAAGATATTCGATCCTTTTTTCACCACCAAGCCGGAAGGCCAGGGGACTGGTCTGGGGTTGTCGGTAAGCTATGGCATAGTCAAACGCCATGGAGGCAATATTACACTGGAGAACAGCAAACATGCCGGAGTGAGAGTTCATATCCGGCTACCCAAACAGAGCGAGTTACAGGAACTGAATACCTTTGAAGTACTGGAGACAAGAGATGTCGGATAAAACACCACGGATCCTTTTTGTGGATGATGACCTGGTGACCTGTCGGGTTATGCAACGTAATTGCGATAATGCCAATTACCATTGCCAGGCATATCAAAATGCGCATGACTGTCTGTCTGCTTTCACTAACGAGGGAGCCGATTTGGTCATTACCGACTTGCGTATGCCGGATATGAACGGTTTTGAACTATTGAGTGAAATCCGTAAGATCGACACGGTAGTGCCTGTACTGGTGATGACCGGCTACTCATCGGTGGAAAATGCCGTAGAGGCCATGAAGCGGGGTGCCTCGGATTTCATTAAAAAGCCATTTGATTTTGCCGAGCTTCGTCTGCTTATGGAGCGGGCACTTAAAGCGACCCGACTGCATAATGAGAATCGCCTGCTGAAAAAACGACTGGAGGAAAATCGCAATCATTTTGGCATGATCGGTGACTCCGCCATAATGAAAACTCTGTTCAATACTATTGAGAAGGTATCTGAAGTCAGATGCAGCGCCATTATCAGTGGTGAATCGGGTACCGGCAAGGAACTGGTCGCTCGTGCACTGCACGATTACAGTCCTCGCAAGGACGAGCCGTTTGTGGCGGTGGATTGCGGCGCCCTGACAACAACCTTGCTCGAAAGTGAACTGTTTGGCCATGAGAAAGGCGCCTTTACCGGGGCAACCCAGCGCAAATACGGGGTGATGGAACAGGCCGATGGCGGTACGCTGTTTCTTGACGAGATTTGCAATATTTCCGATACCATGCAAATTAAACTCATGCGTGCCCTGGAGAGTGGTACCGTGACGCGTGTCGGGGCTGCCTCGTCAATACCCGTTGATGTGCGCGTCATTGCAGCCAGTAATCGCCATCTCGAACAGATGGTCGAAGAAGGAACCCTGCGACATGATTTTTATCATCGACTTAATGTGGTTAATATTCACGTGCCGTCCCTCTCAGAAAGACGTGAGGATATCCCCGCTTTGATAGAAAAATTTGTGCGTGAATTCGCACAACGTTATGTCCGTCAGGTAGAGGGGTTCGATAAAGCGTCAATGCGACGTCTCTGCGATGCAAACTGGCCGGGCAATGTGCGCGAATTACGCAATACGATTGAGCGCAGTGTCATTCTCGCAGAAGGCCCCATATTGCACTGGGAAGGGGCGCCTTCACAGCAGAACAGCTCTGGTCTGCCGGTACAGTTTTCCGAGCAGGAATTCTTCTCGCTCAACGAACTGGAACAGGAATACATTCATCATGTGCTGCGCTGTTTCAATGGCAAGAAAACCCGCGCTGCCGAAGTGCTGGGCATCGATAAAACAACCCTGTGGCGAAAACTGCGCCGGCTGGAGACCGATGAGGCGGTGTAAATTACACCCTTTCAAAATATTTCTTCTGCAAACTGCACCTTCTGTCTATCAATATATTAGCAGCTATTCATGTTCTTGATCTGTAAGTGGTTGATAAAAACCAAAATAGTGGCATTTGGCAAAACTGGAATAATCCTTGCTTTGATATAAACCACATAACTACTCTAAAACCATGAGGAGAACGAGTATGATGCGATCAAGCCTCTCAAAAAGTCTGGTGCTGGGCGTTTCCCTGCTGGGTCTGGCTTTTACTGCTCAGGCCGGTAGCGCCAATAACGGTTACGACAAGCAGAAAGTCGTCTATCACGTGAACAACATTCACACTGCCACGGGTGCCTTGCGTAACGTCAAGAATCACCTCAACGCGACCGGTGATGAAAACGTCGAAGTCATCGTGGTTACCCACAGCAGCGGTGCCTTCGCGATGGTTGACGATTCCATGGGCAAGAAAGACAAAAACGGTAAGGTCTATGATTTTCGAGACACTATTGCCGGTCTGGCCAACCGTGGCGTCAAGTTCCAGATCTGCGCCAACACGATCCGTGGCAAGAAGATCGACAAGAACAAGGTCAGCCC
>NZ_JAWOCR010000057.1:0-32343 GCF_046483665.1 Thiohalophilus sp. | reverse complement strand
GGCGGTTGCGGCGGTTAAGCCCGAACTCACACGAATTCAGTCAAGAGGATTTTAATTATGGCGAGTACTATTCGAGCCCGGGCGACCCTCAAGGGGGATACCGTCACGGTCAAAGCGTTGATTACGCACGTTATGGAAACCGGTTTGCGCAAAGACGAGAAAACCGGCAAGAAAATCCCCGCCCACTTCATCCAGGAAGTGAGCTGCACCCATAATGGCACTGAAACCCTGCTGGCGCAGTGGGGACCGGCCGTCTCCAAGAACCCGTATCTGTCTTACCAGTTCACGGGTGGCAAATCCGGCGACGACGTCTCCATCAGCTGGGTCGACAACAAGGGACAGAAAGACTCCCTGACGACCCAGATCAAGTAATCAACAAGTCAATCCACAACCGGATGACAGGAGTTTATAACAATGAGAAAACTGATAATCGCTATGACAGCGCTTTCGGTTCTGGGTGGTGCCTCCGCCACGGCGGTCGCCAAAACCGATCCGGAAAAAGATCTGAACGAATTCCGCCAGTACTTCTACAAGAAGTTTCCCGGCATCAAGCTGCAGGACTACAGTGACGGGATTTATGCCCTGGACAAGGTTCGTCGTGACGAATGGCGGATGATGGAAGAATTCCCTTCCTATGAAGACGGCGTTAACAAGGGACGTGCCATGTTTGAAAAATATGGCCTGGCCAGCTGTTTCAAGAACGGCGGCAAGGGCATCAAGCAGCACTATCCCTACTTCGACAAGAAGTCCGGCACCGTACGGACCCTGGAAGGCGACCTGATGGCCTGCCTGAAGCGTAAGGACATCGACCTGAAGGCCGAGAAACTGAGTTTCTTCAAGGGTAACTTTGCTGCCATCGCCGCCTACATGGCCTATACCTCCCGGGGTGAGAAGCAGAACGTGGTTGTTCCGGACGACAACCGCGCTCTGGCCGCCTACGATAAAGGCAAGGAGCACTTCTACGCCAAGCGCGGTCAGTTGAATATGGCCTGTGCCGATTGCCACGTCTACAACAGCGGCATGATGGCACGCGGTAACCTGCTCAGCGCCGGACTGGGTCATACCTCGCACTTCCCGGTATGGCGCCGCAAGTGGGCCAAGGGAGATGAAACCGGCGTGAAAGGCTTCGGTACCATCCAGCGTCGTTACAGCGGCTGCAACAAGCAGGTCCGTGCCCTGCCGCTGAACAAGTACAAGGATGGCAACAACTACAAGACCGGAACTCAACATCCGGAATACGTGGCTCTGGAGTATTTCCATACTTATATGAGCAACGGTATCCGCCTGAACGGTCCGGCTATCCGCCAGTAAGCGGCAAGCAACATACCGCGAAAAGAAAAGCCCGGCTCTGCCGGGCTTTTTTTGTGCTGAGTGCTGGGTTCTGAGTCACGAGACATGTACCGTCATTCCGGCCTTGAGCCGGAATCCAGCGCACTGCCCTCGTTCAAGACGGGATGCCGACCCCGGCCTGGAACTTGCCGGGGTATGCTTTTTTGCACTGGCATGACAGTAAGATGTACCTTGACCCGTCGCCTGGACCGACTGCCGACTGCCGTCTATTATCTGCCGGCTATCTACTCGCCGACCAACTTTGATGCCTGTCGCGAATCAGGCATAATACCAACGCTTCCGACCGGCTGGCCCGTAGCGCCAATACCGCCTGTCTGCGAATAACCCATCATCTCACTGCGACAAGAGGGTTTTATCCGGCATGTCGACTCTCAGCAAGCGTCTCGTGGCTCTGGCCCTGTTCTTCCTCGCCGGGTTAGCGCTCAGCTTTACCGTCCCGAGCACCGAGATCGCCTGGGTGATGGCGATTTTGCTGCTGACCATTTATCTGTTTGTATTCGAGATCGTGCCGGTGGATGTCACCGCGATATCGATTATGGTGCTGCTGGGACTGACCGGACTCATAGCACCTGGCCTGGGCCTGAGCCAGCCACTGGTGGATCCGAAAAACCTGTTTCTCGGCTTTGGCAGTAATGCGGTCATTTCCATTATTGCCGTGATGATCATCGGCGCCGGTCTCGACAAGACCGGTCTGATGACCCGTGTGGCGGGCTTTATTCTCAAGATCGGCGGCAGCAGCGAAAAACGGATTATGCCCCTGATTTCCGGCACGGTCGGTGTCATTTCCAGCTTTATGCAGAACGTGGGCGCCGCCGCCCTGTTCCTGCCGGTGGTCAGCCGCATTTCGGCGCGCACCAACTTGCCTATGTCCCGTCTGCTGATGCCGATGGGATTCTGTGCGATTCTGGGCGGCACCGTGACCATGGTCGGCTCCAGCCCCGTGATTCTGCTCAATGATCTGCTATTGACCTCCAATCAATCCCTGCCCGCCGATCAGCAGATGGAGACCTTCGGACTGTTTTCCATCACCCCTATCGGGCTGGCGCTGATCGCCACCGGCATCCTCTATTTCATCATTGCCGGGCGTTTCGTGCTGCCGGTGCGCGAGACCGAAGGCGTCGAACCCGCCAATACCATGGAGTATTTCAACGAAACCTATGGATTGCACGGTTACCGTTTTTTTGAAGTCAGCATCCCGGCCGGGAGCCCGCTGGAAAATACTCCGATTGACGATCTTGAAGTCGAACACCATGTTCGTGTCGTATGCGCGGACATCGGCGATGGTATACGGGTCGGGGCGGACAGTATTGATCGCTCCATCGGGATCACTGCCGGAACCCGGCTCGGTATTCTGGCTTCAGAGCAAATGATAAGCCAGCTCGCCGAATCCAATCAGCTGGAGATCCAGCCGGATCTGGATACCTTTGCGGAGATTCTCTCCGCCGGCAAATCGGGGATTGCAGAAATCGTTTTGCCACCCGGCTCCAATCTGGTTGGAAAGACAGCACGGGAGATGTCACTGCGTAAAACCTACGGGCTGTCACTGCTGGCTATCCATCGTGGCGGGGAAAGCGTCAATTATGAAGTCGGCGGAGTACGTAACACTCCCCTGCGCGCCGGGGACACCCTGCTGGTTCACACTACCTGGTCCGATCTGGCCCGGCTAGCAAAGGACCATCGCAACTTTGTCGTGGTGACTACCGAGTACCCGCATGAAGAAATGCGTCCGCATAAACTGTGGCCTGCGCTGCTGTGTTTCGGTATCGCGGTAGGTCTGGTCATATTCTCGGATTTGCGTCTCTCCATCGCCCTGCTGACCGGTGCGGTCGGCATGATCCTCACCGGTGTGTTGAACATGGATGAAGCTTATCGGGCGGTGAGCTGGAAAACCGTGTTTCTGCTGGCCAGCCTGATTCCGCTGGGGACGGCAGTGGAAAATTCCGGCACCGCGGCGTGGATCGCCGAACAGACCCTGAACCTGATGGGCGACGTACCCACCTGGGTGCTGCAAACGGCCATTGCGGTTCTGGCAACCCTCTTTAGCCTGGTGATGTCGAATGTCGGTGCCACTGTGTTGCTTGTACCGCTGGCCGTGAACATTGCGGTCGGCGCCGGCGCGGATCCGGCAGTATTCGCTCTGACCGTCGCCATCGCTACGTCCAATGCCTTTTTAATCCCGACCCATCAGGTTAATGCCCTGATCATGGGGCCGGGTGGCTACCGTGTGCCCGACTTCATGCGCGCCGGCGGCATCATGACTGTGCTGTTCCTGCTGGTCTCGATCCCGATGCTCAATCTGGTGTTCTGAAAAAGTGCTGAGTGCTGAGTCTAAGGGCTGAGGGATAAGTTGTTGGCAGTTCGCAGCCAATCTCTCCCAGCGCCGCGCCGCAGAGAAAAATAATCAGTTATTTTCTCTGCGGCTTCGCGTCTCTGCCAGAGGTAATATATTTACCTGAATGCCGCACCCCAGAGATCACGAGATATTCACCGTCATTCCGGCCTTGAGCCGGAATCCAACGCACTGCCCCCGATTCAAGACTGGATGCCGGCCCCGGCCTGGAGCTTGCCGGGGCATGCTTTTTTGTGCCGGCATGACAGTAAGATAAGTGTGGTCCACCCGGGCCACGCTGGCGAGGGCTGCGTGACTTTCCCTTCGGGATCCGATCCTACAAACCGGAGAGGAATGACAAGGCTTGAAACCTCACCACGAAGGCTCAAAGACACCCGCATTGGCTGCCAACTGCAAGCTACCCACGTGCCCTCAGAACCCGGCACTCAGCACTCAGCACTCAGCACTCAGCACTCAGTATTAGCCTGGCAGCGAGTATCTGGAAACCAGCTCCTGCAAATCAACGAAGGGCCAGGAGCATTTCAAGAAGACAAGAAAAAGGGGCTACCCTTTCGGGCAGCCCCTGATTTGGTGGGACGTGAAGGACTCGAACCTTCGACCAGCCGGTTAAAAGCCGGATGCTCTACCAACTGAGCTAACGTCCCGAAGAAGCTGTCACCGGCCCTGTGAGGGCCGGATGTGACAGGAAGCGCGCATTTTACCCGACTCACCGGGAATGACAACCCCGTCCCCGGTGAGTCAATCGGCCGTCGTCAGATGGCGTCCAGTTTACGCATGCTCCCGGGCAACAGTTTGAAGTCTACCAGTGCAGTAACAAAGGCCTTGCCAAAGCTGGCTTCATCTTCGTAAACCATCTTGTAATACTGGATCTTCATGGTCATGGCACTACCCAGCACGATACCGCCGAAGGCCAGGAAGGAACCGAGGGCAAGCGTGGAGATGCCGGTAATCCCCTGGCCGACGGTGCAACCCAGGGCCAGCACACCGCCGATCCCCATCAACGCCCCGCCGATGACGTGGTTAAGGAAGTCACGAATATTAACGAACCACTCCACGCGGAAGGCTTTACTCAACAGGGCCCAGAACAGGGAGCCGAGAATCACACCAAAAACAGCCATCACACCAAACGTCAGGTAACGGCTGGCAAAGCCCTCGGAGGCATAACCCAGCGTCTGTCCGACGGGATTAATGAAAGTATAGGACTGGGTCCCGACCGAGCGCGGCGGATTGCCTTCTTCCATGAAGCTCCAGTTGCCGGAGTCGGCGTATTCCGTCCAGGTGAAGGTCTCGCCGCTGACATCAATGACGGCGGCATCGGTTATGTACCAGGCCGCCAGGACCGCCAGGCCCACCACGGCCCCGCCCAGGATGTTGTCGAAACTTTTGCGAAAATCCGCGGATTTGAACAGGAGCCAGGCCAGTAAGGCGACCAGCACCAGTCCGACCACCACCCGGGTGGCGGCCGCTTCGGTCCCGAAGACCCGGCCGAGCAGGCTGCCCAGATCCTGCTGGGAAGCGAGTGAGATGCTTGTCGGGCTGGTCCAGTGGTAGAACACCAGCGAATAGATGGTTTGATCACTGCCCGGGAAGGGGTTGAGCATGAAATAGGCACAGACGGCGATGGCGAGGAAGACAATAATGGACTTGATATTACCGCCACCGATCCGGATGAGGGTCTTGCTGCCACAACCGCTGCCATAGGTCATACCGATGCCGAACAGGATGCCGCCCAGGATGTATTCGAGCCAGGCAAAGTTGCTGGAACGATAAGGCGGGATGGTTTGATCGACGCTGATCAGCCCGATCCCCTCGATAATCGCCACGCCAAGCATTGCCACAGTAAACGCCAGCACCCAGGAGCGAAAACGCCCGCTATCGCCCATGTTGACCATGTCGGAAACCGAACCCATGGTACAGAAATTGGTTTTATTGACGACCGCACCCATGACGAAGGCTACAGCAAAACCCAGCCACAGAATCGTCCAGTGCGCATCAGCAAAGTTTTCGAATGTCATGACACAACCCCTCTCGAATTACGCATAATTATTTATAATCTCGCCCGCAGGGCGCCCAGGCCTGACCGGTACCTCCTCCGCACAAATCCGACCAGATGGCGGCATTGTACGGACTTCCCCTGAAAGTGACCAGTTTCACAATCCCGCAGATCTTCGCCGGTGCATTATGCACCAATATAAGTGAATGATTTTTATGAGAATCAGGACTGGTAGCCGGTCGGGTCCGGAATCCCGGCAGCCTCGAAGCCTGCCAGGCGCAAACGGCAGGCATCACAACGGCCACAGGCACGGCATTGCACATCGGGGGAATAACAGGAGGTGGTCAGGCCGTAATCGATCCCGAGGTGCGTCCCTTCGCGAATAATCTCCGCCTTGCTCAGGTGAACCAGGGGCGCCTCGATCCGGATTGGCCGGCCCTCCACGCCCCGGCGCGTAGCCAGATTGGCCATTTGCTGATAGGCGGCGAGATATTCGGGCCGGCAATCAGGGTAACCGGAGTAATCGATCGCGTTGACACCGACAAAGATCGCTTCGGCATCCAGCACTTCGGCCCAGCCCAGAGCCAGGGAGAGAAACACCGTGTTGCGGGCCGGTACATAGGTAACCGGAATGCCCTCCCCGACGCCCCCCTCAGGGACATCAATGGCATCGTCGGTCAGCGCCGAACCGCCCAGGTCGTCCATGTTCAATTGCATCAGCTTGTGCTCAACCACCCCGAGCGATCGAGCCACCTGCTGCGCCGCTTCCAGTTCACATTTATGACGCTGCCCGTAATCGAAACTGATGGCATAACAGGCATACCCCTCCTCCAGGGCCATCGCCAGCGCCGTCGCTGAATCCAGCCCGCCCGACACCAGCACCACAGCTTTTCCCACCGTTTGCATATACAGTTTCTCTAAATTATCTCTCGCAAAGACGCGGAGTAAAGCATTTATATTATTTCAATCAAGATTAACTTTGTTAGAGACTACTCAGCAAGATGATTGACAACCCGCACAATACCGCTTTTCATCAACGCTTCACTAAAGTTTAGCAAGTAACCCAGTTTCTTATCAGCCATACGCAAATAGGTAAGCAGCTGTTTTTTATGTGCGTTATTCAGGTTTTCGATACATTTTAATTCAATTATGACTTTATTCTCGACGATGAGATCAGCGCGAAAACCCTCATCAAAACAAACTCCACGATACTCAATTGCGATTGGAACTTGTCTATCAACCTGTAGGCCTTGCTGGTGCAATTCACTGGCTAGAATTACTTCATATACTGTCTCAAGCAATCCCGGGCCAATATCGCGATGAATGTTAAACGCCGTATTTATAATTATTTTGCCGATCTCATTTTCATTCATATCACCCTCCTTGGTGTACTCTGCGTCTTCGCGCCTCTGCGAGAGATTATATAATTCTAGCGCCCCGGTTCGTCGCCCCACAGGAGTTTATGCAGTTGCAGCTGAAAGCGCACGGGAAGCTGATCCTGGACGATCCAGTCAGCCAGCTCCACCGGCTTGAGGGTCTCGAACACCGGTGAGAACAATACTTCACAGCGTTCGGCCAGTTTGTAGTGATCCAGCTGTTCCACAGCCCAGTCGTAATCAACCCGATCGCCGATGACAAATTTCACCTGGTCTTGTGGCTTCAGACAATCGAGATTGGTGTACAGGTTCTTGTCCAGCTCGCCGGAAGATGGGGTTTTAAGATCCATCACCTTGATCACCCGCGGATCAAGCTGGCAGACATCCAGTGCGCCGGAGGTTTCCAGGCTGACGTTATAACCACGATCGCACAGTTGCGTGAGCAGGGTCGGACAGTTTTTCTGCGCCAGGGGCTCTCCGCCGGTCACGGTAATTTGCAAGGTCGGATAATGGCTCACCTCGGTCAGTATCTCCGCCAGGCTGTACCATTGTCCGCCGCTGAAGGCATAGCTGGTATCGCAATAACCGCAGCGCAGGGGACAACCGGTCAGGCGAATAAACACCGTCGGCAAACCGACATTGCGGGCCTCGCCCTGCAGGGAATAGAAAATCTCGGTGATACGCAAACGATCGCCGGCGGCATTGACCTGGCTCTGTGACATTTACCCGTCGCCCGATCTGGCGCGGATTTTTTGCAACAGGTTACGGGCCTGGCTGGCTTCGGTGGTGCCGGGATGACTGGCGATCAGTTTTTCGAGCACATCGCGCGCCGCTTTATAAGCTTCAAGCTGATTATGGCTGTAGCCAATCTTCAGCATGGCTTCGGCCACCTTGGGACTGTCGGGATAACGGTCGATCAGATTCTGATAATGATGAATTGCCTGTTTGAAATTGCGTCGCGCGTAATTGGCCTCACCCAGCCAGTAACGGGCAATATGCGCATAGCGCCCGTCGGGATAGTTCTGCAGGAATTTTTCGAAGGCGGCGATGGCTTTGTCGTACTCCAGCTCCCGCAGCAGGTTAAAGGCTTCCTGATAGGCTTCCTGCTCGCTCTTATCCACCGACCTGGGTACGGCTTGCTGTTGCGAAGCCGGTTGCCGATCCCGCGCACCGAGAGCGTTGCCCGTCGGCTTGCCTCCGGCAACGTGCCGCTCGGATTGCCCGGAGGTTGAGCCGGACTCGCCGTTATCCGGCTCACGTGAGGAGTTTGCCGCGCCCCGTTCCAGTTGCAACAGACGTCGATCGAGATCGATATACAGCTCACGCTGACGTTTTTTCAGCTCTTCGATGGTATGCGCCTGCTCTTCGCTGAGGCCGCGCAACTCGCGCACCTCGGCCTCCAGGCTGTTCAGACGCATCAGGATATCCGCCAGGCCCTGACTCTCGACCACCCGTTCCAGCCGTTCCAGGCGCTGCTCTATCGAGGAATTGTCCTGCGCGGCAAGCCACGGCGCCGGCAAAGCCAGCGCCAGAAAAACAATCAAAAAACGGATCAGGCGACAGACCATATCAGTAACCTGAATAGAGAATTTCAACCCGACGATTCAGACGCCAGGCCGACTCGTTATGATCCAGCGCGACCGGGCGCTCTTCACCAAAGCTGATAACCTGGATCTGGTCAGCCGCAACTCCCTGAACCTGGAGCAGTTGTTCCACCGCCTTGGCGCGGCGCTCGCCCAGCGCCAGATTGTATTCGCGAGTGCCACGTTCGTCGGCATGGCCTTCCAGTACCACGCTGACATCGGGATTACGGCTCAAAAAAGCTGCGTGAGCATCGATGATCTCGCGTTGCTCTTCGGTCACCTTGCTGCTGTCAAAATCAAAATAGAGCACCCGTTTGGAAAGCGGGCTGTCGGGATCATTCAGCTCTTCCATCCGGGCCCCGCTGCCCAGGTCGCCGGAAAAGCTGAGATCGCCACCTTGCATGGTTTCCTGCCGGGGCTCTTCTTGGCTGGCCGGATCAGTGACATCATCGCCTCGATCTTTGACCGGGCCGAAGCGGCAACCGCCCAGAGCCAGCACAAAGACTGTCAGCACGAGATAGGTCAGAAACTGGCGCATTATTTTCTCCTTTGACTCCCCGTTATTATTCGGGCCGCAACGGCGACCAGGCCGGTTCGCGGACATCGCCCTGTTGCAGGCTCAAGCGTTGCTGGGCACGCCCATCCACCGAAACAGCGGAGAGAACCCCCCGGTAATTCTCCTCAGTGGCGTAGATAATCATACTACCATTTGGGGCAAAGCTGGGCGACTCATCCAGCCGAGAATCGGTCAGCACGCGGAACAGGCCGCTCTCACGGTCCTGGAGGGCAATGCGGAACTGGCCCTGCTGGCGATGGACCATGGCGATATAGCGCCCGTTCGGCGACACCGAGGCGCGGGCGTTGTAACGGCCCTCGAAGGTCAGGCGCTCGGGACGCCCGCTCGCGCGCCGATCTTTATCCAGCGCCAGCCGATAAATCTGCGGCGAGCCTCCCCGATCCGAGGTAAACACCAGTCCGCGGCCATCGGGCAACCAGGTCGGTTCGGTATCGATGGCGTAATTGCGGGTGATGCGCTCCAGAGCCCGGGTTTGGAAATTCATCAGGTAGATTTCCGGGTTACCATCACGCGACAGCGTCATGGCCAGATATTTGCCATCGGGCGACCAGGCCGGCGCACTGTTAAGCCCTTCAAAGGCCGCAATCCGCTGTCGTTCACCGCTCTGAATATTCTGGATATAGATCTCCGAACGTCCCCGTGCGAAGGAGACAAACACCAGGTGCCGCCCGTCCGGTGACCAGGCGGGTGACATGATCGGCTGCCGGGACTGATAGATAATCTGCTCGTTATGGCCGTCGGAATCGGCAATCGCCAGCTGATAGGTCGGTCGGTCACTCCGATCGCCGGTCACGGTAATATAGGCAATAAAAGTATCGAACGCGCCGGGCTTGCCGGTGATCTCGGCATAGATAATATCGCTGATCTGATGCGCCGTGCGCCGCAACTCCGACTTGCTCGCGCGCAGACTGTAGCCGGCCAGCTGTCGCCGGCGATTCACATCCAGCAACTGGAATTGCACGGTATAATCGCCATCCTCGCGCGGCAGCACCCGACCGACCACCAGATGGTCGACCTTGAGCGCCCGCCAGTCGGCATAATCGACCTGGCCCGCGCGATGCGGCCGGGCGATCAGATCGTCTTCGGCCAGTGGCCGGAAGAATCCGCTCCGACGCAGATCCGCGGCGATAATGTCGCCGACCGCCGCCGGCGCCTCTCCTTCGCCCTCCCAGGCAAAAGGCACCACCGCGATCGGCATGGCATCGTCCAGTCCCTGGGTAATCTCGATATTCAGTACAGCCTGTGCCGGCAGGCTGACCAGCAACCATAACAGGGGCAACAGACCAAGGCGTTTTATCCACATCATCAGCGTTTATGCTTCGGTTCAAATGAAAATTTCAGCTCCCGGAACTCATCGAACAGCCCCGACTCCACATCCGGCACCGGCAGGGGCGAGGCTCTGCGCACCGCATCTTCCACCGAGCGGTCGAACGTGGCGTCACCGCTGCTGCGCACAATATCGATCTGGCGCACCTCGCCACCCGGGAACAATCTCACCATAATTTCACAACGCATGCTACTGTGGGCCGTGGCAGGAATGCGCCATTCGCGCGTGATGCGTTGCTTGATCTGGTTTTTATACTGATTGATCTCATCCTCGCGACCCGCCCGCTGTTCGCGCCGGGCCTGCGCTTCGGCTTCGGCCGCCAGCTTTTCCTGCTGTGCCTGTTCCGCCCGCGCCTGTTCACGACGCTGTTCGGCCTCGCGTTGTTGACGTGCTGCTTCTTCTTCGCGCCGGCGTTGTTCTTCCGCTTCACGTTGTTTATGAGCCGCTTCTTCGCGGCGCTTTTTCTCTTCGGCCTCGCGCTGCTTTTTCAGCTCCGCTTCACGTTGCCTGCGGGCCGCCTCTTCCTGACGCTTTTTCTCTTCGGCCTCGCGCTGCTTTTTCATCTCCGCTTCGCGTTGCCTGCGGGCCGCCTCCTCGCGACGCTTTTTCTCTTCGGCCTCGCGCTGTTTTTTCAGCTCGGCCTGACGTTTGCGCTCCCGTTCCCGGGCCAGTGCCGCCTCACGTTGCTGACGTTCGGCCTCGCGAATGCGTTGTTCCCTCTCGGCCAGTTGCTGTTCGCTGACCGCCCTGGCTTCAATGACCTCGACTTCAGATTCCTTGCCGGGGCTGGCCTCGTCCGAGGGCCAGTCGATATTGATCATCACAATCAGTATCAACAGCACATGCACCATGACTGCAGCCAGCGCCGCCAGCGGGTACGATTTGATGATTTGCCACATGATCAGCTGTCAGCATCATCCGGTGAGCGGGTCACCAGTCCCAGATCCCGGACCCCTGATTCCTGCAATAATGCCATCATAGCCACCACCTGACCGTAACGGGCCTCCCGGTCCCCCTTGATATACACGGTTTTATCGGTGCGTCGGGATAAGACAGCCCTGATCCGCTGTACCAGCGCATCACGATCCAGCGGGGTATCGGTCTGCTCACCGAGATTGAGAAAGTAGTCCCCGTCCCGGTTCACCGACACGACCAGCGGTTCTTCCTCGGTCTCATCCAGGGTTTTCGCACTCGACTCGGGCAGACTGACTTCGACCCCCTGGCTCAGCAAGGGAGCCGTCACCATAAAGATGATCAAGAGCACCAGCATAACATCAATGTAGGGCACCACATTGATCTCCGACATGCGCTTGCGCTTGACTCGCCCGCTGGTGACTTTCATGACTATTCCGTCCCGCTACCGGAATGGGTCTGCCGTTGCAGGATGCTGGAGAACTCTTCAGCAAAAATATCGTATTTACTGATCAATCGTTCCACATCATTGGAATAACGGTTATAAGCAACTACGGCCGGAATCGCCGCAAACAATCCCATTGCCGTAGCGATCAACGCCTCGGCAATACCTGGTGCCACGGTAGCAATGGTCGCCTGCTTGACCGCGCCCAGCCCCATGAACGAATGCATAATGCCCCAGACCGTTCCGAACAGGCCGACATAGGGGCTGGTGGAACCCACGGTAGCCAGAAAGGAGAGATGATTTTCCAGACGATCGATCTCACGATTCAGGGCCACCCGCATAGCCCGCTGGGCGCCTTCAATTGCGGCCGACGAATCCACATTGCGATTTTTGCGCAGCTGCGCAAATTCACGAAAACCGGACTCGAAGATCAGCTCCATTCCCTCCAGACGGGCGCGTCGGCTGGAGAGTCGCTTGTACAGATCGCCCAGATCGACCCCGGACCAGAAACGCCGTTCAAACTGATCGGCGGCAGACCGTGCTCGCTTGATGACCGCATATTTGAAAAATATAAGCGTCCAGGAAAGTATCGAGACGACCAGCAACAACAACATGACCAGCTGCACAACCAGGCTGGCTTCGAAAATCAAGTGGGTAATCGACATTTCCGGCAACGGGAATTTCCTCTATTTGTTGTTATAAGCCTGGTAATTTTGACTGCATCACAATGAAAAGACGTATTCGATAATCACCAACAGCACCGAAAGATGTATTCTGAACAACAGGCGCCTTCCCGGTGATTGACAGAGGCCTTCATGGACCGGCCGTCAAACGACCAGCTTTTGTTGCAGCTCCTCCGGAATCGCGCAAGGCCTGAACGTTAGCGCATCGAGGCTGGCAATTTTGACTTCGCCATCACACAACAGGACATTGTCCGTTTCCCGATGGATGGTCTGCGCGAACGTCAGACTGGCCTTGCCGGCTTCCGCCACGCGGGCACTGACCACCAGCTTGTCGTTAAACCGGGCCGGCTGACGATAATCGACCGTGACCCGGCGTACCGCAAATAGGACATTGTGTTGCGCAATGAGTTCATCCTGCTCGAAACCCAGCGTGCGCAGCCACTCGGTACGGGCCCGTTCCATGAACTTGAGGTAATTGGCGTAATACACCACCCCACCGGCATCCGTATCTTCATAATAAACCCGCACCGGCCACAGGAACTCGTTCACGCTTCACAACCCCGGCTTGCAGATACCTCTCGCAGAGGCGCAAAGGCGCAAAGATTACAAACAAAAAACGATCTAAGCGTTTTGTCCGCCAATGATAAATTAAGGGGAACACAATACATGCATATCGACCGCTATTTTATTTTGCAAACCTTTGCGAGCTTGGCGTCTCTGCGAGAGTCATTTATCAGTTTCTGATGTATCGAACAGGTCCAGTGAGGCGGCCGTGGGTTCGGTGCTTGGCGCGGGCAGGCCGAAGTGGAGATAGGCATGGCGGGTTGCTATGCGCCCGCGCGGGGTGCGCATCATAAAGCCCTGTTGAATCAGATAGGGCTCGAGCACGTCCTCGATAGTGCCCCGTTCCTCGCCGATGGCGGCAGCCAGGTTGTCAATGCCCACCGGCCCGCCGCCGAATTTCTCGATGATGGTCAGCAGCAGTTTGCGATCCATCATGTCAAAACCGTGGTTGTCCACATCCAGCATATCCAGCGCCTCGTGAGCCACAGCCGCGCTGATGCGCCCGTCCGATTTGACCTGGGCGTAGTCACGTACGCGGCGCAGCAACCGGTTGGTAATTCGCGGTGTGCCGCGGGAGCGACGGGCAATCTCCAGTGCCCCCTCATCCTCAATCTCCACCTCGAGAATCTGCGCGGAGCGACGCACGATACGCAAGAGATCTTCCGGGCTGTAAAACTCCAGGCGTTGCACAATACCGAAGCGATCCCGCAAAGGGGAGGTCAGCAGACCAGCACGGGTAGTGGCGCCGACCAGGGTAAAGGGCGGCAAATCCAGTTTGATGGAGCGGGCCGCCGGCCCCTCACCGATCATAATGTCGATCTGGTAATCTTCCATGGCCGGATAGAGGATCTCCTCAACCACGGGACTCAGACGATGGATTTCATCAAGGAACAGGACATCGTGGGGTTCCAGATTGGTCAGCAGCGCCGCCAGATCGCCGGGGCGTTCCAGAACGGGCCCGGCGGAGTGCTTCATGTTCACCCCCAGCTCGTTGGCGATAATGTGCGAGAGCGTGGTCTTGCCCAGGCCGGGGGGACCGAAGATCAGCACATGATCCAGTGACTCGCCGCGGTTGCGCGCCGCCTCGATGAAAATCCCCATCTGCTCGCGCACCACAGCCTGGCCCACGTAATCGGCCAGCCGGGCCGGCCGGATGGCCCGATCCAGGGCATCTTCGGCACCCTGCTGATGGGCGGCAATCAGGCGATCGTTTTCAATCATCGAGTTTCAGGTGCCTGTTTTGAAATAATTATAATATCAACCACTTACCGCCGCTTTTAGAGCGGCGCGGATAATATCTTCACTGTTTCGCCCCTCGCTGTCCACCGACTGGACCATGCGACTGGCCTCCTGGGGCTTGTAGCCCAGGGCAATCAGGGCGCTGACCGCCTCACGGTCGGCCTCCTGCGAGCCGGCCGCCGGAGCCATGCCCCCGGCCGGCGGCGTGGCCGCCAGCTCCTCGTCCTCCCAGTCGGCCAGCCGATCGCGCATTTCCATGATCAGCCGCTCGGCGGTCTTTTTGCCTACCCCGGGCAGCTGGACCAGACTGCGGCTGTCATTATCGTGCACGCAGCGGGCAAATTCGCCGGCGCTCATCCCCGAGAGAATCGCCAGAGCCAGCTTGGCCCCGACGCCGTTCACCCGGATCAGGCTGCGGAACAGGCGTCGCTCCTGCTCGCTGGCAAACCCGTACAGCTGCTGCGCATCCTCGCGCACCACCAGATGGGTCTGCAGGGTTACCGGCTGGTTCACCTCCGGCAACTGATAAAAGGTCGACATGGGGGCCTCGATCTCATAGCCCACCCCGTGCACATCCACCAGCAACTGCGGCGGCTGCTTGCTGACCAGTATCCCCTGAATACGCCCGATCAAAGCTCAATCCTCATCGATAGTCAGTTTCCAGTACCTGGCGACTAGCGCCTGGGACCTGTTCTTCGCCGCAAGCGGCGCACCCCCGCCGGCAACCGGGGCGCTATTTGTTGCATGCTCTGGCGCAGATGGGCATGACACAACGCCACGGCCAGCGCATCGGCGGCGTCTTCCTGGGGCAATTTGTTGAGGCCAAGCAAATGCTGAACCATATGCTGGACCTGCGCCTTGGCGGCACTGCCCTTGCCGACAATGGCTTTTTTGATTTCGGTCGGGCTGTATTCGCTCATCGGCAGGGAGCGCAGCGCTACCGTGCTGATCGCCGCTCCCCGGGCCTGGCCCAGCTTGAGCGCGGAATCGGCATTGCGATGCATGAACACCTGCTCGACCGCCACCTCATCGGGGCGATGTTCCTCGAGCAGGGCTTCGAGTCCCTGGCAAATGGTCTTGAGGCGGGTATCCAGCGTACCGTCGGCGGTGCGTATACACCCACTACTGATCCACAGGGCGCGCGAACCCTGCATCTCGATGATGCCAAAACCGGTCAATCGGGAACCGGGATCAATGCCCAGAATGCGTGTCATTCAAAAAGAGTACAGGATACCGACAGCGGAGAAAACGGCTTTTCAGGCAGACTCGAGGTCAATGGCAGCACAAAGGCGGGCTTTTAACGCAGAGGCGCTCGAATAATTTTGATTTTTAATGTTGAATTTTGAATGAAGCTTGAAACTGCAATTCAAAAATTTAGAATTCAACATTCAAAATTACACCAGGTCACTGGCCGAGTTGTTCGAGGACGTCGTCGGAAAAGTCGGCGTTGGTGTAGACGTTCTGCACATCGTCCTGGTCTTCGAGCATGTCCACCAGTTTCATTACCTGTTCGGCCTCTGCAAGTGGCAGATCGACACTGGTCGCGGCGCGCATAGTCACTTCCGCCATTTCCGGCTCCAGCCCCGCCGCCTGCATGGCGCGTTTGACGTCGAGAAAATCTTCCGGGGTGGTCGTCACTTCGATGCTGCCATCCTCGTTGGTGACCACATCCTCGGCGCCCGCCTCCAGGGCCGCTTCCATGAGGGCGTCCTCATCACTGCCGGGAGGAAAACTCAACGTACCCAGTTTGGAAAACAGATAGGCCACCGAACCGTCAGTCCCGAGATTGCCGCCGTTCTTGGTAAAGGCATGACGCACCTCCGAGACGGTTCGGTTACGGTTGTCCGTCAGGCAATCGGCCATGATCGCGACCCCGCCGGGGCCATAACCTTCATAACGGACCTCTTCATAATTGGCACCGTCCTGATCGCCGCTGCCACGTTTCACCGCCCGCTCGATGGTGTCCTTGGTCATATTCGACGACAGCGCCTTGTCGATGGCCGTGCGCAGTCGCGGGTTGGTCTCCGGGTCGCCACCTCCTTCCCGGGCGGAGACAGTGATCTCGCGAATCAGTTTGGTGAACAGCTTGCCGCGACGGGCATCCTGCGCGGCCTTGCGATGACGGATATTGGCCCATTTACTGTGTCCGGCCATGGGTACCTCGTGATGTTCCGTTAACTTTCGATAGCGGCGATCTTAGCATTAATGTGTGCGGGAATCAGGGGCTAGATACCAGGGGCCAGGGCCAAGAGCCAGGGACTTAGGACTCAGAACTCAGAACTCAGAACTCAGAACTATTAACTATCGGGGAGATAGATGGCAGTCTGCTCGTAGTGTTCGTCGTCGGCACCACTGTCAAAGGTGAATTCGTGGCTGCCGATGCGGATGATGTCGCCGTGCTTGAGCATTTGCCGAAGGATCTTGCTGTCATTGACGATGGTGCCGTTGGTGCTGCCCAGGTCTTCCAGGTACACGTCGTAATAGTTTTCCAGATAATCATTCGGCTTGAGGACCAGCCGGGCATGGCGACCACTGACAGCCGGATCATCCAGCTGGATATCGTTGCCGGCCTGACGGCCGATATGCATTTCCTTTTTATCGAATGCATAACTGCTCAGCGTCAGTCCTTCATGTTTGAGTAACAGTTTGGCCGGCATAGGGGGTTCCGTTGTTCAGACCTCTTCGAAGCGCATCCGGGTATTGGACACTTCGACGACATCGCCGGGATTGAGCTGCTGGCTTTCGCTTTTCAGTGGTTGCCCGTTAATCACCGGCGGCTGGCTGGCTGTGCCGCTGCCGCTCATGCGCATTAAAAAGTAGTTCTGACCGCGCCGGGCGATGACCGCCATTTGCGAGCCGGGCGTGCCCAGGGTGGTATACGGCTTGGTTAATGGCAGACTTTCGCCCGACTTGGTACCGGAGAGCACGGTCACCTGGTAGCTCTTGGGCGGCGGTGTCGAGGGCTGCGCGGAAGCGGACGATTTGCCGGACGAGCCCCCATCCGCGGAAATAATGACGGTGCTTTCGAAATCCTCGGCGTTGTCATCCACGTACTTGAATTCATGACGGCCGATGCGCACGACATCGCCGTGATTGAGCTGTCGCTTGCTGACCTTCTTGCCATTAAGCAATATCCCGTTGGTGCTGTTCAGGTCCTCGATATAGGCATGCTGCAGCATCAGAAAAGCAGCATGGTTACCGCTGACGGTGGGATCGTCCAGCTGTACATCGTTACTGGGCTTGCGCCCGACAGTCATCCGTTCCTTACTCAGCGGATATTCCTTCACGACCGCGCCGTTGTGGGTCAATATGATTCTTGCCATTACCATAGAGCTCCGCTCAGGATTAATCGTCTTCTAAACCGATGGAATCGGAAAAGGCCTGTTGCAGGCATACCATCACTACCGAAATATTGTCCTTGCCGCCCTTGTCGTTTGCAAGCCCGACAAGAGCCTGTGTTGCCCCTTCAAGATTACAGCCAGCAGTTTCGGAGCGGTAGTCCCGCAGCAGGCTGATAATCTCGTCGTCATTGACCAGGTCGGTCAGCCCGTCAGTGCACATGAGATACATATCGCCGTGGGCCACCTTCTCTTCATTGACGTCCACCTCGACGGTATCGGCAATTCCCAGCGCCCGGGTAATCAGATTACGGCTGGCCGACAACTGGGCCTCTTCCTGGCTCAGATAGCCATTATCCACCATTTCCTGCACCAGGGAATGGTCGGTAGTGATTTGCTCGAGTTTGTCATCCCGCAACCGGTAAGCGCGGGAATCCCCCACGTGGGCACTGATAACCCGATCGCCCTGGAACAGGTTCAGGACGATGGTCGTACCCATCCCATTATAAGCGAAGTTCTCCCTGGCCTGTCGATTAATCTCGTCATTGGCATAGGTAATGGCCTCGCGCACCGCATCACGCAAATCAATGCTGTCGCTGACCTGCATCTCCGGATCCAGCACATCGCGCAGCACCTCCTGGATGCTGTTGACGGCAATTTCGCTGGCTACTTCACCCGCGTTATGCCCCCCCATCCCGTCAGCCACGATCACCAGCCCCATGTCCTTGTCCCAGGCAATGTGGTCCTCATTATGTTCACGCATCTGGCCGACGTCCGAGACGCCGTAGATAACCAGTTTCGCCGAATCACCCAACATTGATTTTCCTACCCTAATGCTTCTTGGTTAACCGTTCCCGACAACGGGTCAGAGCCTTGGCCATCTGCGCGCCGCTCTGGAACCGACGTTCCAGTTCCTTGTGCAGCGCCTTGTTAATGACCTGACTGACACAGGACGGCAAGTCCGGACGAAACATGCGAATATCCGGGTGTTTCTCATTGGCAATCTTGTACATGAGACTTGCCAGTGAATCGGCAATGAACGGCAATTCGCCGGTGAGCATCTGATACAACGTCACGCCCAGTGAGAACAGATCCGAACGCCCATCCACCTTGGCACCGGCCAGCTGTTCCGGCGACATATAGGACGGGCTCCCGAGAATAGTACCGGTTTTGGTCTTGCTGGTATCGGTCAGACAGGCGACGCCAAAGTCAGTCACCTTGACTATCCCGTTATCCCGATCATAAATCATATTGGCCGGTTTGATGTCCCGATGAACGACTCGCTCATTATGCGCATAATCCAGTGCCTCGGCCACCTGTACAATGACATCGAACACTTCCTGCGCAGGCAACAGCGCCTCGGACTTGGCATATGCCATCAGGTTCTCACCCTTGAGGTAGTCCATGGCGATATAAGAGAGGTCCTGATCCTCACCAACATCGTAAATCGTCACAATGTTGGGATGATGTAAGCGGCCGGCGGTTTCCGCTTCACGGAAAAAACGTTCCTTCACATCCGCCAGTTTATCTCCCTCGAACTCCTGGGAAAGGCTCATGGTCTTGATCGCCACACTACGTCCGATTTTCGGATCATGGCCGAGATAGACCAGGCCCATGGCCCCACGCCCCAACTCGCTGTCAATCACATACCGGCCTATCATCGGTTTTTGCACGCCGGTATTGCTGATAATCAGCGTCCCATCGGACTGCGCTGAACTCTTGCTATTACCCACTACAAATTGTTCGGAAACTTCCCGGTTACGTTGCAGCCGTTCCTGTACATCACTGAAATTGTCATCATGCGAAGCAATATATTTGAATACCGCGACTGCCTTGTTGTACTGGCGCTTGCGCTCATAATCCAGGCCCAGGTTGTATAGCTGATTTAACAATGAGGCATCGACAATGCAATGACGGTATTTTTCAAAGGCCTGATCCAGATGTCCCTGACTATGATACTGCTGGCCCAGCGCCTGATTGGCCTCGGAGAGTTCCAAATGTATATGCCGCACCTGATCCTGTAAGAAATGTTTGGCTCCCAGGACCAGATGGCCGAACAGCAACAGGGCCACCGGCGTCATCAGAGGCAACCACATGGAATGAGCGAGCATGGCAATAAAGTGGACATTGAGTAATCCGATCAAAATCAGCGCGGTCAGTGCCAGTCCCGTACTGAGTCGAAAACGCGGCAGAACAAACATCAGATACAGACCGATAATCAGGATCAACAGCCATTGTGCGAGATTCGCCCACGGCGGTACCTCGAACAGATCGGCACTCAACAGGCTGGAGATGCTATGCGCCGAGGCCAGTACCGGCGGCATGACTTCCCCAATCGGGGTTTGCAGATTACGGGTGTACTGCGGCGCGGTCAGGCCGATGAGAACGGTTTTGTTGCGGAACAGTTCACTGTCGAGCTTGTCATCCAGCACATCGAGAATGGAAACCACCTGAAAAGGTGGCTTACCTTCCTTGCCGCGGTAAAAACGCGGGTAGATACGCAGTTCGTCATCGGTTTTGATGTGCTGTTCCGCCAGCTCAACACCCCGCTCCAGATGCACGTTAATCTGCGAGGAGGTCAGATGCAAAGTGCGCGCGGCCACCATCAGGGTGAATGACGGCAAGTAATGCTCGCCATAGCGGAACACCAGCGGTTCGGCGCGCAGGCTGGCCTGCCCGGCGTTACCGAGATTGATAACACCGGCCCCGCCCGAATATTCAGCCAGGGTTTCAATTGGGGGATAGATGCGATCGATCACCGGCACCGGTTCGGGCAAAAACGGTTGATACCAGCGATCGGGGTCGGGAACACCGCTAACCTGTTCCAGCCGGAATTTTTGAAGATAGTCGGGAAGCCGGACGTCACGACGAGTCGCTTCGTGGCCGGCATAGGGGATCGCCAGCACAACCCGACCGGCATAGCGCAAGGTATTGGCAAAGTCCTGATCGGTCTGCATCCGCTGCTCGGCCTGGCTGGCCAACTCGAGCAGGCGCCGATTACCGCCTTGCTTTTGCAGGGCGTCTTTCAATTCCTGGAGAGACTCAAGACCGATGGCATGTTGCTCACCGTCGAACGGCAGGGCGAAGCCGATTACCGAGGGCTTCAGAGCGGCTATCTGGCGGGTTGCCCGGGCCAGAACATCGCGCGGCCAGGGCCAGCCACCTCGCTGGTCGACCGCGGCTTCGTCGATTGCCACCACGACCACGTTACGATCCACAGGCTGACTGGCAGCAAACCGGGCGCCGAAGTCATACCCCACGTTTTCCAGCGGCCGCGTCACCTCGGTCACGCCGCCCAACAGGAAAAGCCCGGCCACAACGAGGCCGAGAAACCAGTCGGTTCGCCAGTAGGGTATCTGCTTCACGCTTGCTCCATTACTACGGGCTTGTGATTATCTGTTTATGCCCGCCCGGGACATCATGAAGGTCACCGGGGGATTTGCCCACATTAATTATCGGCAGAAAAGAGAATGACATGAGCTGACCGGTTAATAAAGGTGCAATTACGCAACTTGAGGAGCCGTTCCCGGTACGGCCACGCTCCCATCAACTGCTGGATTTTGCCCGGGCTGGCGGATTGCGCAGTTTGATGTGCAGTTCACGCAACTGGGCCTCGCTGACCGCTGACGGGGCCTGGGTCAGCAGGCAGCTGGCGCTCTGAGTCTTGGGAAAGGCCATCACGTCGCGGATCGACTGGGCGCCGACCATCAGCATCACCAGCCGGTCCAGGCCGAAGGCCATGCCACCATGGGGCGGGCAACCGTAATGCAACGCGTCCAGCAAAAAGCCAAACTTCTCCTGCGCCTCGGCTTCCTCGATCCCCAGAGCCTGGAACACTTTGCGCTGGACTTCTTCGCGGTAGATACGCATGGAGCCGCCACCGATTTCGGTGCCATTGAGCACCATATCGAAGGCCCGTGAGCCGCAGTGGCCTGGATCCGATTCGAGCTTGTCGAGATCGGCCTCGGCAGGCGAGGTGAAGGGATGGTGCAGCGAGTACCAGCGCCGGGTCCCCTCGTCCCACTCGAACATGGGAAAATCAACCACCCACAGCGGTTGCCAGCCGTGCTCCAACAGGCCCCGGTCATGGCCGAGCCTGACTCGCAGGGCACCCAGCGCCTCATTGACGATGCTGGCCTTGTCCGCGCCGAAGAAGATCAGATCGCCGTTCTCGGCGCCGGTGCGCTGTAAAATGGCCTCGACGGCATCATCCGGCAGGAATTTGAGAATCGGCGATTGCAGCCCTTCCCGGCCGGCCGAAGTATCGTTGATCTTGATATAAGCCAGACCTCGTGCGCCGTAGATGCCGACAAAATCGGTGTAATCGTCGATCTCCTTGCGGGTCAGCTCGCCGCCTCTGGGCAGCCGCAGGGCAGCCACCCGGCCCGCCGGATCCTTCGCCGGACCACTGAAGACCTTGAATTCCACGTTTTGCATCACATCGGCCACATCCACCAGCTCCAGCGGAATACGCAGATCGGGCTTGTCCGAGCCGAAACGGCGGATCGCCTCGGTGTACGTCATGCGGGGAAAAGGATCGTGCAGGGGGATTTCCAGCACATGGGCGAAAACATGCCGCAGCATGCCCTCCATCATCTGCATAATGGCTTCCTCGTCGAGGAACGAGGTCTCGATATCCAGCTGGGTAAATTCAGGCTGGCGATCGGCACGCAGATCCTCGTCACGGAAACAGCGCACGATCTGGTAATAACGATCCATGCCGGCGACCATCAGCAGCTGTTTGAACAGCTGCGGCGACTGCGGCAGGGCGAAAAAGGCGCCGTCATGGGTGCGGCTGGGCACCAGGTAGTCGCGCGCCCCTTCCGGGGTCGCTTTGGTCAGCATGGGCGTCTCGATCTCGAGAAACCCTTTGTCATTCAGGTAATTACGGAATTCGGTGGTGATTTTCGAGCGCAGTTTCATGCGCTGCAGCATTTCCGGGCGGCGTAAATCGACATAGCGATAACGCAGGCGATGCTCCTCGGAGACATCCTCGTCATCGAGCTGGAACGGCGGGGTTTCCGAGTGGTTGAGAATCTCCAGCTCCAGGCCCAGGACCTCGATCTGCCCGGTCGGCATGTTGGCGTTCTCGGTTCCCCCGGGACGGCGACGCACCCGGCCGGTGACCCGTAGCACATATTCACTGCGCACCTTCTCCGCCAGCATGAAGGAGTCGGGCTTGTCGGGATCGTAAACGACCTGCAACAGCCCTTCGCGGTCGCGCAGATCAATAAAGATCACGCCACCGTGATCGCGACGCCGGTGAACCCAGCCGCAGACGGTGACTTGCTGATCGATATGAGATTCGTTGATCTCGCCGCAGTAATGGCTACGCATGAGAATTCAGGGCCTTGTGCTTGGGACAAGGCGGGAATCTTACGGATTGGCGGGGATCTGTGCAACCGGGGAATCACCCCGGTGACACGCATGGAGCGGGTTTCAGGCGGTTTTCTTGCTGTCGCTGCCGCTGCTTTTACTTCCCTCGCCAGCCAGATTCTTGCGCTTGTCCGACTTGAAGTCGGTTTCATACCAGCCACTGCCCTTGAGCCGGAAGCCGGAGGCGGAGATCAGTTTTTTCAGGGTCGGCTTGCCACAGGCAGGGCACTCACTCAGGGGCGCATCACTCATCTTCTGAATCGCTTCCAGGAGATGATCGCATTGCTCACACTGGTATTCGTAAATCGGCATGGGGGCAGTTCCTCATCGTACGCAAGCGGGTTAAGGGACAAAGTCAGGTTATTATATAACCGGTTTAAGGCAGACACACCTGTTTCCTCTAAAATAGGAGCGGTTCCACCGGATTCAAGTCCCGGATGAGCAGTTGGGATCCACCGCCTATTATGCCACAATCCCTCTATTTCAAGCGGTTATGCCATAATGCAGCCCCTTTCTCCTTCCCCTGACGACAACGGCGACAAGGCCCGGCTCAAATTGCGCCGCGTGGCCATCGATACCTACCACGAAAACGTCGCCTTCCTGCATCGCAACTGCGAGCTGTATCGTGCGGAGGGCTTCCAGGCATTGAGCAAGATCGTGATCATGGCCAATGGCCGGCGTATCTACGCCGTGCTGAACGTAGTGGATGACGAGGCTATCGTCGGCACCGAGGAGCTGGGGCTGGCGGAGCAGGCCTTCACCCAGCTGGACATGCAGCCGGGCGAGCCGGCCCGGGTGCTGCATGCTGAACCGGTTGAATCAATGGATGCGGTACGCCGCAAGATCCGCGGTGAGCGCCTGTTGCATCAGGATTACCGGGACATCGCCAGCGACATCGCTGCCAGTCGTTACTCCAAGATGGAAATGGCTGCATTTCTGGTGGCCTGTACCCAGTCGGGCCTGGATCGCGAGGAGACTCTTTATCTGACCCGCGCCATGGCCGAAACCGGCGAATATTTGCACTGGAATGCCCCGCTGGTCACCGACAAGCACTGCATCGGCGGCCTGCCCGGTAATCGCACTACCATGCTGATCGTTCCGATCGTCGCCGCCCACGGCCTGCTGATGCCCAAAACCTCCAGCCGGGCTATCACCTCGCCGGCCGGCACGGCAGATACCATGTCGGTACTGGCCGGGGTCGATCTGAGTCCACACACCATTTACCAGGTAGTCGACAAGACCCGCGCCTGTCTGGTCTGGGGCGGGCGGGCGCACCTGGCCCCGGCCGACGATATCCTGATCTCGGTAGAGCGGCCGCTGGGTATCGATTCCGAGGCGCAGATGGTCGCCTCCATCCTGTCCAAGAAACTGGCCGCCGGGGCCACGCATCTGTTAATCGATATTCCGGTAGGCCCTACCGCCAAGGTGCGTCACATGAGTCAGGCCCTGCGCCTGCGCAAACTGTTCGAATACATTGGCGATCGCATCGGTATCCATCTGGAGGTGGTTATCAGCGATGGTAGCCAGCCCATTGGTTGCGGCATCGGTCCCATGCTCGAAGCCCGGGATGTCATGCAGGTCCTCGAAGGCAATCCGAATGCCCCCAGCGATCTTCGCCAGAAATCGCTACGTCTGGCGGGCCGGATACTGGAGTTCGACCCCGACGTGCGGGGTGGCCAGGGTTATGGTATCGCCCGCGACATCCTCGAAGACGGTCGCGCCCTGCGCAAGATGCAGGAAATTATCGCCGCCCAGGGCAAGATCGAGTACGCCTTTATTGCCGGCCCCCTGAACATCGAGATCACCGCTGAGCAGGAGGGTGTGGTCACCGTCATCGACAATTTCCAGCTGGCCAAAATCGCCAGCCTGGCCGGCGCACCGATGGAGCGAGCGGCGGGGGTGGATCTGCTCAAAAAGCTGGGCGATCCGGTGACCCCGGGTGAGCCGTTGTATCGCATCCATGCCGCCTTCAGTGCTGACTTCAACTTCGCCCGCCATCTGGCCGAGCAGAACAGTGGCTACCGGATTGGCCATCCGGATGAGATCAGCCAGACCTATATGGAAATCTGATCCGTTGAGGATGGGACCATGACACTCCTGCTCACTTTTCCCGATGAAGCGGTGCCGGCGCAACGGCTGGCGACGGCGTTGCAGATCGATTACGCCACTATCCATGTGCATCATTTTCCCGATGACGAAAGCTGCCTCACGTTGCCGCCGGTTCTGCCATCTACCGTGGTGCTGTATCGCAGTCTGGATCATCCCGACGCCAAACTCGTGGAGTTGTTACTGGCGACCCGGACCGCCCGTGAGCTCGGTGCCGAACGGATCATCCTGGTCAGCCCCTACCTGTGTTATATGCGCCAGGACATGGCCTTTCATCCCGGTGAGGCCGTCAGCCAGCGGATCATCGGTCGTTTCCTGGCCGACCTGGCAGACGCATTGATCACCGTGGATGCCCATTTGCACCGCATCACCCACCTGAATGAGGCTATTCCCCTGCCCCAGGCCTGTAACCTCAGCGCCGCAGCGCTGCTGGGCCAGTTTTTACTGGAACAAAGCCAGGATGCTCTGTTGCTCGGGCCCGATGAAGAGTCCCGCCAGTGGGTGGAACAGGTGGCCAGGGTCGGCGATTTTGATTTTGGTGTCGCCGACAAGTTCCGTCACGGCGATCGCGAGGTGAAAATCCGTTTACCCGACCTCGATTACTCGCAGCGCCGGGTTGTACTGGTAGATGACATGATCAGCAGTGGCCACACCCTGGCGGAAACCGCCGAGCAGCTGTACCGCGCCGGGGCCCGGAGCGTCGATGCCCTGTGTACCCATGCCCTGTATGATGCGAGAGCGGCCAGGTTGTTAAACCAGGCCGGCATTAAAACTATCTGGAGCTGTGACAGCGTCCGCCATTCAAGCAACTCAGTAGAGCTGGCCCCGCTACTGGCCACAAGCCTCACGGAGATACTGAACTAGGTTATGCGTTCCCCCGGCAATTATCTGCTGCTGTTTTTCGTCGCCCTGCTGCTGATTCTGTTCATCCATATCCAGATATTCTCACTGGTGCTGAGCAAACTCGGACTGTCTCCTGACTCGGCCGCTCTGTTATTGATCACGACGTTATTTGGCAGCGCCGTCAATTTGCCTTTGGCCACGGTCAAGGCACAAGCTCCGACCGCACCGCCACCGCAACCACCGGCTAACTGGCCGTTCAAACTGCCGCCGTTCACCGGCTATACCGTCATCGCTATTAACGTGGGCGGGGCAATGGTGCCGATCCTGTTCTCGCTTTATCTTTTCCTCAGTCAACCTCTGCCAGTCTCCACTGTTCTGCTGGCCATTGGTATCGTCACTGCGATCAGTTACGGCTTCAGCCGGCCCGTAGTCGGGCTGGGCATCGGCATGCCGATCTTCATCGCCCCGCTGACCGCCGCCATCACCGCCCTGCTGCTGGCCCCGGAACACAGTGCGCCACTGGCCTATATCTGCGGTACCCTCGGTGTGCTGATCGGCGCCGACCTCCTGCGCCTCAAAGACATACCCAAACTTGGCACCCCGATCGCTTCCATCGGCGGCGCGGGAACCTTCGACGGTATCTTCTTCACCGGCATCATCGCCGTGCTACTAGCGTAGAGATAAAGAGATGAACGCAGAGGCGCAAAGATAATTTTTAATGTTGAATTCTAAATTTTGAATTGCAAGATTGCCTTTGATGCATAATTTAACATTAAAAATTCAACATTTTTCTTGCTCTGCGTTCCTTTGCGTCTCTGCGCCTCTGCGTTAGAGTTCTTTTTAATATAATGTTCCGGCGTTAGGTTATGAATACGGACAAAAAAAACATTCTGATTACCGGCTGCTCATCCGGGATAGGCCTGTGCGTGGCGCGGGGGTTGCGGGAGCGTGGTTACCGGGTGTTTGCCACGGCGCGACGCGAGGCAGATGTGGCGAAGCTGAACGCAGAAGGCCTGGAGAGTTTGCGGCTGGATCTGGATGATTCGGATTCGATTAATGCGGCGGTCGATGAAGTGCTGAAGCGCACCGGCGGCACCCTGTATGCCCTGTTCAACAACGGGGCTTACGGACAGGCCGGGGCGGTGGAGGATCTGCGCCGCGACGTGCTACGCCGGCAATTCGAGACCAATCTGTTCGGCTGGCATGAGCTGACCAACCGGGTCTTACCTGTTATGCGCCGGCAGGGTTACGGGCGGATTATTCAGAACAGCTCCATCCTGGGACTGATCGCCCTGCCATTTCGCGGCGCCTACAACGCCAGCAAATACGCTCTGGAAGGCCTGTCCGATACCTTGCGCCTGGAACTGCGCAAGACCGACATTCATGTGTCACTCATCGAACCCGGCCCGATCAGCAGTCGCTTTCGCGCCAACTCCTTTACCGCCTATCAGCAGAACATCGACCGCGACAACAGCCCGTTCCGGGATCACTACCTGGCCATGGAACAGCGGCTGACCAAGGAAGGCCCCGCCGTGCCCTTCACCCTGCCGCCGGAGGCGGTGTTAAAACGCGTCATCCACGCCCTGGAAAGCCGGCATCCCAAACCGCGTTACTACGTCACCTTCCCCACCTACCTGTTCGGCACCCTCAAACGCTTCCTGTCCACCCGACTCATGGACAAACTCCTCTCTCGAATATAAAAGTACAGCACAGGTTCTTAGAGAAATTTAAAGAAAAACGCCGAGGCGCAGAGACACAAAGAACCGCAGAGAAATAAATAACTTTGAATTTTAAATGTTGAATTAGATGTGGCCCTGAAAACCAGAATTTGAAATCAAACATTCAAATTTAAATCTTTGCGTTCTCTGCGTCTTTGCGCCTCTGCGTTGGAATTGTCTCTTGCCTGGCGTCAGGTACGAATACCCACACCCTTGTTGAGCAGGTAGAGGCAGAACAGGTAGAGGACGATGACGAAGCCGGTGATAATCAGCAATGCCACGCGAATGTCGATGTCGGAGACACCCAGCATGCCGTAGCGCATGGCGTTTATCATATAGAGGATCGGATTGATCAGGGAAACGTTCTGCCAGAATTGCGGCAGCATGTCGATAGAATAGAAAATCCCGCCCAGGTAGGTCAGCGGGGTCAGCACGAAGGTAGGGATGATAGAAATATCATCGAAGCTTTTGGCATACACGGCATTGACAAATCCCCCGAGCGCGAACAGCAGCGAGGTCATCAGCACGACATACAGGGTTACCAGCAGATGATGCAGTTGCGGCTCGGCGAAGATCAGGGAAACGGCAGTAACGGCCAGACCCACTATCAGACCACGTGCCATGCCGCCGGCGGCGTAGCCCAGCACGATGAGGTAGTTGGGCATCGGCGAGATCAGCATCTCCTCGACATGACGCTGGAACTTGGCGCCATAGAAAGAGGAGACCACGTTGGCGTAAGAATTATTGATGATCGCCATCAGGATAATGCCGGGGACGATATACTCCATGTAGCTCAGACCACCGATGTCCGACAGCTGGGAACCGATCAGGTTACCAAAGATAATAAAATAGAGGCCGGTGGTAATCGCCGCCGGCAGCACTGTCTGAATCCAGATGCGAATAAAACGCAGGAATTCCTTGGTCAGTATAGTGGTAAAGGCAACATATTGCTGTGACAACTTCATGCGTTGTCCTCTTCGACCAGGCGCACAAACAGCTCTTCCAGCCGATTGGTTTTGTTGCGCATACTCAGTACATGCAGACCCTGGCGATCCAGCGCCTCGAACAACTGATTGAGACTCTGTTCCTTGCTGATATCGACACTGAGTGTACTGTTATCGAGCATATTCAGGTTATAGCCTGCGACGTGGGGCACCGTTTCGATGGTCTCGCGCAGATCCAGCACAAACGTTTCCACGTGCAATTTCATCAATAACGTTTTCATCTCGGTGTGTTCCACCGCCTCGCCATGATTAATAATAGCGATATGCCGACACAGCTGTTCGGCTTCTTCCAGGTAATGGGTTGTCAAAATGATGGTGGTGCCCTGCGCGTTGATCTTGTCAAGAAACTGCCACATAGAGCGACGGATCTCGATATCCACTCCGGCGGTCGGTTCGTCGAGAATCAGCAGTTTTGGCTCATGTACCAGCGCGCGGGCGATCATCAGGCGGCGCTTCATGCCGCCGGACAATTCCCTTGCCATCACATGGCGCTTGTCCCACAGTTCCAGCTGGCGCAAATAAGTTTCAGCACGCTCATAGGCCAGCTTGCGATCGATACCGTAATAACCGGCCTGGTTGACCACGATCTCCACCACCGGCTCGAACTGATTGAAATTGAATTCCTGCGGCACCAGACCGATACAGCTTTTGGCCGCTTCCAGATCGCGGTCGATATCGTGCCCGAATACCTCAACGCTTCCCGCAGTCTTGTTAATCAGCGAACAGATGATCCCGATGGTGGTGGATTTCCCTGCCCCGTTGGGCCCGAGCAAGGCGAAGAAATCCCCCTCGCGCACGTCCAGATCGACCCCCTTGAGGGCCTGCACCCCGCCACGATAGGTTTTGGTCAAACCCCGAATGGTCAACGCGTTGGACATAAACTCACTTGAAAAACCGAACCGGCGGGTATTCTAACAAAAGACACTTGCCAGTAGACAGGCGCCATCTCAAAATCAAAGGGTATAAAAACATTAACGCAGAGGCGCAAAGACGCAAGGGGCGCAGAGATATAATTTTTAATGTTGAATGTTGAATTGCAAAATTGCCTTTGATTCAAAATTTAACATTCAAAACTCAACATTTTTCTTGCTCTGCGTCTTTGCGTCTCTGCGTTGATCTGTAAAGTCTGAAAAACAGGCGCGATCAGATCAGCGACTCGTCCTGAATGACGGACGGCAGGTCGATGTCGCATTCGTCATTGTTGAGAATTTTACGGATTTCCAGTTTCTGCTTGCCCTCGCGCCAGCGTGGGTGAGCCAGGTTGATCAGCTTGGGTTTGACGTAGCGCATGCCCTTGCTGTTGCTGACCAGCAGGACAATGGGACGGAGTCGACTTTTTTCACTGGCGGAGACGACGATTCCGGTCTGTCCCAGGTTGAGCTGCACCATGCTGCCAATGGGATAGATACCCAGGCACTTGATGAACTGTTCCACCATATTCTGTTCAAAATCTTCGCTAATCCATCCGTACATGTTTTTCAATGCTTCATAGGGCGCCATGCCATCGTGATAACAGCGATCGCTCGTAATCGCATCGTAGACATCGACAATGGAAACAATCTTGGTCATACGATTGACCTGCTCGCCCATTAAACCGTGGGGATAGCCCTTGCCGCTGATCCGTTCATGGTGATGCAACACAATATCGAGTGATTCCCGGGGAATCCCTCCCTTGGCGACAAGTAATTCATGGCCTTTTTGTGCATGAGTTTTGACGATTTCGTACTCTTCGGGGGTCAGCCGACCCGGCTTGTTGAGGATCTCCAGCGGGATACTCATTTTACCGATGTCGTGCAGCAGGGCTCCCAGCCCCATCAACTCCAGCGAGTCCTTGTCCATACCCAGATACCGGCCAAAGGTCACTGCCAGAATGCAGGTATTCATGCAGTGAGTCACGGTGTACTCGTCACGATGTTTCAGATGCGACAGCCAGGCCATGGCATTGGGGCTACGGGTGATACTTTCGGTGATTTCAGTGACCAGCTGGCGGGCCGTGTTGGTATCCAGGCTATTGCCGAGGCGCACGTCCTCGAGCAGGGTCTCGATGTAGCTTTTGGTGCGCGCATGAACAGGACGGGCTTCCTGCAGAGCCTGCTGGAAATGCCTCTCTTCACGTTCGGCTTCTTTTTCGGCCTGCTGTTTGCTAACTGCGAGAGCCGCCGGTGCCGGCTCGCGGGCCAGGGTTTGCAGATCGGGGAGCACCGACTCATGGGAACGATCGGTATCAACATAGACAAAACTGCAGCAGCGCCGGAGTTCCGCCAGTTCGTCCTCGCCAGTAATCAATACGCCCTCGAGCAGAAATGGGGTTTCCGCCCAGCTACAATCCAGATCACTAACAAACATCCCTTCCCTGAGACGATCGACATTCACTTTCACTTTCATACCAACTTCTCATCTCGTGTCACAGTTCGACGTGCAGCGGTAACTAGCCCAGCCACTGGCGGGCGTTTTGAAACAATCGTAGCCAGGGACCATCGTTACCCCAGTCGTCAGGGTGCCATGAATACTGTACCGTGCGAAATACCCGTTCCGGGTGGGGCATCATAATGGTAAAACGACCATCCGTGGTGGTCAGGCCGGTAATCCCGCCGGTCGAGCCGTTGGGATTGAAGGGATAGCGCTCGCTCGCCTGACCATAGTGATCAATATAGCGCAAAGAGACCAGCCGATCGCCCAGCAACTGGCTCGCCTGCTGCGGTTCCTGGAAACGGGCCTGTCCCTCGCCATGGGCCACGGCAATGGGCAGCCGGGAACCGGCCATACCGGCCAGCAGGATCGAGGGCGAATCGAGCACCTCGACCAGGGAAAGCCGTGCCTCGAACTGCTCGGAGCGGTTGCGTACAAAGTGAGGCCAGTGGTCAGCGCCGGGAATCAGATCCCGCAGGTGGGAGAGCATCTGACAGCCGTTGCAGACACCCAGTCCGAAACTGTCGGGACGCTGGAAAAACGCCTCGAATTCGTCGCGAGCACGTGAATTATACAGAATCGAGCTGGCCCAGCCGCCGCCAGCGCCCAGCACATCGCCATAGGAAAAACCGCCACAGGCGGCCAGCCCGGAAAAATCATTGAGCGATACCCGCCCGGCGATGATATCGCTCATATGCACATCCACCGCGGCGAAGCCGGCACGGTCGAACGCAGCAGCCATCTCGATCTGACCGTTGACTCCCTGCTCGCGCAATACGGCCACCCGCGGGCGCTGGCCGAGGTTGAGATACGGCGCGGCAACATCCTCCTGCGGATCGAAACTGCAATAGGGGGACAGACCCGGATCGGCGTCATCCAGCAGATTATCGTACTCTTCCCGGGCACACTCGGGATTATCGCGCAGCGCCTGCATCCGGTAACTGGTTTCGCTCCAGCGGCGCCGCCACTGAACCTGAGCGCCCTCCAGGAGGCTCTCGCCCCGATGTTCGAAAATCAGCCGATCATCGTCGCGCAGCGAGCCAATCACATGGCTGTGATGGCCCAGGCCGGCGTCATGCAGCGCCTCCTGTACCGTCGCCAGCTCGCTATCGCGCACCTGGATGACCGCCCCCAGCTCCTCGCTGAACAG
>NZ_JAWOCR010000042.1:0-37391 GCF_046483665.1 Thiohalophilus sp. | reverse complement strand
TAATTTAACATAATATACATTATGCGTACTAAAGGAGGGATCGGTTCGGCGGGGAATTATCCGGCCTGATCCGGTTTTCAGCCGTGTTTGACCTTCTCCAGCATCGCCTGCGCATGCCCTTCGGGATCGACACCGTATTCCACGTGAGCCAGTTTGCCGCTCTTGTCGATTAAAAACGTGGAACGCACGATGCCCATTTTCTTGACGCCATTTTTTTCTTTTTCCTGCCAGACACCGTACTTGTCGCACAGCTCGCCGTCAGTGTCGGCCAGCAGATCGACGCGCAGGTCGAACTTGCTGATAAATGCCTGGTGGCTGTCACTGTCGTCGCGGCTGACACCGAGAACGACAGTATCATGCCGGGTGAATTCGTCGACCAGCGTGCTGAACTGGTTGGCTTCCACGGTACAGCCCGGCGTGTCGTCTTTGGGGTAAAAATACAGAATCACGTTTTTGAGGCCTTTGAAATCGGCCAGACAAACCGGTCGGCTGGACTGATTCGGGGCGCAAAAAGGCGGTGCAAATTGACCAGGTTGCAACATTGTTATTCTCCGGTATATGTCAGGCTCTAATCTATCGCTGCGTATATAACATATTCTGCCGAGGCTGTGTCCACGTAGTTTACAGGGTAAAGATTGAAAATTCGCAATGCGCAAGGCTGACTGGCGGGTTTACAGTGTATCTTGCAAATCATGGCAAGGAGACACCGTTATGAGCAAACTGGTCTTTATCGTTGGCGAAGGGTTTGAGGACTCCGAATTTGAGGTACCTTATGCGCATCTGAAAAAAGCCGGCTATGACATTGAGGTCATGGGTAATCAGGCCGGGGTGGATGTGCACGGCAAAAAAGACGGTACTGCCGCGCATATTGATATCGATGCCGAGGGGGCTTACCCGGCTAATTACGCCGGGATGGTGATTCCCGGGGGCTTTGGTCCGGACCGATTGCGGACCAACGAGGCGATCGTGGCCTTCGTCAAGGGATTCGTCAGCACCGGCAAGCCGGTGGCGGCCATCTGCCACGGCCCGCAGTTGCTGATCGAGGCGGATGTGGTGCGCGGACGCACCCTCACCTCCTGGCCCTCGGTGCGCACCGACCTGCTGAATGCCGGCGCCGACTGGGTGGATGAGCCGGTGGTGATCGACGGCAATCTGATCACCTCCCGCAATCCGGATGATCTCGAGCCGTTTTGTCAGGCTATCGAAGAGGCCCTGTGACACCCGGGTTCTGCCCGGTTTCCGTATTTTTTTCAGGCACTTACAAAATCTTGCCCCCTCTTCCGGGTGCGTCTGAGCTGATTGTCCGCAAGCTTCGTGACAAGAGCGTCAAAGGCGCTAAACTGGAAGTATGGACCCGATTGACTCGCTCTCTTTGTGTGAATCCGATCAGCTGCTGTCGCTGGCCGGGCGTGAGGACTGCTCCCGCGTCATTCATGCCATGAGTCAGCAGGCAGCGCTTTCCTTACTGATATTCGACGACAACCTGGAACCTGGTCTCTACGACCACCCCGCTTTTATCGACGCGGTACGGCGTATCGCTACCGGGGACGCCAATGCGAGCATACGGATCCTGTTTTACTCTCCCGAAAAACTGCTCCACCGCTGCCATCACCTGCCGGAACTGATTCGACGCCTGAGTAGCCGTGTCGAAATTCGCCAGCTTTCCCGGGCCTATCATCACGCGTTTTTTGTTGCCGATGGTTGCGGTGTGGTGGACCGGCGCGTGGCCAGCCGTTTTGAGGGAATCGCCAACTTTAACGACCCCGCCCGGGCTGCGGAACTGAACGCGTTCTTCAATACTACCTGGGAGATGAGTAGCCGAAATATAGAACTGCAAGCGTTACAGATTTAGCCCGACGCTCTGACTTTCATTGACATAGCAACGATGGAGGAAACACCTATGCCCAAGACCTGGATTCTGGTAGCCGATAGCAGCCGCGCCCGTATATTTAGCGCCGACACGGCATCCTCACCACTGGTTGAACTGAAAATGTTTACCCACCCGGCCAGCCGACAACACAATCAGGACATTACCTCCGATCTGCCGGGCAAGCAAAATGGCAAAGGGGTCAATGGCAGCGCCGCCCACGCCATGACCCAGGAAACTGAACCCAAACGCCAGGAAGCCATTAACTTTTCCCGGGAGCTCGCACACTATATTAACAAGGCTCATAATAAAAACAGCTTCCGGCAGCTGATCATTGTGGCCTCCCCCAACTTTCTCGGCCTGTTGCGTGATAACCTGAATGACAGCACCCGACGCAGTCTGACCCTGCAACTGGATAAAAACCTGACCCGGCAAAACCCCAATGCCATTCGTAAACATCTGCCCGAGTATTTGCCCAACCTGGAACTGCATTGACCCCGGACACAGGCCGGTGACACACCGGCCTGTGTTTTTATATCCCCTGTCGAATGCCATTCACGCTCATATCTGGAACATCCCCTGTCGCGACTATCGCAACCATCAATGTTCTGCGGGACTGGCCATTCGTGAATTTTTCGATCACCATCGGCTGACCTGTGACGGCGGATTACAAGCTTGCATACCTGGCGCGCCGATATTCAAAAGACGCACCGTTGCTGTAGTATTGAACATGAAGCGGATTGAACTGTATGCCATGTCAGCAGGAGGCCAGCTCTCTGGCCGGGAGTTCAGTATGACGCAATCATCGGCGGAGTCTTTTGAGGTTGTGGAGTAACGTGTTTTGAAGAGTGAAGTTCAAACCTTGATCGAACAGGAGTTTAATCTGCAGGATGATTTGATTCATCTCAATCATGCAGCGGTAGGACCCTGGCCTCGGCGTACAGTACAGGCGCTGGAAGATTTTGCCCACGACAATCATCAACTGGGTTCGCTGCATTATCCGCACTGGGTCGCGGTGGAAACCCGCCTGCGCGAGCGCGGAGCGCGCTTGATCAATGCCCCGCCCGGGGATATTGCACTGGTTAAAAACACCTCGGAAGCCCTGTCGATGGTGGCCTGGGGGCTTGACTGGCAAGCGGGTGACACGGTCGTCATCAGTGATGAAGAGTTTCCCTCCAACCGGATCGTCTGGGAGTCGCTGCAGGCCCGCGGGGTACAGGTTCGCCAGGTCAATCTGCATGGCACGCAAACCCCCGAGCAGGCGCTGATTGAAGCGATGGATGCCCGGACCCGGCTACTGGCGATCAGCTCGGTCCAGTATGCGTCAGGCTTGCGCGTCAGCCTGGAACAGCTGGGTGAACACTGCCAGCAACACAATGTGCTGTTTTGCGTGGATGCCATTCAAAGTCTCGGTGCTGTGCAGGTTGATGTGCAGAGCTGCGGGGCCGACTTTGTTATGGCCGATGGGCACAAGTGGCTGCTGGGGCCTGAAGGTCTGGCGCTGTTTTATAGTCGCCCGGAGGCACGCGAACAGTTACAGCTGTTTGAATACGGCTGGCATATGGTGGAACAGATGGGCGATTTTGATAACCCGGACTGGCAACCGGCGCACAGCGCGCGCCGCTTCGAATGCGGCAGTCCCAATATGCTCTGCGCTCACGCACTGGAAGCCAGTCTCTCCCTGATCGAAGAGATCGGCATGGCGACGATCGAGCAACAGGTACTGGAAAACAGTCAGCGGATATTTGACACCATTGACCAGCTTGCCAACCTTGAATTACTTACCGATACGCAAGCAGGTCGTTATGCCGGAATCGTCGTCTTCAAACACAAACAGATCCCGACTGAGCAACTCTATGCCTGGTTAATGGAACAGCACGTTCTGTGCGCTCGCCGCGGTGGCGGGATACGTTTTTCACCGCATTTTCATACCCCGTGGGAAAAAACTGAACAGGGATTGCAACTGGCCAATGCAGGAGCGCAATAACCTGACTGTAGAGCTTGCCCGGGTCGCACAGGACGCATAAAGTCAGAAGGAGATGAAAGTCTTGCTTCGCCGGATGCATAAAGTCTTTAAAGGAGTGAACGTTATATCAGTAACGGGGTTCTAAATTTAAAGGCGGTGGATCACATCACCCTACGCAGCAAAGGAGGCATCCCATGAACAGCATGGCGCAGAAAGTGACCGGCTGGCGGCGACGCTGGATCTCCCGCCCCCTGTTGAAGCTGTTCCGGCGTGTCTCACCGCGTATGTCCCGGACCGAGCGAGAAGCCCTGGACGCGGGTTCGGTGTGGTGGGATGGGGAATTGTTCAGCGGTCGTCCGCGCTGGAAAAAACTGCGTAGCCTTCCGATACCAACCCTCTCTGCCGAGGAGCAGGCCTTCATCGATGGGCCGGTGGAAAAACTCTGCGAGATGCTGGATGACTGGGAGATTACCAGCCAACGTTACGATCTCTCCGAACCGGCCTGGCAATATATCAAGCAACAGGGCTTTTTGAGCCTGATCATCCCCAAAGAGTATGGCGGTCTGGATTACTCCAATCTGGCGCACTCCGCCATCATCATGAAGCTGGCCACCCGCAGTATCACGGCCGCAGTGACGGTAATGGTGCCCAACTCGCTGGGCCCGGCCAAGCTGTTGCTCGAATACGGTACCGAGGAACAGAAAAGCCATTACCTGCCCCGCCTGGCCAAAGGCGAGGAGATCCCCTGCTTCGCCCTGACCAGCCCCGAAGCCGGCAGCGATGCCGGAGCAATGCCGGATTACGGCATCGTCTGTCGCCAGGCGTTTGATGGCAAAAAAGATGTGCTGGGCATGCGCGTCACCTGGGACAAGCGCTATATCACGCTGGGCCCGGTGGCCACGCTGCTGGGACTGGCATTCAAACTGTACGATCCCGATCATCTGCTGGGAGATAAAGACGATCTCGGTATCACGCTGGCGTTGATACCGACCGACACCCCCGGCGTTAACATCGGTCGACGCCACTTTCCGCTCAACGTGGTCTTTATGAACGGTCCCAACAGCGGCAAGGATGTCTTTATTCCCATGGACTGGATCATCGGTGGCCAGGATCGCGTTGGTCAGGGCTGGCGCATGTTAATGGAATCGCTCTCCGACGGACGCGGTATCTCGCTGCCGGCGTTGAGTACGGGTGCGGGCAAACTGGTCAGCCATGGTGTTGGCGGTTATGCGCGGGTACGCCGCCAGTTCAAGCTGCCGATCGGCCGTTTCGAAGGGGTTGAGGAAGCGCTGGCGCGGATCGGCGCCAACACCTACATGATGGACGCCGCCCGCGGGCTGACCTCGGTAGCGCTGGATCAGGGCGAGAAGCCCTCGGTCATTTCGGCCATTGTGAAATACCACCTGACCGAAGGCATGCGCCAGGTGATCAACGACGGCATGGATGTTCTTGGCGGGGCCGGCATTTGTCTGGGACCGCGCAACTTTGTCGCCCGCGGCTATCAGTCCACACCCATCAGTATCACGGTGGAAGGCGCCAACATCCTGACCCGGACCATGATCATCTTCGGCCAGGGGGCGATCCGCAGCCATCCCTATATCTTCAAGGAACTCGAAGCGCTGGGCATGGAGGATCCCGACCAGTCGCTGGAGAACTTCGATCGCGCCCTGTTCAGCCATATCGGCTTTACGACCAGAAACCTGTTTCGCAGCCTGTTCCACGGCCTGACCTCGGCACACTTTGTCTGGGTCTCCGGTCGGCGACCGACCCGTCGTTATTACCAGCATCTGACCCGCATGAGCGCGGCATTTGCATTAATGACCGACGTCGCCCTGCTCACCCTGGGCGGCGATCTCAAGCGCAAGGAGAAACTTTCCGGACGGTTGGGGGATATTCTCAGCCAGCTCTATCTGGCCTCGGCCTGTCTCAAACGGTTCGAGGATCAGGGCCATCCCAAAAGCGATGAGCCCCTGCTGCACTGGTGCTGTCAGCACACGCTGTTCGAAATCCAGCGCGCTTTCGACGGCCTGTTGCAGAACCTGCCCAACCGGCCGGTGGCCTGGATCATGCGCTGGATGGTCTTTCCCCTGGGCCAGCACTTCAAGGCCCCCGGTGACAAACTGGGCCACCGCATCGCGGATATGCTGATCACGCCCGGTGACGCCCGCGAACGGTTGTGCGAAGGGATGTATCAACCTCATTCCAGCGACGAACCCCTGCAGCGTATCGAAGAGGCCCTGCACAAGGTCATTGCCGCCGAGCCGATCGAAAAGCGCATTCGTCAGCAGCTGTCGAATTACGAACCCGACTATCACGGTCTGGAGGGCCTGTTACACGCCGCGCTCAAACAGGCTATTATCACGGAACAGGAGGCCGAGACCGTTCGTAGCGCCGATGCCGCGCGCCGCGAGGTGATCAAGGTGGATGATTTCGGCCCCGACCTTAAATAGCAAAGGTTAACTCATGGCAGAAGTGAAAAAGAAAACGGCAAAGAAGACCGCCAAAAAAACCGCCACGCGCAAGAAGAGTACCGCTTCCGGCGGCAGCCGACGCCCGATCTATATCGTCGATGGCAGCCGGACGCCGCACCTGAAGGCCCGAAACAAACCGGGACCGTTTGCCGCCGCTGATCTGTTGCTCGGCTGTAGCCGTCCCCTGCTCCTGCGCCAGGGTTTTGATCCCGGTCTGATCGACGAGGTCATCACCGGCTGCGTGATGCCCGGACCTGACGAGGCGAATATCGCCCGCGTGGCGGCATTGCGCCTGGGTCTGGGCAACCATGTGCCGGCCTGGACCGTGCAGCGTAACTGCGCCTCGGGCATGCAGGCACTGGACAGCGCCGCCAAGGATATTGCCATGGGTCGCGCTGATCTGGTGCTGGCCGGCGGCGTCGAGGCCATGAGTCACGCCCCGGTGCTGTGGAACGAACAGATGGTCGCCTGGCTGGGGGCCTGGATGAGTGCCAAAACGGTCGGCCAGCGGCTCAAGACGCTTGGTCAGCTACGCCTGCAGCATCTCAAGCCGGTCATTGGCCTGCTGCGCGGCCTGACCGATCCGGTGGTGGGTCTTTCCATGGGGCAGACCGCCGAAAACCTGGCCTGGCGCTTTGGCATCAGCCGCGAGCAGATGGACGAATTTGCCGTACGCAGCCATCATCGTCTGGCCGCCGCCATGCAGGAAGGCCGGCTGGATGAAATCGAACCGATCTATGACCGCCATGGCAAGGTGTATGAACAGGACGACGGCATCCGCGGTGACAGTACCGTGGAACAGCTGGGCAAACTGAAGCCGGTGTTTGACAGGCCATTCGGAAATGTCACCGCCGGTAACAGTGCGCAGGTCACCGACGGCGCGGCTATGTTGCTGCTGGCCAGTGAAAAGGCGGTCAAACAACATGATTTGCCGGTGCTCGGGCGCATTGTCGACACCCACTGGGCGGGACTGGACGCCGCACAGATGGGGCTTGGGCCGGTGCATGCCATGACGCCGCTGATGCAGCGCCACAAGCTCAAACCTGACGATATCGACTACTGGGAAATCAACGAAGCCTTTGCCGCCCAGGTCCTGGCCTGTCTGCGGGCCTGGGAAGACAGCAACTACTGCAAGAACGAGCTGGGGTTACGCGGCGCCATGGGTAGCATCGATCAGGCCCGCCTCAACGTTGACGGCGGCGGCATCAGCCTCGGCCATCCGGTCGGTACCAGCGGCGCGCGGATTGTTCTGCACCTGCTCCAGGTCCTGAAACAACACAATGCCAAACGCGGCATGGCCAGCCTCTGCATCGGCGGAGGCCAGGGTGGTGCCATGCTGGTGGAAACCGCGTAACGCAAACAGGATTGATAAAACATGGCTGCAACAAATTATAAAAACTGGAACGTCGTCCACGATGATCATCACATTGCCTGGTTGCATCTGGATAAGGCACAGAGCAGCACCAATACCCTGTCGGCCGGCGTCCTCAATGAACTGGATACCATTCTCGGCGAGCTGCTGAGCAAGCCGCCGCGCGGTGTGGTGATGCTTTCCGACAAGGCCAACGGTTTTATCGCCGGCGCCGATGTCAACGAGTTCACCGAGTTCAACGATCAGGGCGAAGCCCAGGCGGCCATCGAACGGGGGCATACCATTTTTCAAAAACTGGAGAACCTGCCCTGCCCGACGGTGGCGCTGATCCACGGCTTTTGTCTGGGCGGCGGGCTGGAACTGGCGCTGGCCTGTCGCTATCGCATCGCCGATGAGGATCCGGCCACCCGTATCGGCCTGCCGGAAGTCAAACTCGGGATTCATCCCGGGTTCGGCGGGACCGTGCGCAGCATCGAGACCCTCGGCCCCCTGAATGCCATGGATCTGATGCTGACCGGCCGCACTCTCTCGGCACGCGCCGCCAAACGGATGAAATTGATCCAGCACGCGGTGCCCAAACGCCATCTGCTCAACGCGGCGACCCAGACAGTATTGCACCCGCCGGCCAAACAGACACTGCCGTTCTGGATGCGGTGGCTGAACCATAAATGGCTGCGTCCCTGGCTGGCCAGATACATGGCCAAAAAAGTCGCCAAAAAAGCCCCGCGCGCTCACTATCCGGCGCCCTACGCCCTGCTCGATCTGTGGCAAAACCATTTCGACGATCGCCAGCAGATGCTCAAAGAGGAAGCCCTGTCCGTGGCCCGGCTGATTGTGGGCAAGACCGCGCGCAATCTGATCCGGGTGTTCCAGTTACAGGAGCGGATGAAGTCCCTCGGCCGACAGATCGATTATGCCCCCAGACAGGTGCATGTGATCGGGGCCGGCGTCATGGGCGGCGACATTGCCGCCTGGTGCGCCATGCAGGGCTTTCAGGTCACTGTTCAGGATCCGAAGACCGAGGCCATCGGCCGGGTAATCAAGGCCGCGCACAAACTCTACAAAAGTAAACTGAAGGCCCGGATTGCCATCAACGGCGCCATGGATAGACTGATTCCCGATCCCCATGGCCATGGCCTCAAACGCGCGGACATCGTTATCGAAGCCATCTTCGAAGACATCAAGGTCAAACAGGATCTGCTGCGTGATATCGAACCCGAACTGCCGGATCACGCCCTGATTGCGACCAACACCTCCAGCATCCCGCTGGAAACACTGGCCACGGCGCTGAACAAACCTGAACGATTGATCGGGCTGCACTTTTTCAATCCCGTGGCGAAAATGCCCCTGGTAGAAATCGTTCATGGCCAGCACACCGATGAAGACAGCGTGAATCAGGCCAGCAGTTTCACCAGGGCCATTCGCAAACTGCCCCTGCCGGTGGCCAGCAAGCCCGGTTTTCTGGTTAACCGCGTGCTGATGCCCTACCTGCTGGAAGCGGTGACCCTGACTGACGAAGGCATTCCCCTGAAAGTCATCGACGATGAAGCCGTGAAATTCGGCATGCCGATGGGACCGATCGAACTGGCCGACACCGTCGGACTGGATATCTGTCTCAAAGTCGCGGAGATACTTTCCGAGTCAATGGACATCACCGTGCCGGAAAAATTGCGCAAGCTGGTAGATAAGGGCAAGCTGGGCAAGAAAACCGGTCAGGGTTTTTATACCTTCAAAAAAGGCAAACCGGTCAAGCCCCGCCCCGACAAAAGCTATACGCCCCCCGCCGACATTCAGGATCGCATGATTCTGCGACTCATCAATGAAACGGTTGCCTGCCTGCGAGAGAACATCGTCGAGGAAGCCGATCTGGCCGATGCAGGTGTGATTTTTGGTACCGGCTTCGCTCCGTTCCGCGGTGGGCCGTTGCACTATGCGGACTGTCGCGGCTATGAGCAGATGGAAAAAATGCTCGGCCAGTTACAACAACGTTACGGTCCCCGCTTCACACCAGATGGCGGCTGGTCTCAGTTGCACTGATTGACTGACAGGAACATCGCATGAACTCAATAAGCGATATAATCAGCCAGGAAGAGGCCGGCAATCTGCACGGCCTGTTTCAGGAACGGGTTCGTCGCAGCCCGCATCGTATTGCCTATCGTCACTACAATTCCAGCACTCATCAATGGGAGGATATCAGCTGGCAGCAAATGGCAGAGGAAGTGGCTCGCTGGCAAACCGCACTCGCCCGGGAAAACCTGGAACCTGGCACGCGGGTCGGGTTAATCCTGCGTAACTGTCCCGCCTGGGTTCAGTTCGAACAGGCTGCGCTCGGACTCGGGCTGGTGGTCGTACCTTTATATACCAATGATCGCCCCGACAACATTGCCTACATCATCGATAATGCCGATGTTAAATGTCTGTTATTCGAAGGTCAGGAACACTGGCAAATACTCCAGGGTATTCTGGATCGCCTTGACACAGTACAACGCTTTATCAGTCTGCAGGATCCGGGCAATCACTCAGAGGTGCGTCTCACTTCAATCAGCCACTGGATCCCGGCCCAGCAAGACAATCTTGTCCGCCCTGAAATAAACCCCCGGGATCTGGCCTCGATTGTCTACACTTCGGGGACCACCGGCAAACCCAAGGGAGTGATGCTGAGTCATGAAAATATCCTCTGGAATGCCTGTGCTGCCTCAAAGTGCGAGCGTTTTTATAATGACGATGTTTATCTGTCCTTCCTGCCGCTGTCACACATGTTCGAGCGCACCGGGGGCTATTACCTTCCCATGGTAGCCGGCTCGACCGTCGCCTATGCGCGTTCCATTGAAAAACTGGCCGAGGATCTGCTGAGCATCCGGCCGACGATTCTGATCTCTGTTCCACGCATCTACGAGCGGGTCAATAACAAGATCAAGGCGCAGCTGGAAGACAAATCCCCCCTTGCCCGTAAACTGTTCAGCAACGCGGTGAGCACGGGCTGGCAGATGTTCGAACACCAGCAGGACCGGGATCGCTGGCGCCCGCGGCAACTGTTATGGCCTGTGTTCAAGACCCTGGTGGCCAGAAAGATCATGCAAAAACTCGGCGGCCGGTTGCGCATTGCTGTTTGCGGGGGCGCCCCGTTACCTGTCGATGTCGCCAGAACCTTTATCGGCCTGGGGCTGCCCCTGCTACAGGGCTATGGAATGACCGAACTGGGCCCGGTGGCAAGTGTCAATCGCCGCACAAATAACGACCCGGCCAGTGTCGGCAAGGTTCTCGATGATGTGGAAGTCAAACTGGGAGATGATAACGAGTTACTCGTGCGCAGCCCCGGTATCATGAAGGGTTACTGGAACAATGAGGAGGCCACACGCGGGATCATTGACGAACAGGGATGGCTGCATACCGGCGATGTGGCCCGTATCGATAACGGCTTTATCTATATCACCGGGCGCATCAAGGACATCATCGTTCTGTCCAATGGCGAGAAGGTCCCGCCAGCCGATATCGAAATGGCCATTGCCAACGATCCCCTCTTCGACCAGGCCATGGTGATCGGCGAAGGTAAACCTTTTTTAAGCTGCATCACCGTTCTCAACCCTGAAAGCTGGCAACAAATCGCCCGCGATCACAACCTTGATCCCGACGATAGCGCGAGCCTGGAGAACAAAACGATCATCCGGCTGTTACTGGATAAGATCAATCACCAGCTGCACGACTTTCCCGGCTATGCAAAGATCTATCGTGTCAGGGCGACGCTGACGCCCTGGGGCATCGAAGACGGCCTGATTACGCCCACTCTCAAGCTCAAGCGCAACGAACTGAGGGAAACTTTTGCGGATGATATTGCACGCTTCTACAGGGGACACGAATGAGCGAAAACCTGCATTCCGACAAACTGCCGCAGGGTGAGGAGCCCCAGATCCGCGTCATGGCCATGCCGGCCGACACCAACGCCTCCGGCGACATTTTCGGCGGCTGGCTGATGTCCCAGGCCGATATCGCCGGCAGCATCGCGGCCTATCGCCAGGCCCGCGGGCGCATTGTCACCATCGCCGTCAACGAATTCCGTTTCATCAACCCGGTCTACGTCGGCGATCTGATCAGCCTCTACTCGCGCGTGCTTCATGTCGGCAATACCTCTATCCGGGTCATGATCGAAGGTTTCGCCGAACGCAGCCGCGGCACCGACGAATGCGACCGCGTCGCCGAAGCCGAGATCACCTACGTCGCCATCGACGAGCAGGGCAAACCTCGCCCGGTGGGCGATAGTGCTGAGTGCTGAGTGCTAAGTTCTTAGTACTAAGTGTTAGATGTAGGCCGGATATAGCAACGCGGTATCCGACATTCAGACTCAGAACTCAGAACTCAGAACTCTGCACTCAGCACTCAGCACTCAGGACTCAGGACTCAGCACTCAGGACTATTATTACTATGCCCTACGACCGTATTGATCAACTCCCCGATTCAGTGCGCAATAACCTGCCCACCGAGGCCCAGCAGATCTACAAAGAAGCGTTCAACCACGCCTGGAAGGAATATGCGGATCGGGAGGACCGTGAGGCCACGGCGCACAAGGTGGCCTGGAGCGCGGTCAAGAAAAAGTATCGGAAAAGCGGTGAGAAATGGGTTGAGAAGTGATTTGTAGGTTTCTGTTTTTATTGAGTTATATGGTATAGGTTATGCCGAAAATAAAAATCAGTGCCAGAGTCGATGCTGCCGCGTGGAAGGCGTTGCAGAAGCTTGCAAAGGAATCGCATAAAAGCCTCTCCCAGCTACTCACCGAAGCCATTGAAGACTCTGTGCGTAAGCACAGAGTTCGCCCGATAACCCTCGAACACCTATCCGGTTCCATCAAGGAAAACGAAGAGCTGGGTAAATTACTTGCCAGATAACAGACTCTATTTCGATGCCCAGGCCATCCGGGACATCAGAAACAAGCATCACGCCTGTACGCTCAAAGCGAGTTTAGTCTTCCCACTCATCCCCGTAATTGTGCACCAGCTCTTCGCCGGGCTTGATGTTTTTGAGCGCCATCACGGTCAGATCATCGTAATAGGCCACATTCGCTTTGCGGGAATGGTTGATAAAGCGAAAATCGCAGATCACCTCACGCCCCTTGCCATCGTCGCACCACAGCACATAGGGCCCGTCCTTTTTGGCCGCGCGGGTCTTGAGATTCCCCAGGAATTCTCCTTTTTTGATTGGCGCAGTGGCAAACAGTCCTTTGCCGTGGATCGGGCTTTCCGCCACTTCAAATTTACTTTTTGTCATGTTTGAACAGCTCGAAATAGTTGTTGGTGGTTTGTTCGGCAACGGTTTCCAGATCCGTTTCGCGTAAATCTGAAATAAATTCGGCCACATGCCGGGTCCAGGCGGGCTGGTTGCTTTTACCGCGATACGGCACCGGGGCGAGATAGGGCGAGTCGGTTTCGACCAGGTAGCGGTCGGCCGGAACGTTTTTCGCCACTTCCTGCAGTGCTTTGGCGCTTTTGAAGGTGACGATACCGGAGAAGGAGATGTAGAAGTTGAGATCCAGCGCCTTTTTGGCGGTTTCCCAGTCTTCGACGAAACAGTGCATGACGCCGCCGATTTCGTCCGCTCTCTCCTCCTTGAGGATGCGCAGGGTGTCGTCGGTGGCCTCGCGCATGTGGATGATCAGGGGCTTGTCGCTCTGTTTGGCGGCGGCGATGTGGCGGCGGAAACGGTCCCGTTGCCATTGGAGATCGCCTTCGCTGCGAAAGTAATCCAGACCGGTCTCACCGATAGCCACGATGTTCTCGTCGGCGGCCAGTTCGACCAGCTCCTCCACTTCCGGGTCGTGGCCTTCATCCTCATTGGGATGCACCCCGACCGAGGCGGAAATGAAGTCATGGTTACGCGCCACATCCAGCACGTCCGTGCGGTTTTCCATGTTGATACAGACACACAGCATGTGTTCTATCCCATGTTCGCGGGCATTTTGCAGCGCGCCTTCGAGTTTGCCGTCGAAGGGTTCGAGATCGATGCGATCAAGATGACAATGGGAATCGACCAGGTACATATAGGCTTACAAGTTCCGATGAATTTGGCCGTGTATGATACTACAGAAAAGTGACGAGGTACGAGGGACGAGTAACGAGGAAAACAAACGGACCTTTTTCTCGGCCCTCGTCACTCGTCCCTCGGCCCTGTTAATTACATCGTGTGAGTCTGGCGATCAGATTTCAGCGCGCCGGCCAGGTAGGTTTCGATCTTGGTGCGGGCGCTGCCGTCGTCCTGATCGCTGAACTGCACGCCGATGCCGGCGGCCCGGTTGCCCTGCGAGCCTTTGGGGGTAATCCACACGATCTTGCCGGCCACGGGCAGTTTTTCTTTCTCTTCCATCAGGGTCAGCAGCATAAAAACCTCGTCGCCAAGGTTGTAGCTCTTGTTGGTGGGTATAAACAGACCGCCGTTTTTCACAAACGGCATATAGGCGGCATAGAGCGCGCTCTTGTCCTTGATAGTCAGGGAAAGGATACCCTGTCGTCCGCCACCGGGGGCTTTGGGGGGTGCCGCAACCATAGAAATCCTCGCTTGTATGTCTTGCTTAACCGCGTCGGGCGTTAAACAATCCGGACCATTCTATCATCAGATCTTCCCACAGCAGTTGCGGGTTGATGGTCGTTTCGGTCAGACGCCTTGCCTGTTGGAGTTTATCCAGCAAATGATGCAGCGCGCTGTATTCCACCGGAGTGGGAAGGGCCTGCAACTCCCCTCTCATGTCGTTGTTTTTAATATTGTTCTCATCATAGGCCAGCCGGATCAAATCAGCAACCCAGTGATACATCCACTGTATCGGCAACTGCCGATCCAGCTTGAGTGCCTGCTGGGCAGTGGCGGCAGCGGCGAGCGGGTCGGTATTTCCCCGGGCACAGCCGATCAGCGCCTCGATCAGCTCCTGGCGCACCGCCAGCCAGTCTTCGTGCAGATAGTGAGCCGCAAGCCGGGGTGCCCCGGCGGCGAGCCGCAGGGCCAGCTCGGCCTCCTGCTGTGTATTGTCGGGCGCTTCCTGCTGCAGCCACGCCAGGGCCGTTTGGGGATCGGGGCTATGCAGGTGCAACGGCTGGCAGCGGCTGCGGATGGTCGCTGGCAGACGGGCCGGATACGACGTAATCAGGATCAGCAGCGTGTTGGCGGGCGGCTCTTCCAGGGTCTTGAGTATGGCATTGGCGGCGTTGCTGTTCATGACCTCGGCCGGCTCGACGGTCACCACGCGATAGCCACCATAATGGCCGGTGAGCGAGAGATGCTGAATGAGCTGACGAACCGCATCGACTTTGATGGCCTTGCCCGGCTCCTCCGGCGCCAGCCGGAACCGATCGGGATGTGTTTGCGCTGCGATCCGCTGGCAGGCGTGGCAGGTCCCGCAGGCATGGCCGTCGTCGCGCGGTTGCTCACACAATAGCGAGGCCGCCAGCTGATCCGCGAATTCGACCTTGCCGATCCCCGCCGCGCCGCTGAGCAACAGAGCATGAGGCAGGCGCTGTTGCCGGCGTCCCGCCTGCAGTTGCTGCCAGGCGGTCGCGTGCCATTGGATTACCGGGAGCGTCATATCAGGACCGATAATACCGCGGCGATCTGTTGCTGGACCTGTGCCAGTTCCGGAGACGCATCGATCACGCGAAACCGGGCAGGCTCCTGACGGGCGCGGATCAGATAGGTTTCGCGCACCCGTTCGAAAAAGTGGTCTTGTTCCCGTTCGAAACGGTCCGGCGTGCTGCGCTGCCCGGCCCGTTGCAAGCCCTGCTGCACCGGCATATCCAGCAGCAGGGTCAGATCCGGGCGCAGATTGCCCTGCACCCATTGTTCCAGCTGGGCGATACGCTGCAGTTCCATGCCGCGCCCGCCGCCCTGGTAGGCGTAGCTGGCGTCGGTAAACCGATCGCAAACCACCCATTTCTTCTCAGCCAGTGCCGGCTTGATCACGTCGTCCAGATGCTGGGCCCGGGCCGCAAACATCAGCAGCAGTTCGGCATCCACCCTCATGGAATGTTGATCGGCATCGAGTAACAGGGCGCGGATTTTCTCGCCCAGCGCGGTGCCGCCGGGTTCGCGGGTCATGACCACATCCTTGCCCGCCTCGCGCAGCCAGGCTTCGATAAAACCCAGATTACTGCTTTTACCGACCCCCTCTCCGCCTTCGACAGTAATGAAATAACCGCTCATTGATTATCATCCTCGTTATTTTTATAGGAAGAGAAGGAACGCTTGCGTCCCTTGAGCTGAAATTTGATCACCGCCTCGTTGTGTTCCTGCAGGGTGCGGGAAAACTTGTGGCTGCCGTCCCCACGCGAGACAAAATAGAGATACTCGGTCTGTTCGGGATGCAGGGCAGCATGAATGGCTTCACGTCCGGGCATGGCAATGGGCGTCGGTGGCAGCCCGCCGCGGGTATAGGTGTTGTAAGGCGTATCGGTGCGCAGATCGCGGCGCCGGATATTGCCATCGTAATACTCACCCATGCCATAGATAACGGTAGGATCGGTCTGCAAACGCATGCGTTTTTCAAGCCGATTGATAAACACGCCCGCGATAGTACCCCGCTCTTCGGGGACGCCGGTTTCCTTTTCCACGATCGAGGCCATGATCAGCGCTTCATAAGAGGTCTCATAGGGTAAGCCAACGGCGCGTTGCGGCCATTGTTCTGCCAGATGCGTGGTCATGGCGTTGTAGGCCCGTTTGAGAATATCGATGTCACTCATGCCACGGGTAAAACGATAGGTATCCGGCATGAAGCGTCCTTCAGGGTGTTCATCGCTGTGGCCGATCGCTTGCATGATTTCCTTGTCCGAGAATCCCAGCGTCGTCTGTTCCAGGTGGGGCGTAGTGTGGATAGTGGTCATCATCTGGCGAAAGTTCCAGCCTTCGATCAGGGTCAACGAGTATTGAATGACTTTGCCCTGATAGAGCATGTCCAGAAAATCCCGGACCTGCATCCCGGGTTCAAGACGATACTCCCCCGTGTGGATCTGTGTGCCTTTACCGGTGAGGCGGGCATTGAGCAGGATATAACGCGGCTTTTCGATGACAGCCTGTTCGGCCAGATCATCCACGACACGTTTGAGACTGGAGCCGGCCTTGATCTCGAAGATCAGCGGCGCCTCATCGGGCAAGGGTAAGGGAGAGGACAGATAATCACGATAATCTATCCAGAACGCGCCAATGACCAGGGCGGCGCTCACTATGCCGGCGGCTAATAGCCTAAAAATCAGATTCCGCATGCTGTAATCGTACTGCGTCAAGTTTGTCCTGAATCTGTTTGATCCTCGGGAGAGGATCAAACAACCGCTCTTCCAGTTGTTGCACCGGCCACAGGCCGATCACACTGTTGGTTAAAAACAGACCATCCGCCTCATCCAGTGCCTGGCGGGAATAGTGATCGATCTGCACATCCAGCCCCAGTGCGGGAGCCAGATTGATGATCTGTTGACGCATAATACCCTGTACGCCGCAGGCTGATAAGTCCGGGGTATGCAGAGTGCTGCCTTTTACCCAGAAAAGATTGCTCATGGTGCCCTCGATTACCCGATCCCGGTTGTCGAACATCACGCCTTCCTGGATTGCCGGATCCGCCCATTCGCGCCGCGCCAGGATCTGCTCCAGCCGGTTCAGGTGTTTGATGCCCGCCAGCTGCGGTTGTACGGCGAGCCGCATCTGACACAGACGCACACGCACACCCTGTTCCACGTATTCCGGTGGGTGAACCGGCCAGGGATGCAGCATGACGATGCGGCTGGTCACCGGGTCATCGGGCGCCAGATAGCCCCGGCCTCCCGGGCCCCTGCTCAGCATCAGCTTCAATACCCCTTGCTGGCGCCCGACCAGCAGCGTCCGGATGTCGGCTCGCCACAGGCCGGCATCCGGCATGGGAATCCCCAGGCTGGCGGCCCCTTTGGCCAGGCGTTGCAGATGCGCCTCGAGAAATTCCACCTGGCCATTACGCACCGCCAGGGTTTCAAACAACCCGTCACCGTACTGACAGGCCCGATCGGAGATATCAATCTGCCGGCCGTCAATGCCGTTGATCCGACAGGCCAGCATCAGCTCACCGATCCCAGCGCCAGCAACATGCCCCGGGCCTTGTGTTCGGTTTCCTGCAGTTCGTTTTCACCAATGGAATCGAATACCAGCCCGGCACCGGCACGCAAGGCCAGGTGTTCACCCTGCCGGGTAATGGTACGAATCAGAATATTTAAATCGAGATCGCCGTTGTGATTCAGATAACCCAGGGAACCTGTATAGGCACCACGCGGGACCTGTTCAAGTTCGGCAATGATCGCCATGCACCGCTCTTTGGGACAACCGGTAATTGTCCCGCCGGGAAACACCGCGCGGATAGCCTCGCCCGGGGTCACGCCATCACGCAACCGGCCTGTGACATTGGACACAATATGATGGACATGCGCGTAGGTTTCCAGTCCCATCAGCTCGTCAACTTCGACGCTGCCCGGCTCACAGACCCGGCCGAGATCATTGCGTTCCAGATCGATCAGCATAATGTGTTCGGCGCGTTCCTTGGGGTGGCCAATCAACTCCTGCAGATTGGCCGCATCGCCGACGTGTTCCTGTCCGCGCGGGCGCGTACCGGCAATCGGGCGGGTTTCGATGCGCCCGCCCGAGATTTTCACCAGGCGTTCCGGCGAGGAGCTGATCACATTCAGGCCAGGCAGCTGCGCCAGGGCAGCGAACGGTGCGGGATTGGTTTGACACAATTGCTGATAGATATCCGCGCCCGATGGTGTCGGTCTCGCGTCACCCTGCCAGCCACGTGACAGATTGACCTGAAACACATCCCCTTCGACAATGTAATTCTTGACCCGTTCAACGCCCTGTAAATACTGTTTCGGTTCATCCGCTGCCAGGTGAATGTCTAACTTCGTCGAATGTTGCGGTGCTGCGCCGATGACATGCGCAATATCTTCTTCCATCTGTGCCCTCAGCGTTGTCTGGTTCGGCTCAACAACCAGGCTGGTGTCACCGCTGTGATGATCGAAGATCACCGCCGCAGGAATTCGTGTCAGTACGGCGACAGGCTGCTCATCGTCTTTTGGCAGATCCAGTCGCGGTTCAATCTGTGCAGCCAGTTCATAGCCAAGATATACGAACCAGCCGCCGGTAAAAGGCAGTTCATTCGCATCAGGGAGATCAATCTGATGTTCTTGCCAGAGTTTGTCCAGCAATTGCAGAAACTCGCCTTCAGAGTAAGGTTCGCCGTTACGGGTAATGCGGTTATCCGTCCACAGGGCGTAGCTGTCGTCGGGAAAGGCAAACAGGATATCGTAACGGGCTGTCGCCGGCCGTGGTTCGGCCACGACGGCACTTTGCAACAAAAAGGGATAACGTTCGGGGTTCAGGCGGTGTAATGCCAGCAAGTCGACCTGCTTGGTTTCGGTGCTTGGCATAGACTCGATACTCGAATAAATATTCACCACCAAGACACAAAGACACCAAGTGGTGATTTTTATTAAATAATATTTTACTTCGTGTCTTCGTGCCTTGGTGGTTAATTTCTTTGACCTGGCCTGAAAGGTTTAGTCCGGTTTACGGAAGACCAGGGTGCCGTTGGTGCCACCGAAGCCGAACGAGTTGGACAGGGCGACGTCAATGTTCATCTGTCGCGCTTCGCCCGGGACGAAGTCGAGATCGCAATTTTCGCTCGGGTTGAAAATATTGATCGTCGGCGGGGCGACCTGATCACGAATCGACAGGCAGGTGAAAATCGCTTCGATCCCGCCCGCGGCCCCCAGCAGATGGCCGGTCATGGATTTGGTGGAGCTCATTGCCAGTTTGTAGGCGTGTTGACCAAAGCTGCGTTTGGCGGCGGCGACTTCAGCCGCATCGCCGGCCGGCGTCGAGGTGCCGTGCGCATTGATGTAGTTGATCTGCTCGGGGTTGATAGCCGCGTTCTTCAATGCCGCATTCATGCAGCGGGCTGCGCCCTCACCGCCTTCCGACGGCGAAGTCATATGATAGGCGTCGCCGCTCATCCCGTAGCCGATCACCTCGGCATAGATAGTTGCCCCACGTGCTTTGGCCTGTTCGTACTCTTCCAGTACCACCACGCCGGCGCCATCACTCAGCACGAAACCGTCGCGCTCCTGGTCCCAGGGACGGCTGGCGGTTTGTGGATCGTCATTGCGCGTGGATAATGCACGGGCGGCGGCAAAGCCACCCAGCCCCGAGGGCGTGGTCGCCATTTCCGCACCACCGGCGATCATCACATCGGCATCGCCGTATTCGATCAAACGTGCCGCATCACCGATACTATGGGTCGCTGTCGCGCAGGCGGTCACCAGGGCGATGTTCGGCCCCTTGAAACCGTAACGAATCGACAGATTACCGGAGATCATGTTGATGATCGTGGCGGGAATCAGAAACGGCGAGAACTTGCGTGGACCACCCTTCTCGTAGGCCTCGTAATTCCTTTCGATCGTGCCCAGCCCGCCGATGCCTGAACCGATGGCCACGCCCATGCGTTCGGCATTGGTCTCGGTCACTTCCAGTCCGCTGTCCTCGATCGCTTCGATGGCGGCGGCGATGCCGTAATGGATAAAAGTATCCATCTTGCGTGCATCCTTGCTGGACATGACGCTGGTGACATCAAAATCTCGCACCGAACCCCCGAAGCGGACAGCAAAATCGGATACATCGAAATGCTCAATGGGACCGATGCCGCTATTGCCGGCCAGGATATTTTCCCAGGCTGTTTTGACGTTATTGCCGACCGGAGACAACATCCCCATGCCGGTCACAACAACACGACGCTTTGACACGCTGAATCCTCTTGCCAGTGCCGCTAGATGTGGCGATACAGAATAAGCAAAAGGCCGCACTCACAGTTTAATGTGGTGCGGCCCGCAACACGCTTAGCAGGTCGATTACTTAACGTTGTTGTTAATGTAATCGACAGCCTGCTGAACGGTGGTAATCTTTTCGGCGTCTTCATCCGGGATTTCGGTTTCGAACTCTTCTTCCAGAGCCATAACCAGTTCCACGGTATCCAGAGAGTCTGCGCCCAGATCATCAACGAAAGACGCTTCCTTGGTCACCTCTTCCGCTTTAACGCCCAACTGTTCAACGACGATTTTTTCTACACGTTCTTCAACACTGCTCATGTGTTTTGATCCTCTTGATGTTTGAAACTTTCAGCCGTGAGCGCTGTGTGCGGCCGCTATTGTAGTGAAATCACGGGCAATATGCCACATTCCAGGACGTTAAACACCCCGCACTTTGACGCTCGTTTTAGTCTTTTAAATTCATAAACTTACAGGCCTTACGCCATATACATCCCGCCATTGACGTGTAATGTCTCGCCGGTAATGTACGCCGCGCCGGGCGAGGCCAGAAAGGCCACCGCCTGGGCGATTTCCGCCGGGTCCCCGAGTCGGGCCAGCGGAATCTGCCCCAGCAGCGCATCGCGCTGGGCCTCGGGCAGTGCCCGGGTCATATCCGTGTCGATGAAACCGGGCGCCACCACGTTGACGGTGATGCCGCGCGAGCCGACTTCCCGGGCCAGGGACTTGCTGAAACCGATCACCCCGGCTTTGGCCGCGGCGTAGTTGGTCTGCCCGGCGTTGCCAGAGACGCCGACGACCGAGGCGATGCTGATAATCCGGCCTTTTTTGGCCCTGGTCATAGGGCGCAGACAGGCTTTGGAGAGGCGGAAAATCGAGTTCAGATTGGTGTTGATAATGTCTTCCCACTCTTCATCTTTCATGCGCATCAGCAGGTTGTCACGCGTGATGCCGGCGTTGTTGACCAGAACGCTGGGCGCGCCGAAGCTGGCTTCCACCTCTGTGAGTGCGGCATTGATACTGGCCGAATCGGTGACATTCATCATCACCCCCATACCCTCGATGCCGGCCTCTTTCAAATAAGCGCTGATCTTCCCGGCGCCGTCTTCGGAGGTCGCCGTACCAACCACCTTGGCGCCCTGTCGGCCCAGCTCCAGCGCGATCTCCTTGCCGATACCGCGACTGGCGCCGGAGACAAAGGCAATTTCGTTTTCAAGTGTCATCACTTTCCCCTGTTGGTCAGTGGCTGAATTCAAATTCTCACCACCAAGACACTAAGACACCAAGGTAACAATATTAAAACTCAATCTTCGTGTCTTGGTGTCTTGGTGGTTAATCTCTTTTAATCTGCGTTTAGTGCCGTGTTCAGCGAGTCCGGGTCAAAGACCGCTTCAGCGACCATATTCTTGTCGATCCGTTTATTCAGGCCGACCAGCACCTTGCCGGGGCCGCATTCGATCAGGCGATCCACACCGTCGGCGGCCATTTTCTGTACGGTTTCGACCCAGCGTACCGGATTGTAAAGCTGGCGCACCAGCGCGTCGCGAATGGCGGCCGGATCGGTGGGTGCGGCGACATCCACATTGTTGATCACGGGAATCTGCGGGGCCTTGACCTCGATCTGCGCCAGCACCTCGGCCAGTTTATCGGCTGCCGGCTGCATCAAACTGCAATGGGACGGCACACTGACCGGCAGCACCAGCGCACGTTTGGCACCGCGCTCTTTGGCCACACTGACCAGCCGTTCGATGGCGGTTTTATTACCCGCCGCGACCACCTGGCCGGGCGAGTTGAAATTAACCGGGGCCAGGACTTCACCTTCGGCGGCCTCCTCGCAGGCCTGGCGTACGACGTCATCCTCCAGTCCGAGAATCGCGGCCATGGCGCCTTCCCCGGCCGGCACGGCATCCTGCATCAGACGTCCGCGCTCGGCCACCAGGCCGATGGCGTCGGCAAAATCCAGGCTGCCGGCGCAGACCAGCGCGCTGTATTCGCCCAGGCTGTGCCCGGCCATCAGCGCCGGCATTGCCCCGCCCTTCTCCTGCCAGACACGCCAGGTGGCCACACCCGCGGCCAGCATCGCCGGCTGGGTGATGTCGGTCCGATTCAGATCCTCGGCCGGCCCGTTCTGCACGACCTGCCACAGGTCATAACCGAGCTTGTCCGACGCCTGCGCGAAAGTCTCGCCGACCTGCGGATAGGCCGCGGCCAGATCCTTCAACATGCCCTCGGATTGTGAGCCCTGCCCGGGAAAAACAAACGCCAGTGTCATTGATTACCTCTTTTCGAATTCTCTGGTAACAAACGCGGAGGACGCAGAGGCGCAAAGCCGCGGAGTATGTTAAGTAATGTTGAATGCTGAATTAAATGCCAGCCCACAACTCAAAATTTAAAACTCAAAATTCACAATTATATTTTTCGTCTCCGCGCCTCTGCGACTCCGCGAACTCTGCGTTGATTTCCAGAGCCTAGAATGTGAGCAGCGCCGAGCCCCAGGTGAAGCCGCCGCCGAAGGCTTCCAGCATGATCAGTTCGCCGCGCTTGATCCGGCCATCGCGCACGGCGATGTCGAAGGCGAGCGGAATGGAAGCCGCGGAGGTATTGCCGTGTTCACCCACGGTGACGACGACATTGTCCATCGACATGTTCAGTTTTCGCGCGGTGGCGGCAATAATGCGAATGTTGGCCTGATGCGGCACCAGCCAGTCGATCATGGATTTATCCATGTTGTTGGCCGCCAGGGTCTCGTCGACGATCCGACCCAGTGTATTGACCGCCACTTTGAAGACTTCGTTACCTTTCATCTGGATAAGGGCCGAGCCGTCCTTGAATTGCTCCGGATGTTCAGCGATCCCGGCCGGGACGGTCAACAGTTCCTTGTACTGACCATCGGCATGAATATGAGTCGAATGGATGCCCGGCTCATCGCTGGCGGAAAGCACCACCGCGCCGGCACCGTCGCCGAACAGCACGCAGGTGCTGCGATCGGTCCAGTCGATAATATTGGACAGTGTTTCAGCGCCAACCACCAGCGCATTTTTGACTGTGCCGGACTTGACATAGAGATCGGCCACGCTCAGGGCATAGACGAAACCGGTGCACACCGCCTGGATGTCGAACGCCGGGCAACCATGAATATCGAGGCGTTGCTGTAACAGACAGGCGGTACTGGGAAAGACCCGATCGGGGGTGGTGGTAGCGACCACGATCATGTCGATATCCGCCGCTTCAAGACCGGCGGCTTCGATTGCGCGACGCGCCGCCTGTTCAGCCAGATCGCAGGTGGTCTCGTTCTCCACAATATGGCGTTCCTTGATCCCGGTCCGATCGGTAATCCATTCGTCGGAGGTTTCCACCATCTTTTCCAGATCCTTGTTGGTCAGGATCTTTTCGGGCAGAAAACTTCCCGTTCCGGTGATGCGTGAATAGATCAACTTGCCTGCCTCTCTGCCAACTGGCTCTCCAGTACCCGCGTAATCCGGGCCGGAACATTCTTGTTCACTTCAAGCACCGCTTCGGAAATAGCGGTAGCAAACGAATAGGCATCCGCGCTGCCATGGCTTTTAACCACAATCCCCTGCAGTCCCAGCAGGCTCGCGCCATTGTATTCGCGGGGATCGATACGCTTTTTGAAGGCTTTGAGTACCGGCATGGCGACCAGACCGGCCAGCAGGGTCAGCGGATTGCGTTTGAATTCCTGCTTCATGTAGTAACTGATCATCTTGGCTACACCTTCGGTGGTCTTGAGCATGACGTTACCCACAAAACCGTCACAAACGATCACATCGGCGTCACCCTTGAAAATACCATCACCTTCCACGTAACCGATATAATTGAGATTGCTTTTGGCCAGCAGGCGCGCCGCTTCCTTGACCCGTTCATTGCCCTTGATCTCTTCCTCGCCGATATTGAGCAGACCGATTGTCGGTTCAGATTTGTTGTCGGCCGCGGCGGTCAGTGCGGACCCCATCACCGCGAACTCGACCAGCGTCTGGGCATCGGAGTCAACATTGGCTCCGAGATCGAGCACATGGGTGTGACCTTCGATGGTCGGCAAGGTGGTGCAAATGGCGGGACGATCGATGCCGGGCAGCATCTTCAGGACAAATCGGGCAGTAGCCATCAGGGCGCCGGTATTACCGGCACTGACACACGCCTGGGCCTGGCCTTCCTTGACCAGATTAATGGCCACCCGCATAGAGGAATCTTTTTTACCGCGCAGAGCCTGGGAAGGCAGTTCATCCATCTCGACCACTTCGCTGGCATGCCGGATCGTCAGCCGCTCGCTGGTTTTCTTTTGCGCGGCAACGGCCTTCGCGATCACTGTTTCCTGGCCTACCAGAATCAGGTTCAGTTGCGGGTATCGGGAGAGCGCCCGGAATGCCGCGGGAACGACCACGTCGGGGCCGTGGTCACCGCCCATGCAGTCCAGTGCAATTGTGATCGAAGTGTCGGTCATCAGGCTATCGATTCGAAAATTTCAGCGTTCCAAGCAAAGACGGGACATGGAAAGCCCATGTCCCGTATCCCTGTTGTTATCGTGTCATGGTGTAACGCCTGCCATGGGCAGGGGATCACGCGCAGCGGCGCGTTATTCGCCTTTATCGACGACCTTGCGGCCACGATAGTAGCCGTCCGGGCTGACATGATGACGCAGGTGGGTTTCCCCCGTAGTCGGTTCAATCGACAGCGTGGGCCCGGTCAATGCATCGTGGGAACGACGCATACCCCGTCGGGACGGGGATTTTTTGTTCTGTTGAACAGCCATCTGGATTACCTCGTTTAATCTTTATCCGGTGTTTTTTTCAAATCGGCCAGAACCTGAAACGGATTGTCCTGACCGGCCTTGTCCTGTTCTTCCTCCGGCTCCACGTAATCCTGGGCCGGACATTCTTCCAGGTCGTGCATCGGTATCTGCGGCAAGGCGAGGAGCAATTCATCCTCGATGATATCCGCCAGCATGACAGGCACCGATTCTACTATATATGGTTCATGGTCCCCCGGCAGGCGATCCGCCTCGGCCGTGGAGCCGACAAATCCCAGCGACAGATCGATTTCGGCCGGAAAACGCATTGCTTCAAGGCAACGCTGGCACGCTACGCTGAGGTCGGCCTGGATGGTCCCGTGCAGATAATGCACGCCCATCTCATCCACCCCGAAGCGCAGGCTGACCGCCGCAACCCCTGTCTCTGTCGCCAACAGGGGCAGCAAGCGCTTCATCTGGCGCAGGGGCAATTCCCCATCATATTCCCGGCCCTGTTCGGCCAGGCGGTAGGGATCGACCTGCACCGGCAGCCGATCTTGCCGTCTTGACATAGGCCGCGAATTGTATCGGCGGATCATCATGCTGTCAAAAAATTCCTTGAATATCGGGCTGTTCCGTGACCCTCGCCGCAATCTGACGCGGGCAGGAGAAACGGCGATGCGCAGCCGGCGCGAAGGGCGGCGGCTTGACAGACACCGGGGGTTCACTTACACAGGTAAATCGCAGCGTTGGGTCGCTATACACACAGATTGTAAGGCATTAGATGATTAAGAAAATCCTCATAGCCAACCGCGGCGAAATCGCGGTGCGGATCACCCGTGCCTGCGCCGAGATGGGCATCAAATCGGTCGCGGTCTACTCGGAAGCCGACCGCTACGCCCTGCATGTCAAAAAAGCCGACGAAGCTTACAGCCTGGGCCCCGACACGGTAGCCGGCTACCTCAATGCCCATCGCCTGGTCAATCTGGCCGTCGCGACCGGCTGTGACGCCCTGCACCCCGGTTACGGCTTTCTTTCGGAAAACCCGGAGCTGGCGGAGATTTGCGCCCGGCGTAATATCCACTTTATCGGCCCCGAGTCCCGGGTTATCCGTCAGATGGGCGACAAGACCCGGGCCCGCGACCTGATGCGCAGGGCCGGCGTGCCGGTGACGCCGGGCAGCGACGGCAATGTCGCCGATCTGGAGGACGCGGTGGCGGTGGCCAATACCATCGGCTATCCGGTCATGCTCAAGGCCACCTCCGGCGGTGGCGGACGGGGTATTCGCCGCTGCGATAACGAGCAGGAACTGCGCCGCAATTACGGCCGGGTCATCTCCGAGGCCGAAAAAGCCTTCGGCAGCGCCGAGGTCTTTATCGAAAAATACATTGGCAATCCACGCCATATCGAGGTGCAGGTGCTGGGCGATCAGCACGGCAACGTCATCCATCTGCTGGAGCGGGACTGCTCCATCCAGCGCCGTCACCAGAAATTGCTGGAAATCGCCCCCTCTCCCCAGCTCAGCGACGAACAGCGCCAGTTACTCGGCGATCTGGCCGTGCGCGCCGCCAGTGCCGTGGGCTACACCAACGCCGGTACGGTGGAGTTTCTGATGGACAGCGGTGAGAATTTCTATTTTATGGAGATGAACACGCGCCTGCAGGTGGAACACCCGGTGACCGAGTCGATCACCGGCGTTGATATCGTGCAGGAGCAGATCCGCATCGCCTCGGGCCTGACCCTGAGCTTCACCCAGCAGGATATCCGACGTAATGGTTACGCGATTGAATTTCGCATTAACGCCGAGGATCCCAAAAACGACTTTCTGCCCAGCTTCGGGCGTATCACCCGTTACTTTGCGCCCGGCGGGCCCGGCGTACGCACCGACGGCGCCATCTATACCGGTTACGAAATACCGCCCTATTACGATTCCATGTGTGCCAAACTCATCGTCTGGGCGCCGACCTGGGACGGCGTCATTGATCGTTCATTGCGCGCGCTGCAGGACATCGGTGTTTACGGTGTTAAAACCACCATTCCCTATCATATGGAAATTCTGCGCAATGCCGAATTCCAGTCCGGACACTTCAATACCGGCTTTGTCGAATCTCATCCGGAGCTGGTCGAGTACTCGGAACGCCGCGACGATCGCGCCATCGCCGCGACCATCGCCGTGGCGCTCGCGGCCAACATGGGGTTGTAAAAAGATGCAACGCTTCAGCGTCAGAAAAAGATCAACTTTCAATTTATCGTCATTCCGGCGCAGGCCGGAATCCAGTTTCGGAAAGAGGCCGTTATGGAAAAACAGCCCTGTGTCTATCTACTGGCGAGTCAACACTATGGGACATTGTATACTAGAGTAACTTCAAACTTGTTAAAGCGCGTCTGGGAACATAAGACTCATAGCGTTGATGGGTTTACCAAAAAATATGATGTAACAGTTCTGGTTTGGTATGAAATTCATGAAAGTATGGAATCGGCAATCAAACGTAAAAAATCACTCAAGAACTGGAATCAAGCCTGGAAAATACGGCTACTTGAAGAAACAAACTCACAGTGGCGTGATCTATATAAACAGTTACTCTAATATTCTGATTGTGAAATTATAGAGACAGTGGATTCCGCCCTTCGGCGGAATGACGCACATCGAGAATTAGGAATTTTCCATGTCCAAGGTCAAGATTACCGACACGATTCTGCGCGATGCCCATCAGTCTTTGATCGCCACGCGCATGCGCACCGAGGACATGTTGCCGATCTGCGAGAAGCTGGATCAGGTCGGCTACTGGTCGCTGGAGGTCTGGGGCGGCGCAACCTTCGATGCCTGCGTACGGTTTTTAAAAGAAGATCCCTGGGAACGTTTACGACAGTTGCGCGAGGCACTGCCCAATACGCAATTGCAAATGCTGTTGCGCGGCCAGAATCTGCTGGGCTATCGCCACTACGCCGATGATGTAGTGCGCGAATTCGTGGCCCGGGCCGCGGATAACGGCATGGATATCTTCCGCATCTTCGATGCAATGAACGATCTGCGCAATATTCGCGTCTCCGTCGAGGCAGTCAAACAAAGCGGCAAGCATGCCCAGGGTGCGATCTGTTATACCACCAGTCCGATTCATACCCTCGATCGCTTCGTGCAACTGGGCAAAGACATTCAGGAGATGGGCTGCGACAGTGTGGCGATCAAGGATATGGCCGGGCTGTTAACCCCGAATGTCACCGCACAACTGGTCTCGGCACTGGTCAGCGAACTGGATATCCCGGTGTTCACCCATTCGCATGCCACCGCCGGCCTGTCCGACATGTGTCATTACAAGGCGGTGGAAAACGGCGCTGCCGGTTTCGATACCGCGATTTCCTCCTTCTCAGGCGGCACCAGTCACCCGCCCACCGAGAGCATGGTCGCCGCCTTCAAGGATACCGAATACGACCCGGAACTTGATCTGCCGTTATTGCAGGAGATCGGATTTTACTTTCGCGAGGTGCGCAAGAAATATCATCAGTTCGAAAGCGAATTCACCGGTATGGATACCCGCGTACAGGTCAACCAGGTCCCGGGCGGGATGATTTCCAATCTGTCCAATCAGCTAAAAGAACAGGGCGCACTGGCCCGCATGAACGAGGTTCTCGAAGAAATCCCCCGGGTGCGCAAAGAGCTGGGTTATCCGCCCCTGGTCACGCCCACCTCGCAGATCGTCGGCAGCCAGGCGGTGATGAATGTACTCGCCGCCAAGCGCTATGCGACCATCACCAATGAGGTGAAACGCTACCTGCAGGGCCGCTACGGCAAGGCACTGGGTGAAATCAGCCCGCAGGTGCAGCATATGGCTATCGGCAACGAGCAAGTGATCAAATGCCGTCCCGCCGATCTGATTCCGCCGGAAATGGATAAACTGCGCAAGGAAATCAGCACCCTGGCCAAATCGGAAGAAGATGTATTGACCTATGCCATGTTTCCGGAGCTGGGGCGTGATTTTCTGCAACAGCGCGAGGACGGCAAGCTGATCCCCGAGCCGCTCGAGTCGCCCAACGTTAACAATGTTAATGGACAAAAGGCCGCCACCGAGTTCAATGTCACCCTGCATGGCGAGAGTTACCACATCAAGGTGACCGGGCGCGGTTATCCCAAGGAACATCTGCGTCCTTACTATGTCACTGTCGATGGCGTGCCCGAAGAGATCCTGCTCGAATCGCTGGATGAGATCGCTCTCGGCGATGAAAGCGGCGAAGCAGGCCATGCCCGTTCCGCTGCCGGCAAACGCCCCCGGGCCACCACGCCCGGACACGTCTCCACCTCCATGCCGGGCACCATCGTCGACGTGCTGGTCAATGTCGGTGACGAGGTCGAAGCCGGTGATCCGGTGCTGATCACCGAAGCGATGAAAATGGAAACCGAGATCCAGGCGCCGATAAAAGGTATCATCAAGGCCATCCACATCACCAAGGGTGAAAGCGTCAACCCGGATGAGGCGCTGGTGGAAATCGAATAAACACAAAATAATGTAACCACGAAGACACCAAGGCACGAAGAAAACCAGAAATAATTACTTGGTGTCTTGGTGTCTTGGTGTCTTGGTGTCTTGGTGTCTTGGTGGTAAAAACTTCAATAAAGATATTTGTCTATGAGTAGTAAACTGGTCCTCGCTTCCACGTCGGCGTTTCGCAAGGCGATCCTGGAAAAATTCGGTGTGCCGTTTGATACTGCCTCCCCGGAGGTGGATGAAACTGCGCGGGCCGACGAGTCCGCCGAACAACTGGTCGAACGTCTGGCCGAAGCCAAGGCCCGCGCGGTGGTCAACCAATTTCCCGACGCACTGATCATCGGCTCCGACCAGGTCGCGGTGATCGACGGTCACATCCTCGGCAAACCCGGCGAACACGCTAAAGCTGTCGAGCAATTGCGCGCCGCCTCCGGTAAAACCGCCACCTTTCTCACCGGCCTGTGTCTCTACAACAGCAGAACCGATCACGCCCAATGTGACGTCGTGCCCTTCAAGGTTCACTTTCGTCAACTGGACGATACTCAGATAGAGAACTATTTACAGAAGGAGCAGCCCTACAACTGCGCCGGCAGTTTCAAGTCCGAAGGGCTGGGTATTGCCCTGTTCGACAGGCTTGAGGGCGATGATCCCAATACGCTGATCGGGCTGCCGTTGATCCGGCTGATCCAGATGCTGGAACAGGAAGAATTTCGCGTCATATAAATAACGATAACTTACCACGAAGATACGAAGACCCGAAGAAAAACGGGATAGTGACTTCGAGTCTTCGTGGTGATCTTTTTCACTTACCGGAGGGTTCCCTTCTCCAGTCCCAGCGTGTTGCTTATGGCCTGGCCCATGGCGGCGCCGAACTGGCGGGTGAAGCGTTCGAAGAAATCGGGCCTGGGGGTATAGTCCACAATATTTTCCGCCTGGATGATCTCGCGGGCCACGTAGCTACTGCTTCCCAGGCCATCCACCAGTCCCAGTTCCAGGCTTTTCTCGCCGGTCCAGATCAAACCGCTGAAAATTTCGGAATTATCGACCAGCCTGTCGCCACGGCCCTGTTTAACTGTCTCGATAAACTGCTGGTGAATGTTATCCAGCATACCTTTTATATGCTGCACCTCTTCTTTCCTTTCCGGGCTGAAAGGATCCAGAAAACCCTTGTTCTCGCCGGCCGTATACAACCGGCGTTCGACACCCAGTTTTTCGATCGCCTCGGTAAAACCGAAGCTGTTCATGATTACCCCGATTGAGCCGACCAGACTGGCCTTGTCGGCATAGATCTCATCCGCAGCGGCGGCAATATAATAACCACCGGAAGCTCCGATATCAGTGATAACTGCATAGATCTTCGTGTCAGGATATTGTTCACGTAAGCGGGCGATTTCATCATTGATATAGCCGGCCTGAACCGGACTGCCGCCGGGGCTGTTTATACGCAGAATAACCCCCTGCACTTTTTCGTTTTTGAAGGCATTGCGCAGGCCTGTAACTATATTATCCGCGCTGGCGGACTGATCATCGGCAATTACCCCTTTAACCTCGATCAGTGCCGTGTGTTTTTTGCTGGCCAGGGACGCGCCTGCAGACTCAGGTTTGACGAATGTGGTGAAATAGACCAGAAACAGATAGGAAATAAACAACAATACGAAAAATATCTTCCAGCGGCGGCTTTTTTTCTGCTCGTTCAGCGCGGCAAAAGCCAGGCGATTAATCACATCCTGCTGCCATTGTTGTGTCGAAGAATCCGCTGTCTTATTTTCATCACTCATACTACTGGTTCCATTCTTGTGCGATTGATTTTATTGCGTCACGGCTGTTTTCTGAAGATAACAGCGTCAGGCCGCCAGATTGACTTTTTCTTTCAGCCAGCCACGTAATTGCGCAATGCTGTCCACGCATCCCAGGGGCTGGCAATCCAGCAAGCGTTGCTTTTCGTGCACGCCGTAAGTAACAGCCAGGGATTTGACGCCGGCATTAGTGGCCATGTTCAAATCATATTCAGTATCACCGATCATAAGCGCCCTGTCCGCCTCAACGCCCAGATAAGCCATGATTTCATGCAACATCTGCGGATGGGGTTTGGAATGGCATTCATCGGCACAGCGGGTGGTGTGAAAATAGTCATCCAGTCCGGTCTGTTCCAGGACCTTGTTCAGGCCATTGCGGCCTTTACCGGTCGCCACGGCCAGGAAATGACCGGCCCTGTGCAGTTCTTCGACCAACCCCCTGGCGCCGGCGAACAGCTCCGACGGCTGGCGCGGCGATTCGAGAAAGTGATAACGATAGCGTGCTGTCAGTTGCAGTAACTCGGCGTTACTGCCTTGCGGATACAGGGTACGCAGGGCTTCCTGCAGACCCAGACCGATAATATTTTTCAGCTCTGTGTCGTTGCGGGGCTCGAGCTGGAGATCCTCGATCGCGGCACGCATACAGGTGAGTATATCCCTTTCCGAATCCATCAGGGTGCCATCCCAGTCGAAAATAATCAGTTGTGTGTTATTCATGGAACTCCAGTTTCAGTTCAGTCAAAACATCATGCAATGACGCGTCCAGCGGGGCGCTGATGTCAATATGGGGGCCGTCATCATCAAATGCAAATACCAGCCGCCGGGCATGCAGAAACAGTCGCTTTAACCCCAAAGTGCGTAGCTGTTTGTTGAAATTTTCATCACCGTATTTATCATCACCGGCGATCGGATGGCCCTCGTAGGCGGCATGCACCCGGATCTGGTGGGTACGCCCGGTTTCCAGTTTGATATCGATCAGCGAAGCAGTCGGATTAACCGCCAGGGGGCGAAACAGGCTGGTGGCGGCCTTGCCCTCGGGATCGACACGCACGATCCGTTCGCCGGAAGAGAGTACATTTTTTTTCAGCGGGGCCTCCACCCGGCCCGGGCCGCCGTGCCATTCCCCTTTGACCAGCGCCAGATAATGTTTGTCGATGCGGCTTTCGCGCAGCAGCTCATGCAAGGTACGCAGGGCACTGCGTTTTTTGGCGATGATCAGACAACCGGAGGTATCCCGATCCAGCCGGTGGACCAGCTCCAGAAACGGCGCATCCGGACGCAACGCGCGCATCGCCTCGATCACTCCGTAGCTGATACCGCTGCCGCCATGGACCGCCAGACCGCTGGGTTTGTTCAGGATCACCACCCGCTTGTCCTCGAACAGGATGCTCGCTTCGACCTGTCGCAGAACCCGCTCGGCCGGGGTGGTGACCGCCCTGTCTCCCAGGCGCACCGGCGGAATGCGAACCTGATCGCCCTCCCTGAGCCGATACGGCGCCTGGATTCGCCCCTTGTTCACCCGCACCTCACCCTTGCGCAGGATGCGGTAAATCAGACTGCGGGGAGCCCCTTTTAGCCGGGTAAGCAGAAAGTTATCGATGCGCTGGCCGGCCTGTTCCGGGCCGATTGTGACCAGTTTGACCCCGGATGAGGTCGGATTGCTGCTTTTTGTCGTCATATTGCGCCCTATTCTAGCATTTCTTATCTAAAGATTGATGCTCTGGCATAACACTGATATATTCGGCAGACTTCCGGTCGATCCGGGAGTGCGCTGCTTGCTACTGTATCTCTGATTGAATACGGGACAGCGCAGACGGTCAAAAAACCGGTTTTCCATCATCTGCCCCGGGCAGGTGATATCAGCAAGATAAATGTGGCTATTCGCGACCTGCTTAATATGACGAATAGCCGTGGATGAACATACGCGCTCCCAGGTACCGCGATTCATTTCGCGACCGGGTGGGCAGACCAGCACGAATCCGGGTGAGTCTCGCGTATCACACCGGCTGTCGGTGATTTTCGGCTTCGTGCAGCAGAAGGTCTGTTGTGGCATTGCCCACCGGTCCGGAAGAATCCGACCGGGGTTAGAGCGCATGCACGCATAAAGGTTATACAATGAAAAGAATGTTGTTCAACGCAACTCAGCCAGAAGAGTTGCGTGTTGCGCTGGTTGATGGCCAGCGGCTTTACGATCTGGATATCGAAACTACCGCCCGCGAATCCAAAAAATCCAACATCTATAAAGGCAAGATTACCCGCATCGAGCCCAGCCTCGAGGCCGCCTTTGTGGATTACGGCGCCGAACGTCACGGTTTTTTGCCTCTCAAGGAAATCTCCCGCGAGTACTTCCGCGAAGGCGTCGATCCCGGTGGCAAGCTGAACATCAAGGACGCAGTCAAGGAAGGTCAGGAAGTGGTCATCCAGGTGGCCAAGGAAGAACGCGGCAACAAGGGTGCGGCTCTTACCACTTTCATCAGCCTGGCCGGACGTTATCTGGTATTAATGCCGAATAACCCACGAGCAGGTGGGGTTTCTCGCCGCATCGAGGGCGAAGATCGCAATGAAGCGCGTGACGCCCTCGCCCAGCTGGAGATTCCGCAGGACATGGGCATTATCATCCGCACCGCCGGCGTCGGCAAGAATGTCGAAGAGCTGCAGTGGGATCTGGATTATCTGCTCAATCTCTGGAAAGCGATCAAGGAAGCCTCCGAGCAAAAAAACGCGCCGTTTCTGGTCTACCAGGAAAGCAACCTGATCACCCGTTCGATTCGCGACTACTTCCGCAACGACATCAATGAAATCATCATCGATGAGCCCAATGTTTATGAACAGGCCCGCGAGTTCATGAACCAGGTGATGCCGCACAACCTCAATAAGATCAAGCTTTATCAGGATCTGGTGCCGCTGTTTACCCGCTATCAGGTCGAATCGCAGATCGAATCGGCTTTCCAGCGTGAGGTGCGCCTGCCTTCCGGCGGTTCGGTGGTCATTGATCATACCGAGGCACTGATCTCCATCGATATCAACTCATCGCGTGCCACCAAGGGGGCTGACATCGAGGAGACCGCGCTCAACACCAACCTCGAAGCCTCCGAAGAGATTGCCCGTCAACTGCGCCTGCGGGACATGGGGGGGCTGGTGGTCATCGATTTCATCGACATGACACCGGCGCGTAATCAGCGTGAAGTGGAAAACCGGCTGCGTGAAGCCCTCAAGGCGGATCGCGCCCGGGTCCAGATCGGTCGTATCTCGCGCTTTGGCCTGCTGGAGATGTCACGCCAGCGCCTGCGTCCCTCGCTGGGCGAATCCAGCCAGATCATCTGCCCGCGCTGCAGTGGTCACGGCACTATTCGTGGAATCGAATCGCTGGCGCTGTCGATCCTGAGGCTGATCGAAGAAGAATCCATGAAGGAGAAAACAGCTCGCGTGGTCGCGCAATTACCGGTGGATGCCGGGACCTTTCTGTTAAATGAAAAGCGCGATGTCCTCCAGGAGATCGAAAACCGGCAGAAAATTAAAATCCTGCTGATACCGAATATCGATCTGGAAACACCTCACTTTGAAGTGACCCGTATCCGCGATGATGATCCCTCGCTGGAGGAGAACAAACAGAGCTTCCAGATGGTGGAACGCCATGATGAAGAAGGACTGGAAAACCTCTCCGCCTCCATCAGTTCCACTGCGACGCCGCCGGAAGAACCGGCCGTCAAATCCGTATCTCCTGCAACCCCGCGACCGGTCGCAACCCCCGATCAACCTGTTAAACCCGTTCAACCCGGCCTGCTGGTTCGCCTGTGGCGCGCCCTGTTCGGCACCGGTGAATCCCGGCCGCGCAAACCTGCCCGCCAGGAAACTTCCGGCGCTCCGCGCCCCCGTCGCAAGACCACGGCCGGCGAAGGCCAGCGCCGCAAGCCGCAGCAAAACCGGCGGAATCAAAATGGCGGCGGGCAGAGCCAACCCGGCAACAAACCGGTGACCAAACAGGCAGAAAATAAACCGAGCGGTGAAACTGTCGCCCAGAGTGATGAAAACAAATCCAAATCGGCGGACAGCGGCACCCCGGGTGAACAACAGCAACAACGCAGTTCAGGCAGCCGACGTGGTCGACGCGGGGGACGCCGGCGGCGGCGTTCCACCTCCGGTTCATCTGCCGGCGAAAGCCGCGGCGATGATCAGCAGCAGAGTCCCGGTGCAGAACAGAACCCGCCGGATAAAAGCGATCAAACTGTTAAAACGGATAACACGCCGGAGCAGCATAAAGCCGGTCAGCCGGGTAGCAAACCCGCCGAACAGGATAAGTCCAACAAGTCGGATAACAAGCCTCAACAGGACAAATCCGGCAAGTCGGACAATAAATCCGAACAGGACGAATCCGGCAAATCGGACAAAAGCGAACAAAGCCCGAGGAACAAAAGCAACGGTTCCGCATCGCGTTCCGGCGGCGGTAATCGCAATGACAGAAAAAGCGACAATAGCGGCTCACACCCCCGTTTGCGCGCCAGCGATCGCAGCGAGGAAACCCGTGCGCGGGATAAAAACAACACCTCGCCGGCAAGTGATAACCCGGCCCCGACGGCTACAGCAGAGAAAACCGATTCTCCCACGCCTGCGACGAGCCAGGCAGATCACGCAGACACAGAGGTGTCCAGTGCACCGGTAACCCCACCGGCTGAAAAGCCGGTAACCCAACCGGCAGAAAAACCGGCTGACAAGCCCGGGCCGATTGCGCCGTCGAGTGACAAGACAGAGCAAAGCCCTCCTGTCTCCTCACCGCCGACAACGCCTGCGACAGAAACGCCACCGGCTCCCGCGCCAGCCGCAGCTCCTCCGGCTCGCAGTGAGCCCAAACCCGTCCAGGAGAAACCGGCGGATTCCTCACTGGTCCAGGTGGAAACCCGTAGTCCGGCCAATCAGGAGTCGGGCGATTCGAATGACGAGCGTCGTCAGCAAACCGATAGCAACCGGAATATTGCAGACAAGTCAGACAACTGATCGAAAACGCTCAAGCGATAAAAAAAGGAGGCTCAGGCCTCCTTTTTTTATCAGGGATAAGCAACGATTAGCCGGGGGCTTGCAGGTATGCCAACGATCAACGGCGATACCTTTTCTCACAGAGGCGGAACGCGCTGAGTACAGGCGGGCATACCGGATTTTCTGGCGCCCTGGCGTCTCTGGGAGAGACAGTTTTTTGTTCTGCAGCACAGCGGATCAAGACAATACTCAGCACCGAAGACCAAACTGGCACTGAAAAAAACAGAGAATTGAATAGTCGCCAGTTCCTGTTCACAGAACACGGGGAGCCCCCTCCCCCGGCTTTGCGGGTAGTCTGATCAGCGCTCAGGAATACTTCCGGTTTCAGGCCCCCTTGGCAGCCTGTCAGGCCGTCACGCCACCAGAGGAAGGGACTAGCAGGGATTAATCAAATCCACAGCAAACTCAGGCCCCCGGCACCGCAGGCCGCCATCGCCACCGGCAAAAGTGGCCAGAATATTTGCCGACCGGCGATAAACACTGCCAGCCCGGTTTTAAACAGTGTATTGACGATCGCCGCAATAACGATCCCACGCACGGCGGTCTCTGCTGCCAGATCGTTTTTGGCCATGGAGGCGAGGGACAGCGTAATGGCATCTACATCAGCAATACCCGAGATCATAGCTACCAGATAAATGCCAGTGTCACCCAGCCAGGTCTTGGCAGCCTCGGCAAGTAACATGATGACAGCCAGAAACAGTCCAAACTGCAATGCCATCTTGATTTGAAACGGATTGGTCACAGACAGTTCCCTGTTCTCCGACTTGTCCTTGCGTTGCCAGATGATGAGCACTCCCGCCAGCATAACCACCATCATGATCAATACCGGTAGCCATGCCAAAATCAGCAAATCAGGATTC
>NZ_JAWOCR010000026.1:0-22480 GCF_046483665.1 Thiohalophilus sp. | reverse complement strand
CGTGAGTTCTGAGTTCTGAGTTCTGAGTTCTGAGTTCTGAGTTCTGAGTTCTGAGTTCTGAGTTCTGAGTTCTGAGTTCTGAGTTCTGAGTTCTGAGTTCTGAGTTCTGAGTTCTGAGTTCTGAGTATCAGTCTGCGCCCGCATCATACTGGCGCAAGTCGCAAATGCTGCCCATGGTGGGAGGCGAGTTCGTCGGCGACTGGCCGCAGATTCAACCGGTCGCGGCTAAAGGCCCCACAACGACACAGCACCAGTACTATTTTCCTGCCCACCGCACGCTCTGTCGCGCCGAAGACGCTTCTACAAACTTCGGTGCTGGTGCTTTACTCGTCCCTCCTACCTCGTCCCTGTTATATTTATTTGCTGAACTGGTGGACCATGGAGCGCAGTTCCATGACCATTTCGGAGAGGTGCTGGCTGCTTTTCGACATGACTTTCGCGCCATCGGCGGTCTCCTGCGAGACCTGGTTGATGTTAATGATGTTGCGATTGACCTCCTCGGCCACGGCACTTTGTTCCTCGGCAGCACTGGCTATCTGGGTGTTCATGTCGTTAATGGCGGTAACCGTACCGGAGATCTCCGACAGGGCCATGGCGGACTCTTCCACCTGCATGACACCGTGTTCGGCCTTTTCAGTCACGTCGCCCATTTCGTTGACCACGTGTTGCACACCAGCCTGAATGCGCTCGACGATCGCATGAATTTCCTTGGTGGAATCCTGGGTCCGTTGTGCCAGGGTCCGCACTTCATCCGCAACCACGGCAAAGCCGCGGCCCTGCTCACCAGCCCGCGCCGCCTCGATCGCGGCATTCAGGGCCAGCAGGTTGGTCTGCTCGGCAATGCCCGTAATCACCTCCAGCACGCTGCCGATAGAAGTACTGTCCTCGGAGAGTTTCTGGATGACCTGCTGGGCCTGCTTGACGCTTTCCGACAGATTTTCGATCACGCCGATCGCCTCGGTCACGGTTAATGCTCCGGTCCGGGCCTGTTCGGTGGCTTCATTGGCAGCGCCCCTGGCGTTCTCGGTATTCTGTGCCACTTCCTGCACCGTGGCCGCCATCTCGTTCATGGCGGTGGCGACCTGATCGATTTCATCGCACTGACGCTGCACACCCTGGCGGGTTTGTTCCACCACACTGGTATTGTCGTTGGCGAGATCGCCAAGTCTGATGGCCGAGTCACCGACTGTACCCAGAATGGTGCGCAGCATCGCCTGCTGGGTAATCAGGCCCAGTTCATAGACGCCGACTCCGCTAAGCCGGCCGGTGAAAATCCATTGCGCCAACGCATTGTCGAAGACCTCCCTTGCCAGGTGCGCCCGCTTTTTCAGAATGCGCCCCTCCCCATACGACAGCAGCGTGGCTACCGGCAAGGAGACCAGCGCGCCGCCCAGCAGATAGGGCCAGGCCAGCTGGCCCAGCAAACCGGCAGCGATCACCAGCGGTAACAGGATCAACAAATATTTGCCTGTGCGCCGCGCCGCACAGGCCAGTTTCATTAGCCAGGAAAACGGCTTTTTGCCGGCATTGAGCCGGGCGTAGACTCGCTCGGCCCGGTGGACCCATTCCCGTTTGGGCAATATTCGCACCGACTGGTAACCGCTCATCTCGCCGTGGCTGTAGACCGGCGTGACATGGGCCTGAACCCAGTAATGATCGCCATTTTTACAGCGATTTTTAACAATGCCCATCCACTGCTTGCCGGCCTTAAGGGTCTGCCACATATCCTCGTACGCCGCTGGCGGCATATCGGGGTGACGCACCACGTTGTGGTTTTTGCCCACCAGCTCCTCGCGCGAGAAACCGCTGACCTCGACAAATGCGTCATTGGCGTAGGTGATAATCCCTTTGAGATCGGTGGTGGTAATAATCCGCAGATCTTCGCTGTATTCCTTTTCGAGGTTGGTGACAGGATAATTCTTTTTCATGGGCCCTTCGTCCATAACTGCTTGATAATCAAATCATTACCAACAGGTAAAAATTGCTGCATCGTTGCAGGGGTTTACCCCAATACAGGGTTAGCGTCACACAACGGTAATTCTTTACATTATTGACACTAATTTTGTGCGTCGCGAACCTGCTGAAGCTGGCCACAAAGGGTCTCGGCACCCTGCAGAATACGCACGGTGTGACGCTGCAGGTGGTCGGGATTGATCATAAACAGGTGATGGTGCGCCACTGCCGGTATCGACTCCCAGCGCCGCCAGCGGTCGAGCCATTCGGCATGTTGCTCGCCCATACCCCCGATCACGATGGCCTGCGGCGCCCTGGCGATCACCGACTCTTCCGAGACCTGCGGCGTCAGGCTGACAGTCTCACCGAAGACGTTACGCCCGCCGCACAGACGGATCACATCGCCGATCAGGTGTTCGTCGTTGACGCTCATCAGCGGTCGATCCCAGATCTGATAAAAAACCTTGATCGGTTGCCGGTCACTGAAGCGCCGTAGCTCTTCCAGCCGGGCCTCGAAATCGGCGATCACAGCCTCGGCCCGTTTTTCGGTCGCCGTCAACACGGCCAGGCGGCGCAGGGTCTCGGGAATATCAGTCAGGCGACGGGGCTCATTGATGAACAACGGCAGGTCGAAACGCCGCAGTTTTTCCAGATCCGCCGGGTTGTTGCCGCTTTGCCAGCCGACGACCAGATCGGGCTCCAGCGCCACGATACGTTCCAGATCCAGGGCGTTATACCCGCCGACCCGGGGAATCGATTCGGCCGCCTCGGGATAATCACTGTAATTGACCGCCCCCACCACGCGCTCACCGGCGCCGATGCTGAACAACAGTTCGGTCACATGCGGGGCCAGACTGACGATGCGTTGCGCCGGCTGCGCCAGCCGGACTTTCTGGCCGGTGTAGTCGGTGACGCTGCGTGTCCCGGCACTCGCGAAGCCGGCGAGGAAACAGAGCCACACGATGGGGATCAAACGATAGTTCATGCGTGGGCCGCTTTATTATAAGTAGATGGATGAATTGCCGTCAGCGCGCTTTCCAGTCGCTGCCACTCGCTCTCCGCACCCGGCAGCCCCAGGCGCAGCCCGGGACCGCCAGCGGCCGGGTCAAAATAGCGGCTCCAGATGCCGTGTTGGGCCAGTTGCTCGTGCAATGCGTAAGCGTCCGCTGTCGGCAGCCAGACAAACAACGGCGAGTACCCACCCACCGACAAGTCGTGTTCGGTAAGCAATTGCACCAGCCGTTCGCCGGCCCGGGGCAGCTGCTCACGCATGCGTTGCTGCCAGGTTTTATCCTGCAATGCCAACTGCATGATAAAGCGAGCCGGGCCGGCGACCGCCCAGGGACCCAGTCGCTCGTCCAGCGCCGCCTGCAGCCCGACCTCGGCCAGCACGAAGCCGCCGCGCAGCCCCGGCAACCCGAAGAACTTGCCGATAGAGCGCAGCACGATCAGCCCCGGACGATCGCTATAAGTGACGAGGCTCTGTTCGCGGGTACAGTCGATAAAGGCCTCGTCCACCACCAGCCAGCCGCCCCGGGCCTGCAGGCGCCGGTGCCACTCAAGCAGTTGCGCCGGCGCAAAACAGTGGCCGGTCGGATTGTTGGGATTGACCACCACCAGCACATCCAGTGAGTCGATCTGGGTGTCGAGCCGGGACTCGATGGTGTCGGGATGCAGTGCCACCCGCGTATGGCCGGCCTGCTCCCAGCGATAGCCGTGTTCGTTGTAGCTCGGCGCGAGCACCCCGACGCGACCGGGGGCGCGCAGGCTCGGCAACAGCTGGATGGCCTGCTGCGAGCCGGCCACCGGCAGGGCGGCGGGCGCGCCGTAATACTCAAGGGCGGCGTCGATCAGCCCGTCGCTCTGCTGGGGCAACTGCTGCCAGACCCGGTCCGGCAGCGCCGGCACCGGATAGGCCGCGGGATTGATCCCGGTGGACAGATCCAGCCACTGCTCCGGCGCCCGCCCGTAACGGCGCGCCGCCTCCAGCAAATTACCCCCATGTTGCGGCAAACAGCCCTCCTCCGATCGCGATGATCACCAGCCATAAAATCAGCGTGTATTGTACGAGACGCACCGACCGGGCGATATCACCCACCCGGGCAGGGGGGCCGGCGCCCAGCGGCGGCCGCTCGCGCAGCGCGCCATGATACTGCACCGCCCCGCCCAGGGTCCGGTTCAGCGCCCCGGCGCCGCTGGCCATCACCGCGCCGGGATTGATCCCCTCCCAGTGACGCGCCTGCGCCCGCCAACAACGCAGGGCCTGTCGGGTGTGGCCCAGCAGGGCGTAACCGAGCGCAGTCAGCCGGGCCGGGATCCAGTTCAGAAGATCGTCCAGGCGCGCCGCCAGTGTGCCGAAGTCCCGGTAGCGGTCGTTGCGATAGCCCCACATGGCATCCAGCGTATTGGCCAGACGAAACAGCACCACCCCCGGCGCGCCCAGGAGCAGAAACCAGAACAGGGTGGCGAACACCGCATCGTTGCCGTTCTCCAGCACCGACTCCACCGTGGCGGCGCTGATTTGAGAGTCATCCAGCGTCTGCGTATCGCGACTGACCATCATCCCCACGGCGTGGCGTGCGCCACCCAGATCCTCCTGCTCCAGCTTATCGGCGACCCGTCGTGCATGCTGTGCCAGAGAACAGTTCCCCAGGGCCAGATAGAGCAGCAGCACCTCGATCGCCGCCGCGCCCCACAGCGGCAGGATCGCCACCAGCCAGATGGTCAGCACCATCGGCGGCATCACCAGCAGTAACCAGGCGAGCGCCCCGCGCCAGCGCCGCCGCCCGCCACGCAACGAGGGCGGCCCGTAAAGCCGGGGCTCCAGCCACAGAACCAGCCGGCCGAAACCGGCCAGCGGATGATAACGGCGGGGATCGCCCAGTAACTGGTCCAGCAGCACCGCCGCCAGCACAATCGCCGCGCTCAACATGCGCGGATTCGGGACCCGGCGCGGGGGCGTTCTGTATTAAAATGGGCGGCTTGTTTCACGGGATAATGGATGTTGTTTTGAAAACCTGTCGCGCCCTGATGATTCAGGGCACCACCTCCGATGCCGGCAAAAGCATCATGGTCACCGGCCTGTGCCGGCTGTTTGCTGATCGCGGGCAACGCGTCGCCCCTTTCAAGCCGCAGAACATGGCGCTCAACAGCGCGGTGTCCGCCGATGGCGGCGAGATCGGCCGGGCCCAGGCGGTCCAGGCCCGGGCCGCGCGGCTGGCACCCCACACGGACATGAACCCGGTACTGATCAAGCCGGCCAGCGACACCGGTGCCCAGATCATCATTCAGGGTCAGGCACGGCAAAATATGGACGCGGTAGAATACCACCAATACAAACAGACCGCGAAAACTGCGGTGCTGGACTCCTGGCAACGGCTGACGGATCAGTATGAGCTGCTACTGGTCGAGGGCGCCGGCAGCCCCGCCGAAATCAACCTGCGCGAACATGACATCGCCAACATGGGGTTCGCCGAGGCCGTGGACTGCCCGGTGGTGCTGGTGGCCGACATCGATCGCGGCGGCGTCTTCGCCCAGCTGGTCGGCACCGTACAACTACTCAACCCCTCGGAACGCGAGCGAATCAAAGGCTTTATTATCAATCGCTTTCGCGGCGACGTCAGTCTGCTGCAACCGGGCCTCGACTGGCTGGAGCGAGAAACCGGGATGCCGGTGCTGGGGGTGATCCCGTATCTGCCCAACTTGCAGATCGACGCCGAGGATAGCCTGAACCTGGAACAACAGTGCGACAACGACAGTACTTTTGATGTCATCGTCCCGCTGCTGCCGCGGATCAGCAACCACACCGACTTCAATCCCCTGCGCGTGGACCCGCGCATCAACTTTCGTTATATCGGTCCCAACGATCCGATTCCACCGGCGGATCTGATTCTCCTGCCGGGCAGCAAGAACGTGCGCGCTGATCGTCAATGGTTACAGGACCACGGCTGGGATCAGGCCATCGCCCGCCACCTGCGTTACGCTGGCAAACTGATCGGCATCTGCGGCGGCTTTCAGATGCTGGGCGAACAGCTGCACGATCCGCAGGGCCTGGAAGGTCCGCCCGGCTCCACGGCTGGCCTCGGCTATCTGCAAATGGCAACCACCCTGGAACCGGCCAAACAACTACACAATGTACACGGTCGGCTGGCGATCGCCGATACGCCGGTCAGCGGTTATGAGATCCATATGGGCCACACCCACGGTCCCGCCTGTTCCTCCCCCGCTGTCATTCTCGACGATCGCCACGACGGCGCGATCTCGAGCGACAACAATGTCATGGGCACCTATTTACACGGCCTGTTCGACGAACCGCTGGCCTGCGAGGCGCTGCTGGAATGGGCGGGGCTTGCCCGGCAATCGGCACAACAGCCTGACTATCAACAACTCCAGGAAGCCGACATCGACCGGCTGGCCGCCACGCTGGAACAGTCACTGGACATGCCGAAGCTGTCGGCGATCATCGAAAGGGGATAAGTGCTGAGTGCCAAGTACTCATGACGTCATTCTGACCTTGCGCCTGAATCCAGGTTGTTCCCCGATTCAGGACTGGATGCCGGCCTGCGCCGGCATGACGTGGAGCAGGCTGATACTCAGGAGCCATAACTCAGAACTCAGCTTCCTTCGAGAGATGTCACGCAGGCTATCGCCAGCGCGACCTGCACGGCTGAGATGAGTCGGCAGTTGGCAGAAAAATAATGCTGAGTGCTCATGCCATCATTCCGGTCTTGCGCCTGAATCCAGCTTACCCCCGATTCAGGACTGGATGCCGGCCTGCGCCGGCATGACGTGGAGCAGGCTGATACCCAGGATTCAGGACTTAAAACCAAGAACCAAGAACCAAGAACCAAGTACTAAGTACTAAGTACTAAGTACTAAGTACTAAGTACTAAGTACTATAAGACACAGCAAGACTGCTTCGGTGATTTCGATCAGGGCGCCGGCGGTGTCGCCGGTGGTACCGCCGAGACGTTGCTGCATGATCGCACGCAGCACGACAAATACCAGCCCCATCGCCACGATTAACATCCAGCCTGTATCAATAAACGCGATGACGGCCATGGCGATCAACAGCAGCCATGCCCAGGCTGTCTTGCGTGGCAGAAAGTCTGTGGCCGACGCACCCATGCCGCCGGGGCGTACATAGGCTGTCGTCAGAAACAGCAACACCACCTGCAGGCGAGCCAGCACCGGAATTACCAGCAAGGCTGGCCAGAGTGTCCGGGTCAGCTCGCTGAGTGCGGCGAATTTGACTAGCAGGATCACGATGATCGCGGTTACTCCTGCCGGGCCGGCGCAGGGATCTTTCATGATTGCCAGGGTACGCTCCCGATCACCGAAACCGCCCAGCCAGGCATCGGCGCTGTCGGCCAGTCCGTCGAGATGCAGGGCCCCGCTAATGATCACCCAGCAGGTTATCAGCAGGGCGCCGTGCAGCAGATAGGCCTCGCTTTGCCCGATCAGCTGTAACAAACCGAGCAATAACGCCAACAAGCCACCGATCAGCAGTCCCACCACGGGATAGAACAGCACAGCGTAACCGGCCACCTTCGCCTGGCTGTCCGGATCATAGCGGGGAATTCGCAAAGGAATCCGGGTCAGCAACTGCAGGGCGGTGATGAAAGCCTGCAGTAACATCATGCGGGTTGGCCGCCGTGAAAGATGAGCCGGGGCAGTTGCTGGCCTTCATGGATTTCGATCTCGATACGGGTGAAGCCGGCGAGATCCACCCGCAGGCGAAACATGCTCTCCAGCGGCATGGCCAGCACATGACGAACAATCATGCGGATCATCCCGGCATGGCCTACCATCAGCAGATGTTCACCGGCATGCTGTTGCAACAGTTCATCCCAGGCGGCGATCACCCGCTGCTCGAACTCATGCAGGGTTTCCGCACCCGGCGGTGTGTTGTTCAGTGGGTCGGACCAGAAACGGAACAATCGTTGCTGATCCTCGGCCATCAGATCTTCGGCAGTCCGCCCTTCCCATTCGCCAAAACCGATCTCCATCAGTCGCGATTCTGCCCGTAACGGCAGGTTATGTCGCGCGGCCAGTTCGCGGGCAAAATCCTGACAGCGGCACAAGCTGGATGTAACAATACGATCCCAGGGACAGTGATCCGCCACCGCCTCGCGCATCTGCCGCCAGCCCAGCTCGCTCAGCGGATCGTCCACCTGGCCCCGGTACTTCTTGCCACCCACCGGCTCGCCGTGGCGCAGCAGATCAATGGTCGTGGTTACATTCTGTTGAGTCATGGGTTTGTTCATCACTATTACACGGATTCTACATCCTGATTAATAACGCGGAGGCGCAGAGCCGCGGAGAAAACAAAAATCTTATTTTAAAATCTCTACGCTTTTGAACCTCCCCGTCCTCTGCGTTGATTCCCGGAAGATTAAAGAAGAGGAACACCAGCGAATCGAAGGGTGTCAGATAGCGCGCTGCACGACCTGACCTGCCGTACTGTCGGGTCATGAATTTATTCATCACGATGACACATATTCTACAAACTGATTATTAACGCGGAGTTCGTGGAGAAAATAAATAACCTTATTGTATAAACTCCGCGCCTTTGCCTCCTCCACATTAATTCCCGGAAGACTAAAGAAGTGGCACGGCAGTCAATCATCTTCCGCATCTTTGTTTGACACCGCCGCCTCTTCGAAGGTGGCCATGCCGTTATGCAGGGCGCAGGCATGACGCAACAATGACAGCGCGACGGCTGCGCCGCTGCCCTCGCCCAGACGCATGCCGAGATCGAGTAATGGCTCGGCCTGCAGGGCATCCAGGATCGCCCGGTGACCGGGCTCGGCGGAGTAATGACTGTAGATAAACCATTGCCGGGTACCCGGCAAGAGCTTTTCGGCGATCAATGCTGCCACACTGCAGATAAAACCGTCGACCAGCACCGGCAGGCCTTGCTGGGCGGCATGTATAAACGCGCCGCTCAGTGCTGCAATCTCGAAGCCGCCGAAACAGTCAAGCACCTGTTGCACATCAGCCGGATCAATATTGTGTCGGTCGATCGCCGCATCGATGACTGTCGCCTTATGCCGGATCCCGCTGTCATCCAGTCCGGTGCCAGGTCCGACCAACTCCCCAGCCGGTTGCTGCAACAATACGCAGCCCAACGCGGTAGCCGAGGTGGTATTGGCAATACCCATCTCGCCACCGATATATAAGTGACTTCCGGCATCCAGTGCGCGTTGCACCGAATCACGGCCGGCATCCAGTGCCTGCAGCCTTTGCTCAGGTGTCATGGCCGGTTGCTGACTGAAGTCGGCCGTGCCTTCGCCAATGCGCTGATCGATAACCCCCGGCAGTTCACCGGGTTCGTGCGCGGTGCCGACATTAACGACTTCCAGGCGGGCATTCTGTTCTGCCGCCAGGACGCTGATCGCGGCACCGCCACGGGCAAAGTTGCGCACCATCTCGGTGGTGACAATTTGCGGAAACGCCGATACGCCCTGCCGGGCGATGCCGTGATCGGCGGCAAATACCGCCATCCAGCACTGTTTGATCACAGGATTCGCGTTTGATTGTAAACCCGCCAGTTGGATGGCCAGCGATTCCAGCTGGCCCAGCGAACCGGGCGGTTTGGTCAGCTGGCTCTGACGCTGTTGCGCGGCCTGTTGCGCATCGGCATCGATCGCTTTGACAGGCTGTTGCCACCAGTGCAACGTCATAACTTATCCTTTGAGGATTTGCGGCAGTCCGGCGGTGACCATCGTCACCCGATCACAGACCTCGGCGAGACGCTGATGCAGGCGACCGGTTTCATCGGCAAAGCGGCGGGAAAGCGGATCGACGGGAATGATTCCCTGCCCGACTTCGTTACTGACCAACAACAGTTCGGCCTGCAATGACGGCAGGCAGGCCAGTAACTGGTTCTGTTCCTGTTCCAGACGTTGCGGATCACTATCGAGCAGCAGGTTGGTCAGCCACAGGGTCAGACAATCGATCAGTATGAGCGCTTCGGGATCATCATTTTTGTCCAGGACATGCCCCAGCGCCAGCGGCTCTTCAATGACCTGCCAGTTGGCGGGTCGATCCTGTTGATGACGGCGAATGCGTTCAAGCATCTCGTCATCACCGGCTGTGGCCGTTGCAATCAGTGTGACAGGCTTGTTGCTCTGCTCGGCCAATTGCTGGGTATAGCGACTTTTACCGGAACGGATACCGCCGAGGATTAAATGTTGCATGAGTTGAAACAGGAATCAGAAAATCAGACCCATCAGGGTCAACAACGCGAGCAGGACCACCCAGACGATCAGCGCCCGCTTGACCAGGGCAAGAGCATGTTGCACCGGGGCGGTGTCGACAACGGCTGACTCCTCGATTTCCTTGTATTCGCCGGCAATGGCACCCGTGCCGCTTTCAATCAAGAAAGCGTCGCTGTCACGCTGCCAGATGTCGGCAGGACTCTGCCAGTGACTGAGAGTATCGACAAAGTTGCCGGCCAGGGCGTAGCACAGCACGGTGAGTCGGGCCGGAATCCAGGCGAGAATCTGATACAGATCGCGAGCGGCGTTGCGATATTCGTCCGTGACTGATGTTTGCTGCCGGACGTGGCAACCGAGTCGAAACAATACCGCTCCGACCGGTCCGAGAATCAGGAACCAGAACAGTACACCGAACATTCGCGTGTTGGCTTCCACCAGGATCCGATCGCGGACTTGCTGAACCAGTTCGGCCGTGGATTCGGCGGTAATTTCCGTCTCGTCACCCAGCTGGCAGGCGGCCAACGCAGCTGCTTCGGGATCGTCCCGCTCCAGGGCAGTCAATACCCGCTGGACATCCTCGTCCAGATCGCGTGGCCCGAGCGTGAAAATCAGCACGACCAGTCCGAACAGGAAAGCCAGTAAACCGGTCAGCGCGCCCAGTGCGGCCAGCACGATCCAGACTGCCAGCACCACCAGCCCGATCAGCAGGATCACCCCCACTGGCCCGTCTCGCAGGGGCTGGCCCTCGAGTTTATGATAGAGGGTTTCGTGGTAGCGATCGAACCAGTCGAAACGGCGCAGGTCGGACACCGGCTTGTAGAAGAACTCCACCGCCAATGCCAGCAATATACTTATCAGATTCATGATGCCAAGTGTCTATATAAAAGGTGTAAATATCAAGCTTTGCGGCACACTATAACGCCGCCATCAGGCGACCCCAGTCAAACGCCGGGCCGGGATCGGTCTTGCGCCCCGGGGCGATATCGCAATGGCCGACGATCCGCTCGCGGGTGATCGCCGGATAGGCTTGTTGCAGCAGACGGGTCACCGCCACCAGCTGCCGGTATTGAACCGGCTCGTAGGGCAGGTCATCACTGCCTTCCAGCTCGATGCCAATGGAGAAATCGTTGCAATTGGTGCGGCCGGCAAATTGTGAATCACCGGCATGCCAGGCCCGCTCGATAAAAGGCACGTACTGGACCAGCTCGCCGTCACGGCGGATCAACAGGTGCGCCGACACCTGCAGATTGCAGATCTCCTGAAAATAGGGATGCTGGGCCGGATCCAGGCAGTTGGTGAAAAAACGATCAATGGCGTCCCCGCCGAATTGCTTTGGCGGCAGGCTGATACCGTGGATCACCAGCAGAGAGATATCCCCGGGATGGGGCCGGGCATTGTAATTGGGCGAAGGACACTGGCGCGCCCCCTGTAACAGCCCGGTGTGGGGATCGATCTGCATGGGAGAATCCGTTGTCCTTCTAGAGTCCTGCTACGGGCGACATGTGTCCCGGATACCGCAAATTTGTGCGCTTAACATTACACCATTGTCCGCGGGCTGTTAATATCAGAAGCGGACTCGTATCCCCCATCCTGACGGCATAAAACAATAATCACGGGAGAAACCGTATGGATAACCTGTTGGCCCGATTGACCGACTGGACCGGCATCGTCTCGGGATATGCCTGGGGCATTCCCTCGATCATCCTGCTGGTGGGCACCGGCCTCTACCTGACGATTCGGCTGCGCTTTGTCCAGATCCGCGGCTTCCAACATTCCTGGCAAATCATTCGAGGCAAATACGACAAACCGTTGGATCCCGGCGAGGTGACGCACTTTCAGGCCTTATCCACCGCCCTGTCGGCGACCGTCGGGACCGGTAATATCGCCGGGGTCGCCACCGCCATCGCCTTTGGTGGCCCCGGCGCCGTATTCTGGATGTGGATTACCGCGCTGGTGGGCATGGCCACCAAGTTTGCCTCCTGCTCGCTGGCGCTCAAGTTTCGCCGCTTTCATCCCGACGGCTCGGTCTCCGGCGGACCGATGTACACCCTGCTCTACGGTCTGAACTTCAAGACCCTGGCGGTACTGTTTGCCGCTTTCACCCTGATTGCCTCGTTCGGGATCGGCAATATGGTACAGGCCAACTCGGTGGTGGACGGGCTGGCCTATGTCTTCCCCGGCATCATTGATTACCGGCTCGGGATCGGCGTCATCATTGCCATTCTGGTCGGGCTGGTGATCATTGGCGGGATCAAACGGATCGCCCGTGTTACCTCGCGTATCGTACCGATTATGGCCGTGTTCTATTGCGGCGCGGCCTTGCTGGTACTGTTTTTGAACCTCGACAAGATTCCCGCGGCCTTTGCCACCATCTTTAACCTGGCATTGAATCCCTGGGCCGCCGGCGGCGGCGCCATCGGCGCGGCCATCCAGTACGGGGTGGCGCGCGGTGTCTTCTCCAACGAGGCCGGGCTGGGCTCGGCCCCCATGGCCCATGCCGCGGCGCGCACCACTGAGCCGGCCCGCGAAGGCCTGGTGGCCATGATGGGTCCGTTCATCGATACCATCGTCATCTGCACCATGACTGCGCTGGTCATCGTGATCATGGGTGCCTGGGGCGACGCACGACCCGACGGCCTGGAAGGCGCCGCCCTGTCGGCCTATGCCTTCGAACAGGGGCTGGGCAGGATCGGCAGCTGGGTGGTCGGTATCGGGCTGGTCTTTTTCGCCTACTCGACCATGATTGCCTGGTCCTATTACGGCGACCGTAGCGCCGAGTTCCTGTTTGGCGCACGGGCAGTGATGCCCTACCGCATCGTGTTCACTGTGCTGGTGGTGGTCGGTGCCTATGTCCCGCTGCAACTGGTCTGGAACTTCGCCGATATCGCCAATATTCTGATGGCCGCCCCCAACCTGATCAGTCTGATCCTGCTGGCCGGGCTGGCGAAAAAGCTGTCCGACGATTATTTCCGTCGCATGCCAGGCTGAGCGCGCTAGAATGAGACGATGAACCCGGCCTGCTGTGGCATCTATCGACAAGGAGATCGACCAATGAACAAATTGCAGCTCCTGAAACAGGGATTGCTCATCAGCCTCGTGGTGGGGCTGACGGCCTGTGGTGGCAAAACCCAGGTGGAAAGCGATCTGGGCATGCGCGGCGCCCCCGACTGGGTCAACGAAGGCACACAATACCTGAACGACCGTGACGGTCGCCTGTTTCACGGAGTCGGGCATGCCCCGCCGATGGGTGACAATGCCCTGCAGCTGTCCACCGCCGATAACCGGGCCCGGGCCGAAGTCGCGCGCATTCTCAGTTCCTACATGGATGTGGTCAGTCGCGATTACAGTGATCACGCGGCCAGTGCCGGGCGTTCGATCAACCGGCAAACCGTCTCGCGACAAATCGATAACCTGACCAGAGTAAATCTGACCGGGGTGAAGATCATCGGCCGCTGGAAAGACGAGGAAACAGGCGATGTCTGGTCCATTGCTGAACTGGATATGGCACAGATGCAGAACACCCTGGAGAGGGTCAACGACATGAACGCCGATCTGAAACGCTATATCAGTAATCAGGGCGACAACATTTTTGATAACCTGGCACAGGAGAACTGAGTATGCCGTCTCGTACGATTCGAACCCTTTCGCTTTTATTTGCCGGTATGACTCTGGTGGCGGGACTCACCGGTTGTGGCACCCGGGTTGAACGACTGGAAGCCGACGAAGTTCGCGATCTCAGCGGCGCCTGGAACGATACCGACTCACGCCTGGTCTCCGAAGAGATGATCAATGATATGTTATCGCGCCCCTGGGTCAACGACTTCAGGCGCCGCACCGGCAAGCAGCCAGCAGTCATTGTCGGCACTGTGCGTAATCTGAGCCACGAACATATCAACACCAATACCTTCGTCAATGATATCCAGCGTGAGCTGACCAACTCCGGCCGGGTCACTTTCGTTGCCTCAAGCGAGGAACGTCAGGAAATCCGTGATGAACGCCTGGATCAGGATATTCACGCCAGTGCCGAAACCCGCAAGGCCATGGGCCAGGAATATGGCGCCGATTTCATGCTCAGCGGTCAGATCAACACTATCATCGATATGGAAGGCCGCACCCAGGTGCGTTATTACCAGGTGGATCTGACCCTGATCAGCCTGAAGGACAACCGCAAGGTCTGGGTCGGTCAAAAGAAGATCAAAAAAGAGGTCGCCAATAGCAAACTGCGCTTTTAACCGGCGGGTCAGGACTGACCCATGTTGTCGCGCGTGTTACAACGCCCATGCCATTACGCCGGCTATCTATTGGCCGGCGTTCTGCTTTTGCTGCAAGCCGGGTGTGCCAGCTACAGCCGTAACTTCGAACAGGAAATCCAGACCCTTGCCAGCCAGGACCCCGCCGCCGCGCTAACGGCCCTGGAAAAACAGCACCAGCCCGAACGTAACCGGCTGCTCTATCATCTGAACAGGGCCATGTTTCTGCATATGCTCGGCGATTACGCCGCCAGCAATGATGAGTTTGAACAGGCCAAAGAAATCATCGAACAATATCAGGCCACCAGTATCTCTGAGGAGAGTGCCGCCTTTTTCATTAACGACGGTACCCGAACCTATACCGGCTCATCGCTGGAACAACTGATGCTACATGTCTACGCGGCAATTAACTATCTGCTGCAAAACCAGGCAGACGCGGCGCGTGTGGAAGCGCTGCAGATCAATGTACGCCTGCGTCAGCTACAGGAAGCCGATCCCGATTCCATATTGAGTATCGACCCCTTTGTGCGTTATCTCACTGGCCTGATTTACGAACAACTGGGCGAAATCGACGACGCCCTGATCGCCTACCGCAAGGCTTACAACGCCTACCTGGAACATCAAAAAACCTACGGGATCAGTATCCCCCGGATACTCAAACAGGATCTGTTACGCTTCAGTCGACAACTGGGCCTGAGCGAGGAGTATAACCGCTATCGGGAACGCTTCGAAGTCGAGGCCCGGAACCTCGATCGCGAAAAGGGTGAGCTGATTGTTCTGTTTCACAAGGATCTGGCGCCCATAAAACGCTCGCAACGGCTCGCCCAGGTGGATCCCGCCACCGGTTATCTGGTCCATTTCGCCCTGCCCGTGTATGAGCCGCGTAACAGCCACCTGAGTCACGCCCGGGTCATGGTCGCCGGACAACGAGTCCGGACGGAATTGATGGAAGATATCAGCGGCATTGCGCTGCGAACCCTGCAGGAGAATATGCCCGCGATTACCGCCCGGGCGCTGGCGCGGGCGGTGGTCAAATATAAAATGTCGCGCCAGGCCGGGGAAAATAATGGCCTGGCCGGGCTGTTGATGAACATCGCCGGCGTCGTTTCCGAGCAGGCCGATACACGCAGCTGGCTAACCCTGCCCGGCGAAATCCAGATGGCGCGTGTCACACTCCCGCCAGGGGACTATACTGTCAGCCTGGAACTGATCGGACGGGACGGCCAGGTGACTCACAACCGGCAACTGGGGCAGGTCAAACTGACAGCTGGCAGCAAACGTTATGTTTCCTATTTATGGTTCCCGAGTTATTCAACAACGAGGCATTAACATGCACAATCCAGCCAGTGTGATTTATCCTGTCATCTTCACAGCACTGCTCGCCGTACTGGGTGGCTGCGCCTCGCCGGATACGGATTCGGGCATGCCAGCATGGATCAACGGCAACAGCCCGGCCTATCCGGCTGAACAGTATCTGATCGGCCGGGGCGAGGCTGATCATGCTGCCGTCGCCCGGGATCGGGCCCGGGCCGATCTGGCCAAGATATTTGAAGTCAGCATCAGTGAACAGAGTCAGGACATTACCGAATACAGCCGCACCACAGGCAGTGGCGAACAGACCCGGGCCAGCCTCGAATCCGCCGTCTCGCGCCAGATCAGCACCCGCACCGATCAGACCCTGTCGCACATTGACATCGCCGAGATCTGGCAGGACCCCGAAACCGGACGTCACTATGCCCTTGCCGTACTGGATCGACTCAAGGCGGGACAGCAATTACGCGAAGAGATCCAGCATCTGGATACCCTGACCGCCAGCGCCATTGACACGGCCCGCCAGCAAGACAATATTCTGCGGCAACTGGGCGAGGCAAACCGGGCGGTCGAAACACAGTTGCAACGTCGTGCCCTGCAACGTCAATTACAGGTGACCGATCCGGGCGGTATCGGCGTACGTAAGCGCTATGATCTCGGTCAGTTATTACAGGATCGCCATGCGCTGGCACAGCGTATTCGTATCCAGACCCGCATCCAGCAGGACGCCAGCGGGCAGTTACCCGCTATCATCGACGGCGCCCTGGCGGAAGCCGGTTTCAGCCAGGTCAATGACAATGCCAATTTCCGGCTCGAGGCCTATCTGGATCTGTCGACTTTTCCCGAACAGAACTGGCACTGGGTTCACGGCACCTTGCAAATTGTACTGACCTCACTGAACGATGATGCCGTACAGGGCAGCCATCGTTGGGAAGTCAAGCAGGCCGCCAGTCGTCCGTTACTGGCCCGCCAACGCGCCATGGATAATCTCAACGAACGACTCAACCGTGAGTTACGCAATGTGATCATCGGCTTTGCCGACGCAAAATAAAGGCCGTGTATGCCCTTTACTATCTCTTCGCAACTGATTCAACACCAGGTCGAACAGGCCCTGACCGAGGACATCGGCAGTGGCGATGTCACAGCCGTCCTGTTGCCCGAGAATAAACAGATAACCGCGACAGTGATCAGTCGGCAGTCTGCCGTGATCGCCGGCTGCGACTGGTTTGCAGAGGTCTTTCGTCAACTCGATCCGTCCATCAGGATCAACTGGCACTGTGCCGATGGTGACCGTCTTGAGGAAGAACAGATTCTTTGCGAGTTACAGGGGCTGGTACGACCGGTGGTCACCGGCGAGCGGACGGCACTGAATTTTTTACAAACCCTCTCCGGCACCGCCACCACGACTCGCCATTATGTGGATCGCATTGCCGGGACCGACGCGCAGGTGCTGGATACCCGTAAAACTCTGCCCGGACTTCGCCTGGCGCAAAAATACGCGGTCAGTTGCGGGGGAGGCAGTAACCACCGTATCGGTCTGTATGACATGGTCTTGATCAAGGAAAACCATATCATCGCCGCCGGCTCCATACTCAATGCCGTTAAAACCGCCCGGCGGTTATCACCGAAGCTTGAGATCGAAGTAGAGGTCGAAAACCTGGAACAACTCGACGAGGCCCTGCAGGCCGGCGTGGAGAGAATCCTGCTCGATAACATGTCTCTCAGGGCACTCCGTCAGGCCGTCACACTCAACAGCGGCCGGGCCAAACTGGAAGCCTCTGGCGGGATTACCTTTGACAATATTCGCAGTGTCGCCGAGACCGGCGTCGATTTCATCTCGGTCGGCGCCCTCACCAAGGACGTTCAGGCCGTGGATCTGTCGATGCGAATCAAAGAAGATTAGTTCTAAGTTCTAAGTTCTTAGCTGTAGGCCCGATATAGCAAAGCGGTATCGGGCAACATTCAGATTGCCGGACACCGCTTCGCTATGTCCGGCCTACCCTCAGAGTACTAAGTACTAAGTACTTAGTACTTAGTACTCATTCAAGTCCTGGCGAGCGCAATTCGTATTGAGTGAATTCCTTTTTCACCAGCCAGACGTCACCCAGTCTGACAGGTAACCGCGTTCCATCATTACGAATCAATTTAAGCGGGTCGCCGCTTTTCACTTCCAGCCCCGGAGTGACGATGAGTTTCCACTGATTGTCCAGATCCTTCACCAGAATGGCCGCATGGCCGGACTTTTCCTGGATATCCTGTTCATTCTGGATAACAACGGCCTCGGCATGCGTGGAAAGACGAACAATAGCCACTTCGATACGATGATCGTCGGTCCGGTGCAAACGATTGATATACCCCAGGGTTAACCGGTGTAACTCGGCATCGACCGGACCGAATGCCACCAGCTGCCCGATTTTAATCGGTGTACTGAATGCCGTCTCTTCGGTTCCGATCAACAGCCCGCCCGAACTGAAATTAATCATGGCCCACTGGGTCACCATGTGTGAGCGATCATCTTCCGCCAGGAGGGAAGACTGCCTGGCCAGCTTGTCGACGAACTGGCGGGAATCCATAATTTTTTGCAAATCCCGGGAAGATATATCGCGTAACAGACGCATGACTTCTTCGCGACCAAAGTATACCCGCAGGGCATCATAGGTGTGTACCCGATGACGCTTTTGTTGTCGGGTCCGCTGGCGAAGCCCGACCAGCATCGATTCCAGTACCGGCAGACGTTCTTCCTCTTTGACCGACTGCAGTGGCTTGCTCAGTTTTCCGGGATCGTAGTTACCAAGGAATTTCATTTTGCCAATGGTCTCGTGCTCCCTGACCAGGGCGTTATACAAACCGGTATAATCGAACAGAATACTGGGACCGCCAATATCTTCCCGGCGTTGAAATTGCGGGGGACCGTTGTTGTGCAGATAGGTCACCAATGTTCCCGGTTGCAGCGGAGCCCGATCGTCGGCCTTGATTTGAAAACTCTCCGCTCCGAGAGCGGTAAGATAGGCATCGGGAACATACAACATACCGGTCGGCCAGCTGTTGGTCTCCAGCAGCCCGAATAACTGGATGGACAGATAAATCTCCTGCATCGACCCCTTCGGAGTGCTGCTACGTTCCGACTTGTCCTGACGGCTTCGGACCCCCACTGTGCCAAGCAATTCCAGCTGTTCGTCAACGCTGTTGTGCAGCAGCATGGAGAAAAACACCTGGTTAACGTCCAGCCAGTCGGTTTTGCTCATCTTCTGATAGCGCAGGGCCTTTAAGCGCTGAATCAGGCGCAACAGTTCGATAATCCGCAGCCCCCGCGCATACAGTGGCTGTTGATGGCGCGCAAAAACAGATGGGCTGGCACTGTAATCAGCGTGGAATAACAGTTTGTAGCTGATTGCCACCTGCTCCACCGCCTTGATACTGGCTTCCAGAGCATTACGCCGTTCATTACTCTCGGGCAGGCTACTTTGTTCAGCCTGGAATTTCTCATACCACATGGCCACTACCGGATAAATCTGTCCCAGCACCGCCTGGGTCAACTGATCGCGTTTCTCCGCTTTCATTCTCAGGCGGTTAAGGTTGGCCTGGATACGCACGGCTTCTTCGAGTAGCCTCACCGGCGCCCGCTGAAAATTGGTCAGTGTCTGCAGGTAGCGTTCCCTGTCGAGGTCCTTGCGTTCAGCCTCTTTGTACGGTTTGGTGAGATTACCGAAATGGCCGAACTGGCTGCTATCGATCTCGGGGGCCGGTTTGTCAGTTCTGGATTTTGTTGTAAACAGCATGGCGTCAGTTCAGTTATGTCGACAGGCGTCGGCCTCCGTGTCCGATCAGCGGTTATCTTCTCTTCTAATCATATAACAATTCTCTATCCATGCCATCCCTGGCAAAACACGGTATCAGGGTAAACCCTGAGCTGATAACGAGTTCTGAGCCCTGAGTTGGCAATCGTAGGTCCGATATAGCAACGCGTTATCGGGCATCTACCAGACTGAGTTGGAAGTTGGCAGTGAAATGATGAGGTAGGAGCGGCTGTGCCGTGACAAACCTTGCCGACGGCACATCTGTCGCGCCAGAGGCGCTCCTACGATCCATAAATCAGGCTTTTTTCTTCCCAATGTCGTAGGCCCGATATAGCAACGTGGTATCGGGCATCTACCCGGTTGCCGGACACCGCGTTGCTATGTCCGGCCTACCCTATGACAAGACCCAAGTTCTGAGTTCTGAGTTCTGAGTTCTGAGTTCTGAGTTCTGAGTTCTGAGTTCTGAGTTCTGAGTTCTGAGTTCTGAGTTCTGAGTTCTGAGTTCTGAGAAAATTGTCATTCCGGCGACCGCCGGAATCCAGTAGCTGTGCGTGCTGTAACCGGGAAGAATCGATCCCGGACTACTCCGGGATGACGATGTTAATAATTTATGCCGTCTGGTTCTGCTCGAATGCTTCAAGCTGTTCGGTCACTTCCAGCCACTCGGCTTCGGTGGCCTGTTGCTGCTGTTGCAACTCGGCCTGTCTGGCGAGCAGTTCCTGCAATTCGGCTTTATTCGCCTCTTCATACAGGCTGTTATCGGCCAGTTGTGCATGCAGTTCTTCCTGGCGCATGGCCAGGGTATCCAGCCGCTGCTCGAGTTTTTTGATCCTGTTGCGCAACGGTTGCATCTGGCGGCGTTGTTCGGCGGCTTGCTGGCGTTGCTGTTTTTTGTTGATCCCGGGCGCGGTTTTTTCCCGCGCGTTGGCCGCAAAGGCTTTTTCCTGCTGCTGCACCCACTGGCGATAATCGTCCAGATCGCCATCAAAGGGCGTGACGTTACCGTCAGCGACCAGCAACAGGGTATCGGCAACACTACGCAGCAGATAGCGATCGTGAGAGACCACCACCATGGCGCCGTCGAATTCCTGCAACGCCAGGGTCAGTGCGTGACGCATCTCCAGATCCAGATGGTTGGTCGGCTCATCGAGCAGCAACAGGTTTGGCTTTTGATAAACCAGCATCGCCAGCACCAGGCGGGACTTTTCACCGCCAGAGAACGGTGCTACCGGGGAGATGGCCATCTCGCTACCGAAACCGAAACCACCCAGGTAATTGCGCAGGGACTGTTCGCTCGCTCTCGGATCGATACGTTGTAAATGCAACAGGGGACTGGCCAGGGGATCCAGTTGTTCGAGTTGATGTTGGGCGAAGTAACCGACTTCCAGTCCCCTGGCCGGAGCAGTTTCACCCGCCATCGGTGTCAACTCACCGGCCAGTGACTTGATCAGGGTCGACTTGCCGGCCCCGTTATAGCCCAGCAGGCCGACGCGATCACCCGGTGCAATGGTCAACTTGATCGCATTCAATACCGGGACATCCGCATAACCGATGGCTACATCCTCCAGTTGCAGCAGCGGATTGGGCAGCTGGTTCGGCGGACGAAAACGGAAATGAAACGGTGAATCGACATGCGCCTGGCTGATCACTTCCATGCGTTCCAGTGCCTTGATCCGGCTCTGTGCCTGGCGGGCCTTGTTGGCCTGCGCCCGAAAGCGATCGATGTATTTCTGAATGTGGGCGATTTCCCGCTGCTGTTTTACATAGGCCGCCTGCTGATTGGCCAGTTGCTGCGCGCGCAGCACTTCGAAAGCAGAGTAGTTGCCGGTATACAGCGTCATCCGACAGTGCTCGATATGCGCGATATGGGTCGTTACCCGATCCAGAAAGTCGCGATCGTGGGAGATCAGCAACAGGGTACCGGGATAGGCGCGCAGCCACTCTTCCAGCCAGACCACCGCCTCCAGATCAAGATGGTTGGTGGGCTCATCGAGTAACAACAGATCGGAACGACACATCAACGCCTGGGCCAGGTTCAGGCGCATTCGCCAGCCGCCGGAGAACGCGCGCACCGGCACCGACTCCTGTTCGGCGGAAAAGCCCAGCCCGTGCAACAACTTTCCGGCCCGGCTGGCGGCGCTGTAGCCATCGATATGTTCCAGCTCGCTGTGCAAGCGGGCCAGTCGCTCGCCCTGGTTCTGCTGTTCGGCGTCGCGGATCTGCTGTTCGATTTCGCGCAGGCGGGTATCGCCGTCGATGACGTACTCCAGCGCGCTTTTGTCCGTCGCCGGCATCTCCTGGGCGACATGGGCGATCACCGTATTCGGTGGCAGGGAAAACTCCCCGGCGTCGGGCTGCAACTCATTTAATAGCAGCGCAAACAGACTGGACTTGCCGACGCCGTTGGCGCCGGTAATGCCCACCTTCTGACCCGCCTGTACGGTACCGGTCACATCGTGCAACAGCTCGTGCTTGCCGCGGCGCAGGGAAAGGTGAGAGAAGTTCAGCATGGATGCAGTGTAACAGAGCCGCCGGTTCGATTGTTCCAGCCCCTGTATCCCGTTAGTATCGGATGACGCACTCACCCATGAGCGGGGAACCCCATGTCCGAACATCATCGCCTGATTATTCTCGGCGCCGGCACCGCCGGGCTGATGGCCTACAAGGAAGCGACACGGCACACCGACGATATTCTGCTCATCGATCCCGGCCCGCTCGGCACGACCTGCGCGCGGGTCGGGTGCATGCCTTCCAAGGTGCTGTTGCAGATAGCCAGAGATTTTCACACCGGGCATCGTCTGGCGGGACGCAGGCTGACCCGGGACACGCCGCCGACACCCGATGGCGTGGCCGTGATGGAACACGTGCGCCGCCTGCGGGACAACTTCGCCAGTGGTCCCATCAAGCGGGTCGAAAAACTGGGCAAGCGGGGGCGTTATATCAAGGG
>NZ_JAWOCR010000047.1:0-11332 GCF_046483665.1 Thiohalophilus sp. | reverse complement strand
ATGGCCGAATTCTACAAGGCCACACTGTTTCGCCTGATCACTATTGTGGCCCTGCTGCTACTGGGCATGGTGGTCCTGGAGATCGAAGCCGCGGGGATATTGATTGGTTTCATCGCCGCCCAGCTCGGCTATTTTTTTGCCCGCCCGTTACGCGCCCGATAACCCGGCGCGGCGGCGGAGAACAGTTTTCGTAATAAAAATTTGGGTCTGACACAACCATGGCAAGCGAAACGACGACTTCGAAAGAGTATATCCAGCATCACTTGCAGAACTGGACCTATGGCCAGCATCCTGACGGAAGCTGGGGCTTCGCTCATAGTGCTGCCGAAGCCAGAGAAATGGGATTCTGGGCAATCCATGTAGACACCATGCTCTGGTCCATCCTGCTGGGGGTGTTGTTTTTGTGGCTGTTCCGCAAGGCGGCTAAAACCGCCAGTGCTGAAACGCCGCGTCCCTGGCAGAACTTTGTCGAGTGGATTGCCGAATTTATCGATACCAGTGTGCGGGGCTCCTTCCACGGCAAGGATAAACTCGTCGCGCCACTGGCACTGACCATTTTCATCTGGATCTTTTTGATGAATCTGATGGATCTGGTGCCGGTCGACTGGCTGCCCTCGCTGGCCGGCTGGGTTGGTTCCACCGTCTTCGGTGTCGATCCGCATCACGTCTATTTCAAGGTGGTTTCCACCACCGATCCGAACGCCACCTTCGGTATGGCTTTCGCCGTGTTCTATCTGATTCTGCACTACAGTATCGCCAACAAGGGCGTAGGCGGTTTCGTGGGCGAACTGACCATGATGCCATTCCAGTCCAAAAATCCGGTAGTGCAGGCGCTGTTTATCCCGATCAACTTCGTACTGGAATTCGTCTCGCTGATTTCCAAGCCGATTTCACTGGCTCTGCGACTATTCGGCAATATGTACGCGGGTGAGATGATCTTTATTCTGATCGCGCTGATGTACAGCGGCGGTCTGGCACTGGGCATTTTTGGCGGATTCCTGCAACTGGGATGGGCCATTTTCCATATCCTGATCATCACGCTGCAGGCGTTCATCTTCATGACCCTGACCATCGTATATCTGGATATGGCGCAGTCTGAACACTGACGCAAACAGTTTTAATTTAATTTTTATATTTAACGTTTAAAGCTACAGGAGAAAACAATGGAACAAGCTCTGTTATACATCGCAGGTTCTCTGATGTTGGGTCTGGGGGCACTGGGTGCCGCGGTTGGCATCGGCATTCTGGGCGGTCGTTTCCTTGAAGGTGCTGCCCGCCAGCCGGAACTGATTCCGATGCTGCGTACCCAGTTCTTCATCGTTATGGGTCTGACCGACGCGGTTCCGATGATCGCCGTGGGTATTGCCCTGTATATTCTGTTCGCCGTTGCTGCCTAAGTTAAGAATAGTCGAGTAACTGAAACAGAGATTCGAACTAATCAACCAAGGTTCTGGCGATGAATATCAATTTAACTCTCATAGGCCAAACGATTACGTTCATCGTGTTCGTGTGGTTCTGCATGAAATTCGTGTGGCCACCGATCATGAACGCGCTGAACGAGCGCAAGAAAAAGATAGCCGATGGCCTTGCCGCAGCCGAGCGCGGCGCGCATGAGAAAGAGCTGGCTGAGAAGAAGGCGGCGGAAGTTCTGCACGAAGCCAAACAGCAGGCTCAGGACATTATTAATCAGGCTCAGAAGCGTGCTTCCGAGATTGTTGAAGAGTCCAAAGAAACAGCGCGCAGTGAAGGCGAACGCATCATTGCAACGGCCCAGGCCGAAATCGAACAGGAAGTGAACCGCGCCCGCGAAGAACTGCGTGGTCAGGTTGCTTCACTGGCGGTTGCCGGTGCCGGCAAGATTCTCAAGCGTGAGATCGATGCCAAGGCCAACGAAGATCTGCTCAAGGATCTGGTAGCGCAAATTTAATCCAGGGGTCTGACATATGGCAGAGAAAAGCACCATTGCACGTCCCTATGCGCAAGCCGCGTTCGATCTGGCACAGCAGCAGGGCAAATTAAAAGACTGGTCCGACATGCTGCAGTGGCTGGCCGCCGTGGCGGCGGATGATGCCGCGATGGAACTGGTCGGCAACCCGGAAGTGAGCAAGGACGCGAAGGTCAAGCTGTTTGTCGATATCTGCGGTGACAAGCTCACCGCTGACGGCAGCAACCTGCTCAAGGTTCTGGCGGAGAACAAACGCCTGGGCGTGCTTCCCGAAATTGCCGAACAGTTCGAAGAACAGCGCGCAGAAGCAGAAAAGACGGTTGAAGCGGAAGTGACCACTCCCTATCCGCTCTCTGATGATCAGCAGCAGGCCATGGTCGCTGCCCTGAAAAACCGTCTGGGTCGTGAAGTGACATTGATTAACAAGACCGACGAGTCACTCATAGGTGGTGCAATCATCCGCGCCGGGGACCTGGTCATTGATGCTTCTGTCACGGGTCAGCTGGAGCGGCTGACTAACACACTGATGCATTAAGGCTTTTTAAAGGATATCAATCATGCAACTGAATCCATCTGAAATCAGCGAACTGATCAAGAAGCGCATCGAAGGTTTCGAAGCCGCTTCTGAAGCTCGCAACGAAGGTACCGTCGTGGCACTGGCCGACGGCGTAGTCCGAATTCACGGTCTCGATGACGTAATGGCGGGCGAAATGATCGAGTTTCCCGGCAATACCTTTGGTATGGCGCTCAACCTCGAGCGTGATTCCGTCGGTGCGGTAATCCTCGGTGACTACGAACATCTTACGGAAGGCGACAAGGTTAAATGTACCGGTCGTATCCTCGAAGTGCCGACCGGCGAGTCCTTGCTGGGACGTGTTGTTGACGCGCTGGGGAATCCCATCGATGGCAAGGGTCCGATCGAAAACGCGGTTTCCGCCCCGGTCGAAAAGGTGGCCCCGGGTGTTTACTGGCGTAAGTCAGTTGACCAGCCGGTGCAGACCGGTCTGAAATCCATCGATGCGATGGTGCCGGTTGGCCGTGGTCAGCGTGAGTTGATCATCGGTGACCGTCAGACCGGTAAGACCGCCGTGGCCATCGACGCTATCATTAACCAGAAAGACACCGGCGTTAAATGCATCTATGTCGCTGTCGGACAGAAGCAGTCTTCTGTAGCCAGTGTGGTGCGAAAGCTGGAAGAACACGGCGCCATGGATCATACCATCGTGGTAGCTGCCGGTGCCTCCGAATCCGCAGCCATGCAGTTTCTGGCCCCGTATGCCGGTTGTTCCATGGGTGAATACTTCCGCGACCGTGGTGAAGACGCCCTGATTATTTACGACGACTTGACCAAGCAGGCCTGGGGTTATCGCCAGGTTTCCCTGTTGCTGCGTCGTCCGCCAGGCCGTGAAGCCTATCCGGGTGATGTTTTCTATCTGCATTCCCGTCTGCTGGAACGTTCTGCACGGGTGAACGAGGAATTCGTTGAAAAGGCCACCAACGGTGAAGTCAAGGGTAAGACCGGTTCATTGACCGCCCTGCCGATCATTGAAACCCAGGCCGGTGACGTTTCCGCGTTCGTACCGACCAACGTGATCTCCATTACCGACGGTCAGATCTTTCTCGAATCGGATCTGTTCAACGCCGGTATCCGCCCTGCGATCAATGCCGGTCTTTCGGTGTCTCGTGTCGGTGGTGCGGCCCAGACCAAGATCATCAAGAAACTCGGTGGTGGTGTGCGTTTGATGCTGGCCCAGTATCGCGAGCTGGCAGCCTTTGCCCAGTTTGCTTCGGACCTGGACGAGTCCACCCGCAAGCAGATTGAACGTGGCCAACGCGTTACGGAGCTGATGAAGCAGAAGCAGTATGCGCCGATGAGCGTAGCCGAGCAGGCGTTTTCCCTGTTCGCTGCTAACGAAGGCCTCCTGGACGACGTCGATGTGAAGAAGATCGTTGACTTCGAAAACGCCTTGCAGGCGCACCTCAAGTCCAACAATGCCGAACTGCTCAAGCAGATTAATGACAGTGGTGACTACAACGACGAGATTGCAGCGTCCATGAAGACGGCAATCGAGAAATTCAAAGCCACCAGTACCTGGTAAGCGGGGTTATCGCAATGGCGAGCGGCAAAGAAATACGCACTCAGATCAACAGCGTTAAAAATACGCAGAAGATCACCAGCGCCATGGAGATGGTGGCGGCGAGCAAGATGCGCAAGGCCCAGGATCGGATGTCCAGCTCACGTCCCTACGCGGACAAGATGCGGGGGGTTATCGATCATCTGGCTTTTGCCCATCCCGAGTATCACCATCCGTATCTGCAGGAGCGCGATATCAAGCGTGTCGGCTATATCATCATTTCATCCGACCGCGGTTTGTGCGGCGGCCTGAACAACAATATGTTCAAGGTCGTGCTCAATGATATGAAGCAGTGGCAGCAACAGAATGTCGAGATGGACTTCTGTACCGTAGGCCAGAAAGCGCTGGGTTTCTTCAAGCGACTGACCGGCAACATCAAGGCGCAGACTACCCATCTGGGTGACGCGCCGTCATTGATCGATGTCATCGGTACGGTCAAGGTGATGCTGGATGCTTACGATAATGGCGAAATCGATCGCCTGTTTGTTGTCTATAACCGCTTCGTCAACACCATGACCCAGCAGCCGACGGTTGAACAGTTACTGCCGGTGGCTTCCGCCGAGAAGAATGAAGAGCTCGAATACCACTGGGATTACATTTACGAACCGGATGCCAAGGATGTCCTGGATGGCCTGCTGGTGCGTTACATCGAGTCCCAGGTTTATCAAGGCGTTGTAGAGAACGTCGCCTGTGAAATGGCGGCCCGCATGGTGGCCATGAAGGCTGCTTCCGATAACGCCGGCAACCTGATTGATGACCTGCAGCTGGTCTACAACAAGGCCCGCCAGGCCGCCATTACCCAGGAGCTGTCCGAAATCGTCTCGGGCGCCTCGGCGGTATAACCGATTTCAAGCAAAGTTACAGGGGAACTGACAATGAGTTCTGGAAAAATCGTACAAATCATCGGCGCGGTCATCGACGTGGAATTTCCGCGTGACCAGATGCCGAAAGTGTATGACGCACTGATCGTCGAAGAGACCGATCTGACTCTCGAAGTCCAGCAGCAGCTGGGTGACGGCGTGGTACGTACCATCGCCATGGGGAGTTCGGAAGGTCTCAAACGTGAAACCCGGGTGAACAATACCGGTGCCGCGATTACCGTGCCGGTCGGCACCAAGACGCTGGGTCGTATCATGGACGTGCTGGGTAATCCGGTGGACGAACAGGGTCCGATCGGTGCCGAGGATTCCATGCCGATTCACCGTAAGCCGCCGACCTATGCGGAGCAGGCCACCGGGATCGAGATTTTCGAAACCGGGATCAAGGTTATCGACCTGGTCATGCCCATCGCCAAGGGCGGCAAGATCGGGCTGTTCGGGGGTGCCGGTGTAGGCAAAACCGTGACCCTGATGGAGCTGATTCGAAACATCGCGATGGAGCACAGCGGTTATTCCGTATTCGCGGGTGTCGGCGAACGTACTCGTGAAGGTAACGACTTTTATCATGAGATGACCGAATCGGGCGTACTCGACAAGGTTGCCCTGGTTTACGGTCAGATGAACGAGCCGCCGGGTAACCGCCTGCGTGTCGCCCTGACCGGTCTGACCATGGCCGAGTTCTTCCGTGACGAAGGTCGTGACGTACTGATGTTTATCGATAACATCTATCGTTATACCCTGGCCGGGACCGAAGTCTCCGCCCTGCTGGGCCGCATGCCTTCCGCGGTGGGCTATCAGCCGACTCTGGCCGAGGAAATGGGTGTCTTGCAGGAACGTATTACCTCCACCAAGACCGGTTCGATCACCTCGTTCCAGGCCGTATACGTGCCCGCGGACGATTTGACCGATCCCTCGCCGGCGACCACCTTCGCGCATCTGGATGCGACCCTGGTACTCTCCCGTCAGATCGCCGAGCTGGGGATCTACCCGGCGGTGGATCCGCTCGACTCCACCTCCCGTCTGCTGGATCCGCTGGTTGTGGGCGAAGAGCACTACGACGTGGCTCGTGCCGTACAGGGAACCCTGCAGCGCTACAAGGAGCTGAAGGACATCATCGCGATCCTGGGGATGGACGAACTGTCCGAAGAAGATAAACTGGCCGTATCCCGCGCGCGTAAAATCCAGCGCTACCTGTCACAGCCGTTCTTTGTGGCGGAAGTGTTCACCGGCGCACCCGGTAAATACGTTTCTCTGAAAGACACCATCCGTGGCTTCAAGGGTATTGTTGAAGGTGAGTATGACAACATCCCGGAACAGGCCTTCTACATGGTGGGTACTATCGAGGAAGCCCTGGAGAAAGCCAAGTCCCTGTAATCGGGCGAGGAGTTAAAACATGGCCATGACCATGCATCTTGACATCGTAAGCGCCGAAGCGGAGATATTCTCCGGGACGGCCGAAATCGTGGTGGCGCCAGCCAGCACCGGTGAGGTGGGGATCTATCCCCGCCATACCCAGCTGCTGTCCCCCCTCAAGCCCGGTGAAGTCCGCGTGACCATGCCGGGTGGCGAGGAGGAAAGCTTCTACGTCTCCGGTGGGATCCTTGAGGTTCAACCGCATCATGTGACCGTATTGTCGGATACCGCAGTGCGGGCTCACGATCTGGACGAGGCGGCAGCCCTGGAAGCCAAGAAGGCGGCCGAGCAGGAACTGAAGGACCGCAGTGGCGAGATGGAGCTGGCCGAAGCCCAGGCCCAGCTGGCCGAGGCGGTGGCCCAGCTGCAGACAATCCAGAAGCTGCGCAAGAAACGCTGATTGTCATCCGACAATGGATGTGTCAGAGCAAAGGGGCAGTTGTTATACTGCCCCTTTGTTATTTAGGGTGCAGCACGCAGTTTTACAGGCACCGTTGTTACCAGTTGAGCGGGTGACCACCGAACACACCGACGCTCACCGAAAGCACTGAAGAAAACGATATGACCGTGTCCGGTTCAGTGTTTTTGTTGGTTCCCCGGGAGAATTCCGGAAAGCAAGCTGCTGACGTCGAAGTCGCCCATGCAATTATGATCAAGAGAAGGTGTCATGGCTGAAGAACGGGTGGAAAAAAACAAAATCGTGACCTTTGTTTACACGATTACCGACGAGAATGGCGAGGTTCTCGAACAGTCTGATGTGCCCAATGACTATCTGCACGATCAGGACGAGCGGATGTTTCCGAAAGTGATCCAGGCGCTGGAAGGTCACCAGGTCGGCGATGTGGTCAAAGTGACACTGACCCCCGAAGAGGGCTTCGGTCATTATGATCCATCTCTGACTTTTTCCGATGATCTGAAAAACGTGCCCAAAGAATATCAGCGGCTCGGCGCCGAGGCCGAGTTCAGGGATGACACGGGTCAGGCTGTCACCATGCGCGTTATGCGGATCGAGGACGGGCGCATCGAACTGGACGGCAATCCGCCCTTTGTCGACCAGACCGTCGTGTTTATTATCAATATCCTCGGGATTCGGGATTCGACCGCGCAGGAATCCGGCAGCGGTCAGCCGATGGAAGAACCGCAAACATCGAAGCCGACACTGCATTGAGCCGGGCAACTCGCTACAATCTCCAGCATGGCTAAATCTGAATTGAATATCCTCATCCTTGCCGCCGGGCAGGGGACCCGCATGCGATCAAAGCGGCCCAAGGTGCTGCATCCTTTGGCCGGCCGGCCGATGTTGCAGCATGTGATCGACACGGCCCGGGAACTGCGCCCGCACCGGCTGGGTGTCATCTACGGCCACGGCGGCGAACAGGTCCCGCAGCAGATCGCGGACCAGGCAATTGAATGGATCGAACAGACGGAGCAACTGGGCACCGGCCATGCCGTAATGCAGGCCCTGCCGCAGGTAGCTGACGAGGAAATCGTGCTGGTGCTCTACGGCGATGTGCCGTTGCTCGAAGCCGATACGCTGGCGATGCTGGTGGAACAGGCCGATGAGGCCCTGTGTCTGCTGACCGTGCACCTGCCCGATCCGACCGGTTACGGGCGCATCGTGCGTGACGAACACGGCCAGGTGACCGCCATCGTCGAGCACAAAGACGCCAGTGACGAACAGCGGCGTATTACCGAGGTCAATACCGGCATCCTGGCGGTTAACGGCGGCCGGCTCAAGGGCTGGTTAAATCAGCTCGATAACAATAATGCCCAGGGCGAATATTATCTGACCGACATCATCGCCATGGCCGTGACCGACGGCGTGGCAATCGAGGTGAGTCATCCGGCCGGGATCAGCGAGGTGCTGGGCGTCAACAGTCGCCAGCAACTGGCCGCACTGGAGCGCGAATACCAGCTGCGTCAGGCCGGGCGGCTGATGAGCGAGGGCGTCTCGCTGGCCGACCCGGCGCGTCTGGATATCCGGGGTCAGCTGTATTGCGGCGAGGACGTGACGCTGGATATCAACGTGGTGATCGAGGGCGAGGTCCGCCTGGCCGACAACGTTACGGTGGGACCCAACTGTGTGCTGAAAGACTGCACCCTGGCAGAGGGGGTCCAGGTCTTGCCGATGAGCGTGATCGAAGGCGCGCATATCGGCGCCGATAGCCGTATCGGCCCGTTTGCCCGCATTCGCCCGGGGACCAAACTGGCCGGGCAGACCCATATCGGCAACTTTGTGGAGCTGAAAAACAGCCAGGTGGGTGAGGGCAGCAAGATCAATCATCTGAGTTACGTGGGCGATACCCGCGTGGGCAAACAGAGTAATATCGGTGCCGGGGTGATCACCTGCAACTATGATGGCGCCAACAAGCACCGCACCGAAATCGGCGATAACGCCTTTGTCGGCTCCGACGCCCAGCTGGTCGCGCCGGTGAAAGTCGGCGACGGTGCCACCATCGGCGCCGGCACCACGCTGACCAATGATGCCCCGGAAAACGCGTTGACCCTGAGCCGGACCAAACAGAAAACCGTCACAGGCTGGAAGCGACCGAAGAAACAGGGACGAGGGGCGAGGGACGAGTGACGAGGAAAGGCGGTTATGGTTTATATAAAATCGTATAATCACGATCCAGTCTACGTTATTAGTAACAGGTCTAAAAGTATGCAGTTTATAATTAAAGCCTCGTCCCTCGTCCCTCGTCCCTCGTTCCTGTATTTATAGGCCCTGTAATTATGTGTGGAATCGTTGGTGGCATCGCAAACCGGGACATCACCCCGATCCTGGTCGACGGATTAAAGCGGCTGGAATATCGCGGCTATGATTCGGCCGGGGTGGCGGTACTGGATGACCAGGCGTGCCTGACCCGGGTGCGCACCGTCGGCAAGATCGCCAATCTCAAGCAAGAGCTGGAGAGGACCCCGGCCGCCGGCCATATCGGCATCGGCCATACCCGCTGGGCCACGCACGGTGAGCCGGCCACGCACAATGCCCATCCCCATATCTGTAAACAGACTGTCGCACTGGTGCATAACGGCATCATCGAAAACTTCGAAGGGCTCAAGCATACCCAGCTGGCCGAGGAATACCTGTTTACATCCGATACCGATTCCGAAGTGATCGTTCATCAGCTGCACAAACACCTGAATAAAGGCAAGGAGCTGCTGCTTGCCGTGCAGGATACCGTGGATGACCTGGAGGGCGCCTATGCCCTGGGTGTGGTGTGCAACGGGGAGCCGGATAAACTGGTGGCGGCCCGCCGCGGATCGCCGCTGGTCATCGGCATCGGCGAGGGGGAAAATTTCATTGCCTCCGACATGGCGGCACTGCTGCCGGTGACCCACCACTTTTATATTCTCGAAGAAGGCGACGTGGCGGTATTAAGCCGCGACGGTGTCGAGATCTACGATCATCAGCGCCAGCCGGTCACCCGACCCGTGCATGAAAGCAAGCTCAGTAGTGACGCGGTCGAGCGGGGCGAGTTCGCCCATTACATGCTCAAGGAGATCTACGAGCAACCCCAGGCCATTGCCGAGACCCTGGAAGGGCGCCTGGCTGAAGACAAGGTCCTGGAAGCCAGCTTCGGTCCCAGGGCCGCCGATATTTTCGAGAAGACCCGCAACATCCAGATCGTCGCCTGCGGTACCAGCTATCACGCCGGCATGATCGCCAAGTACGGTTTCGAATCAGTCACCAGCCTGCCCTGCAATGTGGAAGTGGCCAGCGAATTTCGTTATCGCAAGCACGTAGTGCAACCGGATACCCTGTTCATCACCATCTCCCAGTCGGGGGAGACCGCCGACACCCTGGCCGCGCTGCGCATGGCCAAAGAACTGGGTTACGAACACTCGCTGGCGATCTGCAACGTGCCGGAGAGTTCGCTGGTGCGCGAATCGGAATTGTCCCTGATGACCCGCGCCGGCCCGGAGATCGGCGTGGCCTCCACCAAGGCCTTCACCACCCAGCTGGTCGCCATATTATTGTTACTGGTTGTGCTGGCGCGACGCCATGGGCTGTCGGAAGAGCTCGAGGCCAAGGTCGTGGATCAGTTGCGGCATCTACCGGGTATTATCGAGGAAGTCCTCAAGCTCGACGGTGAGATTCAAAAACTGGCCGAAAACTTTGCCGACAAACACCACGCCCTGTTTCTCGGCCGCGGCATGATGTACCCGGTGGCCCTGGAAGGTGCGCTCAAGTTAAAAGAGATCTCCTACATCCATGCCGAAGGCTATCCGGCCGGCGAACTCAAGCACGGCCCGCTGGCCCTGGTCGATGCCGATGTGCCGATCGTCGCCGTGGCACCGAATGACAAGCTGCTGGACAAGCTCAAGTCCAACCTGCAGGAAGTGCGGGCACGCGGCGGCAAACTGTATGTGTTTGCCGATCAACATGCCGGCATGAGCGCCGGCCAGGGCGTCACCGTACTGGAAATTGCCCCGGTCGACATCGCCATCTCCCCCATCATCTACAGCGTCCCGCTGCAACTGCTCGCTTACCACGTAGCCCTGCTCAAAGGCACCGACGTGGACCAGCCGCGTAACCTGGCCAAGAGCGTTACCGTCGAATAAATCTGGCTTCAAGAGCAGATGTTTTGTCCGGGGAAAAAAATGTTCTTACCTGTAAAATAAAGTCTTTACCTGTATAAAAAAGTCCTTACCTCACCGGGTGCCCCTAAGTTATTGTTTTAAGTGGTATTATCCAAAAGCGGTCATTTTCGGGGGAAATGGTCACTAAACAGCGTGATCAGGTGCTTCCGCATCCCCCAATCCAGCTCCTTGTAACCTCCATCCATACACTAGCCATGCTGGGCTCACCTGATTAATAAAAAGGTGTCGGAGGGATTAAAAAATGAGCAATTATCAAGATTGGTTAAAATTAAATCCCTCCGACACCTTTTTAATCGAAGAAAATCCGAAATACAGCGATACATGTAACAGATGAAGCGATATCTCCTTCTGAAGCG
>NZ_JAWOCR010000018.1:0-47658 GCF_046483665.1 Thiohalophilus sp. | reverse complement strand
CGGGTAATCGCCGACCACATAATTGGCCCGCATGGCGCCGCCGACGGTCAGATTACCAAACTGGATTTTATCGCTGGCCGTGGCCTGGGTTAATGGGATACTAAACAGTAAAGCGAGAGTGGAACTGCCGGTAATTAGAGCACGAGAGTGGGACTGCAAAAGGGTTGTTATTTTCATGCCGGTTTCTCTCCTTGGATATAGCAACAGCTTGTTTTTGTTACCTGCCCGTTGCCGGGCAGGTTCTGTTTTCTACCAGCGATACAATCAAAGCTCCCCGCTGATCCAGTACTCGACGCGCTCTTCGTTCTCGTCGATGTATTTTGTAACGGCCTCTTCATACGAGGTTTCCTGGGCATCATTCATCGCTGACTCCAGGTCCTCAATGGGCAACTGCATGCGCGAGAAGAAGCTGGCTGCCTTGATGTTATCCTGATAGAACCCTTTGCGGGCCACGGCATGGATACGCTCGTAGCTGCCGAGTACACCTTTGGGGTCTTCCAGATAGCGTAGATCAAAAGCGCCAAACATCCAGTGCGGGCTCCAGCCGGTTACCACAATCCATTCATCGCGGCGTACAGCCCGTTTCAGTGCGGCCGTCATGCCGGCACCCGAGGAAATCTGCAACTCATAATCCAGGCCATATTCCTCGATAGCCTCTTTCGAGAGACGGGTCAGTCCGGCACCCGGGTCGATACCAGTGATAGTGCCATCCAGTTTTTCACGCACTTCCGGATTTTTCAGGTCTTCAATCGAGTTGAGCTGATCTTTGGGAATACTGTTTGGAACAACCCAGCCAAGACGCGCATGGGTGTACAACAATCCCAGATTAACCACATCGGTACAGGTCTTATCGATATAATCCTCGTGGGTACCGGGCTGCCAGGACATCAACATAATATCGATACCGCCGGATTTGAGCCCCTGGTACTGGGGCGCGATATCGGTCTGAACAAGCTCAACTTCCTGATCCATCCGCTCTTCGAGAATGCGGGTGGCCAGTTTGGTGACAAACTCGGCATCAGACCAGGCGGTCCAGCCGATCTTGAGCTTCTCCTGGGCCAGGGCGCCGCTGACGCCCAGCGTCATGATCATGACGAGGAATAGATACGATAGTTTCTTGATTGACATGCTAGCTCTCCGTTTCTTATGTAATTAATACGCAGGCATCGAGCCCGATAGGCCGATCCCTTGCCGGTATCTGATCACAATGCAATGCTTCTGTTTGTGATCAGTTTGAACCTGATTGGCGGCCATTCACCCGGCCGAGACTGAAAAACTGACGCAGTCGCTCTACCAGACTGCTGGTCGTGACTCCATGCCGACCCTGGCCGAAACTCTGGGTAATCCGATCAAGCAATATCGCCAGCAGAACTACGCCGAGTCCGCCTTCAAAACCCAGCCCGACATCCAGACGTTGAATCCCGGTCAGCACCGTGTTGCCCAGCCCCCCGGCGCCAATCATCGAGGCGATGACCACCATGGACAATGCCAGCATGATCGTCTGGTTGACACCGGCCATGATGGAAGGCATAGCCAGCGGCAGTTGCACCTTGAGCAGCAGCTGGCGACTGGTACAGCCAAATGCCAGGCCGGCCTCGACGTTTTCCTGACTGACCTGACGAATCCCCAGGTTGGTCAGCCTGACGGCCGGCGGCATGGCAAATATAAGTGTAGCAATCGAGCCCGGGACCTTGCCCAGTCCAAAAAATATAGCAGCTGGAATCAGATAAACAAACGGCGGCATGGTCTGCATCAAGTCCAGAACCGGCCGCACGACAGCTTCCACGCTTTCACTGCGCGCCATGGCGATGCCGATGGGAATGCCAATCAGCAGCGCCAGCAGGCTGGAGCCGATAACCAGGGCCAGGGTGGAGACGGTCTCGTCCCAGATACCCATACCGTATATAAGCACTACCGCGAGAATCGCAAACAGGCCAAATTTCCAGCTTACCCGCCACGCCGCCAGCGCAATGATGATGACTGACAGAACCAGGGGAGGTACCGCCAGAAGACCATCCTCAAAGGTATCGACCAGCAAGCCGACAATATCAGCGAACCCATCCAGCAAACCGGTCAAATTGGTTTGAATCCAGTTAACCCCGTTCTCGACCCAGTCACCAATCGGGATATCGAAATCGATTATTTGTTTATCCGCCATGGTTCAACCCGCCCTGTTAAAGGTTTTCAGAAGAATATTCTTGTCGATAACTCCCAGATAGTGGTCAGATTCATCCACCACCGGGACCGGGTAACCCTCTTCGACAACCCGTCTTAATACCTCTTCCAGCTCCATTTCCGCTGGCGCTGACTCCCCCGCGGTGAGGAATGCTTCATCCCAATCCTGATCGTTTTCTGTGGCGCGGATCAGGCAGTTGACACTGACCATACCACTATAATGCTGGTCATTATCCACGACCACGGCCAGGTGACGGTCGTCGTCACGCATCTGGCTCAGGGCATCACGCACACTCGTCTCGGAGCGCTTGAACAGGGCAACGGATTTTTTCTCGGCGATGTCACCGGCATTGAATACCTTGCTGACATCCACACCATAAAAAAAGGAGCGTACATATTCATTGGCCGGGTTGGTAACAATCTCCTGCGGCGTCCCGATTTGTACAATCGCACCGCCATCCATGATAGCGATACGATCGCCGATCCGGATTGCCTCGTCGAGATCATGAGAGATGAAGACAATGGTATGTGCCTCGGTTTGTTGCAGTCGAACCAGCTCGTCCTGCATTTCGGTTCGGATCAACGGGTCCAGGGCCGAGAAAGCCTCATCCATCAGAAGTATGGACGCATTGGTGGCCAGTGCACGCGCCAGACCAACACGTTGCTTCATGCCACCGGATAGCTCATCGGGATAACTGTCCGCATTGGCCTCGAGTCCCACGGTCGACAGTGCCTTCAGGGCGTGCTCCCGCTGCTCCTGTTTCTCCATGCCGCCGACATCCAGACCAAAAGCGGCATTTTCCGCGACCGTTTTATGCGGCATGAGTGCAAAAGACTGAAACACCATGCTCATGCTCTCCCGCCGCATGCGGATGAGCTCTTTTTTGTTCATGGCGGTGATATCGCGGCCATCCAGCAGAACACGGCCCCGCGTCGGTTCTATCAAACGGTTTAACAGACGCACCAGTGTGGACTTGCCGGAACCGGAAAGCCCCATGACCACGAACACCTCACCGTCACGAATCGAAAAATCGGCATTCTGTACGCCGACAGTCGTGCGGGTGCGCTCGAAAATTTCGTCCTTGGACAACCCCTGCTCCAGCAGGCGCAGAGCCTCGTCGGGTTCGGGACCAAATATTTTGTAAAGATTTTCGACAACGAGCTTGTCTTGCGGATCATCACTACTGATGGCGGCCATTCGACTCTCTCCCGGAGTTTATTAGCGCAGTATTTACCATGTGTTGCGGTGATACCGTTCGGTATATCAGGACAATCAAATCAGGAATCAGTGAACGTCAGAGGTGTACAACGACGCCCGGTATATTCCCCGCTAATAACGTCGACAATCAATCGCCAAGTTATTGTTTTGGATATTTAAACCTTACGCATGCTTATGCCAGCTGTCAACTCGCATCCCCACGGAGAGAACTGTTCTGGCATCTATCCTGCAGGGTATCGTCATGTCGATGCCGAAGAGATTCACGGCCCGGGTCCGGGCACCGAACAAGTCATCCGGATATCGGGGGATTAACTCAGCAGTCTGGATCATGGAGCAAGACTACGCCGCCCGGATTTACCGGGACATGTGAATCCGCTTCGCTTTTCCCTGGGTGGCATGTTCGAATATCGGAGACCTTATATTCAGAAATCGAAAGGGGGCAAAAAGAAACAGCATTTTTACATTAACCGACGAGTCATATGCAATCTGACGTCAGCTTCTTCGGTGAGAGCATGAAACAGGTGATGAGGACCGGTTGCGGCGTCGATTTTGCTTTGAAGATCGCCGCGAACTTCGGCATAGTAATCGAGTAATTTGCGATCGAAACGGTACAATGCCCGGGTTAACGGATCCTTGCGTTGCCGGGCCATGATTTTCTCCATCCCATCCCGGTACAGCTCCCCCAGGCAGATGTGTACGGCATTGAACAGCGTTACCCAGCCGTTGAACCACAGCATCATATCGATATCGAACGATTCCCCCTGTGGTGGACCCTGTGTAAGTATCTGCTGCAGCAGATCCTTTTCCTTTACTATCTCCCACTCCTCCAGTAGCGCAGCGCGCCCGTAACCGTCGATAGTCGAACTGGTCAGCAATACCGGGCTGCCCGGGTATTTGTCGAGCACAAACGTCGCATCCTTCAACACCTGTTGTGGCTGCTGTGGGGATTTGGGATTGCGTTTCAGACGCGGCGAGGTTTTCACATCCAGCACCTGTACCTGATGACCGCGTTTATCCAGTTCCTGCGCCAGGCGTGCAAACACCCCTTTTTGCAATACGTCCCGGGAGAAATTCAGGGTCGTCTGCTTGTGCAACAGGGCCAGCTGGATTTGTTCGGAATAACATGGATAGGCTTCGACGATATTGGCGATCTTGGCCACGGGGATACGCTCGGCCAGCAGACCCTGCTTATCAACATAAACCTCGTTATGAAACTCGTCGAAGCTGATCTGCAACAACACTCTTGCAGTGGCCCAGGTCTTCGGGCGGGAATCGATGGCCTGTGCCATCTTGCCCAGCACTTCATGGGTAATTTCGCGGCTGTCGGCAAAGTCGCCATTGAGCAGCAGAGCAAAGTTCTTGATATGCCGCATACGGCGGATGGCCGCGTAAAAATGATCCAGCTGGCGGGTCAGATCACCACCGGTAAACAACACGCTGTCAGTGTGTTGATCCACCAGGTCGAAGACATGATTCGGGTCTTCATTCTTGCCCCGCGGGGGACGCCAGGTGAACATGCAATGCCGGCAGGTCTGAGGACAGCCCATGGCAGGGATAATTCCCATCTTCTCGTAACGCGACGTCACCCCTTGCAGTTCATCCGGCAGAGCGTCCACCAGAGCGAGCCGCTCTTCATCCTCCGGGCCGAGCATGCCCTCGTAGCGCTCGCGTTCCTCGCGCGCTACATTTTTGAACTCGACCATGTAGGTTTGGGTGAACAGTCCCAGGCCCTGCCACAGGGAAAGGATGTCCTGAACCAATTGCCCGGTATTCCCGTTCGCGGCTGCCAGCAGGGACTGAAACTCCTGCCATTGTTTCTGGCCTTTGGCCGGATGTTCGCGCCAGTGCTGGACATAACCGCTGACGAATTGCTCGGCACTGTCGCAAAGCAGCAGCTCCATGAGAAAACCAAAGCGGGGACCGCGGAAGGTCTCCAGCACCTGCGAGCGGTAATTCTCGTGGACATTGTGTCGCAACCAGTGCCAGGCATAGAGATAGGCCAGGGGAAAAGCGAGCTCGGCGGCCCGGGCTTGCCCGGCCAGCATCTGACGCATAGCGCCACCGGTGGTGAGCCGGTTAACCTCGTCCTTGAAGCGCTGGCGCATCGTGGTCAGATATACGGGTAACAGATTCGCCTGATTCGCCACCCAGACGGCCTTCCCCTTGCCACTGACCACGGCAACACCTTCCACCCCCTTGTGTTCGTCTGTTCTACCACGCACTGACGCCATGCAATATCCTGTCGATTCGCGACTCGTAAATGATTAATTATACATACAACTTTCGCCGGGCTTTTGACACGCACTATTTAGTAACACGATCAGACGAAATAGGGTGCCTGCTGATCAGCTATAGTGCATGCCGCCAGTTTACATGGGTAGTAAATTACCGCCCCCCACACAAGAGATCCCGCAGAAATAATACGGCATAAAAACGGGTTTCCCTGACTATAAAATGTACCGTTCCTGAAATAGCAATCGTCCGACCCCGCTATGACAATAGTTATCCTCGCCCCCATCTCACAACTTGTTTGAATTCCCAAATGATAATGAGACGCGTTTTTTTAAAATAAATCTATCTATATAATTAATCGAGTATTGGCGACAAGATACTTCACTGACCGTAGGGAAATTTCAGACACATCCCCCTTAATTGTAATACTTATATTGCAGCGGTAAGATGAAAGAATTAATCCTGCTAACGGCATGCTGAGATGCAATAACCCAGTTTGGCACACCAGTCCTCCCATAGAGGTAAAATGACGACACAAACACTACTTGCTATTTTACTCATAGCGACTGTCGCACTGATCTCGGCCTGTTCTCCCGGTGACACAACACCAATGCGGGTCGGTACCAACCTGTGGCTGGGCTATGAACCGCTGTATGTGGCGAATGAGCGGGGTACCTGGCCCCCAAAACAGATCCATCTTGCACAGTACCCGTCAGCGACAGAGGTTATACGTGCGTTTCGAAATAACGCCCTGGATGCCGCCGCACTCACACTGGATGAAGCATTGCTGCTACGCCAGGACAACATTCCTGTCAAAATCATACTTGTCATGGACATCTCTCAGGGTGCTGATGTCATCCTGGCCAGACCGCCTGTCAATCATTTAACCGGCTTAAAGGGCAAGCGTGTCGGCGTAGAGAGCACGGCTCTCGGCGCCTTTATCATTACTCGCGCCCTGGAACTTCAGGATATGTCGTTATCTGATATCGAGATTGTCAACGTGGACACGAATCGCCATGAACAGGCCTATGTAGATAAAAAGGTCGATGCAGTCGTGACATTCGAACCGGTAAAAACGCGGTTACTCAAAGCCGGAGCTAACCAGATTTTCAGTAGCAAAGATATTTCGGATGAGGTTGTCGATGTGCTCGTGGTGCATGAGGATTACATAAACTCCAGGCCAGAAAAAACAAGACTATTAACCAGCGGTTGGTTTAAAGCTGTTGATCATCTTAACAACAACATGCAGGAGTCCGCCAAAAATATTGCCAAGCGACAAAGACTAACCCAGGAAGAGGTCATAGAAGGCTATAGGGGACTGATCCTGGCAGACAAGAAAAAGAACAGAGAGCTTTTATCCGGCACCCCGGCAAGCCTCGAGTCGACGATATATAAGATGCGCAACATACTCACCAAATACAATTTACTTGATAAAGAAACAGACACCGACAACATGATCTCTGCACGGTTTGTCAATTAGAACTATGCTCAAACCGATTTTCAGCCTGCGCTTTCAGATCCCCATATTAACGATTGTTATCGTTATATCTGTATTGATTATCGCTTATTTAATCAGCAGCAAAATTGCAATTAAGACTATCATCGAAGAAGAAAAACAGCGTGTTTATGACCGACTCAACTTCATACAAAATGGTGCTGAACAATTACTAAGAGTAGAACAGGACGATAGCCTCCAACAATTAATTTCCAGTTTTGCCTCTGAACCCGATGTCAAAGACATAGTTATTGTTGATACCGAACTTAAGGTTCTCGCCTCCTTGCAATATAGTGACCTGGGGCGGCCCTGGGACCCGTCATCACACAATATATCTTCAGAAAGGATTGCCCGTTCAATAAATAATAATATTTCCATGGTTTATCTGGATAAGAAACTATGGGAAATCAATGGTCTTGCGAGGGTCTGTAATCTACGGTTTTCAGATCAGCTTCGTCCATTTAGATGTGGCCTTCTTTTTTACAAGCTCGACATGGGCTTCCACCTGGACTCGATATCCGAAACTTTATCTAACCAGATACTTATCATTGGCGGCGGTGTCGGATTAACTGCTCTGTTAATCATGGTATTTGTTCACAAGTTTATTACCCGGCGCACTACCATGATTACTGATAAGGTCGAAGAATTTGAAGCTGGCAACCGGGATAGCCGCCTTTCTGTGCGGGGCAATGATGAAATTGCGTTACTCTCCAAACGTCTCAACCATATGTTCGATACTATCAACGAGAACCGCCGTACCATTCTGGATCGCGAAAAACGCTTGTCCAACATCCTTGACACTGCAATTGACCCTATCATCACCATAGACTCGCGGGGGAGAATTGAATCCTTTAATTCTGCGGCAGAAATAATTTTCGGTTACAAAAAAGATGAGATCATTGGTCAAAACATCAACATCTTGATGCCTCAAGAATATGCTATTTATCATGACACATATATAAATAACTATATTAGCACCGGCACCGCTAAAGTTATCGGTAAGACACGTGAAGTCGTCGCCAGGAAAAAGGATGGCAGTACCTTTCCGGTTGAATTATCTATTTCACAATATGACGTCGATGGACAAATTCATTTTACGGGAATAGTGCGGGATGTGTCCGAACGCAGAGCACTACAAGACGCATTGATAAAAGCTAATGAAAACCTTCTCGAGAGTAATGCCGAATTAACTGATTATGCACTTCAGGACAGCTTGACAGGGCTGGCCAATCGCCGACAGTTTGATCATACGCTATATAATGAACTGCAACGTGCCCAGCGGCAGAACTCCTCGTTATTATTAATGTTGTGTGATATTGATTATTTCAAGAAATATAATGATGCTTACGGCCATCAAAAAGGTGACGACGCTCTGGGGAAAGTTGGTGAGATCCTGCGGGAGACTTTTCAGCGCAGCAGCGATCTTCCTGCCCGTTATGGAGGAGAGGAATTTGCTATTATTCTTCCCGGCCTGAGCATCAGCGAGGGCCTGGCAATCGCAGAAAAGCTCCAATATTCACTGAAGCAACAGGCTATTCCGCATTCGGGGTCAGAAGCTTCAGGCCATATCACTCTGAGCATCGGGATTGCCAGTCTTCACCTGGAATATGATACACCCCGGGAGCAGGCGGCTGTACTGATTAAACATGCTGACAAGGCGCTGTACGAGGCAAAATCTGCGGGGCGCAACTGCATACGGATTTACAAGCCGGAACATTGACCAGAATATCCTTGACTTTGATTCAAAATCACTGGTTTGCACTTCGCGATTGAATTTTCCAGTTCTTTACTCAATCTATCTGGTCATGTGCGACTGTCGTTTGCTAAAAAATAATCTATTTATACTTATAATTCATACCGACATCCCTTTTTATCCGGCTCAACGAACGAAATGAATATAGCAATGCTTTACTATTCACAGCCTGGTAGCAGGCTCCAGGTTGGACCGGGTCAGAGCGCAGTTATTGCTAACCATCAATAATCTGCGCTCTGAGCCCTGAATGCTGACCACAAGAGGTTATGCGAGACCGCATTTCTCTTTGATCGCAATCACAACGTCATCACTGGAGGTGGCATTGATACGCATCAGCATGCCTTCCTTCTCATAGAACCCTGCCAGTGGCGCGGTCTTCTCGTTGTAGGTATCAAGCCGACTGGCAATTGCCTCTTCGGTTTCGTCATCACGCTGCACGACTGGTCCGCCACACTCGTCACATACGCCTTCGACCCGGGGCGGCTTGCTTTTGACGTTGTAGATTGCGTTGCACTGGGTACAGGTACGGCGTGTGGTCAGGCGATCGAGGATGACCTCGCGCGGCACAGCCAGATCAACTACTGCATCCAGTTTTTCACCCATCTCTTCGAGCATGGTCTTGAGCTGTTCGGCCTGGGGAATGGTGCGTGGGAACCCGTCCAGCAGGTAGCCGTTTTTGCAATCGTCTTCCTTCAGGCGCTCTTTCATGATGCCCATGATCAGCTCATCCGGGACCAGGTCGCCCGCGTTCATGTAACTCTGGGCTTGCTTACCCAGTTCGGTGCCCTCTTTGACCGCCGCACGCAGAATATCGCCGGTGGAAATTTGTACAGAACCGTCAATATCGCTCAGCATGTTGGCCACGGTGCCCTTGCCGGCACCCGGCGCGCCTAACAGAATCAGTTTCACTACGTTTCCCCTTTTATTCGGATGAATGGTAAGTCAGAATCAGAGGAGGGTTATTTCATAAATTGGGCTAAAGTGCCAAATAATTTTTTTTAGCCGCCAATAAACTGATATCTAGTACGGCAAACAGTCGATCAGATACCCTGTCACCTTGCATTGATCGGGTATCCCGGGGGGGGGGTCCTGAGCTCGTAGGGCCTTTACAGGCTTGTTGGCCACACACCCTGTTATAGCGGCATACCTCGAAATACCGGCAGCAGAACAGGAAACAACGATGAGTTTCTGATTTCGAACTCGATTTGTTTGCTCACTGGCGGCTTGCTGGCTCGCTGTCCTGTTTCCGGCTTTGATAACAGTCAAAACCACAATACCAGCGCATATACTCACCGCCTTCCTCCGTAATGGCGTCAACCCGCGGAATCTCACGGCGGCATACCGCGCATTTGACTGTTTCCGGTAGCCTTGCGCTCTTTTCCGATTTGTCTGGCGTATCAGACATCAGACGCTCACTTCCTTGATTTCCATGGTCGAATCCATCAATTCATGTGCCTTTTCAGCCTCGCGCTTGTCACTGGCGTGGACTATCAGAACCGGATAACCCTCTTTCAGAACGTCTTCTACCAGGGAGGTCAACATATCCTCTTTAACATGGAGTCCGCGTATGGCTCCTGCCAGCCCGCCGACGGTAGCGGCATAACCGATGACCATCAGGGGCGCAACCACCGGGGCACTGACATACAAGGCAGGCAGCCCCAGGCCTATACCTGCTGCACCGATTGCACCGCCCACACCGCCAACCCCGGTACCCATCGCGATATCCCGAACGAATTCCTTACGCACGCCCGTGGATTCGGGTTCAATTTTTTTCTCCTGCTCGCGCACAGCCTCCCCGGCCTGGACAGGGTTTACCTGTTCTTTGGAAAACCCGGCGTCATGAAACAACTTCTCGGCCTGGGCCAGAGAGGTTGAGTCGGGGAAAATTCCTGCCAGTTTGTGTGGATATTGTTTCATGGCGATGCTCCCTGATGAGGGTAATTGACTCAGCATATACTCTGTAAAACATAGCCGGGCGCGGTGGCCGAAACATTGATATTAATCAATGCCTGCAAAATCTGATAGACAGGGCGCCCCGATAATCACTGCAACCGGCGGCAAAATGTCCGCAAAGCTCGCACGACCAGGCAGGTAGTTTCTACCCGATGCCCGAGACACTTCCCCCCGGAAAAGGGACCCGTCATCTTTTCGAACAGTGCCCGGCCTGATGGATACCCTTTGTCATATCATGTGTTAACGATTTTCATGCCCCTGTGCCAGCTCGTGTAACCTGATCGGCGCCGTGGCAAACTCTGCTGCTGTCGGTGTCAGAACCCGTATTGCGTAGAAAGCCAGCGCCGCTTGTTTGCCTGTATCATTTAAAAGTTGATTAAGATTTCTGTCATGGCATCAGTCTCATGGGCCAGGCGAGTGAGCTGGCATCAAACAGCAGCCTACATAAAATACGCGCAGGCTTGTTTTAAACAACAGTACCGCAACAGGAGAGTCGACGAATATCGCAGTAATGTTCACAACTTTTGATATAAGGATGAGGAAAAGAATGAACACACGGCTCGGCAAACACACAAGCAATGATCAAAGAGGTATTCCCGGGTGCAAAGCCAGAGCAGAAGAATCGTGCAGTAATTATTTGAATATTGAAAAAGGCTTATCCGCCGGTGAGTTTTTAATTGCGCACAATCTCAATCCGGTCACCGACCGCGACAACCCCACTACTGAGAACGGTGACGCATATCCCGCTGTTTTTACCAAGTGCGCCACCAAGCCCTTTGCCTTCTATCTTATCAAGGTAGCCACACGGTGGGCGAGGTTTGTGATAACAAAAAACGGCATTGCCTATTCGGAATGTCTTATCCTGCAAGTCTCTGGTTTTAAGATGGCTGATAACAAGGTTACGGCGATGATGTCCCGTATCCAATCTGGCGCGCAAGCTGTCCGACAAGCCCTTTTTGGCTTTACTCAGGTCATCCTGGCTAATCAGCGTAACCTGACAGGCTTCGGTAACCTGCCAATACCCTCTGGCAGCACTGTAGCGGTCACCCTCCAAACCAGTCTGTTCAAGCGCCTTTATACGATGGACAGATTGTATTTCAGCGCCAGCCGAACAGGCAATATAGATCGCCTTGAGTTCCGGCAAAGCTTGATGACGAGAAAAAGAGAACAACTTTTTCAGAATTGACAAAATATCAATCCCCTATTAACTAACAGCATTCCTGCATGCAACATTGCTCAACCAGATGGCAATATAAAAATTATCTCTGATACCTGAATTATCATATTAATGAGGCATGTCCGTCACTGATCCGTTTTATTGCTTTATGTTTCAGATTCGTATACGAACGATTTCGCCGGGATAAATCATGTCCGGATTTTCGATTTCGCTTAACGTAGCCAGCTCCGGATAACGGAACGGATCATTTACATAATATTCTGCTATATCCCACAGAGTGTCACCTTTTTTAACGACATGAGTAATGATACGTTGTTCCTGAAAAGAATTGGCGACCCCCTCCGTTTTGCCTGGTAAAACTGACTGTACATCCTGAACCGGTTGAATTTCTGTCTTTTCTGACACATCACTCAATACTACCGGCATAACCCGGATAGCATCCTCCATTGCCACATTATCGCTCACATCGACATGCTCGGTGTTCGTGCTTACAAGAGCGTCATTATTTACGCTAAAATGCATGTAAGCGAGACCACTCAGACCTATTATCAAAACCAGAGCTAAAACCCCCGGGACAGACAGGAAGGATCTGCGTTTTAGTATCTCGCTTGTTTGTGTGTTTACTGAGGAGGATGATCGTTCATCTGCCATCATCTGTGTTGTGTCTGCCGTGTCTGGGGCGCCACGGGTATTCCGCTTTTGGGGATTGACAACCGGGGAACCAGGATAGATTGCCCGTCGTTCCTTCTCAGGAACATCTCCCGGTATTTCCCAATCAACGGAAGTTCGCATGGGCTCCCGCCTGGGGAGCGACTCCGAATCAGTCGTTGCCCCCTGTTCAGGCAAGGCAGTCTGCCTTTCCTGCTGATGTGCCGGTTTATTTTCAGTTTTTTTCATAACTTATGAGATTGCCTCAGAACAGGAATCCTTCCGGCATAAATCCCCGATTATGCAGTACATTTCACTATTCGCTGCGAATGAAACCGGGTCCGGCTTCATCATTCGCTCGTAGAAACTGGTTAAAAAATAATCCCTTATCAATTTCTCCACCCTTCTACCGCCGATTTATCGGGTTAACCGGAACGAAATGGATGCAAGCCTGTCAGAATCTTGATGTAGCACAACAAGACATCAATATATTAATATAGCATATTGCAAACACAACCCGTATGAAGCCGATGAACGACGAGACAACGACAACACAGCTCCCCCCCACGCATAAACCCCGCCCTATGGTCGACCTGCTGGTCAGCATCCTGATTCCATCCGTAATCCTGATGAAACTTAGCGGTCTGGAACATCTGGGCCCTGGTGGCGCTCTTGTCTTCGCGCTGGCTTTCCCGCTCGGCTGGGGCACATTTGAATTGTTCAAATACCGGAAATTCAATTTCATTGCGCTGCTTGGTTTGGTCAGTGTTCTGCTCACTGGAGGCATCGGCCTGTTACAACTCAGTCCCGAATGGCTGGCCGTCAAGGAAGCAGCAATTCCCGCCATCATCGGTATCGCGGTTCTCATCTCAACCTATACACCCTATCCGCTAATCAGGACATTGGTATATAACCCACGGATTATGGATATAGAAAAGATCGACATGAAACTCCATGAGCTTGGTAACCGGCAAATATTTGAAAGCCGGCTACAGAATGCAACGTACTTTCTGAGCGGCACCTTCCTGTTTTCCGCCATCATGAACTATCTGCTCGCTACATGGATCGTTATCAGCCCGGCGGGGACGAGCGCCTTCAACGAAGAACTGGGAAAAATGACCCTGCTGAGTTACCCGATGATCGCCATCCCATCCACTGTCATGATGATCGCAATTCTGTTTTACCTGTGGCGCACGATTCGCCTGCTGACCGGGTATAAATTAGAGGAAATTATTAATACTCCGTGAGAATCGGCAGATAAAATATCCGGCCTGCATTTACCGGGTTTTATACATAATAATAAAACACGATTGTCACTGATTCCCTTCAGTTCTGTATTTTGTGATTTCTTGTTGCAGCCTGTCCCGGCCTGAGCGGCTTTGACCGTATATCTCATTAGCCTTGTAGAACTCCAGCACACGAATATCCTGAATATCAGGCTTGATATAGATGTCTGGCGATCGGTTGCGCATTTTTTCCCGCATCACCGTCGCCTGCATGATCTGAAAGGTATTAAAAACAGTTTCAAAATAGGTTGGCTCGTTGTCAGTCTCAGGGGTACGCTCACCCAGCACATCAATGGCTACCACCACATCACAATCATCAAAAAGCAGGTCATAAGGCACAGGGTTGACCAGTCCGCCATCAACCAGCACTTTTCCCTGATACTCTACCGGCTCAAATAAACCGGGTACGGCGATACTCGCCCTGATCGCGGAGGACAGTTCGCCGGATTCGAATACCACCTGTTTGCGGCTCCAGAAGTCTGTCGCCACAACCATTAACGGAATTTCGAGTTGACTGAAATCGGTAACTCCAATCAGATCCAGCAGATATTGCATCAGGTCCCTGGATTCGATTAACCCTCCTCTGCCCATACTGGGTTCTATAAACTCGGCCCAGTTGAAAATTTCTTCACTGAATAATGTATCGAGCCAGTCCTCATCTTCCGAAACTGTCATACGTTCGACGACCTCGCGGATTTGCCCGCCGGAAAGTCCCGATGCATACAGACAACCCATCACCGCACCAATACTGCATCCGGCAATGCGATGAGGCCGGATTCCCAGTTCATCTAAGACTTCCAGCATTGGAATATGCGCCAGGCCTCTGGCACCGCCACCTCCCAGTGCAAGTCCGATTTTCTGGTCTTTCAGCTCACGCCCGCAGCCTGTATTGAGCAGGCTGACGGCAAGGAATGCCAGAAATTCTCGCCGGGTCAATGTCATTGTTTTATCCATTCATCAAGCATAAGAAAAAGATCAGTGACAAACGAGCGATATCAGAGTCAGAAGAGAATATTTTCTGATATTGGCAAAAACTGGACACTTATCCAGAGGTTTCCCGGCGCTGTTCGCTCAGATAATTTCCGGTATCGGCGACCGTCATGGGTCTGGCAAAGAAATACCCCTGTCCGGCCTCGCAACCCATATCGGTCAGCATGCGCTGCTGTTCGGCATTCTCGATGCCCTCGGCGACCACCGTCATCTCGAGACTGCCGGCCAGACCGAGCACCCCGGCTACTACGGCCCGGTGGCGCTTGCCCAGTGTCATCGCGCGGATGAACGAACGATCCATTTTGAGTATGTCCATCGGCAGGCTGGTCAGGTAACCGAGCGAGGAGAAACCGGTACCGAAGTCATCAATTGCGACCTCCACGCCGGTCTGACGCAGCATCGCGATCTTTGTTCTGCTGTTATCCAGGTCCTCGATTAGCGTACTCTCGGTGAGTTCAACCTTGATGTCCTGTGGGCGTAACCCCGCCTCGTGAATGATGCGGAACATGTCCTCGCAGAAATCGGCCTGCAGGAATCGACGGGCCGACACATTCACCGACACCTTGATGTCGTGGCCTGCCTCGCGCCAGACGTGTAACTGGGCGCAGGCCTTTTCCGCAACCTGCGCGTCGAGGCGATGAATGAGACCAATTTCCTCCGCCAACGGGATGAACGTCATAGGAGAGACCTGGCTGCCATCCGGCTGGTTCCAGCGAGCCAGGGCCTCGACCGCTTCTACACGGCCCGTATCCAGGTTCACGATAGGCTGGTACTGCACCTCGATCTCGTTGCGGCTGATCGCCTCGCGCAGCAGGGTCTCCCACTGCACGGCCGCCGCCGCGTGTTCGCCCATCTCCTGCGAAAAGAAGCGGATATCCTGACTGACCCGCTTGGCCTGGTACATGGCCGCATCTGCATTTTTGATCAACGACTCGGCGTTGATGCCGTCAGCCGGGTAACTGGCGATGCCGAAACTCGCGCCGACAGTGAACCGCATACCTTCATGGATAAACGGCTCGTCGGCCAGGCTGAGCAGCTTGCGTGCTGCCATCTCCGCATCTTCACGGGTGGAACCGAGGGGTAGTATGAAGACAAACTCGTCACCACCAAAACGGCTCAGAAGCACATCCGGCTTGCACGAAATGCGCAGTCTCTGCGCCAGTTTAATCAGCAAAAAATCCCCCACCGAATGACCATGGGCATCATTGATGTACTTGAACCGGTCGAGATCCATGAAAATGACGCAGAATTCGCAGTTCTGCTGTTCAGCCCGGCGCAGGATCCCGTCGAGTTCCCTTTGCAGATGGCGCCGGTTTGGTAGCTCGGTGAGCGGATCGTAGTCGGCCAGCATGCGTACGTGGTTTTCATAGTCCTTTTGCCGGGTGATATCGATGGTGGTCGCGCGCACCGAAACCATCTTGCCATCTTCGTCGATTACCGGTCCCGCATAGTGTCGTGCCCAGCGCATGTCGCCGTCGGCCGTAATGAAGCGAAACTCGATGACCTCCAGCTCTCCTGTCTTCCATAAACGGGCTCGTTGCTCGGCCCACAGGGCGGCATCGTCGGGATGTACTATACGATCCAGCAGCGAAGGTTCGGCCATCATGTCGCTGGCACTGTAACCGGTGAGCCGTTTCACGGCAGGCGAGATGTAGCGAAAGCGCCCGTCAGGACTCTGAATATACGAGCATTCGAGCGCAAAATCAGCGACGGCCTTGAACAGCTTGCCCTGTTCTTCCAGGTCGCGTCGCAACCAGGCCACTGTGCCGATGAGCGAGCCCAGCACCAGAGCCACGATGACTGGGATGACGATGTACTGGATGCGGAATTCGCCGACCACCACCAGGTTCTGGATCAGCGCAAACGGTGCGATAACGATGATCGCAAGACCGATGCCCTGTAGATAGGCAATAAATTTTGAATTATGATGTTTCACGTAATCCAGCGCACTCCCCCGGTTCTGCGATCATTTGAATCCAATGGATTAGGACGATTATGCATCGACCTGTTCTACATCACACCGCTATTACCGCCAAAAACATCAATGATAAATCTACCTTATGCCCTTTCATGGATAAAGCCCGAATACGCAATCTCTTCTCAGTAAACCCACTCCAAGAGCATCAGCTGACAAACGAAAATTATTCACACTTTACTGGCTACTGCCCTCGTTGTGCAGCAGACACTTCCTGGCGTGCTGAGAATCGCCGACGACAGGTCCTCCACCAGATTCGACCGGTACAGATTCTCTGCATTCTCTATCACGTATTGCACAGCGTTGCGGTCCCTGCAATACAATCTAAGGGAAATCGATGAAGACCAGAAAATATTCGCTAGCGTTGCGGAACAGCCAATTCCTCTGCGCGAAGACTCTGGTGTTAAAGCAACTGCATGATTGATTGAGTTTGCAATATACGCATTCCCTGGCTTGTGTGATTTATTGCCGTTGGCATTTTTTATACCTCTCTCGCCAGTATCTGGCTTGTATTGCTGATGTGCCAAAAAAATCACGGCCTCAACCTGCTTTATGAATAATACAACAAATTGTGAAATTTATTATAGACTGACAGTTGGTATTTTTAGCCCGTGTTCCCGCACACAAGCATGAGTTGATGTACTCATAAACTGCATCAATATTAGCGGAGAATGGGATGTCCGTTCTGCCTGTCAGACTCCAGGTAATCTTCTACTGCTTGTTATTGGGATATCTGGTTCTGCTTGCGCCATAACTTTCTGCGCACAACTACCTGGCGCGAGCTTCTCTGATTGTTCAATCCCCTTGATGAACTTAATCCAGCCACACGGTTTCCCGTTTTTTTCTCCCAAAACAGCGGATAAATAAATGTTCAGAATACCCGATCACTTTGTTCAAAATATTGCCTCGCTTTGCTCGCAATGACTGATAATAGAGAGGTCATCTCGAGGAACAACGTGACAAAGGAATCTCACTGGACTGGTATTTGGACCAGCTATTTAGTCATCTTTATACAAACCTTTGATTTAATCAGGGACGGGGCCTTAAACGTCCCCCGGCAAGAGTGGAGATCTCTTTCAATCTCAGTGAGGTAAAGGTATCTCGACATGATGCCCGTATCTGATAATAGACGATAATTCTGCGGGTTTCCTGTTTACGGGGATTTTCAGGCACAGGCCGGTTACGAGAAAGCGCAAATGCAGGGATAAATGTAAATCTCTCAAGCTGTTGCCGGAGACCGACAACTCACTGCCGCCCCGGGCAGGTTGTTCTCGTCCTCCAGGGAACACCCTGGCAGGCTATTACAGCCCGGGCGGCGAAAGATATGCACCCGCGCCAGATAACCTCGCTCAGGATATGTAACTGGCGCGGGCTCAAATAATACTGTTTTTTATCTGTGCTTTCGTCACATATTTATGACACGGCAGTAAGCATGTCCCGCTTTCTTCAGCCAGATGCCCTCAACCCCCAATAGAAATTCGGCCATATCACTCTAATCAGATATGCTTATAAACCTGATTCTTCATCATCATTGTGTTTTATCAATGACCGGATAACCCTGCCTTGCTGAGATAGGTTTACGAGTTTGATTTGCATCAAAAACATCGGAGAAACAGACATGCACGAAGACAACAATATTGAACAACGCGGCCAACAGATACAGCGATTACGCGACAAGCTTGAAGTATTGCGGCAACAACAGGAGCATGTACCCGACCACCTGCGTCATGATTATAGTAATGAGTTGCAACGACTACAGGATATGTTGCTTCAGGCGGAACAGCGACAACATGAAGAACTGGCCAAGCACCAGCCGGGCCTGGTCGCCAGGCAACAGGATTATGAGGAAATGGATAATGCGCTGGACAGCGCTCTGGCCCGGTTTGGTCCACCTGATTGAAGCGATACGTATCATGGCGATACAACTATTTGAATTTTCACGATATTTTACAAAGTCAAAGTCAGAATCAGATAGTCCCGCAAAAAGCATTTTACTATTACGCCTCGGAGTACAGCGGACGATGTAAACTGCCTGCTTAAAGTTCATCTTCTGAATTACCCGGTCAGATTTATGTAATACCGGCCATCCTGACTAAAGGATGGCATAACATTTCTGTTTTGAAGGTAGTAGCCCGGTCTCGTTGATGTTGCTTTTTGACTCCTGCAAGCCTGTCCACCAGCCAGATGGCAAGGGATGCCAGCATGCCGATCAGTAGCAAACTTTCGGTACACGCGGTTCCAGTGTGCACGGCCTGATACACTCAATCTTCGGCGACTGTTCTATACCTCCCGCAAGCCCTGTTCATTCGGCATACATTCTCACTGGCAATTCATCACGTTTTTTTGCCATTTGGAGCACATTCCGGCGAGGTCGTGTTCAATCCATAGCGAGAAGACTTTGATCCGACAGATTGAGGATATTGGTAAAATGAGAAAAGAAGACGGGAAGGGGGACATTTTTTTCCGCTTTTTGTTCATGCATTTCATCCGTAAATAACCCAGTAAATCATTCCACTTTTACTGATTATCAAACTGCAACCAGCTTGAAAGGGGATCCGACAATTCAACCCGAATTGAGTACAGAAATACTTCAACTGCTTTTGCAAAAACCTTATACTTTTAAGACTATTAAACATATCCGGGGCGTCAGCTCGTGAATTAGCTTTTTCACAAACCATATAAGGGGAGGCTTATGCAGTATATACCTGGAGTGATGCTGGCTATCGTAATTCTGTTGGCTTTTCAACCGGCACATGCGGCAGAAAAACCATTGATCTTTTCTACCGCTCCGACACATTCCGTCGAAGTCACCCGGCAAATATATACACCGATTGTCCGTTACCTGTCCGGGAAAACCGGCAAAAAAATCATCCTGGAGCCCGCCAAAAACTTTATCGAATACTCAAACAAATTCAAAAAAGATTATTACGATTTCGTCTTCGATGGCCCCCATTTTGTCGGCTGGCGCATGACCAAATACAGGCACACCCCGCTGGTTAGTCTCTCTGGCAAGATCAATATCGTGGTGGTCAGTAACAAGGATATTACGGTCAAGGATTATCATGATCTGATTGGCCATCGGGTTTGTACCTTCGCCTCACCCAACATGCTCACCATGGCCTTTCTCGAGTATTACCCCAACCCGGCTCGCCAACCGATACTGATCACGGTCAAAGGCTTCAAGGCCCTGCAGCAATGCCTGTCCCACCCGGGCAACTACGGTGCCGTGCTGCGCGACAAGATGTGGAACAAGATCAAAGACAAGAAAAACATCCGCATCGTCCTCGCTCCGCAACGTGACTATCCCGAACGGACCATCTCCGCCTCTAGCCGGGTCGATACAGAAACCCGCCAGAAAGTCATCGAGGCACTATTACATGAAGACGCCAAACCCCATATACACAACCTGCTGGAGACCTTCAAAACCAATGGCATCGTCGCCGCCGATCCGGAGGAATACGAAGGCCTTGGTCTTATGTTACGCCATGTATGGGGATTCGAACTGCCCTGAGCGAGCTCAAGCCAATGGATTGCGTGGATCGGATCACCATGACGCAGGGAATAACAAGTCAGGTTCTTTCTCTTCGGTACTTTTTTTGCCTTTACAAAGCTGATTTCGTCATAAAATCAACCTGATGGCCACGGACGGCCCCCGCACTGGGGACAAAGAGCTTCAATCCCTTAAAGAAGGGGTCGGCTCCCATCGTGCGGGCAAAGGGCTAATGCCTTGCTAGTTACTTTCTTGAGGTTGCTTGACCGTCTCAAGTCCCAGGTTGAACCAGTTCTGCATACCGCCGCGATACCATTTGAGTTTATGTGCAGGATAACCGTATTCCAGCAAGCTGCGAATATTGGCGGGCGACTGGCCACACCACATACCGTTACAGAACAATACCAGGGTTTTGGCTTTCGAGTAATCAAACAGTCCGTCCTGTTCCTTCACGCCGAACTTCCCGGTCAGAATATCGACAATATCAAATGGGGCTGCGCCCTGAGCCGGATTGAGTTCTACCCAGGGTATGTTAATCGAACCGGGAATGGTGCCGCGCTTGACCCACTTCGGAGTCCGCGAATCAATCACCAGAACCGACTCGTCGCCGGAAGAGACCTTTGTCAGGTAATCCAGCATTTCCACCTCGCCGACAGTCTCAACCCCCGGTGCCAGGGACATGGGCTGAATACAAAACGGCGGACAGTTGCGCGAGGTTTTGGCAAAGTCATCCACTACTTTGTTGTCATTGTTCTGGTTACGCTTGATGGTTACGGTTTTACCATTGTGCTTAACATCCACACTGCCAAGTTCCGGGGTGATCTTGACTTTCAGTTCTTGCGCATAGGCTGGCTGCGCGTGGACGCCAATGAATAACACAGCGGTGAAAAACAGATATTTTATATTCATGCTTGGACTCCGTGATATTGCGTTTTTTGAGTGAAACCCGTTTCTGAAGAGGGTAACCGGCAGAATTATGCCTGTCGCCGCTACTCGACACCGAAAACACTGGCCCGGTTCCGGCCGTTCTTCTTGGCATGGTAGAGCGCCTGGTCGGCCTGCTCAAGCCAGAGAACGTAATCGCCTTGCTGGCCGTTTTCGGCAAGGCCAAGACTGATGGTGAAACGGATATCAGTTGACCCGCAGGATACTACACTCTGTTCGATGGCGCGGCGCAACCGCTCGGCAAAATGGAGTCCGCCGTCAATATCTGTGTCTACCAGTATCACACCGAACTCCTCACCACCATAGCGACCGGCAATATCTACCTCACGCTTGACCTGACGCAGCGACTCGGCCACCTGGCGGATCACTTCATCGCCGGCCTGATGGCCGTAGCTGTCGTTGACCTTCTTGAAGTGATCGATATCGAACATCACCAGTACCGACTTCATCCCGCTACGTTCGCTACGCTTGAATTCCGCGCTGAGCAGTTCTTCCCAGGCGCGACGATTGTAGAGTCCCGTGAGGCCATCGGTCTGTCCCAGTCGCGCCAGCTCCTTGTTGGCCTGCTGCAGTGCCTGCTCATCGATGGCCGTGTCGGTAACGTCATAGATAATCAGGCAAACCTGCTCTACCTCGCCGTTAACTGATATGAGCGGAATAATCGTAGAGTTCTGATACATAAACTCTGCGTTGCCGGTGATCGGGTGGTAGCTATTGAAACGGAACAGATAGGGACGCTGGTTCCAGGTGGAGAAAGCCCGGTTATTGAGCAGAAAGACCGATTCGATCTTGCCCACCAGCCATGCCTCGGGCAGCTCGGGAAACAGGGAAAAAAGATTCTGATTGCGTACTTCGCCGGGGGTCAGGCCGCTGTGGTTCTCCATAAAGCCATTCCACAGCTGAACCCGCATTTTTCTATCCAGCACCACCAGACCCACATCAACATCCTGCAGAATCCGCAGGAGCCAGTGCATCTCGGCGAGATTACCGTCATCGCGGTCATTCATAACCGTACCACCTCCATGTGCTGCTGCAGGGCATTGATCGACGTTTCGGTAAAGAGCAGCACCTGGTCGCAATGGACAGGCACACTGCCTATGTCGTAACTTAACTCGATGGCAAGCGTGCGTTGAGCACCACCTCCCTGCAACAACTCTTTTGCCTGACTGTGTAGATAGAGCCGCGGATGGCCTTGGCTGAACTTGACATCAAGCTGTTCACTAATCCCCTTGAGGAAGGCGCCCACCAGCACGTTACCTACCTCCATCAGTAACTCCAGCTCGCTCTCTTCCGGTGCGCTGTCATCGTAGTTCATCAACCGTGCCAGCGCTGGCACGCTGCTGTCGTCGAAAAAAAGCAGCGTCTCGCCAGCCAGCCCGGCGCCAATGAAGCCCTGCGAGACGATTGACACACCGTGGTGGCCGACACCACCCAGCAGCATCACGAGTTCACTGCGCTCCAGCAGGTTGACTCTGGGAATAGACAATTCCACCCCTTCGTGAATCACCCCGGCGAGCAGGCTCGCCGCGCGACCCATCGCCACATTAGCGATCTCCTGGCACCAGTCGTAGAAGTCCACCTCTTCCAGTTGAGCAGCAGGTTCAGCATTCAGCAGCTCGAGTACCCCGTAACCTTGCAACACCTCGACAAGCTCTGCGGGATTGACCGGTTTTTTTATAAAAGCGACGGCACCGAGCTGCTTGACACGGCGCTGGCTCTCCTCCTGGATATCACCGGAAATAACGATGGGCAACGCAGGCAGGTTATTGTTACGAATAAATTCAAGGACATCGAAGCCGTCCATGTCGGGCATGGTCAGGTCAAGAAACAGCACATCTCCCATACCCTGGCGGATCGCCTCGATCCCCTCGCGCCCGCTGGCGGCGTAGGTGATAGAAACCTTCCAGTCGGAAGGCAGTGCGCGGGCAATCTGCTTGCGGGCGAAACTCGAATCGTCACAGATGACGACAGGGGTAGTCATAATTTCTGATTCCAGGCCTGGTACAGGCGCAGTATATTTAGTCGGCCAGAGTGTTAAAAGCGAGGCGGCACTATCATCCCACGATCATCCGTGGAAGTTGGGATATAAAAGAAAAATACGCGATTATATTTTACCCGCCGCTGCTGAATAATATCTTCTTTCAATTTAAAATACGACCCGACATCGCAAAAGAGCTGCACATGCAACACTTATGTATTTATCATGCGTCGTATCATATCGTGCAAGGGACAAACAACCGGGAAGTTTGCTTCACCGGGTCAGGATTTCCGATCTGCCACGGAACCCCGCAAAGAACTATTAAAGCACCATGACGAGGCTGTGCATTTCCATATCATAAGTAAGGAATTAGAAACCTTGAGTTCGTTAAGGTTGCTCTCGCATTCATGAAAAGTTCACTACGCAAGCTTCAATGTATCACTGGCACGTCGAGAAGATATATATGCTTCTGCAGCCGACGTCCGGCAATGTCTGCCCATCTAAAAAGCGTTAAAACGCTTAACAAAAGTTAACAAATTTTACAGCCAGTAAAGTAGACGGCCAAGGCGTTTTTACGTATACCTTGTCATCGTAAAATCTACAATAGCACCGGAGTGAAACCCAACAGACATGCCAGCGACAAATAACACATTCAGTCATACCTATCAGAAAAATGGTACGCTATTTCGCCCTTTGCAGGAATCCGATGTTAATGAATATGCAGAAATGCTGTATAGCTCATTCAATGACTGGTACTGGAAGCACGGTTGGGGAAAGAATTATTTCAGTTGCCAATCACAGCAGACCCGAATCTTTTTCGACATCTATAATGATCTCACTCCCGGAAAAAGTATTGCCGCATTCTGTAGTGAAACCGGAAAAATTATGGGAGCCTGCTTTTATCATCCCCGCAAACAACATGTCTCCCTGGGCATTATGAGTGTACACCCGGACTATACCGGCAGAGGCATTGGCCGGGCCATGGTCGATCATATTCTTAACTACACCAGGGAACATGAATATCGAAGCTGCCGTCTGGTAGGTAGCGCCATTAATATGGATTCATTCTCGTTATATAACCGCGCCGGTTTCATCCCGCGGGAGACTTACCATGATATGGTTCTCAATATCCCGAACGATGGATTCATATACCCCGTCGAAAACACCGCGCGCATACGGGAAGCGACGCTGCAAGATATACCGGCAATGGTTGATCTCGAAATGGAAATCAGCGGCATACACCGGGAGATGGATTTTGAGTATGCTATCAGTAACCCGCGGGGTTGTTTACATGCCAGCGTGTATGTTAATGATTATAAACAGATTGACGGTTTCATCCTTTCCACCAGACACCCCGCGCTACATATGATGGGACCTTGTGTGGCACGCACTGAATTGATTGCCAACTCCCTGCTCGGCTCCGAGGCGAACCGGTTCAAAGGAACCTGGGTACTGTTTTCTATTCCGATGCGCCATCGCAAGATGGTAGAACAGATGTATCAGTGGGGTGCTGTCAACGTGGAAACCCATCTCAAACAGGTCTGGGGAGAGTTTCATGGCTTCAACGGGGTGAGCATGCCAAGCTTTTTACCCGAGACCGGATAACCCCATTGAACAAAAATGCAAGCTTTTCCGTTGATACTAATTATACATATCAACTACTTTTCATAGACAGAGTTTCACAATAAAGCCTCGCGCTTCAACTGATTTGACATGCTGGTAATTGCAGGTAGTGCCGAACGGGGCATCAACAGCTCGTGGCAAACTTACCCGGGTATGACCGGCATTCAAGCCCGCTATTCAAGTTTTATGTCTCCTTCACGCCACTGATTTTGCTTCGGCCGGTCCATGGTTCTTCAGCGCGGCCTTGATCGGGGGTACGCCGTGGCGCGGCCTCTTCGTCACGCAGCGCTATTACCAGCGCATAAGCCATAATTGCCATAATAAGGGAAAATGGCAAACCTGCGGCGATGACCGCCGCCTGCAATGCCGTAACTCCGCCACTGGCCAACAATACAGCCGCGATGGCGCCCACACCAATCCCCCACACGACCCTGTGACGCACCGGCGGCTCGGAATCGCCAACCGACAGGATAGTGGTGATGGCAAGTGTTCCGGAATCGCAGGAAGTAACAAAATATACAGCAATCAATATCGTCACCAGTACCGATAAGAGCCATTGCAAACTTGCATGCACCTCCAACCCCGCGAACAAAGCGTAAAGGCCGCCGGTCACATTCTGGTTCACAGCGGCGGTGATGCCACCCGAACCGAATAATTCCACGTGCAAAGCTGTCCCCCCAAAGATGATCAACCACAGGCCAGTAAGCAGTGTGGGAACCAACAATACACCCATGATGAACTCACGGATCTTACGCCCGCGGGAAATTCGGGCGATAAACAAGCCGACAAAGGGCGCCCATGCAACCCACCATGCCCAGTAAAACAGGGTCCAGCGTTCCTGCCAGCCGTCATTGTGGTTGACGTCGGTCCAGAACGATAGCAAGGGAAGGTTATGCAGATATTCGCCTAATGTGGTAAGGAAGAATCCCGCCAGATAAAGCGTGGGACCAAAAATTAGTAAAAAGACCAGCAGCGCGAAAGTCAGGTACATATTAAGATCAGACAATACACGCACACCGCGTCGCACCCCTAAAATAACCGATAACAGAGCTACTGTGGTCACCAGAGCAATGATGACAAGCTGGGGGACTTCACCCGTTGGAACACCGGCCACCACATTAAGACCGGTATTAAGCTGCTGCACGCCCAGGCCAAGAGACGTCGCTACACCAAAAACGGTTCCCAGTACCGCAAATACATCAACGGTGTGCCCAACAGGACCGTAGATCCGCCGTCCGATTAGGGGCCAGAATGCGGAACGTATGCTCAGAGGCAGTGACAACCGATAGGCGAAATAGGATAAACTCAAACCGACAAAGGCATACACCGCCCAGGCATGCATACCCCAATGGAAAAAGGCCAGACGCATCGCGGTAGTCGCTGCCGCAGGCGTGCCACCGTTCGTGATAAACGGGTTTCCCTGAAAATGCAGAATAGGTTCGGCGACACTCCAGAAGATAAGCCCGATCCCCATGCCCGCTGCAAACAACATGGCAAACCATGAGAACAACCCGAATTCAGGAGCCTCGTCCTGGCGACCCAGGCGCACGTTCTTGTAACGGCCGAAACCCAACCACAACACGAAGACCAGTATTGCTGCAACCAGCAACACATACCAGGATTTGAAGAGCACTAGTGTCTCGTCACGCATTTGCGTGAACAATTCGGTGGCCTGATCAGTCCAAACGCTGCCAAGAACAACAAATGCAACCACGGCCAGTATCGTGATGGACGCCACAACCGGATTCAGCCCGATGAACAGCCCGCTGGCCGAACGCAGCTGAGCCTCGCGCCCTTTGAGCATGGCACGTTGTCGTGATGGTTGTTTCGGCTCGCGTGGATTGTCAGTTTGCTCGCGTGTCGACTCGGCCTCCATGGACTCAAGTACCTTGTTGATGGGGTTCCTCATATTCTGTCAACCGTAGATTACTTTCAGACCAGGAATGAACTGCCAGGCAGAACACGGATCAGTTCAACCTGAAGATGGATGCCGATTTTTCTGAATGTCGAATTGAGTTGGGTGCGGAGATTGTTCAGATTACCCCCAGGTTTTATCTATCTATATTACGTGGGTTTATTGCACATATATACCTGGTAGTGAAAATCCTGTTTTCGTCTTCATTTATACAGTCATCTTCTCATCCCACGGGGAAGAGACACCGTTTCACAACAGACTAAAATAGCAAAGCATAAAATTGCCAGTAAAAAAAGACTGATTGAGATAATCACTAATCACGACCCATTGCAATCCAACGTATAATCTCCCGGCTTTTAAATATAGTCGTTCACAAGACCATATCTGTACACCGCACCATACAATGTACTCTGTAGTATGAGTTTCTATTATGCTGAGCACGGCGAGACTGGCGACACAAAAAACAGAGCAGATATTTCTCTCCGGAAAAGGGACTACCCATTTCAAGTTGTATTATCGAGAAATACAGGTAATACACAGACCATCTGCACTCTTGAGGGCGCCCTGACAGCCTGATCTTGTGCCAGCCTTGACCTCTTATTTTTCAACCTGATTAGCGTGTTTTTTATCTTGCCCGCCACGAACGATTTTGCGCAACGGCGGGGTAAGACGCACTCACTCCAGTTCGAAAGTCACTATTGCATTAATTCGATATTGACTGAATTGTTATCGACAACCTTCGCCTCGAATACGTGTATGTATATCGAACTAATATTGTGCAATGATTCGAACGGCTTATCTACGGCATTCACGGCGGCGTCTTCCCGGCTTATTCCTGATTCCGCAAGAACCTCGATAATGTAAGGCGCACTCACACCCCCTCAAGATTTAAATTAAGTAACAACAATTCAGAGAACTCCTCTCGCTTATCGAAATCTACACAGGAAGAATAAATAAAAACTTTAGAGTTTTGAATATTAGCATTCTCCTTCTGTTCCTTCATTGACAAATTTCAATGTTACATCAAGGAAGCCAGATTATTATCGACAGCCATCTTTGTATGGTGCTGCATAAATATTATTATTAGTGGTTGTTTTATTCAGCGCGAGATTTGGCGTATACCCCCCCTTTTTATTCTTCTGCTATATTTTATATTTCTTTTACCTGGTCAATAATATCGCTTACTCTTTAAGCTCTATCTGTAAACACTCATCGCCTGGGGCATTACTTTCCTGGATACTCGAAATACGGCGATCGAAGACAACAGGATCGTCAAACCGTAAAGCATTACACGACAGGCTTCAAGCCGCCGTTTATTGCGAAATCTTTGTGGTGTTCAGTACCAACAATACCGACCAGATAAACATTACTCAGTTGGTTCACTTGCTACGAATTCCCGGAGTCTAGAAACGTCGTAAGCAGACCAGCTATAACCCCTGGTAATGGTATATATCAATAGTCATTGCGATAGTTGGCGGGTAACAAAGAGTCTCTTGTCTGTACCTGTACACTTACGCTTGGGTAAGATGCTACTGAATCATCGATTTCAGCGAGCGGGCATTCAATGGCGCATACCCGGATTGGTCATTATCGAAAAAACAGAATACATCCTTCCCCTGTGAAGACCAGCTGGAAATAGCACCGGCCCAACCGGCCAGGGATTGCTTGTCATACTCGCCCTCATAAGCGTCGCCGGGACCATGGAGTCTTATATAAACAAAGTCCGTCGTCACTTCCCGGGGTGAGAGGAACCCGTTGAAATCGTAAATGCAAAAGGCCGTATCGTATTTTGCAAGAATTTCATAGGCGCGAGGATTCAGCCAGCTACGATCCCGAAATTCAAATGTGTAGCGGAATTCCCGGCTCAATGAGGCAAGAAATTCAGACAGCCGTTTCTCATTGAATTTCCAGTTTGGCGGCAATTGAAACAATACTGGCCCGAGTCTTGGCTGCAGCACGGATATATGCTTCAAAAAGCGGGTTACGCTATCACTTGAGTCTTTAATTTTTTTCATGTGCGTAATATAGCGACTGGCTTTCACTGTAAACAGAAAGTCTTCTGTTACTGTATTTCGCCAGTGTCGCAGTGTTTTCTCATCCGGTAATTTATAAAACGAATTATTGATCTCTACACAGGAAAATTCTTCAGCGTAGAATTTCAGCTGTTCTTCGCTGGACATATTTTCTGGGTAAAAAGGACCTTGCCAGTGGCCATATGACCAGCCTGAGGTGCCAATGTATACAGAGTTCTGAGTGCCACGCATAATCTTTCTACCAGGGCATAGGTGTGCCATCGTAGCTGATGAAAGTGCCTGATTTATCCATACTGAAATCATCAATCTGGTTACGCAGTCCTTCGACGGACTGAGAAGTGGATATACCATTAGAAGGCCCCATCCTTGTTGCCACACCACCAGGATGAAGTAAGAGCACACCGATTCCTTCCGGTCTCAGGGCGTTTGCGAGGCCTTTCATCGCTGCATTGAGCGTCGCTTTGCTGGATCGATAATAATAACTGCCGCCAGTGTCGATGTCCGCAATACTCCCCATATGGCTGGTCATAACCGCAATCAGAGGCTTTTCGCTACGAGATAGTTGATCTATAAATGCTTCCGACACACGCACCGGCCCGAGAGAATTAATATCAAGGGTTCTGAGCCACACGCTGTATTCTATATTCCCGGGTTCTGGCGAACTGTAAGAGTCCTCCAGATAAACGCCCGCGTTGTTGAACAACAAATCCAGACTGACTCCTTCCAGTTTTCGCTGAACTGCACGGATATCCTCAATCAGAGTCACATCCAGACGATGCACCGAGACATTTTCATGCGAGCTGGCCAGTGCCTGTAGCGCCTCTGCCTCTGCCGGGTGACGGCAAGTTGCATAAACCCGCCAGTTGTCTCGGGCATATTGAGTCGCCAGCTCCAACCCGATGCCCCGGTTGCTTCCTGTAATCAGAATATGCGGCATAAACAATTACCCTCATATAGTTTTTGCTGTTAAAATTCAGTACCCGAATTTTCGAAGTTATCCAGCATTCGAAAACGCTGGTCCTATTCAATAAACACCAGCTTCCAGGCCGATGATTCCATCACGGCGTTTATAATCGTCAAAATGTCTTGATTTATTTGCCTGCCCATAAACCAATTGACCTGGAAAGAAGAGCCTTCAGAATCGCTGCTGGATAACTTTTCTCAACGACGAAAGCAGCAGGAGTTGTATGAAATTCGCTCACGACCTGGTTCGCGGTTTGCTCTGCAAGCAACTCTGATGTCACGTTGACAAACTTTTCCGGTTCGTTGGCTTAAATGATTGAGATCACGACCCAGTCTCCGTTTGTCAATCGCTCTGGTCTGAACAAAATAAAATCATAATTATTATCCTCGTAGTGACTAACAAACCTTTTTGCATACGGGTTATCTCAAGCTCGCATCGGTTTTTTGCCATGCAGAATTATGGCTCATCTCATCTCATATGCAATATTACTATTTCCTGCCAGGCGGCCTATGAGACTGTTTATGTCTACGAGTTAATACATCTAAAGATTATTCATTGTTATGGATATCACCTGCAAATAAAATATTTATTAACTAACTTAACCCGACTATAAATGTGCTCATTGATATATATCACACATTAACAATGTATTCATGAATATCATGTGTAACTCGATATATTCCCGGAAATATCGTCTCCTCAAGACTATAGTTAATATTATTTGATTACGAAACTATACTTTCTCTTTCTTCACTGAAAAGTATTCGCCTATCCCGCTGCTTAGCGAATAGAACAAAAGACTGGGCATAGAGGAGGAGTAACGAACGTGAATTATTCGCACATCCGCTACAGAATTTTCTCACTGCCTTACTCGGTAAAACGTTATTATTTCTTGCACAGGAGAACGGCTACCGTCTGTCATTGACATTTTCAAATGAACTACCTGGTATTTTTTGGTTATACTCATAAGTTTTTCGATCTTGCTCTTCTTATTACAAATAATCAGGCATTTATAATGCCGGTAAATACACAGGAAGCACGCTTGTGCAGCTATAGATATACAGCTTCTTGACCATGCAATTTACTCATATTACGAACCGGAAAAAAGATCTCGTACACGTCCAGGTGGAGGGAATATGCAAGAATACATCGACGTCATTCTCAAGACAGTAAACTGGGAAATAATCATCTTTTCAGCCTTGCGCATCCTGTTCATTTTAGTCGTTGCCTGGATTGCCATGAAGGTAATCGAAGCCGGACTTCGTCGGCTGGAGAAGCGTCTCATTAAACGCGGCAGGACGATCGGCGAAGTAGCCGGTGAGGCCGAGAAGCGGGCCGATACGCTGGTGCGACTGCTAAATCAGGCGATTCGGATCACGATGTGGGCAGTGGTGTTGCTAATCATCTTGCGCGAGGTCGGTATGGATATCGCTCCCATCCTCGCCAGCGCCGGTATCGTCGGCCTGGCTGTGGGTTTCGGCGGTCAGAACCTGGTGCGTGACGTAATTTCAGGTTTCTTTATCCTGCTTGAAAACCAGGTGCGCGTCGGCGATGTGGCCATCGTCAACGGTACAGGTGGGCTGGTCGAGGCAGTGAACTTCCGCACTTTGATTTTGCGCGACCTTTCCGGTGTGGTGCACGTCTTTCCCAATGGCACTATCACCACTCTGTCGAATATGACCCGCGAGTGGTCCGCCTATGTGTTCGAGATCGGCGTGGCTTATAAAGAGAACACCGATCGGGTCATAGACATCATGAAACAGGCTGGCAAGGAGCTGCACGAAGATGAAACTTTCGGCCCCTTGATGATTGATGATGTCGAGATATTCGGCGTCGATCAGTTCGGCGACTCGGCCGTGGTCATCAAGGGCCGGCTCAAAACACTCCCCATCAAGCAATGGGATGTGGGTCGTGAATACCGCAGGCGCGTCAAATACGCCTTTGATCGCGAAGGCATTGAGATACCCTTTCCTCATCGTTCCATCTACTTCGGCGAAATGAGCAAACCCTTCGTCACCCAGTTAATCAACCAAACCGGACAATTCGAGACACCTAACCGTGAGGAGCAAAAGAGTTCATCATGACGGCAGGGACACAACATCAACCTTGACCATGGTGCGCTTGAACACTTAACCGCCCTGCCTGGGCCAAGTACGAATTTTCCATTTATTAGCGACCACCGTACCTGACACGGCTTTTTACCAGGCTATCGTTCAGCCATGTTCACGAAGAAGGCGGCGAAGAGGGAACTCTTTTGGGTTTGCTCTGGCCACAAATATCCTGAGATGTCTTTGAATCACTCAATCTCGACTGGCAATCATAAACAACGTGTGCATGGCATACGAGTCCACGGTTATTTTCAGTATCTGGTCACATATTGAGCGATCGCATACCTGGCAAGGCCACCACAGGGCACCTTTTATGTGGCTTTTCAAATATTATTAACAACAGACAGTAAAAAGTGCGGCCCGGTAGAAGGACAGCCACTTTCTACTTATTATGAATATCCATATTCAACTGTAAACATCCATCCAGCAACCTGATTTATCTTTGTGTACTACCCCAATGACGCTGCATTTCTATAAATGTTAATGAAGCCGACCAGGTAATAAGCGCAAAGCCGCTGAGAGCCTCGGTCCCATACAGAAACCGGATTGGCCCTTCAGGGTAGATTTCGCCGTATCCAAGCGTGGTAAAGGTAATCGATGATAAATAAACATGATCAAGAAATAACACCGGATAGGGGGCAATGATATTCCCGCTACCAGAAACATATTCAAGCAATATCCAGGCAGTGGTGGCAAACAGCGTGATCTCTACGGCATGAACCAGGATCAGGGCAATCACCATCATCAGAATACGCTGCCGCCCACGCTGTCCCGAGCGTTCCAGCCAGGCGCTGAGCCGGACAAACGCTTCATAATGCAGCGTCACAGCCAACAAGAGCGTCATTATCGTCATACTCACAATGATAATATGGAGTTCGTTTAGCATATTTTTCCCTGATAATATCCCTGATTTAAATCATCTCGTTTTTATATATTGTCCGGGAATATAGCAAGAACTGTCAGGGTTGGACCAACATAACCTATTGGAAAACCGAATTAATCCTTCTAATTCGGTCATGCCTGGCCCTTACAATGGCGATTCGCCTCCAAAACCAGCCCTGTAATCCAGGGGCGACTCCCGCATTGCCAGCATCCCGTGCTGTTCTTCAATGTCACGGTAGCGGCCATGACTGCCTGGTGTTGCCCTGATCGCCTCAAGAAAATCCCTGCCACCCACCGCCAGGCTCTGTGTCCAGCAGGGTTCGTGCGCATAGTCCGCGTTGGCCATTGCCGTTTCAATCCAGCCGGCATGCTGTTCGCTTAATCCGGCGTTACTCTGAATACCCAACAGTTCACGTAATGCCAGGCGATCGATTACGGTGTAGCGTTGCGGCGCGTGCTGTATCTCACGGTAGCCGCAGACAGCCCACTCGCCGGGGTGGCTGACCACGCCGGCGCGTACCATGTTCAGATCGATATACACCATACAGCGCGCCAGATATCCCTCGCTGTCCACTGCCGTGGCATGATACCGATCCTCCCAGAACGCCCCCTTGCGGCCTTTTCGCCGGTTGTATTCCTGCGCGACCCGTCCGGCAATCAGCTGCATTGACTCGGCAATCTCGCCCTCGCCGCGATCGCGGACCAGCAGGTGAATGTGATTGGAGGTGACGATGTAATTCAACACACACAGGCCAAATCGCTTCCTGGCCTGGTACAGCCAGTACCGCCAGCGCTGGCGGTCTTTGGCAAATTTGAGTAGAAATTCCTGGCGGTGGCAGCGGTGCGAGATGTGCCAGATGTGATTGGGTAAAAAATGGCGGTTGGCGCGCGGCATGACGGCTTCCTCCTTAAAGCGACGTTTTCATCCATGAAAAGAGGCGTTTAAGGCCTCAGACAGCGTTTATTTTAGTAAAAAATATTGCTTATTCAACTGGTTGCGGTGGTCCGACCCAGGCATTGCAGGCATTGTTCATCCTTATTCAACTGGTTGCGGTGGTCCGACCCAGGCATTGTTAACGCCTCACTCAGTGTTTATTTTGGTAGAAAGTCATTCTTATTCAACGGATTGCGGTAGTCCGACCCGGGTTCGAATCTTGTAGCCCGAACCGGGTTCGATTTTCGTCCTGATGGCTTGAACGGCTTTAGTAGACGGGCACGAGGTGATACCCCTGTGCCTGATAACCGATTAGTGAAATAAAACCATCACCAACCAGATTAAGCTCAGATAGCAGGGTTTGGTTATCGATAGCGAATGCATCGGTCGCCACGGCACAGATCTCCTGTTTAATTCCCAGTCCTGCAAGCTTTTCGACATTGCCTTCGATTTCCATCAGCAGGGCGCTGTGCGTGTCTTCAATTTCAGCTGTCGGGGAAGTACTGAGATATTGAACGCTGGGACCGATATATACCAGCACAAAATCAGGCGTTACGCCCTGATCCTGCATACCCTTGAAGGTGCCCTGAATGACTTCCAGATAAAAATTCATTTTCTTTGCATCGGCAATATCAATCAGAAACACCGCCTGGCCGACTTTTAAATCAGCCAGTGCAGCACGGTCGTTTATCTGGCTACTGGCATGGCTGTAGCTGGTTGCCAGGGCCAATGACAGAACCAGCACTGTGTAGTAAAACAATTTTCTCATGATGTACTCCGGGGGTTATCGGTTTTGCATGTCCTGTAGGTCAACAATCGAGCAATGAGTTTTGCGTGTTTGCTGGCAGTTTTGATCGCCTGGCTGATGATCGTATGAACAGCTTTTATTCTGAAGTTCACGATAGTCAGCTTCACTATAGGCTGTTGCGGGGAGGTTGGGTGGGTAATACACGCAATCCCCGCACAGCGCATTAACGTCAACCTTTTTTGACATAGAACTGCATCACCCCGTCACTTTGCCCTGATTCCATCAGTATGTGTCCCGTCCGCTCACACCAGGAGGGGATATCTGTCAGCGTCCCGGGATCGGTGGCGATAATCTCCAGAATCTCGCCACTGTTGATTTTTTTCATTGCCACATTGGTTTCCACGATCGGCATGGGGCAACACTTGCCACTGGTATCCAGCTTGCTGTCGGCTTTGATATTACTCATCGTTGCGCTCCTTAAAAATACTGGCAATGTTCGGCTTTGGCGGCTTTTTCGTTCAAAAACCACGATGCGCCGACAATACCGCTGGCTTCCGGGATCAGGTTGTCCTCGTTCACGCCGAAGATACTGGACGCCAGAGAGCAGGCATAAAAATTAACGTTATCAGTGGCTTTAAGCGCCTGAATCACGTCGTAGATATCCGGGGGCAAGCCCGCCTTCTCGACCTGCTGGCGAACCCAGGCATCCTGCTCGGCATGCTCCCCCTGGATCACCTGACCCTTGGCACCTTCCTCGGTCAGCGCCCTGACCGCCCAGTTCACAAACAGCAGATCGACCTGGGTGCCCTCCGCCCCCTGCAGATAGGCGAAAGCCAGGGGTGTGAGCAGTTTGTCGTAACCGTCCTCACGGACCACGATTGCGAGTGATTTCATCGTTGCCTCCTTAGAACGAACGTTCGTTCTAATTTATGGGCTAAAAAAAGGCCGATGCCGTCTGAACCAATGGTTCAGACCGCCACCGACCGCCAGGCACATTGCCAGATCTCATCGAGATACTCCGGCAATGGCGCGTCCAGAATCCCATCCAGACGTAATTGAATTAACCGTAGCGCCCCGCCAAACACCGCCGAGGCGGCCACGATCGGGGTCATCTCCCGGACTTCGCCATGCTTCATTCCGGCCACTACCATTTCGCGCATCTGCACGAAGGGGCGCGAGGAACAGACCGGTTTCTGGTCCGGAATAAACTCTTTATGGCGCGAAAACAGCATGAACCGCATCACCGCCGGCTCCTGCTCGGTCAGCTCGAACAGCAACGCAATGGCCGCCCGGCAGCGATCGTGCGCCGTGGCATGGGTCGCTTCGATCTCGCTGAAGCTCGACTCCATGCGCTCGACCAGGGTCTCGTACAGACTGCGGGCGATACCTTCCTTGTCGCGGAAATAGTGATAAATGGAGCCGGTGCTGACCGACGACGCCTTAACGATGTCCGGAATCGAGGTATTGAAAAAACCCTGCTCGGTAAACAGGTTCAGCGCCGCCCCCAGCACCTGCTCGGTGGCCGGGCTGGAACGGGAACGTTGGGTTTCAGCTGTCGTATTCATATCTACAGACTAGAACGAACATTCGTTCTAGTCAAGCAAACGATTGCATTTTTTATCAGGGGCTTGGTAGAGCGCCCGTCAGCATCAGCAAAGGACTGAATCGCGACGGATTCCAAATTAAAAACTCCTCACTATAAGGGGGCGACGAGATGTAGTCACCGATCCTATTTACCCCTATTTACCCGGGCTGTCTCTAGTATCATGTCCTTTATGAATCGTCGTAACGCATTTTCCGTCCCGGTTGTCCCGGCGCTACTGATCATCAATGGCCTGCTGTTCCTGCTGGAGATGACCGCCAGTGGCCGCCAGTTGATCGATCTGTTTGCCCTGTGGCCGCCCGGTTCAGGCGCTGCACCCGGCTTTCAGATCTGGCAGCCGGTCACGTACTCGTTCCTGCACGGCGGGGTATTTCATTTACTGATCAACATGTACGCCCTGTGGCTGTTCGGCTCACGCATGGAAATGGTGTGGGGTTCGAAGGCCTTTTTGATTTACTATTTTGTCTGTGTCATCGGCGCCGCGCTGGTGCAGTTGCTGGTAGCCGGCCTGAGCGCTGGACCCGGCTACCCCACCATCGGCGCTTCGGGCGGGGTATTTGGCCTGCTGCTGGCCTTTGGCCTGACCTTTCCCAACGAGAGGCTGATGCTGCTGTTCCCGCCGGTGGAGATATCCGCCAGGTGGTTCGTGTTGATCTATGGCGCGATCGAACTCTATTTCGGTGTCACCGGCAGCTTTGCCGGGGTGGCCCACTTCGCCCACCTGGGTGGCATGCTGTTCGGTTATGTGCTGATTCGCTACTGGCGCAGCCATCCACCGCGCTATCGTTAGTCACATTTTAATTCTGTTTTGACTGCAAATATCGCGGTTCAACGTTTATTAATGACATACTCCAGTATTTCAACCACCTGCTCGGGGCTCTCACACACGGCGTTGGCGGCCCGATCTACTTCTTTCAACGCATGGGTCAACGCCGGGTCATGCAGGGTGATAATGGACTTGCCCAGCGCGGCGGCATAGCCGGCATCAAACGCCGCGTTCCACTGGCGATACTTGTCCCCGAACCGGACCACCACGATATCCGCGTCTTTAATCAACGTCTGGGTGCGAATGGCGTTAATCCCCGCGCCTTTATGATCATGCCAGAAGCTGTCGTCCTCTTTGCCCAGGATAGTCACCCCGACATCATCACTGCTGGCATGATCGGTAACGGGACTGACACACGACACATCCAGACTCGCGGCCTGCGCTCCGCTTTTAATTCGCTCACGCCAGTCGGTATGTATTTCACCGGATAGATAAACGATCCACTGCTTGCTCATGTTTTAAAACCTTTAATTGTTTAATTTTCACTGTGAACCTACCCCCTGTCATTGAGCAGAAATTTTCCCGGTGGCAGTGATGTGCCAGATGTGATGGGGTAAGAAATGACGTTTAGCGCGTGGCATAACAGCGCCTCCTCCTTAAAGCAACGTTTTCATCCATGAAATAAGGCGTTTAAGGCCTCAGGCAGCGTTTATTTTAGTAAAAAATTACGTTCGTTCAACAGGTTGCGTTGGTCCGACCCCGGCCCGCCCGGCCATCGCGGATATAGACAGTATCAATCCCCTTTCGTTGAATAATTCCCTCTGACCACTCCGCCTTAACCCGGGTTTTTCGCGGCCGGGCCTTTCCAATCTCTCCCCCCTGGAAAGGGGCTTTGAGTTTTGATCAGCCGACGGCACCGAGGGCGACCAGCGCAAGATTCATCCCCTGCACCAGGGCAATAACCAGGATGAGCGCGACCGGATAGACCGAGGAATACGCGATCACCGGTCGCTCCGAGACGTCGGCCTGACGAATAATATCCAGTCCCGGGGTAAAGGTCATGCCGCCGCAAATGACACCAAAACATTCGCTCACCGGGATTTTCATGAAAAAGTGTCCGAACAGGAAACTGACCAGCATGGGAATGACGGCGAACAGGATCGCGTAGGCCGCGTAATAGACCGCCTGAAAGTCCAGCGACTCGACAAAGCTCTGCCCGGTATCGAACCCGACCTGGACAAAGAACAGTGCCAGTCCCAGTTCCTTTAGCACCGCTGTCGCATTGCGCGGGAAACGCCCGATAAAATTCCCAATGCGACCAAAGTGGCCGAAGATCAGGCCCGCCACCAGCGCCCCACCGGCGAGCCCCAGAGAAAACGGTCCCAGTGTCGGCACCGGGATAATAAGACCGCCGATGGCAAAGGCAAGAAACAACGTCGCCGCCAGCGAGCCAATATCCACCCGCCGCTGCACCGTGTGATGTTCATGGCCAAGGAACAGCTCCAGTTGATCAAGCTGGTAGGGCGTCCCTACCGCCACAACCACATCGCCGTATTCCAACGTAAGATCGTGGCGCGGGACAAATTCCACATTAGAGCGAATGACACGGGTGATCGAAATATTGTATCGAAGCCGGACACCGAGATCGTTCAGGGAACGATTCAGTACGGACGTGTTCTCCACCACGATCGAGCGGGTGTCGAGTTCCGAGTTCTCATCGAACTTCTCTTGAATTTCCTCACCGAGCACCTCGCCCACGGTTTTTACATCGTCGGGCAGGCCTTCCAGGCGTACGACATCGCCAACCAGTAGGACGGTGTTACCGCCTGCCGTTCGCAGCGAGAGATCGCGCAATATCCCGGATATCACCACGTTGTGCAGCTGGAATAGCTCGATATCGCGGATCAAATTGCCGGATAATTCAGTGTTATGCACTTTGTATACGGCCGTATGCACTTGCGAACGGGATTGCACTTCCGCCTCCATTCGCCCGCGCAATAATTTTACCGAGATCGTAATAAAAAGAATCACGCCCAGCAGGCCGAAAGGATAGGCAACGCCGTAACCAAAAACAACCTCACTCTCCGGACTGAACTGCAAGGCACTGATCAGCGCCGGGCTGGAGGTGAAGGCCCCGGCAAACAGACCGAGTCCAACGCCGGGAGGTACCGATGCAATGGCAATGATCGCAACCACGGTCACACCCGCAACGGCCAGCAGTACCAGGACATTGGCAATATAACGTTTTCCGTGTTGTTTAAAGGCACGGAAAAAACTCGGACCGGCCTCCAGTCCGACACAAAGCAAAAACAGAACAATGCCGAGATCCTGAAGGATGATGATAGGCTCGAATTGATAAAAATAGCCGGCAATCATCGCAATAATCAAAACACCACTCGATCCAAAACCGACGCCCTTGATCCGCAGATTGCCAAATGCAACCCCGAGCATAATGATCAAAAAGGTGACAATCAGCTCGGTCTTGCGGAAGAAGAACTCAATCGGTACAACACCTTCTGTTTCCAGCATAGGACCTGATTCCTGTTAATGTGAAGTGCCGCGGCCTCCGATGAGCCGTGTTCGATTTACAGGAAAATGAATCACTCGCACGCTGAGAAGCGATCCACCGCGCCTTGCAAATCAAGTTCCAGCATAGTTGGTCAGACCGCCTGGATCGATTCAATCTGGTTCGATTCAATCAGCGAGCACAACCTGGATAAGTCAGGGTCAGCGCACCGACTTCTCTAATAATTAGCAACAACTGTGCCCTGGCCGGTTTTTCCTGCCCCTGCGTCTCAGTCGGCGGCAAGACCGATCTCCAGGATCACCGCACCATTGGCCTCGACTTCAATGGGGGGCATCCAGCGTACGCGTTCGGGCTCGATCGCCGGAGCATCGCCCTCGCCCAGGATGAATTTGCGGACGGCGTCTGCGCGAGCCTGCGCCAGCGCTTTGAGGTCCACTTCGGTAACGGTCTGGGCGGCGGTCACTTGCGTGGCCAGGTGTTCGCGATAGGCGGTGGCGTCGAATTTCGGCGGCTCATTTTCTGCTGCGCTGGTGAAGCGTTCGCGAACATCGCCGAGCGCCCGCTGCGGATACCGATCGGCGAACATCGCCTCCAGCGTCTCGCGGGTTTCGGCGGCCTCCAGGCTCGGATTGGCAACGTTAATGCCTGCCTGGTCCAGCCGCTCGACCAGGGCAGCCCGGGCCCATTGCCGTTGAAGCGCCGGACGATCGACATCCGGTGCATACGGTGCGGGAAGCGCAACCGCGAGTTCGGGCCGTTTGTTAAGAGCGGTGCGCAGTTGGTCCAGGCCTTTGCGTTGCGGTGGTGCGACCTCGCTGGAACCCGGGGCGAAGGCCACCTTCGCGAGCTCGTCGGGATCGGCGTCGCCGCCAACAAGGCTGGCCAACAGCCGAAACGGCGAAGTGATAATGCTTTGCAATATATCCGTGAGCGCCTGTCGAATCGCCGGCCCGAAAGAGAACTCGGGATCGTTGACATTACCCTGAACCGGTATATCGACCTTGATCACCCCGTCGCTATCCTTGAGCAGTGCGATGGCCAGACCCAGCGGCAGGTTTGTCGCATTCGGGTGTTCGAAGGATTCGCCCAGCTTCAGGTCGCGCAGAACGATGTGGTTGCGGGCGTCGAGACGGCCGTCGATCAGCTCGTAAGTGAGATCGAGATCCGCACGGCCCGCAGCGATCCGCCGGCCGGCGAACTGGACCGCATAGGGGGTAAACGCCGGAATAGCCAGGTTATCGAAGTCGAGAGCGACACGCGCCCGGCTGAGGGGGTTCCATGGATTGAGCTCCCCGTTGATCTGGGCCTGGCCGTAATCCGCGACCCGCCCCTCCAGATCAACCCGCGCAGGTTCCTCCACGCCGGGCGAAAGCCGTGAGATACCGCCCTTGAGCTGCTGCACGCGGGTGGCGAACGGCAGCGGCAGAGAATGATCCGTAAAGGCCAAGACACCCCCGTCGAGGCGAACGCCGTCGACCACAATATCGAACGGTTCGGTCTCATCTTCCGGGGCAGCTCCCGGGGTGGCGGGCTGCTCGACCAGCAAATCCCCCAGATTCGTGCTGTGGTCCTCGGCGATGAACACCCGGGCGAAGGGCTGATCGATCCGGATGACCGACAGCTCAAGCAAACGGGCGCCGAGGCGAAAATCGATCTTGTCGACGACCAGCGCCTGCCAGCCCACGACTTCCTTGTCACCGTCGCGTTCGCCCATGTCCAGGGCATCGATCCGGGCGCTGCCGGCGTAGGTCAGCGGGTCGTCGGGGCCACTGCGCAGTTCGCCTTCGGCACTCAGCTTGCCGCTGTCGATCCGAACGTGCACGAAGCGTTGGGCAAATGGTTCCGCCAGCGCAAGCGCCAGATCCTCGACCTCGAGCGTACCGGCCAGGTCGAGTCCGGGCAGTAGCTGGACTTCCCCGCCGAAGGCGAATTCCCCGCCCAGCGCGAATCGACCGCTGACCTGAAACGGCGCGACGGCGTCATCGGCAAGGATGAAATCATCAACCGAGAAGTCGACATCGTCGAGCGCGATCGGCACGGTTGGGCCGCGCTGGACGGGCCGGACGATCATCCCCTCTTCATCACGCGGCAGCGGTCGGCTTATGAACTCGGCCAGCAGACGGGTGAAACGCGTCTGCCCCGAGTCAAACCCTTCTTCGTGCACACGGGCACCTTCCAGGCGCGCCGTGGGTACAACAGCCGTCCACTCGAACAGGCTGGACCAGGCCGCCACGTCAACAAACAGGCGTTCGAAGCCAATGAGTTCCTTGCCATCGACGTCGTCCAGTGCGAGATCCTCGACCTCAAGGGTGAGCATGAACGGATTGGTGTGGACGGCCCCGATACGCAGATCGCGGCCGAGATCGTCTGCCACCATATTGACCGCATAGCCCGTTGCCACCCACGGCAGAACGAGGAAGCCAACAAGCGTGTACACAATGACGACGGCGACAAGCCAGAAACGGATTCGGCGCAGGTTGAGCCAGTACTCGTGCAACCAGGACCATGCTGAGCGGGCGGTAATTGTCTTCATGGATTTGCCTTTGGCACGCATGGCGCCCATGTAATAGAGAAAGCGGGATGCGAGGCATGCTGGTTTAGCTTTTACGTGGCCTTGAACGGACATTCGTAAACCGTCACCTCCACTGTCTCAATCCACACCGCAAGGTGTCAACCATTGGAGGGCCCCGGACAGATAAAGTATAGGAGGTATAACCCCTCTTTTCACTGAAAAACGCCTCTGACCACCCTGCATCAACCTGGCTATGTCGCAGCCAGGCCTTGCCAATCTCACCCATTGGAACAGGACTTTGCCCCCATCAGTTTAAGTTGATGATCAATGTGCGCTGACGTACGGATGCAAACGACAAGTTCCAATGAACTCACAGAACCTGCGCAGATGCAGGGAATATTGCAGACACTCGAGTGTCAACTATACTGAGATATCGAGTCGGGCATTAATGACAAAGAGTGTTCAAAAAAATGCTATGGATTCGGTAGCAGGAATGTTGCTTCCCGGCACTTTACAGAAACCGGCCCACCAAGGAGCAACCATGAACCAATCTGAACTTATTGAACACATTGCAAAGGAGCTGGGCATCTCGAACGCTTCGTCACAGCGGTTGCTGAAGGCGACACTCAGCGAGATTCGTGACCTGCTCCGGGCCGGAAACGCGGTAACCATCCCGCACCTTGGCACTTTCGACACGGCGACGTACGAGGAGCATCGTGGTTATCGGCCAGCCAGTCATGACTTTGCGATCTTCCCCAAACGGCGCGTCCCCGTGTTTCGCACGGGCACATTGCTGCGTGAAGATGTTTACGATATCGAATCGGACGAAGCGGGTCCGCAGACATGAGCGACGACAACAAGATCACGCTTCCCGCCTTTGCAGAGCTGGTGGCCGCACGCGCCAAAGTCAGTAATGCCGAAGCAAATACCTATATCCACCAACTGGCCAAGACCATAGGTGAGGAATTGGAGTCCGGCGATGATGTTCATCTGTATCACTTCGGCCGCTTCCATACGACCCATGTCGATGAACAGGCGGGCCACGACCCCAACTCCGGCGCGCCCTTAACGATTCCCGCGCACTCGCGTGTCCACTTCCGCCCCTACAGTGCATTGCGTTTTGCTGTCAACGCGCCTTTCCGTCAGCTGCGAATCAGGGAACTCACTCCGGAGAAAACCGCCTGGCGTACCCGAACAGGCTTTTGGATCTTGCTGGCACTGTTTGCCTTGTTGCTGATCATACTTGGTATCTGGGCAGCGAACCGGCTATCCACTCAGGATGAGCCCCGGGTTTCATCCCCGGATCAGACCCAGGCTCCAACCCCGACTCCGTCTCAAATTCAGCCACAAGCTCCATCCCCGACTCCCTCCCAGGCTCCGCCCGAGAAGTCATCGGATAAAATGGTAGTAATACCCACCGAACAAACTCCCGGAGCGATAGCCCCTACAATTGCTACCGACGCCGCCCCCCACAACCACTTCCGATGAGCAAGCACCCGCAGCCGCTCCTGCTGACTCTGTAAAACCGGAAACCAGCCCGTCGCCAGCGGCGACAACCGAGATCGTCGTCTCGCCCGGCGATACGTTATGGGGGAGTGCGGCAACCAGACTGGGGGACGCCTTCTGGTGGCCGATTATCTATGCGGAGAACAGACCCGAATTGCCGCGCCAAAACCCGGAGCTGATCGAAAGCGGGATCACATTGCGCATCCCCACACTGGCCGGTAGCGTGAACAATCCCACTGTCGCTGATCTGCGGCTAAGAACGAACGGCTACCAAATCGTGGCCGACGATTACCGGAAACTCGGCAATCCGCGAGCTGCGGCGTATAAGGCCGTCGCGGTTCGGTGGTCGAAGGAATGATCGGGTAAAAAGCCAATGGGGAAAGAGCATTGAGCCCTTGAAGTTATTTCTTTGGATATCGAGCTCTGAGCTCCGCCATGACCTGCTCGGCATCCAGGAGTTCGACTCGTCCCGCCTGAATATCTTCCAACCGACGCCTGATCTCTTCCGTCCAGGCGGCTTCCCATTCTTCGCGCGAGAGGGACTCGTTGTCTTTGTCCAGGCTGCGGATTAAATCGAGGGCAATACGCACCCGATTCTCTCCGGGCAGGGCAAAGACTTCCTTTTCAAGGTCGTTGATACTACGTGCCATGGTGTGCCCCCTGCAACGATTGTAGTCCATGAATTTTGAGAAACGCTATCTTCATACATACTGTCCAGAGGATAGATCGCAACGGAGCTTAATATGCCAGAGGTAATGGGGGGGGTAAAAAGTAGCAATTAGCGCGTGGCATAACACGCTTCCTCGTTAAGGCGACGTTTTCATCCATAAAATGTGATGCTCAAGGCCTCAGACAGCCTTTATTCGAGCAAAAAATTAAATACGTTCGACAGGTTGAGATGGTACGACCCTGGCCGGAAATCAAATACGCACAGGCGGACGAACAAAAAACGCCGAACCGGGGTTCGACCTTTTTCGTAACTGCCGCTGCAGTGCTTAAGGAACGCTAAAGTACCTTACGTTGTTATTCTCATTGCCCTAGTAAACCTTCTTGTACGCGTCGGCAAAGAACTTGATACGATCACCGCGGTCAATATTGGTACTCGGCACCTGGAAAATCATGGCCGAATACTTGTTCGGCGTCAGAGTCAGGATGGGCGTGGTGCCGCCGTCCCCTGGCCTGTAGTGTCCTCGCCCGACAACACAGCACCACTTGCAGTTGTGTTGCCGATGTTCTGCACCTTGACCTGAAACCTGTTATCGAAGCCCGGTACCTTGGTGACCTCAATGATGGTTAGATCAGGGTAGGCCCGGGGCGGCAACGAGATCGTCTTCCTGATCGGTACCATCTTCGTCGGCATAGAGCTTGAAGAAGTGCCCGGTTGGGCGCTCGGTTTCGCGCGCATCAATAAAGTTTTGCATTCCCAGCTACCGGCGCGCAGACATAGCAGCTCCCTCCTCAAAGCCGTGTTTTCACTCATCAAATGAGACATCCAAGGCCTCTGACAGCCTTTATTCCAGTAAAAATATCGCATGTTCAACAGGTTACAGTAGTCCAATCCCGGCATTTCCTCCTGAGGCGGTTTTTCTGGAATTATGTCATTCCCCTGCCATACTTGGTGATTGATACCGGCATTGCCCGCCGGGGAAACCGGCGGGATATCGGGGTACTGGCTTTCACCAGGAATGAGTGTGTTCAAGGCCCCGAGATCAAAACCTTCGAGCGAGAGGATCCAATGGCGCACCAAATTACGATGAAGCTTGCGCAAACCGGTCAGTCGGGTCGAAAACTGAAGATTCAGCTGCTGGACAATCGCGCACTGCGAATCCGCGAAAAACGCAACAAGCGACAGCGCGTATACAGTATTGACCTGTTGGCTCTGGACCCAACCAGTCAGCAAAGACTCGCTTTGTGCCGACCCTGGCTGATTGGTAGTGTATTGACCCTTTTTAGTGTGCTTTTCATACTCTGGTTGTTACCAGGCTACCTGCCCGGTAAAGCCGACGGTTATTTACTTCTGACGCTGGTACTGGCCAGTCTCCTGCTTACGGGGCAACTCTACCTGTTCTGGAAATACAGCAGCCGCCAACGGATTTACGTATCCAGACACGCTGGTGTCCCATTAGTAAAACTTCAGGTTAACCAGCCTTCGCGCACCGAATTTGAACAATTTGTTCAACACCTGGAGCGGCGTATCGCCAAACTGGGCGAAGATTTCGTACTCCCCACACAAAACCAGTTAGCCGGTGAATTACGTATGTTAAGGCGTCTGAATAATAGTCAGGTCATTGCCCATACCCAATACGAACAGGCCAAGGAAAAACTTTTCGGCAGATTCGAAGAGTCATCCACTTCCAATTCCGGGCTGCACGGGATGGCAGATGCCTGATACTGTGGTCTGACTCTTTGATTTATGATTGGGCCACATTATCGAGTCAGAGCAAAGATTTCACTAATATTAGCAAACTGTGTTCTGTCCCCGGTTTTCTGGCATAGTTTTATTGTTGCTGTTCCGTCTCTTTATCACCGCCAAACAGGTTGAAAAGATTCAGGTCGATCTCGTGAGAAACCTGATCGGCACCGTCGAGCTTGCTCTGCAGCAAGGCTCGATAGCGCGCCATTTGATGATTCTGCAAATTGCTCTCCGTGAGCGGTTGCTGGGTGAAGTTGGCAATACGCATCATGCTGGCGAGCCCATCGAGTAGCGCATAGCGCTTATCGGCGAGCAGAATCACCTCTTTGCCAAGATGCCAGTAGATGTCCAGATCTTTGATATCCATGGCATCCAGTGGCGGGAGTAGCGGCACGATATCTTCGGGCGTCACCAGGCGGTAAACCCCCAGGTCTGCAAACTTGTCGGCCCCGGCCACATTGGTCACCTTCGGTTGCCCGAACGTCACCACTTTATCAATATCTGCCCCGTCAAGGTCCAGGTACATAGCCAGTACCAGTGCGACCGCCCCGCCCAGGCTGTGGCCCGTGGTACTGACGGTATACCCCTTCTTCAATAACGGTTTGACCTCTTCGTAGATCACCTGCGCCGCCATCGAGAAACCGCGATGTACGCGGACCCCGGTATGCGGGTCGGTCACCAGTCTGGCATCCATGTTCAGCAGAGTGTTGGCGATATTAAAAGTCCCCCTGATGGCGATAACCTGGTGTTTGGTTTGATCATTGGTCAGTAAATAGTAAGTGACCGCCAGCCCCGGGATGTCACTGTGACGGGTCAACAAATAGCCATGGGATTGAACAATCTCCTTGACCTGTGACTCGGACAGATAGGCCGCTTCAGAGAAAATCGCGTACTTTTCCAATTGCGTAAAATCGATGTGATCATTTTCAGCGCCCGTCGCGCAGAAACTCATACCCATGGCGAGAAATATCGCCCATACGCGAAGCAGCAGTATCAATTTGCTATGGAAAAGTCGAGGCATCGTTTGCGTTCCGGAAACAGAAATGGGAAAACCCCGGAACATGCGAATTCCGTGGACAGGATTTCATTTATACATTTCACAGGCGGGGATTGCGGGAAACAGAGCACAGATTGTGAAACCGGGCAGGGCAAAAGACAAGACCCGATATTCAGATATTTAGATATTTAGATATTTAGATATTTAGATATTTAGATATTTAGATATTTAGATATTTAGAGATATTTAGGGTCAGAGTAAAAATAGCGACTGACTGACATTAAGTTTTTACTCTGACCCTAAATACTCGGCTGTTGCCGGTGTGGTGGCCGGCTGTGTCGTGCTTGGGATAGCCGAGATGGTCCGTCATCTCGCCTTCGAGCATAGCCTCAAAGGCTTTTTGCTGAAGCTGCTGGGTCAATGCGGCAAGCTGCTCTGGCGTTTTGACTGCCTAGATATTTAGGGTCAGATATTTAGGGTCAGAGTAAAAATAGCGACTGACTGACATTAAGTTTTTACTCTGACCCTAAATACTCGTCGTCGTTGTCCAGGCTGCGGAGTAAATCCAGGGCGATGCGTGACCGGTCCTGTTCAGGCAGGGCCATGAGTTCCTTTTCGATGTCGTCGATGCTGCGTGCCATGATCTGTCCTCCTGCAGCTGATTGTAGTCCATGATTTTGCGGGTTTCCTGCTCGGCGCTTCGGGCAGGGGCGAGTTGCCAGGTACCAGGAGCGAGGGCTGTTGTTCTACTCCCCTCTCTCCCGCATCAAGTGCGAGGCAGGCTCTAACCTCCCCCTTATACGCGAGGGTA
>NZ_JAWOCR010000004.1:0-115981 GCF_046483665.1 Thiohalophilus sp. | reverse complement strand
AGTGGCCGGGCCGTCGCCGATGGAATCGCCTCCCACAAAACAGGTTCTAGGTCCTGGTTGCTAGCACCTGGCACCTGGATTTGTAGGAGGGGCTTGCAGCCGCGACCCGGGAGAAGTGGCCGGGCCGTCGCCGATGGAATCGCCTCCCACAAAACAGGTTCTAGGTCCTGGTTGCTAGCACCTGGCACCTGGATTTGTAGGAGGGGCTTGTAGCCGCGACCCGGGAAAAGTGGCCGGGCCGTCGCCGATGGAATCGCCTCCCACAAAACAGGTTCTAGGTCCTGGTTGCTAGCACCTGGCACCTGGATTTGTAGGAGGGGCTTGCAGCCGCGACCCGGGAAAAGTGGCCGGGCCGTCGCCGATGGAATCGCCTCCCACGTTTATATAGCCATTTCGATGGCTTGTGAAATCAACAAAAAATAAATTGTTCCTTTGCGTTCTCTGCGCCTTTGCGCCTCTGCGTTAAAAAGAGATTTGAAAAATGAAGTTCAGTGAAAAATGGCTAAGAGAGTGGGTTAATCCCGATATCGACACCGACGCGCTGGCGCATCAGCTGACGATGGCCGGGCTGGAGGTGGATGCGATCGAGCCGGTGGCCGGGGCCTTCGACAAGGTGGTGGTCGGCGAGGTGATCGGGCTGGAACCGCACCCCGATGCGGACAAGCTGCGCGTGGCGACGGTGAATGTCGGCGCTGACGAGCCGCTGCAGATCGTCTGCGGGGCGGCCAATGTACGCGAAGGCTTGAGGGCGCCGACCGCGCTGGTCGGGGCGAAGCTGCCGGGCGATCTGAAAATTAAAAAATCCAAACTGCGCGGTGTGCCGTCGCACGGCATGCTCTGCTCCGAGAAGGAGCTGGGCCTGGCGGACAGTGCTGAAGGCCTGATGGAACTGCCGGAGGACGCCCCGGTGGGGGAGTCGATTCGCGCTTATCTGCTACTGGATGATGTCAGTATCGAGCTGGGGCTGACGCCCAACCGGGGCGATTGCCTGAGCCTGGCCGGGATTGCCCGGGAAGTGGGTGTGCTGAATCAATTGTCCGTGGCCGGTCCTGATATCAAGGCCTGTGCCGCAGCGATCGACGACCGCCTGAGCGTGAGCCTGGATGCCCCGGCGGCCTGTCCGCAATATGCCGGGCGGGTATTGCAGGGAATCGACCCCGGGGCCAGGACGCCGCTGTGGCTGGCCGAGCGGCTGCGGCGCAGCGGCCTGCGCAGCCTGGGGCCGGTGGTGGATGTAACTAACTATGTACTGCTGGAGCTGGGTCAGCCAATGCACGCCTTCGATCTGGGCAAATTACAGGGCGGCATCCACGTTCGCTATGCCCACGCCGGCGAGTCCCTGATCCTGCTGGATGAGCAGACGATCGAACTGGACAGCGAAACGCTGGTGATCGCCGATGAGAAGGCGCCGGTAGCGCTGGCCGGCATCATGGGCGGCGCTGACTCCGCCGTGGGCGAGGGGACGGTCGATATTTTCCTGGAAAGCGCCTGGTTTGCCCCGCAGGCGATCGCCGGCAAGGCGCGCGGCTATGGCCTGCATACCGACTCCTCGCACCGCTTCGAGCGGGGCGTGGATCCGCAGCTGCAGGTGCCGGCGCTGGAGCGCGCCACGGCGCTGCTGCAGGCGATTTGTGGCGGCAAGGCAGGACCGGTGGTGCATGTCCAGCAGACCGATCAATTGCCGGTCAGAGCGCCGGTGAAGCTGCGCAAGGTCCGAATCGGCCGGATTCTCGGGGCGGACATTGCCGGGGACGCGGTGGTCGATATTCTGGGGCGTCTCGGGATGGTGGTCCATCCGGCCGATAGTGACGAGGGACGAGTGACGAGGGACGAGGATGGCCCTTCGGCCAGGGGTGAGGAAGAGCTTGTCTGGGAGGTGACGCCACCGTCGTTTCGGTTTGATATCAACCTGGAGGTGGATCTGATCGAGGAGCTGGGGCGGATTTACGGCTATGACAATCTGCCAGCCAGCCGGCCACGGATTACCCTGGCGATGGGCGCCCGGCCGGAAACCCGGCTCAAGCCGGCCGATTACAAACGCCTGCTGGTGGCTCTGGGCTACCAGGAGGCGGTGACCTACAGTTTTGTGGATCCGAAGCTCCAGCAGCAGCTGGATCCGCACGGCCCGGCGCTAATGCTGGCCAACCCGATTTCGGCGGACATGGCGGCGATGCGGACCTCCCTGTGGCCGGGATTGCTGCAAACGGCGTTATATAACTTGAATCGTCAGCAGGATCGCGTATTATTATTCGAGCAGGGTCTGAAGTTTGTTTTGCAAGACGCTGAATTAAAACAGGAACCGGTCCTTGCGGGTTTGCTATCAGGCAGTTTGCTGCCGCCCCGGTGGAGCAGCCCCGCCCGTCAGGCCGATTTTTTCGACTGCAAGGGACATGTAGAACAGTTGCTGGCCCGAACCGGCCAGAGCGAGCAGTTCCGGTTTGAACCCGATGACAGCCATCCGGCTTTGCATCCCGGCCAGGCGGCTATGATCCGCCACAACGACCGGGTCGTGGGGCGCCTCGGAGCCCTGCATCCCGCGCTGCAGCAGCAACTGGGACTTTCCCGGTCGGTTTATCTGTTCGAGATCGAGCAGGCCAGTCTGGCCGAGCGGCGGCTGCCGGCATTTGCGCCGCTGTCGAAATACCCGTCAATTCGTCGGGATATTGCCATCGTTCTGGATGAGAACATTAGCGCACAGAAAGTCAAGGATTGCATTGAAAAAGGCGGCTCCGGCTGGCTCAAAAACATCGAGTTGTTTGATGTCTATGTGGGCGAAGGTATTGATTCTGGAAGAAAAAGTCTGGCCCTGGGCTTGACCTTGCAGGATCTTTCACGCACTCTTAAGGATGAAGATGTCGAGAGCGAGATCAGTACTATCCTGAAGGTGCTGGATCGCGAACTTGGGGCTACACTTAGAGAATAACAACTATGGCGCTGACAAAAGCGGTGATGGCCGAGCGATTGTTCGAGGAGCTGGGGCTGAACAAGCGCGAAGCGAAGGAAATTGTGGAGATGTTTTTCGAGGAGATTCGTAATGCGCTCGAGAACGGCCAGCAGGTCAAGCTCTCCGGTTTCGGCAATTTCGACTTGCGCGATAAAAAGCAGCGTCCCGGCCGCAATCCCAAAACCGGCGAAGAGATCCCCATAACCGCACGGCGAGTTGTGACATTTCGTCCCGGACAAAAACTGAAGGCCAAAGTCGAAGCATATGCTGGAACCCACCAATAATAACGAATTACCCCCGATTCCCGGCAAGCGGTACTTCACCATCGGTGAGGTGAGCGAGCTGTGCGCCGTCAAGCCGCACGTGTTGCGCTACTGGGAGCAGGAATTCCCGCAACTCAAACCGGTCAAGCGCCGCGGTAACCGCCGTTACTACCAGCGCCAGGACGTGATCATGATCCGCGAGATTCGTAGCCTGCTCTATGAACAGGGCTACACCATCGGCGGCGCGCGCCTGCAACTGACCGACAGCAACAACCAGCCCAAAAAAGGCAGCAAGACCGATAAGGAAACCCTGCGCCAGATGCGCATGGAACTCGAGGAAATCGCCTCGATTCTTTCTAGATAAGAGGGCCGAGTTACGAGGGACGAGTGACGAGGAAAACCTGGAGCATCCTGCTCTTTGGTTCGTAGGCGCGGCTGCGCCGCGACCGACCTTTCCACCCACACGAATCCATCGTACCGAAGGCGATTCCAGAAGTTCACGAGACAGGGTGTTTTCCCTCGTTACTCGTCGCTGCGTCCGGAGGACGCCGCGCGACCGACCTTTCTACCCATATGGTACGAACCCATTGTGCCGAAGCTATTTTCGCAGGGAAATGGTGCGTAGAACGCACCCTACTTACTTTCGGGAAGATGTTTTTCCTCGTCCCTCGTAACTCGTCCCTTGGCCCTGAGATTGATGTGGTGTATGATTCCCGCCGTTCCAAATCCGTCGGGGCGTAGCGCAGCCTGGTAGCGCATCTGCATGGGGTGCAGAGGGTCGCAGGTTCAAATCCTGCCGTCCCGACCAATCTTAATTTTTGCACGGCCGTTGGCCGTGGAAGTATGAGGACGGCCGGATTTCCGGCCCTCCGGGCGTTCGCTGAACTGCGAACCGGTGGTTCGGTTTCAGCTCACCCTGCCGTCCCGACCAACTTCTCAGGGACCAGGTCCTGCTAACCAGGACCTGGTCCCTTATCACGACAGAGTGCGATCATCGCATTCATCCCTCTCCGCCAAAAAAATTCCTCCGTCCGTTTTCTTTGTAGGAGGGGCTTGCAGCCGCGACTTCTCGAATCCAGGCACAGTCGCCGACGAAGTCGCCTCCTACCACTGAGAACCGGTGGTTCGGTTTCAGCTCACCCTGCCGTCCCGACCATCTTCTCAGCTACCAGGTCCTGGTTAACAGGTTCTAGCCGTACTAGCCCTCGCCCCAAAGTAGGAGGGGCTTGTAGCCGCGACTTCTCGAATCCAGGCAGGTCGCCGACAAAGTCGCCTCCTACGGTCTATGCGCCATTCGATTGGTGAATCAGCCAGAGCGATATCTGCTGCGGTTGAAGAGTGTCACGTAGGCTATCGCCAACGTGACCTACGCTACTTGCTGAGAACTCAGAACTAAGCACTCAGCACTCAGCACTTTTTTATAACCCCTCGTTCGGCCAGCAGCTGGACGACGGTCTGGACGGATTCTTGCAGGGATTGTTCGGCGGTATCGAGGTGCAGTTCGGGTTTGAGGGGGGCTTCGTAGGGGGAGCTGATGCCGGTGAATTCAGGGATTTTGCCTTCGCGGGCCTTTTGATAGAGTCCCTTGGGATCCCGTTTTTCGCACACTTCCACCGGCGCATCGCAGAAGATTTCCAGAAAATCGCCATGGGGCATCAGGCTGCGGGCGATTTCGCGATCTTCTCGCAGGGGAGAGATGAAGGCGGTCAGGACGATGACGCCGGCTTCGATAAACAGTTTGGCGACGTTGGCGACGCGGCGGATATTCTCGTGGCGATCTTCCAGTGAGAAGCTCAGATCGCTGCACAGGCCATGGCGCACATTATCTCCGTCCAGAACGAAGCTGTGGCAACCCCGGCGGTAAAGTTCCTGTTCCACGGCATGGGCCAGGGTCGATTTACCCGAGGCGGAGAGGCCGGTAAACCACAGTACCACGCTTTTGTGATGGTGGAGGCTCTCGCGCTGTTCGCGATCAACTGTGGCCGGGTGCCAGACGATGTTGTTGTCGGGGTTATCCACGGGATACCTCAGGTTGGTGGGCAGAAAGCGTTATACATTCTGTTTTAATATATAGTAAAATACCCAGATAATTCAACGGTTTATTACGCGGTTTTTCGCGCCGGGCGTCCTGTTCTGTCCGGGGTTGATTCGGATCTGCGCGCGCCAATCGCAATGTGAGTGACTTGCCAATATGAAATTCTTGCCGATTTTTCTGGATGTCAGGGACCAGCCCTGCCTGGTGGTGGGCGGCGGCGGTATTGCCGCACGCAAAGTGTTTTTGCTGCTGCGAGCCGGCGCCCGCGTGACGGTGGTGTCGCCCGAATTGTGTCACGAACTGAAAGAAAAACAGCACAGCGGGGAAATCGAGTATCTGGCGCGCGCCTTTGCGCCGACAGACATTGAGCAGCCGATGGTGGTGATAGCCGCGACCGACAATGAGGCTGTCAACCGGCATGTGTCGGAACTCGCCAAAGCCAAAAATATCCCGGTGAATGTGGTTGATGCCCCGGAATTATGTAGCTTTACCATGCCCTCAATCATCGACCGCTCGCCGGTCCAGATAGCGATTTCCACCGGCGGGGCCTCTCCGGTTCTGGCGCGTTTGCTACGTTCGCGCCTGGAAACGGTGATACCGGCTGCCTACGGCCAGCTGGCGGCCTTGCTGGAGAGTTACCGGGAGAAGGTCAAGCAACGCTTCAGTTCGATTACCGAGATTCGTCGTTTCTGGGAGACGATTCTGGAAGGGCCGGTTGCGGATCGACTGCTGGCCGGCAAAGAGAATGAAGCCCGGGCCCTGCTGGAAGCGGCCGTGGCCAGTGGCCAGCCGCCGTCACTGCAAGGTGAAGTGTACCTGGTGGGCGCCGGTCCGGGGGATCCGGATCTGTTGACCTTCAAGGCCCTGCGTCTGATGCAGCAGGCCGATGTGGTGGTGTATGACCGACTGGTCTCGCAGGGCATTATGGATATGGTGCGCCGCGATGCCGAGTTCATCTATGCCGGCAAGGAGCGTAACAAGCACACGATTCAGCAGGAAGATATCAACACCCTGCTGGCGCGTCTGGCCAAAGAAGGGAAAAAAGTGCTGCGGCTCAAGGGCGGCGATCCCTTCATCTTTGGCCGCGGTGGCGAGGAGATCGAAACCCTGATGAAAGAGGGTGTCACCTTCCAGGTCGTGCCGGGGATTACCGCGGCGGCCGGGTGCGCGGCCTATGCCGGGATTCCCCTGACTCATCGTGATTATGTGCAATCCTGTACCTTTGTTACCGGCCATCTCAAGGACGGCACGATCAACCTCAACTGGTCCTCGCTGGCGCACCCGGGACAAACACTGGTGTTTTACATGGGGCTGCATGGCGTACGTTCCATTTGCGAGAACCTGGTCAAGCACGGACTGGAGGACAGGACACCGGCGGCCCTGGTGGAAAAAGGCACCAGCCAGGAACAGAAGGTTCACATGGGAACACTGGCGACCCTGCCGGATCTGGTCCAGAACCACGATATCAACCCCCCCACACTGATCATCGTCGGCGAGGTAGTGGCGTTACACGACAAACTCAAATGGTTCGATCCGACCGGGCATGAAGATAAAAATAGTGCTGAGTGCTGAGTGCTGAGTGCCGAGTGCTGAGTGCTGAGTGCTGAGTGCTGAGTGCCGAGTGCCGAGTGCCGAGTGCTGAGTGCTGAGTACTGAGTTCTTGGAACTTATTTTCGTCATTCCGGCCTTGAGCCGGAATCCAGCTCGCACACCCTTTCGGGACCGGATACCGGCTTACACCGGCATGACACAACGAGAATTGAGCACCATTCCGATTAGAGTTACGACCCGGGGTTTATGATTTCCTGTAATGGAAACGGTTTGTCGACGGCGTAGCCCTGGATATAGTCAATATCGCAGTGGGCCAGTTTTTGCCTGATTTGCTCGTCTTCCACGTATTCGGCAATGATCTCCAGTCCCTGTTCATGGCCGATCTTGATGATGGCGTCAATAATCGAGTAATTGATCTGGTTGTTGTGGATATTGCGTACGAACTTTCCGTCGATTTTCAGATAGTCAACGGGCAGGTCGTGCAGGTACTGAAACGAGCTGACGCCGGTGCCAAAATCGTCGAGGGCAAATTTACAGCCCATCTCTTTCATGATGTTGATAAAGTGCAATGCCTTTTCAAGGTTTGATATGGCGGCGGTTTCCGTGATTTCGAATGTCAGGGAAGAAGGGTTGATATAGTTGCTTTGCAGCCGCTGTATAAGATAATCAATAAATTCGCTGTTACATAGCGACTGTCCGGACAGGTTTATGTTGTATATGTTGTCGCCGAAGTTACGAATGGCCTGTTTTTCGAATAGTGAAAGAAATGCCTCAATGACCCAGCGATCGATTCTTGGCATTAACAGATAACGTTCTGCCGCCGGGATAAACTGCTCGGGCATAACCCGTTCATCCCTTTCAATCATGCGCAGAAGAATTTCATAATGCTTCTGTTGTGTACAATTTTCCGAGACAGGCTGGATTGTCTGGCAGAATAACTCGAACCGATCTGTATCCAGGGCCTCCGTGATCCGGTTGTACCATTGCAGTTCATCGCAACGGCGAATGAAGTCCCGATCGCTGGGGGCGTAGGTATGAATGCAATTTCTGCCATTATCCTTGGCGATATAGCAGGCAGAATCAGCGCGCATGAGAAGTTCGGGGTGACTGTTGACTGCGGCGTTGATGGGAACAAGGCCAATGCTTACCCCGATATCAAATGCGGTGTCATGCCAGATGTAGCGGAAGTCAGCGACGCTGTTTTTGACTTCGTTGGCGAGTTCTTCAGCCTCTTTGATATCCGTGTCATAGAATATGATGCCGAATTCATCTCCCCCCAGTCTGGCCAGAAGATCGTGCCTGCGGATCCGGTTTTTGATTTGCTGGCTTATCTGTTTCAGTAGAATATCGCCGGCCAGATGTCCGCAGGTATCATTGATAATTTTAAACTGATCCAGATCAAGGTAGCAGAGAGAGTGCTCGGTATCCCGTTCCCTGGCGTCATCAAGGGCATCGTGCAGCTGGGTTTCAAATTCACGGCGGTTGTAGAGATCGGTCAAATCATCATGCGTCGCCTGATAGGTTAACTTGTCGGACATGTGTTTGATGCTGGAGAAGTCGTGGAATATCAAGGCCATACCTATTACGTCTCCAGAACGATCGAGTATCGGGCTGGCGGTGTCCTTGATGACTATTTCGCTTTTATCTGGCTTTACCAATGTCAGGTGAGGGTAGTGGTGAAGATTCTCTTTGTCGGAGACTACCTTTTCGAAAGGGTAGGTGTCGATGGAATCTGATTCTGGCTTGCGTACTTTAAGGATTTTGTGCAGGCTTTTGCCGTAGACATTACGAAATCGATTTGCGGTAAGTATTTCAGCGGCCGGGTTCATATAACTGATATTGCCCTGAACGTCAGTTGTAATAACCCCCTCGCCAATTGATTCAAGCGTGACATGTGCCTTGTTGCGTTCGACGTAAAGCTCGTTATCACTCTTTTCAATCAGCTCATCTCTTGCCTGTTTCAGCGATGTGGACATATTATTTATGTGGCGAGCCAGCGCATCGAGCTCTGTGATCGATGATGTCTCCAGCTGATGACCGATATTGCCATCACGTATGGTGTCTATATCGGTTAGCATTTTTATAAAAGGGTTGGTGATACGTTTCAAATAAACGAGCGTAACAAAAAAGGTTATTGTGAGAAGCAGGAGAGTAATAATTACCCCCTCCAGAATAATGTTCTTTTTTTCCTTTTCCAGATCCAGAGTTGAAATATCGACAGTCAAGGTGCCTATTTTTCGTCTCGGACCAGCCTCTATTCCAGTGTAGTCATTTATATTCTCTGTTGACTGAAGAATTTTATTCTCGATTTGTATTGTCGGGGGGTTGTTTTTTGTGCTGCTTGTGTTGCTGCTTATCTCGTGAAGAAGGTTGTTGTTTGCGTCATATACCCTTGCCCTGAGTATTTCATGATCTTTGACAAAGTTATTTAATAATGACCGGGTGTGCTCCTGGTTGCCCGAAACAATACCGTATTCAATTGAGCTTGCGAGTATCCGGGTTGTTGTCCTGGCTTTGTTGACCAGTCTTTCTTCGGCATCTTCTGTGCGATTGCCTATATGCGACGCTGTCAGCATGAAAGCGATCGCCAGCATGGGGATGATCGCTATGGCAAGTATTTTATGTTTGATGCTTCTCATTTGCGGGGCCTGTCCTGATATGTCTGTTTCAGGTTTTGATATTCAATGTTGATCCTGAGAGATTTTGCAACTTGCGGATTCACCTCGACGGTATACCTTGAAGGATAGAGAATACTCCCATCAACACAGCGTTCTGTTTGATTTATAATACCCAGTGTTTCATCCGCCATTGATTCCGGCGTTGAATAAATCCCCATAAGTGCGCCAGCCCTGACAAATGCCCTGGAATAACCGATGAGTGGGAGGTTGAAATGGTAGCTGGATATAAGGATGTTACGTGCAGTGCTCCGGTTGTATATCTCTTTGTTGTGCAGTGCGATGATTACATCAATCCCGTTTTCTGACATGGTGCGTATTGTGGAGTGAATATTCTCCCGAGGCGGTACGCGAGCTATTATCGGATCGTATTCATACTGCATGGCAATAGACGATTTGGAGTTGTTCGCGTCTTTCGGCTCTGCAATGATCCCGGCAATCCGCGCATCGGGAATTCTTTCACGAATGACCCGGGTGATTCGGTGCAAGGGCTGATCGATTACAAGGACGCAATGCATACCCTGTGATATATTTTTCTCCGAAAGAACGTCCCGATAATCTTCTAGAGTGATTAGCGTCGCGAGGTGGGGCCTGTCAATCCTCAAGTCGGCCACATTGCGCAAGCTCTTTTGACCCAGTGTCACAACGGTCTGGCTGTTGTTAATCAACTCCCTGAGTTTTTCTGTATGCAAGTCGTCCATTGCGACAAAACGTTGAGTATTGCGCGATGAAGCCGATGTGTTTTGATGTTCTTCAACAGTTTCTTTGAAAGTCAGGTAGGGCTTCGCACGGCTGCTCATGACATACAATGTGTCGTATTTCTCTTGTGCAAGAATGCTCTGGGGTATCAGCAATGTGACGAGAAGCAGTGTCGCTCTTCTGGCCTTGTTTGTGATCCTGAACTTTCCAGCCAACAAACGCTGCCCTTGCATGATGAAAAATTTCATTGGAAGTGACAGAGTCCGGCGAGACGCAGTTTTGAGACGGAAGTTCGCTGTAGCAGGAGGGTATTCGACCCGGGTACCCCGTTGAACGCGGCTCTGTCATCCACGAGTCCCTTGACCGCAGTGTGTTGTGTCCCGTCTCGGCGAAGATATAAATAAAACACCCTGACGAGAACCCGGCAGGCGTGTCCTCTGGTAAATAGCGCCCGAACCCCGGCACGCGCAGAGATATCCTGGCTGTCGCTTGGCGCTGGTGCCGGGATCAGGAAACTACAAGGCCAGAGGCCGGACAACTTACAGGGTATTGTCATACAGACTGGCGGAAATCCCGTCCTTCTCTCACAAAGATGGCCTAAAGGTATGATAATATTTCATTTTTCAGGTTGGCAGCAACGCTTTTATGAGTATTCCCCGCTACACCGACGCCCCGCACAAAAACCGCCAGGATCTGCGCAACCTGCGCCATATGCTGCCCTATCTGTGGGATTATCGCGGACGGGTGCTGATCGCGCTCGTCAGTCTGGTGCTGGCCAAACTGGCGACGGTCGGAATTCCGCTCCTGCTCAAGGAAATCGTGGATACTCTGGATGTGGAGCAAGGCCAGGCACTGGTTCTGCCGATTGTACTGTTTCTGGGCTATGGTGCCCTGCGCCTGGGGAGCTCGTTTTTCAATGAGATGCGCGATGCGATTTTCGCCCGCGTACGCTATGGCGCCATGCGCAAGCTCTCCCACCAGGTCTTGCAGCATCTGCACCGGCTGTCGCTGCGCTTTCATCTGGATCGGCGTACCGGCAATATTACCCGGGATCTGGAGCGCGGCGCCCAGAGTGTCAGCTCGATCATGAACTACATGGTCTTCAATATTCTGCCGACGATCGCCGAATTTCTGCTGGTCGCGGTGATTTTGCTCAGTCAGTATGAACCGCGTTTCACGATCGTGACGTTTTTGACTGTCGCGGTCTATATCGTCTATACGATGCTGGTCAGTGAGTGGCGTATGCATTATCGCCATCGTATGAACGCGCTGGATTCACAGGCAAATGGGCAGGCAGTGGATAGCCTGCTCAATTATGAAACCGTCAAGTATTTCAATAATGAGCAGTTCGAGCTACATCGTTATCATGACACCCTGGATGAATGGGAAAAAGCGGCCGTTAAAAGCCAGACCTCCATGTCACTGCTCAACTTTGGCCAGGGAGCGATCATTGCTGTTGGTCTGACCTTTATCATGATCTATGCCGGTCATGGTGTTGTTAATGGTGAGATGAGTCTGGGTGATCTGGTGCTGGTCAATACCCTGATGCTGCAGATGTTCATGCCGTTGAGTTTTCTTGGGATCATTTACCGCATGCTCAAGTACACCCTCGCAGATATGGATCTGGTAATCAAATTGCTCAACCGCGAGCAAGAGATACGCGATGCACCGGATGCCGTGCCCCTGCAGGTCAGGCACGGCGAGGTCCGTTTTGAGAATGTTGCCTTTGCGTACAGTTCGGACCGCCCCATACTCCGCGAGGTGAGCTTTAGCATACGGCCCGGCCAGAAGGTGGCAGTGGTTGGCCATTCCGGGGCAGGTAAATCGACACTGGCCCGTCTGCTATTCCGGTTTTATGACGTCAGCGCCGGACGGATTGTGATTGATGATCAGGATATTCGCGAGGTTACCCAGCAAAGCCTGCGCGATGCGATTGGTATTGTGCCCCAGGACACGGTGCTGTTTAACGAAAGCATTTTCTACAATATCCAGTACGCGCAACCCGGCGCCAGTCAGGCGGAGGTTGAACAGGCGGCGCGTATGGCTCACATCCACGAGTTTATCGTCAATCTGCCTCAGGGCTATGACACTGTGGTGGGCGAGCGGGGGCTGAAGCTTTCCGGCGGCGAAAAACAACGGGTGGCCATTGCCCGGGTGATTCTCAAAAATCCGGCTATTCTGGTATTTGACGAGGCGACCTCGTCGCTGGACAGTCAGTCGGAGCAGGCGATTCTCAAGGCCCTGCATGCGGTCGCCGAACAACATACCACGCTGGTCGTGGCTCACCGGCTGTCGACGATTGTTGATGCCGACGAGATTCTGGTCATGGAAGCCGGGCAGATACTGGAGCGGGGCACCCACGCGACGCTGCTGGCTCGCGACGGGCTTTACCGCCAGATGTGGCGCCTGCAGCAAAAAGAGGAACAACAGGCGATTCTTTCTTAGCCGCTGTCGGACGCCTGAAAACCGCTTTGTGAAAGGGTTTTTATGCGACTGTGTCGGGGGAGCGTAACGCGCTATAATCAGGGCAGAAATAACAGGAGGTAATGCTATGCAGGATCTGAAACATGCCATTGAATCTGCTGCAGAATCGAGCTGCGGCGGCGCCGAGCCATTTGCCCTGCAGGTGGTGGATGACAGTATGGAGCCGGAATTCAAGCGCCGCTGTATTATCGTGGTCGATCCGACCGGTGTGGCGCGCCACGGCAGCTATGTTATCGCCCTGATCGAAAATGGTTACGTCTTTCGCCAGCTGGCCATCGAAAATGATGAGTACTACCTCCAGCCACTGAATGAAGCCTACATGCACGAAAAAAGAAAGATCGACTTCAATGCCATCCAGGGCATCGTTGTCCAGCAGGCCGGCCCCAACGGCCGCCGCAAGGATCGCAAGCGCTACGAGGACTAGGAGAAAGACAATTTTTAATGTTGAATTAAATACAGACTCAAAATTTAAAATTCAACATTCACAATTATTTCTTGCTCAGCTGTTCCGGGCGGAGTTGCGGGGTGAAGAAGTCGATGACGGTGTCTTCGTCCACTTCGTTTCCCCTGGTGTCGTAGAAGGGCTGTTCGTAGTCGCTCCAGCCGCGCAGGCCGGTTTTTAACGAGGTCACGCTTTTGTAGCCAAGCTGTTGCATCACTTCGGCGGCGAAGATGCTGCGGTTGCCGGAGCGGCAGACAACCACGACATCCCGGTCTCGGGCCTCGACCAGTTCGGGAACGGTGTCTTCGTAATCGTATTCGCAGGCTGTTTCGAGAATGCCGCGCGGTACGTTGATCGAGCCCGGGATGTGCATGGCTTCGTATTCATAGGGTTCCCGTACATCGACGATCAGCGTATCAGGGTTTTCCTGAAGCTGTTCTTCCAGATCCCAGGGGAACAGTTCGTTGACGTGTTTGGCGCTTTCGGCGACCAGCTCGGTAAATTTTTTCATCGTTACTGCCTTGCCCAATGAATTAAAGGGAGTTGATTATCGACAGGACAACGGGATCACCGGGTACACTAAGTAACTTCTGGCCCATGCCATATCTTTGATTTGTGTTGTTTTCGATGTATTCGGCGTCATCGGTGGTTAATTTATCGGCTTCAAATAAAATCCGGATTGCGAGTTTTAACGTGATGGTTATTCCGGGCTTGCGCGGGAGAGTCCATATTCGACCGCCATTACGGCGGCCTCGACCCGTGAGTGAACATCCAGTTTGCGCAGGATCGCCTTGACGTGCAGTTTGACCGTGCCATCGGAGATACCGAGATTGCGGGCGATGGCCTTGTTGCTCTGGCCTTCGGCCAGCAGACCGAGGATTTCAGTTTCGCGTGGTGTCAGTTCATCAAACGGGCTGACGTTGGTGGTCTCTTCCTCGTTGTGGGTACCCTGAACGGCCTTGGCGAGGATTGGCGCCAGATCGGGGGCGACCACGGTTTTCCCGTTATTCACGATATCCCGCAGGGCGAGGACCAGATCGTCCGGCTCCATGTCCTTGAGCAGATAGCCCTGCGCACCTTCACGCAGGGACTCGAGCAAATCACCTTCGTCACTGCTGGTGGTTAGCATGACGATGGGCAGGCTTTCATTATTTTGCCGCAACAGTTTCAATACGCTGAGACCGTCGATTCCCGGCATACGCATGTCCAGCAGGACAACGTCGGGTTCCAGATCCTTGACCAGTCGCAGACAGTCCTGACCGGTCCCTACCGAAGCGATGATTTCAATGCCACGGCTCGCCAGCAAGCCTTCCAGTCCGACCCGGAACAGGGTGTGATCATCAATTAACAGTACACGCAGCCCCATACTTAACCCTGTTGTTGTACCGGTACTTCCACAGTCTGGACTTCGGGATAACGGAAGTGCAGCAGTACCCGTGTGCCTTCACTTGGTTCGCTTTCAATACGGAATGTCCCGCCAATCCGTTTGGCTCGCTCATCCATGATACTCAAGCCCAGGTGATCGCCAGAAGTCCGATCGGAGGCGGGCTGAATGTTCATGCCCACGCCGTCATCTTCAATCAGGATATTACAATCGCCGTTGACATCGCTACGCATGATAACACGGACGGTATGGGCCTGGCTGTGTTTGCGGATATTATTCAAGGCTTCCTGGATGATACGCAGGGCCTGCACTTCGATGCTGGCCGGCAGGTACAGGACGTTCCATTCCTTTTGCAAGTAGATGGAAATCTCGCTCTGGTTACGGAAGCGATCGACCAGATGCCCGACGGCCGGGACCAGTCCACGTTTGTCGATCGGCGCCCGGAAATGAGTGATGAGTTCGCGTAATTCGGCATAGGCCTCGTCGAGGTTGTTCTCGATTTTTTCCAGTTCATACCAGACTGAGGGTTCTTCACCCTGTCGAATCGTCTCGTCCAGAACCCGAACCTGGAAGCGCAGGCTGGCCAGCGTCTGGGCCAGCGAGTCATGTAGCTCATGGGCGAGTCGCGTACGTTCTTCCATAATGGAAAGGCGCTGGGCCTCGTCCTCGGAGTGGGCTTTGTCAATCGCCATGCCCAGGTGTCGTCCGATGCTGGTGAGCAGTTCCTCGATGTCTTCGGGTTCGGCAAAATCTTCCTGACTGACGAACAGGTTATAAACACCGAGTGTCTTGCCCCGGTACTGCAATGGTACGACGATCATGCCGATATCGTTACTGTCGAAAAATTTACGTCCGATGATCTTGTCGCATTTACGCAGGTCGGTCTGAAAGAGTACCTTGCCTTCCTTGAAAGAACTGCCACACAGACACTGTTCAGAGGGAATTAACTGCTCGCGTTTGATGAGATCATCATCGAGACCGATACTGGAGACCAGTCGCATCTGGTTGTTGTTATCCACCAGACGAACCACGGCGGCCTGTGCTTTCACCACATCTTTTAAAGTATGCAGAAACCGGGTCAGCAGATCGTCGAGATCACGCGAGATATTGATACTGGCCGCGACGTCATAAATGATTTCCAGTGAATGCGTCTTGCGTTCGATGTGTTTGGTCTGTTTGCGGACCTGGCTCTGCATGTCCAGCGACAGCACTTCCAGTTCATCGGCCAGGGAATTGAAGTCGGCAAACAGGCTCTTGAACTCCTTGGGCGCTTCTTCAGGGAGACGGGCAGACAGGTTTCCCTGGCGTAATTGTCCTGCCCAGTGGCGCAGCCGGGTGAGCGGGCGCAGGAGGGTCCGTTGCACCAGAATAATGAGAACACCAATCAGTCCCAGACCGCCGAATAACAGCGCCAGAATGATACCGACCAGGGTGGAGCCGGCGTGATAGGTATACAGCAGCCAGGTACTGGCAATTCCCAGTACAATCAGAATGGCGCCAATGCCAAAAATGGCGCCACACAGCCGGCTGCGCCAGATGCCTTCGCGTGGCGGCAATTCGGGCACCTCAGCCGTTTCGCTGTCGACACGGGGTGTCGATTCGGCCGGGTTGGCGTTTTGTGAAGGGCTATGCATGGTCATAGTATACGGCAGACCTCACGGTCAGGACCACGTTAATACAGCGAACATATCGCCAAAAGATCACATAAGCGACTGATTTAAAAGTAATGTGCACCTTCTCCTTCGTCTTTGGGCGGGGTGTAATCCGGATCATTGGGGTTGAGAAAAATGAAATTGAGCTGACCCGGTTCCAGCTCGACAAAGTCCAGTGTAGCCCCTTTTAACAACTCCACGCTGGCAGGCGGAACCATCAGGGAAATGCCTTCTGAGCTGTAGCTCACGTCATTGTCATCCTGCTGGTCGGCGAATCCCATGGCGTACTGGATCGAGCCGTTTTCATCGCGTTTGGCGGCTATGCGCAGGGGCATGCCTTCCATCTGGTTCTGCTTGGCCGACTGTTTAATTTGCTCCGCAGCTTTGGGCGTCACCGTAATCATTAAGGACTCCTTTGTTTCTCACTGGTCGTTTGTGACTGATATCAATCGGGACGAGCAGGATTTAATATCCTACTCAATTAGTCAATTATAGCGCAATTCCGTTCGTCTTGTGGCGCCGGATCAGGGCAACGAACCGGCGTGCCCAGTGGTGATAATCCGTATCCCGCAAGTGGGCATAGCAGGCCAGCAGGTTCTTGTAGACCAGCCCGTCGTGACGCCCGTCGATACCGGTGCCGCGCAATACGTCGTAGGCGAAGCGCCGGGGTCCGGTCAGATTTTCCAGTGCCGAATAGTGGAACTCATGCGCCGGAAATGCATCACCGGCGGGGCGACCGTCCGCCGGCCAGGGGCTGTCCGGCGTTTCACGCAGGCGAACATAGCCCCGTCCCTGAGGGCGGGGGTACATCACAGCATCGGCCTCGATCACACCCACCATGGGCCGGGTTTCGTCCTGCCAGGTGATCTGTCGGCACAGGTACATGAGACCGCCACATTCGGCATAGGTCGGCAGACCGTCTTCAATGGCCTCGTAAATGGCCTGTCGCAGGGGAGCATTGGCTGTGAGTTCATCCAGCCGGGATTCAGGAAACCCTCCGCCGATAAACAAGCCATCGATCGGCGGTAGCTGTCGGTCGTGCAGGGTGTCAAAAGGGACCAGCTCGGCGCCGGCGGCCTGCAGGGCCTCAATGTCGCCCGGATAATAAAAGCCGAAGGCTTCGTCGCGGGCAATACCAATACGCACATCCCGCGCTGGAGCCGCGCTCGGGCCCGGCATGTCATCACTTTCCAGGGGCGGGGCCTGGCAGGCAATGCCCTGCAGGCGCTCAAGATCCACCTGATTGGCAATCCGCTGACCGATGGCATCGATCTTATCGACGGCTTCCCGGTTCTCGTTGCTGGGGATCAGTCCCAGATGGCGCTCGGTGATTGCCAGACGGGCCTCGTGATGCACCGCACCCACGACCGGGACGTCGGTGTAATGTTCGACCACGGCGCGCAGCTTGGCTTCGTGACGATCGCCCCGGATCTGATTGAAGATGACCCCGCCAATAAAAACTTCGGGATCGAAGGCCTGATAACCCAGAATCAGCGGGGCGATGCCCCGGGTCATGCCCTGCACATCGATTACCAGAATGACCGGGGTCGACGTGAGCCGGGCCAGCGCCGCGTTGCTGTTGCTGCCTTCGATATCCAGACCGTCGTACAACCCCTTGTTACCTTCGATCAGCGCCAGATCGACGCCAGAAGCCTGCTGGCGCAGCGTACGCAGGATCTCGGCGTGCGGCATGGTATAGAAATCAAGATTGTGACAGGGACGTCCCGCTGCCTGGCCCAGCCACATGGGATCGATATAATCCGGTCCCTTTTTGAACGGCTGCACAATCGAACCCTGTTGCCGGAACGCCGCGCATAACCCGATCGACAGAGTCGTTTTCCCCGAGGATTTGTGTGCGGCGGAAATGAGCAGGCGGTTCATGATAGGGCGGGACCTTTCAAAGGAATTAGCATATCACGCGCATGTTGTCCCGAAATGAATGCGAGTGAAAAAACAGTATCTAATAACTAGTCGCCAGGAACTAGTCCCTGCCGCCGTCCTGTTACACAGGACGGCGGCGAACAATCAGGCTGAGTGGTGCGGATCGACATCCTCATCGGCCAGGCTGGTGGGCATAAATCGCAGGATCTTGACCGCCAGGGCGACCATGATCAGGGATACGGCCACACCGCCCAGTCCCAGCAGAACTTCCCAGATGCTGGGGGCATAGTGTGCCACCTGACCATCAAAGAAACTGCTCTCAATGACTTCCTTGCCGGGGAAGATTTCCAGCGGATAAGCCTGGCCACCGATAATCAGCACGTACAACTGAATCAGACCACCGATGATGACCAGCAGGGCGCCCAGTCCCACCAGAGTCCGGTTCTTGCCCGTGCTCGGATGATAGAACAGAAACAACGGCAGCAGGGAGCCGATCACAATCTGGCCAATCCAGAACAGCTGGGTGTAAATGCCGCCATCGCGCAGAATGAAGGCTTCAATCCCGTGGTGTTCGGTCGCATACAGGTTCGTCAGATGGTAGGCCAGGACAAAATAGAGCACGCCGGCGACAAATACGCCCAGCAGGTTTTTCAGACGGCGAAAGATAGCCTCGCCCAGTGGCCGACCGGTCCATTTGTAGGAGGTCATCAGGACCAGCAGGAAAATCGCCAGACCGAAAGAAAAGGACATGGCAATAAACAGGGGCGCCATAATTGCCGCATCATAGCCCTGGCGTGCGACCAGGAAACCGAAGATGGAGCCGGTACCGGTGGTGAGTAACAGTCGCCAGAGGAAGGCGGCGATACCCACCGGTTTACTGTATTTGTTCATGCTCTGCTGCATCATCATCCACAGGTAAACGGCGACAATCGCAAAGAAACCGTTATAGAGAATGATGTTCCAGGCAAAGATCGATTTGAAATTGTAATAGGTCATGGCCACGATCAGCCGATCGGGACGACCCAGATCAAGTACCAGAATCATCAGGCCGCCGGCGAGCAGGGCGATAGCCAGCAGTCCGGAGAGTCGGGCCAGTGGCTTGTAAGCCGTCTTGTTAAATACGGATGAGATAGACGCGACGTTGAGTGCCCCGGAGGCCGCGACGATCAAAAAGATCGCGAAGATATGCGGCGTCCCCCAGACGACGGCGTTATTCATACCGGTGACATAATGTCCGTGATGTTCCATGACGTACCAGGCACCCAATGCGACCAGAATGATGGCGCCGAGGATGCCGAGGAGGGCAAGATAGCCGAAGCTTCGGCCTTCAATTTCCATGAACTGTACATTTTTCATTTCGACTGACAACCTGGTTGGTATATTTGTTATAGACCCTGATAGCGAACGCCGGTGTTCAGGCCCAGATCAGCGCGTAATTGCTCGCCACCGTATTCTTTCAGCTGACGGGAAATCGCACTGTTCGGATCTTTAAGATCACCAAAATACATGGCGTTGTGATTGTCGGCATTACAGGCCTCGACACAGGCAGGCGTGCCATCTTCGTCGACCCGGTGTACGCACATAGTGCAGGACTCAACGGTACCTTTACCACGAGGCGCCACGACTTTCTGATCCTCCAGGTCCTCGTGGATAAAAGAACGCGCCTTGTAGGGACAGGCCATCATGCAATAGCGGCAACCGATACAGGTATGCTTGTCGACCAGCACGATGCCGTCGGCCCGTTTCATAGAGGCGCCGGTCGGGCAGACATCGACACAGGGTGGATTCTCACAATGCTGGCACATCAGGGGCAGAGACTGGACATGACCGGTCTGTTTGTCCTTGATGGTGACCTTGCGAATCCACTGGGCTTTCTGGTGAGGGTTGGATTTTTCCTCGCTGTTGTTGATCTCGCCCCAGCCGTTTTCATTCATGCAGGCGGTGACGCAGCTGTCACAACCTTTGGCGCATTTTTCGGTATCGATCAGGATACCCCAGCGCTTTTCACTGGTGGCAGCCTGTTCCGCCGGGCGGGCGTGAACCTGGCGCAGGAAAACACCCGGTGCAATCGCCATTCCCGCCGCGGCGGCGGCTTTAGTAAAGAAATGCCGGCGCGACAGGTCTGCGTTATAAGTCTTGTTGGTCATTATTGTTGATCTCCTTCAGTCAATACCTGCAAGGTCTCGACGGAGAGTTTTTTTCCTTTCAGGGCAATTTTGCCGTGATGGGGATTGTTGCCGGTGTTGAAAGTATGCTGGTAATCAGTATCTTCAGGCGTGTCACGATGACAGCTGAAGCAATCAACACTGACCGAGGCATAATTGTGGCAACTGCTGCAAAAATGCTCGTCCTCACCAAAACTGGCAAACTGGCCATCTTCATCAGGAGTCACATGACAGTTGATACATTCCGCCAGGCTGAACTTCCGCGTGCGGATGCCTTCGCGCATGGTATCGTCGCGCTGATGCATGAGATCATCCATATGGTTTTTACGCATATAGTCGGTAGGCGCAACACAACCATATTCTTCCGTTGCCTTTTCTTTGGCTTTGGGAATTTCAGGGGTTGGAGCATCCCCCGCCTGCACAGTAAAGGGCAGGGCGAGAAGCCCTGCCATTATTGTTGTTTGTATCAACTGTCCTAGTGACACCGTTACTACCTCTATTCGTTATTATTCACCCATTGCCATATCGATGTAGCCGGTCGGGCAAACATCGGCGCAGATGTGGCAACCGATACAACGTGCGTAATCGGTGGCGACATAACGGCCCATGGTGTGCTGGTTCTTCGGCACACGATATACCGCGTCCTGCGGGCAGTAGATAACACAGTTATCACACTCGAAGCACATGCCACAGCTCATGCAGCGATCAGCTTCCTCACGGGCCTGTTCAGTAGACAAGCCTTTCATGCGCTCCTGGAAGTGTCCCAGTACATCGTCAGCGGAGGGTACGTCTTCCGGACGTTTGAGGCGCGGCGTGTAGCTGAAGTGGCCGAGGAACAGTTCATCCGCGGGGATAATTTCATGCGCCGAACGGTCTTCATAGTTGTGTACGGCCCATTCCGCGGCGGCGGTGCCCCATTCAGATTCATGAGTATAATCTTTGGGTTCCAGTCCGGTTTCACGCAGCTTGCTGAGCAGGTTGAAGTGATGCTTGTCGACCTTGGGGCGTTTGCCCAGGTTTTCTGCTTTAAGATAGTGGTCGATACTTTCCACGGCGATGGAAGCCTGACCAATGGCGGTGGTCAGCAGATGCGGACGCACGATATCGCCGGCGACGAAGTGCCCCGGCTTGCCCGGTACCTGGTAATGCTGGTCCGCGTCGATAAAGCCACGATCATTACCCAGATCTTCAAAGCCTTCCAGCTTGCCGCCCTGACCGATGGCGGAAACCAGCAGGTCCAGTTCGATATCGTATTCGGAACCTTCGATCGGCGTCTTGCCGTCGTCATCCAGTTTCTGGACGCGCAGAGCCTTGGCCCGGCCTTTTTCATCCAGAATCACTTCAACCGGATTCACGCGATCGACAATATCAACACCTTCACGCAGGGCGTCATTGACTTCGTGCTCGGCCGCGGCCATATCCTTGACCGGTGAACGGGACAGCAGCATAACCCGGGCGCCCTGGCGGGTCGCGGAAGAGGCTACATCGTGCGCGGTGTGACCCAGTACGATGTTCTCCGGACGATCCTTTTCATTCACTTCAGAGATATGTCCCAGGCGACGGGCAACGGAGGCCACGTCGATGGAGGTATCACCACCGCCGACAACTACCACTTTCTCGGAAACCAGCTTCAGACGACCGTCATTAAAGGCTTCCAGGAAGTCGACGCCGGTCAGTACGTTCTGTGCCTTGTCGGCACCCGGGATCGGCAGTTTGCGTCCGGTCCAGGTACCCACGGCCCACAGGATGGCGTCATAGTCTTTTTCCAGCTGCTCAACAGTGACGTCCTTGCCAACCCAGGTGTTGAGTTTGACTTCGACACCCATGTCGAGGATACGGTTGATTTCACCGTCCAGTACATCACGCGGCGTACGATAACCGGGGATACCGTATTTCATCATACCGCCGAGAGTGGCGTGGTTATCGAAAACAGTGGCACCATAACCTTTGCGACGCAGCTGATAAGCCGCAGCCAGACCAGCAGGACCACCACCGACGACGGCGATTTTCTTGCCGTTGTCTTCCTTGGCAGGTTCAAACTTGTACTTGTTGGAGAGGGCAGTGTCACCAATGAACTGCTCTACCGCATTGATGCCGACACGATCCTCGACTTCATTACGGTTACAACCGTCTTCACAGGGAGCCGGGCATACGCGACCCATGACAGACGGGAAGGGATTGGCGTCGGTGGAACGGCGGAAAGCATATTCTTCCCAGTCCATACCTTCGGGCGGATTTTCGATACCGCGAACAATGTCCAGCCAGCCACGGATGTCTTCACCCGACGGGCAGCTACCCTGGCACGGCGGGGTCCGATGGACGTAGGTCGGGCATTTGTGTGAAGTATCCTCTTTGAAGATCTTGTCCGACCAGGAACTCCAGTCTTCATTAGTTTCACCGTCCTTGTATAGACGGAAGGTTAGCTTGGTGTTCATGTCGTCTTGGGAAGTAGCCATGCCTGTTCTCCTATGCGATGTCGGTTAATACCGTCAAATCGTAAAAGTTTTAAGCTTCTGATTCAGTTTCAGTTGCTTCATCTTCTTCGTCACCCGGGGCATCACTTAAAATGATTGCCTCGCTGACCAGCTGATGGACGCTGACAATGTCAGTCATACCGAACCCGTAGTAGGGTAAGACCTTGGTAAACTGGCTCTTGCAAATCGCGCAGATCGCCGCCACGTTGGTTACGCCGTTTTCATCCACGACGCGTTTGTAAGCTTCCATGCGGGGCTGGGCGCCTTTGACGCGCAACTCCATGAGATCGTCGGTTAACAGACCGCCACCGCCGCCACAGCAGAACGTGGCTTCCTTGATGTAGTCAGCGGGCATGTCGACATAGTTGTTACAGACTGCCCGAATGATCGCGCGGGGAATATCGAACTGCCCACCGGGCTTGTCTCCCATACGCGAGGCACGTGCCACGTTACAGGAATCGTGGAAGGTGAGCGTCATGTGATCGTTTTCGGACTTGTCGAATTTGAGCTTGTTCTTCTGGATCAGATCATAAGTAAACTCGCAGATATGCTGCGGTACCGGATAATTGGGATCCAGGAAGTCGAATGGGCCGGCCAGGGTATTCAGGAAGCTGTAGGCAACGCGCCAGGCATGGCCGCATTCACCGAATACGATACGCTTGACCCCCAGATCCTCGGCGGCTTTGCGAACCCGCAGGGACAGATCTCGCATGTTTTCGTAACTGCCAATGAACATGCCGAAGTTGGCCGCCTCGGAAGCGTAAGAACTCAGGGTCCAGCTGACCCCGGCTTCGTGGAAGACCTTGGCGTAGCCAATCAGGCCATCGACATGGGGTTCGGCGAAGAAGTCGGCGGACGGAGTGACCAGCAGAATTTCCGCGCCTTTTTGATCCAGCGGGAACTTGACCGGCACACCGGTATCTTCCTCGACTTCTTCCTCAAGACCTTCCAGGGTATCGGCCAGGGCCGGCTCGGGCAGGCCCAGGTTGTTACCGATGGTGCCGGCCTTGCCGATGATTTCGTTACAGTATTTCTGTCCAACGCCAATGGAGTCCATGATTTCGCGGGCAGCCATGGAGATTTCGGCAGTATCGATACCGTAGGGGCAAAACACGGAACAGCGTCGGCACTGGGAACACTGATGAAAGTAGCTGTACCAGTCGTCGAGAACGTCCCTGGTCAGGTCTTTCGCACCGACCAGCCTGGGGAAATATTTCCCGGCAAAAGTGCGATAGCGACGGTAGACCTGGCGCAGCAGGTCCTGGCGCGCTACCGGCATGTTCTTGGGATCGGTGGTGCCCAGATAATAGTGGCACTTGTCGGTACAGGCGCCGCACTTGACGCAGGAATCCAGATAAACCTGCAACGAGCGGTATCGACCGCGCAGATCATCGAGTTTTTCCAGCGCCTTTTCTTCCCAGTTGTCGACCAGCTCGCCAGGGAAACCCAGGGCTTCCTGAAACTGAGGTTTGGCCACATAGGGTTTGCTGTGCTCCATCACCCCTTCTTTCAATTTCGGGATGATCGGGTATTCGTGCAATTCCGGTGTATCGAAGTCTGCCACGTCAGTAATCCTCTAGCGACTTTCCTGTGTATTTTATTTTTCGAGTTCAGCAGCCCACGGCGCCAGATGGCGTTTTTCCCGCGGGTTGTCGACCTGGTTACGGCTCGGGCTGAAGAACACACCCGGCGCGTGTAGCAGCTTGCTGATAGGGAAGATAATCATCAGCAGGACAACCAGAGTCAGATGAACCAGTAAAAAAGCGTCACCTGGCAGTGGTTCAATCGTGAAACGCAACAGGCCAAGGAAAAAGGCTTTAACCATGACAATGTCGGTATGCGCGACAAAGGTCATCATCATGCCGCTGACGCCAATGGCAATCAGCAGTAACAGCATCAGATAATCGGAGGGCGCGGAAATGTAACGCACCCGATCCACGAAAATCCGCCGGGCAAACAGGCCGAGCAGGCCAATGACCATGGCAAAAGAAGCGTATTTACCAAACGGTTGAATCAGATCAACCCAGAACCAGGTATCCGCCTGAAAATAACGCAGATGTCGCAGCAATACGAGTAACAGGCCCAGATGGAACAACCAGCCAAACAGCCAGGTCCACTTGGTTGCCTTGAACAGGCTGGTGAACAGTACAACTTCGCGTACCATTCTCAATACAACACCGGAACGACTCACAGGGGCCGGTGTCGTGGGAATCTTTAATGGTGCCGGCGTACGTGCATACAAGGTAATCTTGCGCACCAAACCAACGACCAGCAGCAGGGTAGCCGCATAAAATAATATTGCGTAAGTCACGGACAGCGCCGACATGCTACTGTTCCCTCTACGTTAACTCGTTGTAATTATCGAATCAGATCATATTTGAGTGGAAAGGAGGGGAGTCAGACTCCCCTCAAATTCCGCAGCGTCAGGTGTTTAGACGCAGCCAGTCGGCTTGGGCAGACCGGCATATTTACATGCCTGCTTGCCAGGGCCATACGGGAACAGTTCGTACAGGTACTTGCTGTTACCTTTTTCCTTGCCCAGCTTTTTGCCGATAGCTTTGGTCAGTACACGAACAGCCGGTGCGATCTGATACTCTTCATAGTACTCGCGCAGGAAGTTGATAACTTCCCAGTGACTTTCGGTCAGCTCCTGACCTTCGTCTTTGGCCATATATTCGGCAACTTCCGGAGTCCATTCTGACAGGTCTGACAGATATCCTTCTTCGTCGACTTCCAGCTCTTTGCCACCTACGTTGATAGTACCCATCGTTTATCTCCTCAGTAAGATACTGTGTGTGGATTTACTCATTAAGTCCATGCGCTGACTTTGTCGTTATCGACAGTCAACTGAACGAAACCGCTGTAATCAACGACCTTGACGCCGTCGATCAGCTTGCTTTCGTCGATGCCACGGGCTTTCAGATCAGGACCCAGAACATAGAAAGAAACATCGTTCATGATTCCTGATACTTTATCAGCAGACGCTGAGCCCTTCATCGCACCATAAACCCCGTCTTCATACAGCATGACGGAGCTGCCTTTGAGAGCGTGACTAATGGCGCTATCGAGGGAGTTACGCTCAAAAGGCGATTTATTTACAGTGTGTAAAATCGGCATTGTTTTCTCACCCTATACTTAGAAGCTCAATACGACGTCAGACTCATCCATCAGTTTGGCGAGTTCTTCGGCAGAAACCACCTTGATGGAATCTTTTTCAGCCCAGTCGTCATCTTCGTCTTCGTATTTCAGATCGAGGAGATCCTCGACGCTCAGACCGCGTGCATCGAGCGACTCTTTTTCGACATAAATCTTCTGAACGTCATAATCGCCCAGGGCCGAGTAGGTCGGCGAGAAATTCTTGATGCCGAGTTCGGCGGTATCCTGGCCTTTCATGATCTGGTAGACACCATCATCAACAAATGCCAGCGAGACGTCCTGTTCAAATGCGGCACCAATCAGTACGACTTCCAGGGATTCCCAGGCATAGACCGTACCGTAGGGCGCCCGGCGGTTCAGATATAAAAAATTCTTAATATCAGACATGAGACACCCCTAATCAGTCGCCAAATACTATGAGACGATCCGCCTGGACACAACCTTCAATCAGCTGTCCCAGACCAGAGATACGGAACCCGGGGGCAATGTTATTGCCATCCTTGCCGTTTCGACTCTGTTCGCCTTCATCAACAATACCGCGGCGTTGAGCAGCTGCGACACAAACCACCAGATCCAGCTCATGTTTGCTGGCCAGTTCAGACCAGGTGTTCACGATGTTCAGATCATCCTGGGGTGGAGTGGTGTAACGCGTACCGTTATTTACGCCATCATGGTAGAAAAATACACGAAAGACCTCATGACCCGCATCCAGCGCGGCCCTGACAAAATTCAGGGCCGAAGTGGAAGCTTCATGATTGTAAGGGCCTTCGTTAACCTGAATAACATACTTCATCTGATTAACGTCCCCTTGGTTTAGAAGCGGATGTGGGTTGAAGCGTTCAGACTGTTACGGGCACCACGCCAGTTATCGATGTGGTACTTGGTGAACGGCAGACCGGTGACTTCGAAGAAACGCGGCCAACCGATACGGTCGATCCAGTCGTTGATACGCTCCCAGTCTTTTGCACCTTCCTTGTATTCCTTGAGAATGCGCTTGACGATAGCTGTTGCTTCAGGCCAACGCGGCGGATTGTTCGGAATACCGGAAGCAACCAGCTTCTGGAAGCTCGGCTTGCTACGGGCATTGGAGTGGTTACCACCCACCCAGATAGCCAGCTTGGTGTGTTCCGGATCGTTGATCTGCATGGGCGGGCAGGGCGGGAAGCAGGCACCACAGCAGATGCACTTCTTCTCGTCGACTTCCAAAGAAGCCTTGCCGTTAACCATGGCAGGACGAATCGCGGCAACCGGGCAACGGGCTACAACCGAGGGACGCTCACACACGTTGGCAACCAGATCATGGTTGATGCGCGGCGGCTTGGTGTGCTGAACGTTGATGGCGATATCACCCTGACCACCACAGTTGATCTGGCAGCAGGAAGTGGTGATATGCACACGGTTGGGCATGTTGCAGTTTTTGAACTCTTCGATGAGCTCATCCATCATGGCTTTTACAACACCAGAGGCGTCGGTGCCCGGGATATCGCAGTGCAGCCAGCCCTGGGTATGCGAGATCATCGCAACCGAGTTACCGGTACCGCCAACAACGAAGCCGGCGTCGGTCAGGGCGGTGATCAACGGATCAACCTTGGCCGCATCGGAAACCATGTATTCGATATTACTGCGGATGGTGAAACGGACATAACCGTCGCCATACTTTTCGCCGATTTCAGTCAGCTTGCGCAGCGAGTAAATATCAAGAATACGCTGGGTACCGGCCTTGACGGTCCAGATTTCGTCGCCGCTGTGAGCGACATGGCGCAGAACACCCGGTTTCGGATGTTCGTGGAATTTCCACAGGCCGAAGTTCTTGCGCATCACCGGATGCATGTACTGGAAGCCGTCAGGACAACCAGATTCAATAGGCTGACGCATATCTTCAAATGACATCATTATCTCCTGATTGAGTTAATCTTTAATCTGTCAACCTTGATGGTTACGCGGAAGCTTCTTCAGCTTTGCGGGCAAACCATTTTTCGGCTTCCTCGTCCCAACCATCAGTCCGCACATAAGAAGACTGACGCGGGTTGTTAACCATGTGTGGATCAACGTCGATGCCGACGCCTTCCAGGAAGTTCACCAGACCGATGCGTTCGATCATTTCACCGGTACGTTCATGCTCAAGAGCGTTTTCAGCGAAGAAGTCAATGGTTTCCTCGGCGATTTCCACCAGGCGTTCGTAGTCTTCTTCGGTTTCCAGCTTCATGAACGGAACGATAACGGTACCCATGAGGTCACCGATCTTCAGAGTACGCTTACCACCGATCAGCAGGGTGATACCACGGTCGTCGCCGGGAGACAGTGCCTTGTTCATAACGTTCAGGCAGTGCATGCAGCGTACGCAGTTGTGGTTGTCCACTTCCAGCGTGTCGTCGTCTTTCAGGCTCAGTGCCTGGGTCGGGCAACGGGTAACAACGTTGTCGATAACGTATTCACGACCCTTGGCCTTGACGAAATTTTTGACTTCTTCCTGATCGACTTTCATGTCGTCGCGCCAGGTACCGATGACGGCGAAGTCAGCACGTTCGATGGCGTTAACGCAGTCGTTCGGGCAGCCAGAGACCTTGAACTTGAACTTGTAGGGCAGGGCCGGGCGATGTACGTCGTCGGTGAAGTTGTTAACCAGCCAGCGTTGAATGCCGTGCTCATTGGCGCAGGACTGTTCGCAACGGGCGGAACCCACGCAGGACATGGCAGTACGCACGCACGGACCGGCACCGCCGAGGTCCCAGCCGTATTCGTTAATCTCATCGAAGAAGTGCTGGGTACCGGCCGTGTTGGTACCGATGAACATGATGTTACCGGTCTGACCGTGGAAGGTGACCAGGCCTGAACCGTGTTTTTCCCAGCTGTCGCCGAGCTGGTTCAGCATGTCGGTGGTGTAGTAGTTACCTGACGGCGGCTGAACGCGCAGGGTGTGGAATTCGCGAGAAGCGGGGAAGGCGTCGCCAACTTCGGAGAAGCGCGGAATGATACCGCCGCCATAACCGAAGACGGAAACGGTGCCGCCTTTCCAGTAACCCTTGCGGGTTTCGTAAGAGTGCTCCAGCTGCCCCAGCAGGGAACTGGCCATTTCATTGATTCGTTCGTCGGGATGGTCGTCGCGCAGACGCTTAAAGCCGGAAATAAAGCTGGGCCAGGGGCCTTTTTCCAGCTCATCCAGCATCGGAGTGTCATACAGTTTCTTTGCAGCCATGGTGTTCTCCTTAAGGGGTTACCCAAATAAGCCGTTTAACGTTTTACCTTCTAAACCCCACCAAGCCGTGGGATTAAACACATCTTTTTCAAGTTGCCCGAAGTCTATGCCGCAACTTTTGTGACGAGTATCATACTGATGGGGTGAATTGGTGTCTCCGGGTTATCCCCAATGGGGTATACCACCAGGCCACTACATGTAGGGGGTCTCGTCAATCCCGTACACAAAGGCCATTCACTCCCTGAGCCGACCGGCCGTTTACCTGTCCGGGCGTATTACCAGCTGGGTATTCGTCTGTCTGCCCTGGTATGCTCTAATCTGTTTTATGCTCCGCGCCGCGACCTCCTGATTTTGCTTATGAAGTGTCACTATATATAGCAGAGGGGGCGCCGGATTGCCGGGATGTAATTCCTGACTAAAAGAGTCGGGGATGCCCCGTAAAATGTGGGCGTATTCTACTGATGAATGGCCAGAATGCAAATCATTAATGTACCGATAAAAAACAGGGCCGCGGCGGTTGCCGCCTATGATCTGACTGATGACCGCGCCTATCGGCGCTGGCGAGATCAGCGCCTGGCTGACTATCCGGCCAGAGCCGCACAACTGCGTGTGCCGCTGGCCGATCCCGCTAATCTGAGCAAATATGAAATTGCTTGCCTGCGCGAGCAGGTGCAGCGCTGCAACATGGCGATCTATCAGGCCGATCCGGCGACCGGGCGCCAGGCGATCCGGGCGCTGGGACAACAGCTGGGACTCGAGCGACTGGACGGGAACCTGTGCGCCGACGAAGACAGCATTACCGCGCTGCAGGTCATCCCTGAGGGGCGCCAGCGGGGCTATATTCCCTACAGTAACCTGCCGCTGAGCTGGCACACGGACGGATACTATAATAAGGGCGATCAAATAATTCGGGCCATGTTGCTGCATTGCGTGCGCCCGGCCGCCAGCGGCGGCGAGAATGCACTGCTGGATCACGAAATAGCCTACATCCACTTGAGAGATACCCATCCCGCCTATATCTCGGCTCTGATGGCGGTCGATGCGATGACCATTCCCCCCAATGTGGAGCAGGGAGTCGAGATTCGCGGGGCGGTGAGCGGGCCGGTGTTCTCCATCGATGAGGCAACCGGCGCGCTGCATATGCGCTATACCCATCGTCAGCGCAATATCGAGTGGAAAGCCGACAGCCTGACCCTTGAGGCGGTCGCCTGTTTACGGGAATTTCTGGCCAGCGATTCGCCGTATATCTTTCGCTATCGCCTGGCCCCGGGGGAAGGTATCGTCTGTAACAATGTACTGCACAGTCGCAGCGGCTTCGACGACGACCCGGCGCAGCCGCGCTTACTGTACCGGGCGCGCTATTACGATCGCATCAGCGAGACATGAAAACAGTGATTCTCGCAGAGGCGCAGAGCCCGCAGCGGGAACAGGGAATTACATTCTTTTGCCTTCTCTGTGACCTGGCGAGAGAACAGCAAAATTAACAGCAAAGAGAAAGACTCTCGCAGAGACCAGAGCCCGCAATGGGAACAGGACATTAAATTATATTACTTTGCGTCTCCGCGTCTTGGCGAGAGAGCACTCAATTCACAAGCAACAGGACAGGATTATGCTCTGGTTAAGTGAGGTATTACTGCAACACCACGATCTGGAAAGTTTCGAACAGCTGGAAAAAGTGATCGTGGAGAGAGCCCGGGAAGGGGAAATGTTTTTCCGGATGGATGTCAAGCCGCCGTTTCAGGATACCCCGGAAAACTGGGAAGAACGTCTGGAAGCGGTCTTTACCGCCCGGACCTGAATGAGCGAGGTATCATCACGTGTTCTGGACTGAAGAGAACGACGAACAGGAACAATTTGTCATCCCCGAAAATGTGCTGGATGTGGTCTTTGCCGTGCAGGACTGTCCCTGTCTGCCGGCCGAACACGCCTATTCCCTGTCGCAAGCCCTGCATGAAGCGTTGCCCTGGCTGTACGAGGAGGAGCAGGTCGGTGTCCACCCGATTTACGGCGCGGAAAGCGGCAATGGCTGGCAACGGCCGGAAGACCCCGATGCGCCGATTTACCTCTCTCGCCGACAGAAGATGACCCTGCGCGTCCCGCGCGAGCGGCTTGATGACGTCCTGCAGTTGTCCGGACAAAGCCTTGAAATCGACGGCTACCGTCTGAGGGTCGGGGAGGCCAAAACCCGCCCGTTAAGTGACTTGCCGACCCTGTTTGCCCGCAATGTCGCCACCGAACCGGGACTGAGCGAGGATGACTTTCTGGCCCGGATCGCCACGGAGTTGCGTGAGCGTGATGTCCAGGTCAAGAAAATGATGGCCAGTATCGAGCGTGATATCCGCACCCCTGAGGGCCCACTGCATACCCGCGGCCTGATGCTGGCCGATCTCAAACCGGAAGATTCGGTGCGCCTGCAGGAAACCGGGCTGGGTCCCCACCGCAAGTTGGGTTGCGGCCTGTTTGTCCCGCAAAAAGGTATCAAAGCGGTTTGAACCCCGACCAAGATGATCGAAAATTCACGAAAAGTATTCACCCTGCTGCCGTTTTTTGGTTTAATAAGCGCCCTTTAATATTCGGCATTTGTGATTTTCGATAGGTTTATTGATACTGACTTGATATTACAGGGGACAATTAAAAATGGCTTATGAACTGAATGGCAAGACCATTGAGACGAACGAAAATGGCTACCTGCTCGATCATAACGACTGGAACGAGGAGCTGGCCCAGGTGATCGCCAACGAGGAAGGTCTCGGCGAGCTGACCGACAAGCATTGGGATATCATCAACTATCTGCGTGATGAATACATCAATAATGCCGGTAACCAGCCCAACGAGCGTACGATCCTCAAGGCCATGGGCGAAAAGTGGGGTGCCAAAATCGGCCAGAAGGATACCTTTGCCCTGTTTCCCAAAATGCCCTCCAAGCAGGGCGGCAAGGTCGCCGGTCTGCCGGAAAGCCGACGCAAGGGCGGTTATTAATACTGGCATAGACCAAAAGTGATATAGGCGGGGCAGGCTCGTCCTGCTACATTAAGCCAACATTACGAATTCAGATCCTACTATTTATATATAGAATAGAGAGCGAGGTAGCCGCTATGAGCTCAAAAGCAGAAAAGATCGCCAAGTTGATCGAAATGCAGAAAAAATTCATTGAATACGAACAGACCCACGGCGTTGATCCCAAGGATTACTACGCGCCGGAATCTGGCCACACCCTGGACGGTTACCGCCAGGAATACCGTGATCTGGCCATGGACGTCCTGGATGAAGCTCACAAGCAGGTCGGTTCCAAAGCCTTCAGCTAATCGTCTCACCGCGAAATAGCTAACAAAAACGGGGCCTTAGGCCCCGTTTTTATTTTGGATTCTAGACAGAATTTTATCTCGCCGTAGAGACCGCAGAGCCACAAACATAATTTTGAATGTTGAATTATGAATTTTGAATTGCGGCAGTCGAGATAATTCAAAATTCAGCATTCAGAATTCAACATTGTTATTTTCCTCTGCGGCTCCGCGCCTCTGCGTCCTCCGCGTCAAATCCCGGTATTCGTGAAACGGCTAGATCTCGGCCCACATGCGAAACAGGTTTGAATAGGCAATATCCACCTGGCGGGTCTCGTCGTCGTCCGGGCGCTGCTGCAGGAGACTTTCACGGGCCTGGTTAAGGCCGTAGAGCAGCTCCCGCCGGGCCGGGTCGCGGATCAGGCTCTGCGCCCAGGAGACAGCTACCAGCCGGGTGCCGCGGCTGACTTCGGTCACCTGATGCAGGCTGGAGGAGGGATACACCACGGCCTGGCCGGCCGCCAGTTTGATCGACTGGCTGCCGAAACTCGTACGAATCACCAGCTCCCCGCCGTCATACTCTTCGGGCGTGTTGAGAAACACCGTGACCGATACATCCGATCGATAACGCCCCTGGGCCGGTCCCATAATCGCATCATCTACGTGATCGCCATAGGCCATACCCGGTTGGTATCGGGCGTAGTAGGGGGCGGCGATTTTCGCCGGCAGGGCGGCGGCCTGATACAGGGGATGTTTGATCAGATTCCCCATCACCAGATTGTTCAATTGCTCGAGTTGCTGGGCATCGGCAGCCAGTTCCTCGTTCTGTTTGACCCGTTGGGCCGCCATGCCGGCGGAGAGTTTACCGTCGATGAAAGGAGTGTTGTCGAGGATGGAACGGATATAGTCGAGACGCTGTTGATCGAGCACGTCGGGAATTGTCACAAGCATTACGTGGTGTCTCTGTGAAAGGGATTCGTTACAATAGTACCAAATTCATGCCGGTCAACGCGCCGGCAAACAGGAGCACACGATGATACTGACTGTAATGGCGGATGGACAAAGTATTCCGCTGGAAGTGCCGGACAACATGCTCAATGAAGCCCGCCCGATATTTGACAAGATGGATGCGGACATGAATAACGGCTGGCAGATGGGCCGTGACTGGCTGGATAATCCGGATCCGGAGCAGCGCTGCCAGATCGCGGCCGACAAGTTGCTGACAGCCCTGGAAACGGACAACCCCAATATGGCGCAAATGATGGCCGCCTACATTCTCAGCAAGGCGCCGCATGTTGAAACCGTGGTGATCGATACCAACGGCGAACTGACCGAAACTCATTTCATGTAATTAATCCCTGCCGGATCGCGTGCCAGTCGATCCGGTTTGCCCCGCCTGTTTCTCCCGTTTTTAGCCCCCATAACAGGGTAAACCCCTATGCCTACAAGGGGTCACCCTGTGTCGATCGGTTCACAACTTCTTGAAATTCCTGTGCTTTTGTCCTATTAACCTAAAGAATATAGTTATATAAACGATAAGGTCATAACAGAGGCGCCGAGTGTAAGACAGGCGTTCCGGCGCAAGAGTGAATTAGCTTGTCTGCACGATACAGGGGAGTCCGGCGTCATGAAAAAGAACTATCCGATTACCGGCCAGGAGCGTGATTACCCGTCCAGCCTGAATATCCTTTCAACCACCGATCCGAAAGGGGTCATTACTTATGTGAACCCCGACTTTTGTGATGTCAGCGGATTCACTTTTGAGGAGTTGCTGAAAAAAAGCCACAATATGGTGCGCCATCCGGAGATGCCGCCCGCGGCTTTCGAAGATTTGTGGCAAACCATCAAATCGGGCCAGCGCTGGATGGGACTGGTGAAAAACCGTTGCAAAAACGGCGATCACTACTGGGTCGACGCTTACGTGACACCGATTATACAGGACGGCGAGGCCGTCGAGTATCAGTCTGTGCGGGTCAAACCACAGCGGGATCAGGTCCGCCGAGCCGAACGCTACTATGCGGCGCTGAGCCGGGGCAAAATGCCGCGCCAGGCCACCCGGACGCGCTTCGGTCTGCGAAGCCGATTACTGGCCGTAACCGGGCTGTCGTTATTACCGGTGCTGGGGGCCATGCTCTGGAGCAATTCGCTGGCCGTGCAACTGGGTTCGTTACTGTTAGCCCTGGCTATTGCCGCAACGCTTAACCAGCTGGTGACCACACCGCTGCGCAGGGCGGTCTCCCGGGCCCGGGAGATTATCGATAACCCCATGATGCAGGCAATTTATACCGGGCGGCGGGACGAGGCCGGCGCGCTGCAGCTGGCATTCAAATTTCTGCAACAGGAAGTGGTCGGGATGGTCGGACGAATCGCCGATTCCAGCAATCACTTGCTGGATATGTCCGGCAATCTCACTCGCGCCATGCAACAGAGTTCCGGCGCGCTGGGGAAACAGTCGGCGGAGACCGAGCAGGTTGCCACTGCCATCAATGAACTCAATGCCTCGTCCCAGGAAGTGGCCAACAGCGCCAGCCAGGCCGAACAGGCCGCTCGCCAGGCAGCGACTGCGGTGACCCGCGGCAAGGGAGTGGTGGAGCAGAACATCGCCACCATCCGGGGTCTGTCGCAGGAGCTGAACACGGCCAGCGAGATCGTGCGGGCGCTTGGCAGCGATACGGACAATATCAGCAAAATCATCGTGATGATTAACGGTGTGGCGGAACAGACTAACCTGCTGGCCCTCAATGCCGCGATCGAGGCCGCCCGGGCCGGAGAACAGGGTCGGGGCTTCGCCGTGGTCGCGGACGAGGTACGCATGCTGGCCCAGCGCAGTCAGGAGGCAACCCACGAAATTCAGGGCATGATTGAACAGTTACAGGAGCGTTCCCGACAGGCCGTTGAGGTCATGGATAAAAGTCAAATCGAGACCGGGCGCAGTGTGGAGCAGACCGGCGAGGCGGGTGAGGCACTGAGTGAGATTGATGACTCGGTGCGCTCGATTAACGATATGAACAGCCAGATTGCCAGGGCCGTCGAGGAACAGTCGGGTGTGATTGAGGAAATCAACCACAATATGGTCAATATCAATGATCTGGCCAATGACAACAGCACCGGCATGCAGCAGATGGAAGACTCCAGCCACGCATTACTGGAAACAGCCAAAAACATGGAATCGCTGGTGGATCAGTTCTGGTCCAAATAATAAATAACAGGGACGAGGGGCGAGTTACGAGGGACGAGCAAGATCGAACCCGGGTAACCACGAAGGCGCGAAGACACGAAGCATCCTTGAATTGAAATTTCAGAGTTTACCCTTCGCGTCTTCGTGGTGAAGTGTCAACAGGTAGGCCGGACAAAGCGGTAGCGGTGTCCGGCAATCTGACACATGCCCGATACCGCTATCGCTTTATCGGGCCTGCCCGGGACTGTCGGTCAGGGCTTTATGCATTTTGTAATGGATAATCTCGCCGAACAAAGTGTGGCTCCGGCCCAGTAGTTCATAACCCTGCCGGCGATAAAACCCCACCACCGGCTCCCGGGCGTGCAATACCAGATTTAGCAGTCCCTGTGCGCGCGCGGCGTCTTCCAGAGCCAGCAGCATTTGTTTGCCCAGTCCCTGTCCGCGATAAACGGGATCGACCGCCATGTAGCGTATCTGGCCGGTTTCAGAATCCAGGGCATGCAGGCGCCCGACGGCACGGAGCTGCTGCCCGTTGTCGAGGATCATGCGATGGGTGGCATCGGCCTCGTGTTCGTCGCGTTCGCTGCCCCGTGACTGGTGCCACGGGGCCCGCAGAACCTGCCAGCGCAGTTCATAATAAGCGTCAAACTGCACCGGTGTCCGGGGTGTGTCAATTTGCATCGTTGCCAACGCTGTCAGGCAAACACGACCCAGGTGGTGGCGATGTATTTGATGCCATCCTCGAGAACACAGGCGCGATGTTCATGGGTCCAGAAGGGCGGGAACAGCACGAGCTTGCCGGTTTCGGGTTTGACCTTGAGGTTTTGATATAAAAATTCGGTTTCGCCGCCGGCGTCGACATCATTCAGATACCACAGGGCGACCAGCTGGCGCATGGCAAAGTCGTGACTGCCACCGTCGATATGCCAGTGATAATACTCCCCGGGCTGGTAACGTTGCAGGCCGTAGCCCATGTCCTTGAACGGTCCCTTGAAATAGGGAAACGTTTCGCGAAACTCGAGCAGGGCGGTTTTGAGCGACTGAAACAGGGCCTGATCGATATCCTTCCAGTGTTCCTTACCACTGACTACGAGATCGGTGGTTTTTTTTACGCCGCTGTTCTCATCTATCGTCTGTCCGATGCGGCCCGGATACTGCTCATCAGTGTGCTGTTCGAAGCGCGTAATCATTTCCCGGCACAGTTCAGCCGGCAGCGCATTTTGCTGCTCGAAAATAAAACTGTTGGGTTGCAACTCGCGGATCGTTGTCAGCGGCGTCGGGGTGGATTCCATCTTGGCGGACATCGTCAATCCTGTAGCAAGTTAGAGATCAAGATCATAACGCAAAGGCGCAAGGTAATGTTGAATGCTTAATGTTGAATTTTGAATTAAATGCGGGCCCGCCATTCAAAATTTAAAATTCAACATTCAAAATTATATCTTCACAGTCGGTTGTTTTCGATCAGATCCTGGATGGCTGCCACGTACTGGCGCTCGGGATCGGGGTCGATTTTGAGGATTTCCCCGGTCAACTGCGACCAGTGTTCTTCATTGCGATCGGCCATCTCCTCGAGCCGGCGGCGGTTGCCGGTTTCCTGCCAGTGATGGTAGGCGTCCATCAGGGACGGCGACAGGTGCTTGCGCATATGGGTCAGGTTGCCGAAATAAAAATGCAGGGAGGGTTCGTTGTCCCTTTCCAGTAATGCGGGCAGGGTGGTGATGGCATCGGCCAGATGATCGCGTACCGCGCGCAGCATCAGTTCGGCTTTGGTGTAGGGGAGGGTGATCAGCAGCTCCTCCCATTTGTGACCCAGACGTTCGCCGGCGCGGATTTCACCGATCTCATGCAGCAAAATGGTCTCCAGTTCGTTATCGGTCATCGCTTCGAGGGCGCGTTCGATATCGGCCTTGAAGTCATAGTAGGCCAGAGCCTTGCCCATGGCGTTGTCGGGCTGATTCCAGTTCCAGCTTTCGAGCTTCTCCCATAACATTCGCTTCAGGGATTCGCGGCGGATGTAGATATTGTTTCCCTGAGCCATGGCCGGCGGCGAGGTGAGATCCCGTGCCAGCTCCTTGTCCGCTACAAAAAGGCTGTAACCGTTGTATTGATCGTGACGTTCGAGCCGGGCAAGGAAGAAATGCGGTTTATTGTTAATGCCCAGACCACCGCTGTAGACCAGCCCGGCATCCCGTAAGGCATCGTTGATGGCGCCGGAATCGAACGGGTCATATTGCATGTCGCCAATCTGCATGGGATTGAAGTCTTCGCTTTGCAGGCTGTCCCACAAAGCCTCTCGCTCCCGCAGCCAACTGCCGACCTGTCGGTTATCGAGCGAGGCGGAATAGGTCTCCCCGGCTTCCCAGCGGAAGAATTCACGCATTTTCATCAGGTAGATGCACAGGGTGTAATCCCCGGCATGACTGGCATCGGCAATGTGGCAGTTGTTCTGCACGGTCTCTTGCAGCTGTTGCATCTCAGGGGTCATCGAATGCGTTCCTCATTTTCGGCCAAAGCGGAGTATAATCTTGTTTTTGTGGCAAGTAACTTAGTAAAATACTCTGGTATACAGGTTAGCACGTTGTAATTAATGGTGCTACCCATTAATAAACAAGTACTTATATTGGGTTTTTCATCCAGTTACAGAGTAAACTCCGGCGCCCTGGCGCCCCCGACAAGAAAAGGTAAGGCAATCATGGTGCGTTTAAAGACCCGCTGGCACAACAAGGAAGCGACCCACAGTTTCGATCAGATCGCCGGAGCTCTGGCCTATAACCTCTGGAAAATTGCCATGAACGGCGTTCTGAACCTCGAGAAGGCCGATTTTGAAACCAACACGCTCAAGCATCGGATGGAAATCATCGCCGAATATCTCGCCTTCTGTGTCCACCTGGCGGATCGCATGACCTACGAGCAGTTCGACGAGAACGAGCGCCTGGCTTTTATGACCGAACTGGTCAGCAAATGCGCCAAGCATTATGAAGACAACATGCGGGATATCATGGGGGGCGGCGATTATCGCCAGGCATTTATCGAACTGGTGAATCACCGTATGGCCGAATACGCCGAGTGCGATTATTCCGCCGAGAACGGCCCGAGCTTCGGGATGAAGCGCATCTTCAGTGACTTCATCAAAGAGCTCCTCAATGAGAAAGACAAGCAGTGGATCGGCCAGCAGATCATCGATGCCGAAGCCCCTGAAATCGTCAAACACCTGCGCCGGGCAATGCCGAATCTCTTTACTTAGTTCTCAGTACTTGGTTCTTTGTGCTGAGTTTTGAGTTGAATTTTGCATTACTCAGGAAATCAGCAATTCAACATTCAAAATTATGGTCTCTTCCCCTCTGCGTTAAAAATAATCTTCTGAACGAGCACAGCACATAAAAAAAGCGGGCCGAAGCCCGCTTTTTTGTCACTTTTCGGTTGTGGTTATTTCTTGGCCCACTTGGAAAAGTTTTCGGTATTCTGGGCCTTGCCGTCTTCAAAACCGGCGCTGTAGGCCTCGGTGACCCGCTGTTCTTCCCGCTCGGGGTTGTGCAGGTAGCCGCCTTGCCACCCCTGGATGTACTCGGGGTCAACGCCCATTTCTTCCATTTTGGTGACGGTGTCATAATATTCTTGTTTCATGAGAGTCTCCTCTATGTTCAGCAGATTATCGCAAGTTCAGTAACATCAGTAGCTTCCAGCCCACGGGGCTTTCCGCCGTCGAGGGTCAGAGCAAAATTCAATCAGCGACGCCCTGTCGCGCTGCGCCTGCCCGGCTTGCCGTGCACAATGGCCGCGGAATATACCAGAGTCTGGCGCGTAAATCCCGTTTTTCTGCCGACAGGCGGCCGTTTTCTGCGGCCCGCACTGTCAAAGCCATCCGACAGACGCCGGTGTGGCAGTAGTGTACAAAAACCCTGATTTATCACGTATATCCCGATAGAGGGAGGTGCTTGCAACAAAGGGAATAATAACCGAGTACGTGACTAGGTTAAGTAAATCAGGATATAATCGCAGATTCACTGACACAGAACCGGATGGAGAGCATTGCACATGTCCGACTTTAACAGCACCGAAGAAGTGGAATTTTCCAGCGCTATGTCGGCCTTCGAGGCCAAACACTTCTCACGCGCGATGCCGATGCTGATGCCCTTTGCCGAAAAGGGCGAGGCCGAGGCCCAGCACCGGGTCGCCATCATGTACCAGAACGGACTGGGCGTGGTGCGCAGTGATGAAGAGGCCCTCAAGTGGATGCGTGCCGCTGCGGATCAGGGCCACGCCCTGGCCCAGCACGGCCTCGGTTTCATGTACCTGGAAGGCGAATGCGTCGAGAAGGATGAAGCCCTGGCGGTCGAGTGGTTTAAAAAAGCGGCCGAACAGGGCCTGGCCGGGTCCATGACCACCCTGGCGCTGATGTACGAAGAGGGCAAGGGCGTCCCGCAGGACGCCGAAAAAGCCAAAGAATGGTACGCCAAAGCGGGCTTTTGAAGGGCAATGTTGAATGTTGAATGTTGAATTTTGAATGAGTTATTTACCACCAATTCAACACTCAAAATTCAGAATTCAAAATTACATTGTTTTGCGTCCTCTGCGTGACGTACAGGGTGTACTAATGTCGCGGGAGGCAGGAGGCCGGGAGCGACCCTTTGCGCCTCTGCGTTAGTCTCTTTTTTTCGAATATGAAGGTGATAGTGAAGTTATGCGTCCAGCCCATTTAGTGTCCGTACTCGACAAGGAATTTTTAAGCGCCCGCGAGGGACAGCATACGCCGGTAATGATCTGGGGGCCGCCCGGGGTGGGCAAGTCGCAGATCATTGCCCAGATTGCCGGGCAGCATCAGGTTCCGCTGATCGATATTCGCCTGTCGCAGATGGAGCCCAGTGATCTGCGCGGGATTCCGTTTCGCAACGGCGAGACGGTGGAGTGGGCGGTACCGGCGATTTTGCCCGATGCCGAGCGCCATGGTCCCCAGGGCATTCTGTTCCTGGATGAGATCACCTCGGCCACGCCGAGTGTTTCGGCGGCGGCCTATCAGTTGATTCTCGACCGCCGTCTGGGGGAATACGAGATTCCCGACGGCTGGGCGATCTTCGCCGCCGGTAACCGCCAGGGCGATCGCGGCGTCACCTATACCATGCCGGCACCGCTGGCCAACCGCTTCTCGCATTTCGAGTTCGAGGTCAATCTGGACGACTGGGTGGCCTGGGCCTATCAACATGGTGTCGATGACCGGGTCATCGCGTTCGTCCGTTTTCGCCCGGAACTCCTGTTTGAATTCGACCCGGCCCACAACCCGATGGCCTTCCCGTCGCCGCGCTCCTGGGAGTTTGCCAGCCGGGCCCTGCACAAGTTCGAACACCACAATGATATTCGTCTGGGGACCCTGCAGGCCTGTGTCGGCCCGGCTGCCGGCATCGAGCTGAATGCGTTTATCAACAATCTGGATCAGCTGCCGGATATCGACGCGATCCTGCGTGGCGAATCGGTCCCGGCGCCCAAAGAGATCGATCTGCAGTACGCCGTGGCCGCCTCGCTGGTCGGCCGGGCGATCAAGGCGAAGGAGAGTGCCGGGGCGCAACAGGTGCACGGCAATATTCTCGACTACGCCAGTGTCTTCCCGCAGAAGGAGATGGGCGTGATGCTGGTCTCCGACATGCACCGGGCTATCGGCCAGGAACTCTTCAGCGTGCCGCAGTTCGCCAGGTGGTCCAACGAAGTCGCCGATGTGATGCTGTATAACTGAGCCTGATCGACGAGTCGTCATGAGCGAGCAGGATCTGGAAACCAAACTGGCCGCCGCGCGGACCCGGCTGATTATCGACAAGCCGTTTCTCGGCGCGCTGGTATTGCGTCTGCCGATGATCAAAGGGGATCCGAACTGGTGCAAGACTACCGCCACCGATGCGCGCAAATTCTATTACAATGCCGAATACATCAATGATCTGAGTCTCGCCCAGACCCAGTTTGTTCTGGCCCATGAGGCCCTGCACTGCGCGTTGTCCCACTTTGCCCGGCGCCAGCATCGGGTGCGCCATCGCTGGGACCTGGCCTGTGACTTTGCCATCAACCCGATTCTCATCAAGGACGGCCTGACGCCGCCGCCCAATGCGCTCTATCAGCCGATGTTCGACGGCATGACCGCCGAAGAGATCTATCCGATGCTGGATGACTTCGAGAATGAGACGCCGCAGGATCAGCACGTCTACGACGACTCCGACCCGGACGGCGAGAATCCGCAGGGTGACATGGAACCGCCAACCGAAACCCCCTCATCACCGCAGGACCAGCCCGACGAACAGGGCGGCGATAATGACGACCAGGAACCCGATTCCCGGCCCAACGAGGGCCAGGGCGGCAACAATGACGCGGATGAGGATAACGACAGCGAAGCCGACGGCAACGGCACGCGCCCGCAGCTCGACGAGGACGAAATCAAGGGCGGTGGTTCGAGCCCCCGGCCAGATGACTCCGACTCGCCCGAGGGGGCCCCACAGCCTGCGCCACTGTCACACAGCGAACGCGAAGCGCTCAGTGTCCAGTGGAAGCAGCGTCTGGCCGGCGCTGCCCAGACCGCCATGCAGGCCGGCAAGCTGGGCGAGGACATGGCACGGCTGGTGGACTTTCTGCTCCAGCCCGAGCTGCCCTGGCGCTCGTTGCTGGCACGCTACATGAGTTCGGTGGCCCGTGATGATTACAGTTACACCCGGCCCAACCCCCGGCGCGGCGACCCGGCAGTGTATCCCAGCCTGCGCAGTCAGCAGGTGGATATCGTGGTGGCGATCGATACCAGCGGGTCGGTCTCCGACGCCGAGATCCAGGCGTTCATCTCGGAAATCGACGCCATCAAGGGCCAGATACGCGCCCGCATCACCCTGATCGCCTGCGATGCCGAACTGTCCGGGGACGGCCCCTGGGTGTATGAGCCGTGGGATGAGTTCAACAAACCGGTGTCGATCAAAGGCGGCGGCGGTACCTCGTTCGTCCCGGTGTTCGAATGGGCCGAACGCCAGGACCGTTATCCGGAACTGCTCATCTATTTTACCGATGCTGAGGGACAGTTCCCCAAATACGAGCCGGGGTTCCCGGTGATCTGGCTGGTCAAGGGCAAGGCGCCGGTGCCTTTTGGCCAGCGTATCCAGCTGAACTGATACAATAGACGCATGGAACTGTCCAACGAAGACGCATTGCGCCTCAACGTGCTGCTCAATCAGGATCTGCAGGCGATCCGCATCGATGAGTCGAAGATGATCGTCTATGGCCTCTCCGACAAGGGGGAGGCAACGATCCCGCTCAATCCCAATTGCCGTGACGAGCAGTACATCAAGCAGGTCAAGGAGCTGATCTCCACCCACGTGCTGGGCTCGCCGGGTGGCTATCCGGTGTTTCTGCGCCGCTGGACCCGCATGGGCCAGACCAGGGACAAGAGCCTGGACAAACTGCTGCAGCTGGGCGAGTCCGAGGCCGTGGTGGCCGTGGTGCACGCCGAAGGGCTGACCGACGATCTGGCCCGGCGCGCCTGGTGGGCGATGCCCAATTCGGAAAATGCCCGTTGCATGCTGCGCCGCGAGGCGGTGGTGCAGGGCGAAATGGGCCCGGAGCTGGCCGATTTTCTGCTCGAGTTCCTGCCGTTCGAAGAAGAGCCGCGGGATATCGTCGAGTCGGTACGGCTGGTGCTGCAACCGGGCCTGGTGGACGAGACGATTCAACAGGATCTGTGGGCCAGAGGACACCGCAAGAATGCCTATCTGGTGGGTTTTCTGAAGACCCTGCCGGATGCCTTGCCCGAGCCGGCCGCGCCGCATCCGGCCCTGGAGGAGTTACGCGCTGCTCTGAGGCCCCTGATTGAAGAAGGTAACCCGGCGGCACGCCAGCTGCAGCGCACGCTGGATGCCCCCGGTCAGGCATTCCTGCGGACCGCCAGCCAGGTGATGAAAAAACCAACCAACCAGGATGTGGTGATAGCCCTGCTGGAGGCGATTGAAGACTATTTTGCCGACCTGCACCCCGGTTGTGAGCCATGCCGCGAGATCGATGGCGTGCTGGCCAACGCCCGTCAGTGTTGCGAGGATCCCCATCAGTTGCCGGCCCCGGCGCGCGAGGTGCACGAGTCACTGCCTGACGGGTATCAGCCGTTGCTCGAGTCGGCGCTGGTGCTCTCACAACTGGGGGTGCCGGTGATTAACCCGATTTTTGCTGTCTCCGATGCCATTGGCTCGGTGATGCGACGCAAAATCGAACCGGTCAGCCAACCGTTTTTCGAACACGCCAATCGACTGCTCGGCCAGTCCTGATAGCCATGGGACTTCAGTTTTCCAGAGTGGCGGCCTCGTTCATTGTTCAGGTTCCCCGGCCGGTACTGGAGCAGCATATGGTGGCCAGCCCCGGGGTGGTGGGAGAAGAACTGGCCCGACAGGTCGCGCTGTATGCGCAGCAAAACAGCCTGGGCTATTACCCGGCGCTGGACTATTTCCTTGAACACGGGGGTGTCGATCCCGAACTGATCAATGCCGTCGAAAGTATGACCTGGCTGGTTACCGCGCTGGTGCGTGAGGAGATCAAGACCCGCTTGCGACCGGTGTTTTCCAATATCCGCTTCGAATCGATTCAGACGCTTGCCTATACCATGCCCACCGTGCGGCCCGGGCAGAACAACACCCTGTTGCGCCTGGCAGAACACTTCACCCCTGATCGGGTCAAGGTGGCCATCATTGCCACTTCTATCCGTCATCGCGATACCCCGGAGACCGCAGTCAAAATGGCCGAACGGATGATCTGGCGCTGGTTGCATGAACATTTCGAAAAGATCGAAATTACCCATACCCGTTATTTGCCTCCGAATGAGGATGAGGCGATCACATGAGTCGGGTTCAGATGTATTGCACCAAAGCCTGCCCGTACTGCCAGCGCGCCGAGCAGCTGTTACGCAAACGCGGGATGCGGTTTGAAAAAATCCGTGTCGATTTATCCAGGGCGAAATTGCGCGAAATGCTCAAACGCAGTCGGCGGGATAGCGTCCCGCAGATCTTCATTAACGATCGTCATATCGGCGGCTATGATGAACTGGTCAGACTGGATAAACGCGGACAATTAATCAGGCGTGATGAGAAAAAGGGCCGGTCTTGACCATGGTCTGTCGTTTGTCATGATTCAATGATAGTGTTTGACGACATCCTGACCCGATAAACAGATAAATATTGCAGGGGATTAGTATGGCTGCATCGCCGGATTCCACGAAGCTCCAGAGCGGACTCTCCACAAAATCGCAGACACTGGCCCGGAATAATGATGAATTGCGTTCGGCCTATCAGCGAGTGCGCAAGGCCAGTGAACTGATCTGTGAACCGTTGATGATCGAGGATTTCGGTGTTCAGACTATGGCGGATGTCAGTCCACCCAAATGGCATCTGGCCCATGTGAGCTGGTTTTTCGAAACCTTCCTGCTCAAGCCCTGTCTCGCCGATTATCAGGAGTTTCATCCCGATTATGCACGACTGTTCAATTCCTATTACGAACAGATCGGTAGCTATCATCCCCGCCCGCAACGCGGCCTGCTATCACGTCCCACTGTCGAGGAGGTCTATAGCTATCGCGCGCATGTGGATGAGGCGATGTTGCGTCTGATTGAATCGTCGCAAATGAGTGATGCGCTTATTCAGGAGCGGCTGGTCACGGGACTGCATCACGAACAACAACATCAGGAACTGCTGCTTACCGATATCAAACACATTCTCGGCATGAATCCCCTGCGTCCCGCCTATCGGGAAATTGAGTTACCGGCCGGGGTGGAACAACCGCTCGAATTCGTTCGCTTCACCGGCGGACTGAAAAAACTCGGTGCCGAAGAGGCCGGGTTTGCTTTTGATAATGAAAAGCCCCGGCATGATATCTGGCAACCGCCATTTCGTATTGCCGCGCGTCCGATCACCAACGCCGAATACATGGCCTTTATTGAAGATGGCGGTTATCTGCGTCCCGAATTATGGCTGTCGGACGGCTGGGCGGCGATCAAGCAGGGAACGTTTCATGCCCCGCTGTACTGGGAAAACCGTGACGGTCAGTGGTGGCACTATACCCTGGGTGGCATGCGGCCGGTGGATCTGCATGCCCCGGTGGCGCATGTTAATTACTACGAAGCCGAGGCCTATGCCAGCTGGGCCGGTAAGCGTCTGCCGACCGAGGCCGAATGGGAAACTGCGGCGGAGAATCTGCCGGTAGAAGGCAACCTGCGCAGTCACGGTTACCTGCAGCCGGTGGCCGGCGAGGGCGACGGGTCAGGTGTGATCAAGCTGTATGGCGATGTCTGGGAATGGACCCGGAGTGCTTACGCACCTTATCCCAAATACAAATCGTCCGACGGAGCACTGGGTGAATACAATGGCAAGTTTATGTGCGGCCAGTATGTACTCAAAGGCGGTTCCTGTGTCACACCGGCCGAGCATATTCGGCGCACTTACCGCAATTTTTTCTATCCCGGTGATCAATGGCAGTTTTCCGGGATCCGCCTGGCGGAGGATATCTGATGTCGGCTATACCCGCAGTCTATTATTATGACGAACATCCATCGGAGGCGGATTTTTACGCGGAGGTGATCGCCGGTCTCACTCGTCGTCCGCGTCGTATTCCGCCGAAATTTTTTTATGATGAACGCGGCTCGGAACTGTTCGACGCCATCTGTCGTACCGAGGACTATTATCCCACCCGCACCGAACAGGCCCTGTTGCAACAAAATGCCGGTGAAATTTTCGATCTGATTGGCGAGCGTTGCCGGTTGATCGAGCCGGGTAGCGGCAATAGCGAAAAGGTGCGACTGCTGCTGGATGTTCTGCGCCCAAGCGTTTATGTGCCAATGGATATTTCGCGTGATTTTCTCTATCAGGCGGCCGATCAGGTCGCGCGTGAATATCCCTGGCTCGAAATTCACGCGGCCTGCGTCGATTTTACCGCGCCGTTGAGCCTGCCATTTTGTCCGCCGGGCGGGCGTAAATTGATCTTTTTTCCCGGCTCCAGTATCGGCAACTTCGAACCCGAGCAGGCCGAGATGTTTCTACGTAACCTGATCCCCGTCGCCGGGCCGCAGGGCAGTCTGTTAATCGGCGTGGATCTGAAAAAAGACCCGGCGATTCTCAACGCCGCGTACAATGATCGCGAGGGGGTGACTGCGGCATTCAACCTGAATTTATTGCACCGCATTGGGCGGGAACTGGATGCCGAACTCAATCCGCAACTGTTCACGCATCATGCTTATTATAACGCTGCACTGGGCCGAATTGAGATGCACCTTGTCAGTCAACAGGCCCAGCAACTGACGATCGACGGTCAACGGTTCGATTTCGACAAGAACGAATCCATCCACACCGAGAGCTCCTACAAATACACCGTCGAGGAATTCATCGACCTGGCCGGTCGCGCGGGCTTCACCAGCCGTCAGGTCTGGACCGATCCCGATAACCTCTTCAGCCTGCACTATTTCGATGTCGCTGAAGATTAACCCCGTCGTTTTCACTCTTTCTCGTCAAAAAACTTAATTCCTCTCGCAGAGCCGCAGAGCCCGCCAGGAAATCATTGTTCTTCTTTGCGTCTCGGCGTCTTTGCGAGAAAATGAGAGATAAGTTTGAATCGTGTCCGTTCTTTCTTGCTGGATGATTTAATAACTCTCGCAGAGCCGCAGAGGCCGCCAGGAAATTATTGTTTTTCTTTGCGTCTCGGCGTCTTGGCGAGAGTATAGTGAATAACTTTGAATGGTTGTCGGCTTTGGGTTTTTATGTATGTTTTAGTTCTGTTCGTTTTGGTCATCAGTAGTGGCAGATGGCGGTTTGGCCAGGGAGTGCAGTTGCAGGTGCAGGGCGGCTTTGGATAAAAGATGAGCGCTGACCGGCGCGGTGATGAACAGGAACAGGGTGACCAGAATTTCGTGCAGGCTGAGTTCGTCGCCACGGCTGAAGTAGAGGGCCGAGGCGAACAGGAGGCTGCCGACGCCCAGGGTGGTAGCCTTGGTGGGGCCGTGCAGGCGGGTGTAGAAATCCTTCAGACGCGCCAGACCGAGCGAACCGATGAAAGTGAAGGCGGCGCCGATGAGGATCAATGCGGAAATAATATATTCGGCCATAATGATTACTCGATGATGTCACCGCGCAGCAGGTATTTGCATAGCGCCACGGTCCCGACAAATCCCATCAGGGCAATTAACAACGCCGCCTCGAAATAAATATTGCTGGCTGAATAGATGCCAAACAATACCAGCAGGGCGATGGTGTTCACGTAAAGCGTATCCAGGGCCAGAATACGATCCGGCATATCCGGTCCGAACAGCAATCGCCACAGATTCAGCAAAACGGCAATGGAAACCAGACCAAAAGCAATCGGGATAACGGTTTCAATCATGATTCAAACACCTCCTTGAGGGGCGCTTCATAACGTTGCTTGATTTTGGCGATCATCGCGTCGCTATCGGTTTCGTGAAGCGCATGCACGATAAGACAATGACGATCTTCGTTGAGCTTCGCCGAGACGGTACCGGGCGTCAGGCTGATAGTATTGGCCAGCAGGCTGATGGCCAGGTCGGTGCGCAAATCCAGCGGCAGTTCGACAAACCGGGGGCGCAGGTGTTTGGGCCGGCCCAGTATCAGTCGCGCCACGGTCAGATTGGCAACGACGATATCGAACAATACGATAATGATAAACCGCAGTAATACCAGCGGTCGGGCAATACGCACCTGCTCCGGCCAGAAGTGCCGGGTAAACAGCGGAATGGCCCAGCCAAACAGCAGCCCGAGCAACAGGTGACCGGGCGCGAAGCTGTTAACCAGCAGCATCCAGATCAGTGCCAGCACCAGGGTCAAAACCGGATGCGGTAGCCAACGTCCTGTCATGAGCGTGTCCCTCCCAGTACCGCCTGAATATAAATCTCCGGTTGCAGCAGCTGTTCGGCAATCAGGCGGGTGATGGCATCGATCGGCCCGGCGGCCACCACCAGCCCGAGACACAACATTATCAGCCCTGCCGTCGGGAGCAGTTCCTGCCACAGCTGACCGGTGGCCGTTCCGTGTTCGGCCGGATGCGAACGATAAAATATCAGGCTGCCGGAACGGGCCAGGGCAATGATGGTCAACAGGCTACCGCCCAGAATGATCGCCAGTACCCAGGCTGTAGCGGCCGGGGTATCGAGCGCGGCGCGCAGAATCAGAAACTTGCCAATAAAGCCCGACAAGGGCGGCAGACCGGCGAGCAGAATGGCCACGATGAAGAAAATCCCGCCCAGCAGGCGCCGATCGGCCAGTCGGGCATGGGGCACGAAATGGTCGTCATGCTCGCCCCGGCGTCGGGCCAGGCTGTCCGCCAGCAGGAAAAAGGCGGCGCCGGCAAAAGTGGTATGAGGCAGGTAATAGAGTCCCGCTGCGATCCCGTTGACGCCACCGATGGCAAACGCGGTCAGTAGTGTTCCTACCGAGATCACCACCAGCCAGGCAACCTGGCGGCGCAAATGGGTGCTGGCCATGACACCCAGCGTGCCCAGTGCCAGAGTCAACAGTGCCAGCGGCAACAACCAGGCATCGAGCAGGTTCGACAGCGGGCCTTCCCCGTACAGCAGGACATCCAGGCGCAGGATGCCATAAGCGCCCACCTTGGTCATGATCACAAACAGGGCGGCAACCGGGGCGGTGGCGGCCGAATAGGCGGCGGGTAGCCACAGGTGCAGGGGCACCAGCGCCGCCTTGAGTGCGAAGACGCCGAACAATAGCAGCCCGGCAAGTCGCGCCAGACTTTGCTGGTCGGCATCGGCCCGGGCGACATGAACCGCCAGGTCGGCCATGTTGAGTGTGCCGAATGTGCCGTAGAGCGTGCCGATGGCGAACAGAAACAGGGTGGAACCGGCCAGATTGAGGACGACAAAATGCAGTCCGGCGCGACTGCGGTGCGGACCGCTACCGTGCAACAGTAAACCGTAGGAGGCAAGCAGCAGAATTTCGAAAAAGACAAACAGGTTGAAGAGATCGCCGGTTAAAAAAGCGCCCTGCAATCCGAACAGCTGCAGTTGAAACAGGACATGAAAATGACGCCCGGCCTGATCGCCGCCGCGCAGGGCATAAAGCAGGGCGAACAGCGCCAGCAGGGCGGTAATCAAGACCATCCAGGCGGCCAGCGGATCAGCCACCAGAACGATGCCAAAGGGGGCCTGCCAGTTTCCCAGGGCGTAGACCCGTAACGGCCCCTCGAGCACACTCTGCAATAGCAGCACGGCGGCGCCCGCCTGTGCCAGGATTGCGATCATACTCAGAGTGCGTTGCAAGGGTAGCGGCGCACCCCGCAGCAGTAACAACACAATACCGGCCACCAGTGGCAGGAGAACCGGCGCGATAACCAGATGATTCATTCGCGCTCTCCATCCACGTGGTCGTTACCCAGTTCCGCCCGCGCCTTGAGCGCCAGCACGATAACAAAGGCGGTCATGCCGAAACTAATCACAATGGCCGTCAGGACCAGGGCCTGGGGCAGGGGATCGGCATACTGGCTGATAGCCTCGTCGATGACCGGCGGGCGGCCGATCGTCAGGCGTCCCATGGCAAACAAAAAGACGTTCACCGCATAGGAGAGCAAAGTCAGCCCGAGGACTACCGGGAAGGTGCGTCCGCGCAGCATCATATACACACCGCAGGCGGTGAGTATGCCAATCAGCAGGGACAGCAGGGCTTCCATCAGGGTGCTTCCTCGCGAGGGGACCGGGTACTGGCATCGCTGCTGTGCAACATGCCGATGAAAATCAGGATCAGCAGCGTGGCGCCCACCACCGCCAGATAGACCCCCAGATCAAACAGTATGGCCGAGGCCAGCTCGAAATCGCCGACTACAGGCCAGTGAACATGCGTAAAGGTCGAGGTCAAAAACGGATAACCGAACAGCCAGCTGCCCAGCCCGGTGAGGGTTGCCAGCAGCAGGCCGGCGGCGATCACCGGATGCATATTGGCGGGCAGACGGGCCCGGGTCCAGCGTACCCCGTTGGCCAGATACAGGGTAATTAACGCCACGGCCGTGACCAGGCCGGCGATAAAGCCGCCACCGGGGAGATTATGGCCACGCAGCAGGATAAACAGGGAGACCAGCAGAGCCAGAGGCAGCAGCAGCCGCGTCAGTGAAGCCATGATGGTCGGGTGAATGTCCAGGCTCCAGGGGCGGCCGCGACGATCCGTGTCGGGTCCGACCAGCTCCAGGCGTTCGAGCATTGCATAAATCCCCAGTGCCGCCAGCGCCAGGACGGTAATTTCGCCAAGCGTATCAAAGCCCCGAAAATCGACCAGAATAACATTGACCACATTGGTGCCGCCGCCACCGCTGACGCTGTTGGCCAGAAAATAGTCGGAAATACTGTCAAACGGACGGGTCAGCACGGCCCAGCTCAACAGGGCGGCGCCGCCCCCGGCGGTCGCCGCCAGACCCAGATCACGTCCCCGGCGCAGCCAGCTCGATTCCGGCGCCTGTTGCTGGGGCAGGTAGTAGAGGGCCAGCAGCAACAAGACGATGGTGACAATTTCCACCGACAACTGGGTCATGGCCAGATCCGGGGCGGAAAACTTGATGAAGATCAGCGCCACGATCAGGCCGACCGCGCCCATCACTGTCAGGCTGATCAGACGTCGCCGATGCAGCACTACCGTGCCGATCGCCGCGGCGATCAATACCAGCGCCGCCACCAGGCTGACCCCGTCCAGCGGCAGAGCGTCAGCAGTCCCCCTCAGGGGAGCTCCGCCGGCCACAAATCCCGTAATGCCCAGCACCAGGGCAGAGGCGACAAACCAGGCCAGCATGCGTTGCAGTGAACCGATATCGGTCAGCCGGGTGATCGTTCGGGCCAGGGCGAACAATGTGTCCTGCACGACATCGAAGACCCTGCTGGCCTTCAGGTAGGGCAGCAAAGTCCGATCATGAAAGCGAAACAGGGGTTCGCGCACGCTATAGATCAGCGCCCCTCCCAGCAGGGCAATGATGCTCATCCACAATGCCGGGCTAAAGCCATGCCAGATGGCCAGATCGAACTCGGGTGGCGGGGTTTGCAGCACGCCGCTGGCGGCGATACGCAGTAGCGGTTCCACCGTCAGCGTCGGCAGAATACCGACCAGCAGACACAGGGCGACCAGCATTTCCACCGGGACTTTCATCCAGCGCGGAGGCTCATGGGGGGTTTTGGGTAAATCGATCGGTTCGCCGTTGAAAAAGACATCATGAATAAAACGGAACGAATAGGCGAACGCGAATATTCCGGCGACGGTGACCAGCGTCGGCAACCACCAGCCCAGCTTCAAATGAGTTGCAGCGCTGACCGCTTCGGCGAAAAACATTTCCTTGGAAAGGAAACCGTTCAGCAGCGGCACGCCGGCCATCGCGCCGGCGGCGACCATCGCCAGCAGGGCGGTATGTGGCATATATTTCCACATTCCATTGAGCTGGCGCATATCGCGTGAGCCGGTTTCGTGATCAATGATGCCGGCCGCCATGAACAGCGAGGCTTTGAAGATGGCATGATTGATAATATGAAATACCCCGGCGACCGCCGCCAGCGGGGTGCCGATCCCGAACAGCAGGGTAATCAGTCCCAGGTGACTGATGGTGGAATAGGCCAGCAGCCCTTTCAGATCATGTTTGAACAGCGCAAAGATGGCACCGATCAGCAGGGTGATCAGGCCCGCGCCGCCCACCAGCCAGGACCATTCGGGCGATTGTGACAGGGCCGGGAAAAACCGGGCCAGCAAAAATACCCCGGCCTTGACCATCGTGGCCGAATGCAGATACGCCGATACCGGTGTGGGGGCCGACATGGCATTGGGCAACCAGAAATGGAACGGAAACTGGGCAGACTTGGTAAAGGCGCCGAGCAGGATCAGGATCAATACGGTCAGATGCTGGGGATGATCCCGAATGATGTGACCGGACTGGAGAATGACGGACAGCTCGTAACTGCCGACGATTTCACCCAGCAGAACAAAGCCCCCGAGCATGGCCAGCCCGCCGGCGCCGGTCACGGCCAGCGCCATGCGCGCGCCGTTACGGGCATCGCTGCGCTCCTGCCAGTAACTGATCAACAGGAAGGAGGAGAGACTGGTCAGCTCCCAGAAGATCAGCAGCTGGATGATGTTTTCCGACAGCACGATGCCAAGCATGGCGCCCATAAACAGTAACAGGTAGGCATAGAAGCGGCCCATGCAGTCCCGTTCGGACAGGTAATAACGGGCATAGAGAATGATGAGCAGGCCAATTCCCAGAATCAGCAGGGCAAACAGCAAACCCAGTCCGTCGAGGCGGAAGACCAGATCCAGGCCGACTGCCGGTATCCATGCCACACGCTGGATAATGATGACGCCATCGGCGACAGACGCCATCATGGGCCACAGCTGGAACAGGGCGGCGATCACCACGGCGCCGGACAGCCAGGCCGAATGCAGACGCCCCAGGCGGGAGATGCCAGCCGCCAGCACACTGCCGACAAAGATTGTGAGTACCAGTCCCAGCAGACTCATGGCTCGCGTTTTATCCTTCTACAGATAACGGGTTTTATGCCGCAGAACATAACTGTCAGGTTTTGTTGTAGAGCAATGAATCGCACAATACCACAAGTGCCTCTCAGGTTCCTGTGTTCGGTGGGATCGTCGAGGGAGTCAGTGGTCGTTTTTCATACAGATACAACCAGCCTTTGATAATACGATAGACGACCCAGAAAAACGTCGCGGCCAGGATCAGCCAGCCAATCAGAATATACACTCCGAGGGTACCAATAATGAGGCCGACCAGGCTGATCCAGAAGGTGCGTATCTGCCAGCGGAAGTGCGATTCCAGCCAGGTGCCGCGCACATCCTCCAGTTTGACATAGTTGATAATGACGGCAATGACATAGGTGATGGCCGTGACATAGGTCAGGGCCTGCAGCAGATAGACAATGTGGGTCAGCTTGATCAGGTTATCGAGCGGATCCCGGTATGGATCATAAGTCGGTTGCATGAAGTCAAATATTGTTATTGTGACGGGTTAGTGACCTGTCGGGTGACCGGGGAGTTGCGGTTCTGTCCCAGCCAGCGTTCACGGGCCAGAGATTGTTGGGTGCTCGATTGACTCTTGATGGTCAAATAGACCGTATCCGCCGGCGCCGGTTCCAGTTCCAGAAGAGTTTCAAACAGTTCATCACGACGAAAAGCATGCAGCGTCACGTCTGAACCGGGCGGATAGTCTCCCAGTTGCAATTCCAGGTTGTTCTTGTCGACCTTGATATGGTCGCAGGCGATGATCACATCGCCCGCCGACAGCCCGGCTTTTTGTGCAGGCCCGTTATCGAACACCTGGGTCAGACGAGCGCCCAGTGGATCATGGGCCACACGCGCCCCGAGCCAGACGGGCGGACGTTGTTCGGAGCGTGGTTCAGCGGCGCTGCCGCCCCTGTCATCGGCGTTGCGTGCGGGGCGCAGGCAGAAATCGATGCCGGTCTGTTCCAGTAGCTTCTGCAGGGGCGGGTCTTCCGTGCCGTGCACGTAACGGGCGAAGAACTCACTCAGATCGGTCCCGGCGATTTGTGTGGCCAGACGTTCGATTTCGCCTTCGGGCACGCCGATCCCCGGTTTACCGTATGTCTGCCAGAGCCGGCGCATCAGATCATCCAGGCTACGGGCGTCGTCGGTCATCTGACGCAGTGTCAGATCCAGTGCCAGGGCAATCAGGGCACCCTTGGTATAGTAGCTGACGATATTGTTCGGCGCGCTTTCGTCCTGTTTGTAGAATTTGCTCCAGGCATCGAAGCTGCTGTCGGCCACGCTCTGTTTGAAACGCCCGGCCCCGCGCCAGACCCGGGTTGCCGTCTGTCCGAGCAATTGCAGATAACTTTCGGTATTGATGACACCGCTGCGCACCAGCGCCAGCTCGTCGTAGTAAGAGGTAATGCCTTCGAAGGCCCATAACTGGCGGGTCGGCGTTTCGCGACTCAGATCATAGGGCATGAAGATGGCCGGCTTGATCCGTTTAACATTCCACAGATGAAAATATTCGTGGCTGCACAGGCCCAGGAAGTTGCGATAGTTATCGGTGATCGTCTCCTGGCCGGGTAAGGGTAGATCGTTGCGACTGCACAGCAGACTGGTGGAACTGCGATGTTCGAGACCGCCGTAGCCTTCGCCGACAGCCGTTACCATAAACAGATAACGCTCCATTTTCGGCAATTCGCCAAACAGGGCCACATGGGTAGCGCAGATCTTTTCCAGGTCCCTGCAGAGGCGGGGCAGATCGGCGCGATGTTTACCGGTGAGTGCGATATCGTGTGGCACGCCGGCCACTTCGAAGCTGGCCAGATTAAAATGGCCCATCTCCACCGGGTGATCGATCAATTCATCGTAGTCGACCGCCTGATAGCTGCCAAAGTCGTACAGCGCGGCTTCCCTGCGGGGCAGGGTCGTGGCAACACGCCAGTCCTGATAGGTTTCTCCTTCAGGGCGCTGGAGTGTGACCTGGCAGGGTTGATCGGTCTGGCCTTCGACAGCGACAAAAACCGTGGTGCCATTAAAATAGGCATGATTGGTATCCAGATGAGCACCGCGTACCGACAAATCCCAGGCATACACTTCATATTCTATATACAGGGGCGTGTCACAGGCTGCGACTTGCCAGGTGGCCTTGTCGAGTTTGACGACCTCCAGTGGATGGCCCTGCTCGTCGCTCGCCCGGAGCCAGACGACATTTTTGGCAAAATCCCGAATCATGTAACTGCCGGGGATCCAGCCGGGCATGCTCAGGCGCTGGCCGGCCGGATCCGGTTGTTCGATGGTGCATTGCACACGAAACAGATGAGCCTGCGGGGAAACTGGAAAGACCGTGTAACGGACAGGCGGATTCGGATTCACAACAACCTCGAACGGATTATGGCTGAAGTTCGATTTTAACAAAAACCCGTTGCCGCTGTTCTTCCTCGCGACGGGTGGAGCGGGTAAGACTGTTTTGCTGGCTGCGCAGTGTTTCCAGACTGCCCCCCAGTTCAACCCATTCACCCAGGCGGGTGCGGATCGTGGTTTCCATGCCACTGAGGTTGATTCGCCCGCCACCGGATTCACTGACCGAGTCCCGCTGCGGGCGAATATAGAGCTGGACCTGCTCGCCGTTGAGTTGCGGACGGATCTGAAAACCGCTGGTCACATTCTGATAGCGGGTGGAGCGGGTGACGGTGCCGTCCGGATTGGTGGTCTGCTCGGTAATCGGCACCGCCTGGCCGGTGCGGATCGTGGCCCACTGACCTTCCTGTACGCGAAGGGTCTGTGCCGCCGGTTCCCGGCTACGGGAGCGGGTGCTGTAGATCCGGCTGCCACCGCTGGCGCCGCCTTCAACCTGCTGGCCGCTGTCGATCACGATGCTCTGCGGGTCATCGGAACCGCCGCCGCGCACTTCAACCGAATCGTTGCCGATACGGCCCTGTACGGCGATTGACTGTTCGGCCCTCACCGCTTCACGATCGGTCGAGACGTAGACAGTCAATTCCCGCAGGGCGGTATCCAGTTCTGTCAGCAGCGATTTGATCTCATCAATATTTTTTCCGGTGGAACGAACGATCAAGCGGTAATCCTTGCCGGTGATACTGCCAGCGTCGATCACGAACGGTTTGACCAGCGGCACTACTTCATCGGCCGGCCGGTGACGCAAATCGATCACCTCCAGCTCCATCGATTCTGGAAAAACTGGCGGGCTAATCAGCATGCCCAGCAACACTACCGGTATCACAGTGACAGATTTTATTAATAAGAAAAGTGTTTTCACTTGGTGTTCCCGGTGTCGCTACAATAAAAATTATAAGTAAAGCCGTCGGGCATCGGTCGGCACCTGGCTCTGCTCCCAGACCTCGTTAAAATAGTGCAGCAGAGACCGGGCCAGCCCGGGATCGTTGTAATTGACGATACCTTCATAACGGTCGGCGAGCTTGCGATGCAGGACCGCGCGCTGATCCACAATAAAAAAACTCTCGTTGTATTCGGCGTAATCCTTGTGAATGATCCGGATTTCCATCGAGCTGCTGAGATGACGGGACAGTTCAATCAATCGATGGCCGTGTTTGACCAGCGGTTCGATATCGCGCAACAGAATACGGACTTGTGACTGGGGGTGCTGGCTGGCCAGGCGGCGTACAGCACTGTTGAATTCCTGGCGGTCGTACAGCTTGCCGTCCAGATAACGGCTGTAAATATGTAATGAACGCCGGCCCTTGTCGATCATGTTCAACAGGGTCTGGTAATTGTCCTGGCGATCACGAATTGTCAGTTCACCGGTTTCCTGGCCGATATCGGCCCGTGTCAGTGTCGGCTTGTCATCAATGTCCGTCATGCCTGAATTCTAGTCGATCTGATCCAATTCCAGAACCATTGTCTTGTGGGGGATGCCGGCGTCCATGAAGGGATTGCCGGTTTCGATAAAACCGGCTCTGGCATAAAAATCCATGGCCGCTAGCTGGGCATGTAAAAAGACCCGCTCCAGCGCCTGTTTTCGGGCGAGGGTCAGCAGAACTGTCAGCAGCGCCATGCCAATCCCGCGCTGGCGCCAGGCTCGAAGTACCGCCATGCGACCGATATGGCCGTCGGGCAGCATCCGGGCCGTGGCCACGGGCAGACCGTCGACCCATGCCAGCAGATGGGTAGCCTGTTCATCCTGACCGTCCCATTCAAGCTCTTCCGGGACCTGTTGCTCCTCGATAAAGACGCGCCGGCGAATCGACTCGATGGCCGAGCGGGCCTGGTCAAAACTGACCGTTTCGATCGTCCAGTCAGTCGGCTTCATCAATCAGTATCACCCCGGCATTGATCAGATCCGTGAGCAGCTGGATAAATGCCGGGTTTTGCTGCCAGTGAGGCACGCTGTCCAGGGCGTAGACATCGTGATCGCAGAGCCAGCGCACGGGCTCGAGCAGCGTCGGGTCAAATCGCCAGAGATGTCCGGCAGCAAACAGGATCCCTTGATCCTCTTGTTGGGTGTAAATCAGACGCGCCCAGGGATTGCGTACCAGTACCGGTTGTTGTGAGAGGGTTTGCCGGACTGTGTCCGGCGATAGCCTGTCCTTTAAGGACAATACGGCATCATGTTGTTTGGCCTCGGTCAAAAAACAGCCCAGCCACTCGTTGAGCTGTGCATCCGATATCGACTCCAGGCGCAGGATCGCCCGCAACTCGGCCAGCGATTGATTGTCGAGATGGGCGGGATGATCGGGCCGCTTTCGGCCAGGGTCGGTATAGAACCGCTGGCTGTGCCGGGCTTCCACATAGTCATCAGCGTAACTGCCAATCAATTGGGCATAAGAGGGGGCCCGAAAACCCACGGACATGGTCATGCATTCGCCCTCGGCAATGCCGTGGTGGGCAACGCCCGGGGGCAGATACAGCATATCGCCGGGTTCGAGCAGCCACTCCTGTTCGCTGTCGAACTGTTTGAGAATCTGCAGGGCAATCTCCGGAATGAAATTGTCCACGCTGACCGGCTGCGTATTGATTCGCCAGCGACGCCGGCCATGCGTTTGCAGCAAAAAGACATCGTAATTATCCACATGCGGACCGACCGAGCCCTGATCGGTCGCGTAACTGATCATCACATCGTCGATGCGCCAGTCGGGAATAAACCGGAAACGGTGCAGCAGTTCGGCGATCCGGGGTATGTATTTATCGACATCCTGAACCAGCAGGGTCCAGTGCGAGTCGGGCAGGCGGGCAAAGCGTTTGGCATCAAACGGACCGTCTTCCAGATACCAGGGGTGCGGGCCGTCTTTTTCCAGTATCAGACGAGATTCGACATCGGTCTCGCAGGCCAGTCCGGCCAGTTCATCGGGGGACAGACGGAACGTGGCCGGATCCAGCGCCTGTCGGATGAGCAACGGTTGTTGTTGCCAGTAATCCTGTAAAAAACCGGCAACGGAGAGTTGGCCGAGCGGAGCGCGTGCGGCCATCGCGATCAGATGCCGTTGGCCTGGTCGAGCGCGTTGCCGATATAGCTGGCCGGAGTCATTTCGAGCAATGGCTGTCTGGCGTGTTCGGGGATATCCAGTCGCTGGATAAACTCACGCATCCCCTCGGCCGTAATGCGCTGACCGCGGGTCAGTTCCTTGAGTTTTTCATAGGGCTTTTCGATCCCGTAGCGACGCATGACGGTTTGAATCGCCTCGGCCAGCACTTCCCAGTTGTCATCCAGAACCTGCTGCAGGCGGGTGTCATTGACTTCCAGTTTGGCCAGTCCCCGCAGACTGGATTGATAGGCGATTAACGAATGGGCAATACCGACTCCCAGGTTGCGCAGAACGGTGGAGTCGGTCAAATCCCGTTGCAGGCGGGAGACCGGCAGTTTGGCCGCGAGGTGATTGAACAGGGCATTGGCAATGCCGAGATTGCCTTCGGAGTTTTCAAAATCGATCGGGTTCACTTTATGCGGCATGGTGGACGAGCCGACTTCACCGGCGACCGTCTTTTGCTTGAAAAAGCCCATGGAGATATAGGCCCAGATATCGCGATCCAGATCGAGCAGAATAGTATTGAAGCGGGCGACGGCATCGAAGAATTCGGCGATATAGTCGTGCGGCTCAATCTGGATGGTGTAGGGATTCCAGTCGAGATCCAGCGAGGTCACGAACGCTTCGGCAAAGGCCGGCCAGTCGACTTCCGGATAGGCCGCCAGATGCGCGTTGTAGTTACCCACCGCGCCATTGATCTTGCCCAGCATGGGAACGGCTGCGATTTGCTGGCGCTGGCGCCGGAGCCGGGCAACCACGTTGGCCAGTTCCTTGCCCACCGTCGTCGGTGAAGCCGGCTGGCCGTGGGTGTGTGAGAGCATAGGGATCGCGGCAAAGCGGTGTGCCAGTTCGCGACAGGTCTCAATCAGTTCATCCAGTTGTGGCAACAGCACCTGATTGCGCGCCTCGCGCAGCATCAGGGCATAGGCGAGATTATTAATGTCTTCCGAAGTACAGGCGAAATGAATAAATTCACTGACCGCCTCCAGCTCCGCATTACCGGCGATTTTCTCCTTGAGAAAATATTCCACCGCCTTGACGTCGTGGTTGGTGGTCTTCTCGATATTCTTGACCCGTTGCGCATCCTCGACGCCAAAGTCATCGATGATGCCCTCGAGCAGCTTGCGGGCGTGGCCGGAGAACGCGGGAACCTCGGCAATTGCCTCGCTGGCCGCCAGTTGTTGTAACCAGCGCACTTCCACCAGCACCCGATGGCGGATCAGTCCGTATTCACTGAAGATCGGCTGCAAGTCACGTGTTTTGCCGGAATATCGACCGTCGATCGGGGAAACGGCAGTCAGGCTGGTCAGCTCCATTCGGGTTCCTGTGAGGCTCTTGAAACAGAGCGTTATTTTACACGATTTGGCGGCAACTGTCCGCTGTCAGTATGGTTCAACACAGAGGTCCCGCCGATCCCGGAGAATCAACGACTATCCACCGAGCAGGTAGTGTGATGAAAGCCCTGGCGGGCCTATGTCTCAGTGAGAGGGGCGTTCTACGTCTTGTTATACGGATCGAGATAATGCCCGGCTATAACACTCTCGCAGAGACGCAGAGACGCAAAGCGCGGAGAAGGCAGTGAAATCGGATTTCTTTGCGGCGTAGCGTCTCTGCGAGAGACACGCTTTTACCTTATCCTGTTGCATACCGAACCCGAACAGGTATCACCACCCCCACCGACCGGCACCGAAAAACACGGGATTGACTAGCCGGTGGATTCGATTGAGCCCTCAGTGGTTAAGGTTTCCTTAACCCGCGAGGCGGTAAATCAGACCTGGTTTGAACAGCACTTCGTTGGCGGCCAGCTGGTGCAGCGGGCAACCTTCCTCGTCGCACCAGGCCAGACGATCATATTCGTAATGATAGCCGTTATGTTCGAGGGTTTTATATATCGGTTTGCCCAGATGGGAACCGATACGGGGTCCGTATTGCACGTGTTTCACGACACTCTCTCCACATTGGTGAGGGGTTTAATATTACAAGCCCGGTACTGATCTGGCGGCCTGTCTGGCCGGGGCTTTAATATTGACCTGTGGACGCCGCGGCCCGGTTTCAACCGGCCGCGGGTAACAACGTGAGTGACAAAGTGTTGCTTCAGCTGGCCAGCTGGCGCAGCACGTAATGCAGGATCCCGCCGTGGCGGTAGTATTCGATCTCCTGCGGGGTGTCGATGCGGACCCGGGCGCTAAAGCTTCTGGCCTGACCGTCGGCGCCGGTGGCGGTGACTTCCACCTGCTTGGCGGCACCGTCCCCCAGCCCCCGGATGCTGAACTGTTCCTCACCGTTCAGTCCCAGGGATTCGGCGCTGTCGCCGTCATTGAATTGCAGCGGCAAAATACCCATGCCGACCAGGTTAGAGCGATGAATGCGTTCGTAGCTTTCGGCAATGACCGCGCGCACGCCCAGCAGGCGCGGGCCCTTGGCCGCCCAGTCACGGGAGGAGCCGGAGCCGTATTCCTTGCCGGCGATGACAATCAGCGGTACCTGCTCGGCGTGATATTTCATCGCCGCCTCATAAATGCTCATGCTCTCGCCATCGGGCAGGTGGCGGGTCACGCCGCCTTCGGTGCCCGGGGCCAGCTGGTTACGCAGGCGAATATTGGCGAAGGTGCCACGCATCATTACCTCGTGATTGCCGCGCCGCGAGCCGAGCGAGTTGAAGTCGCCGGGCGCGACACCTTTGCCCTGCAGGTACTGGCCGGCCGGACTGTCGGCCTTGATGGCCCCGGCCGGCGAAATGTGATCGGTGGTGACCGAGTCGCCCAGCAGAGCCAGCACCCGGGCGCCCTCGATATCCCCGATGGGGGTCAGTTCGCGGCTCATACCCTCGAAGTAGGGCGGGTTCTGAATGTAGGTGGAGTCATCCTGCCAGTCGAACAGCTGGCCTTCGGGTGAGCTGAGTTCGCGCCAGGCCTGTTCCCCGTTATACACATCCTTGTAGGAGCTGGAGAACTCCTCGCGATTGACGCTTTTGAGGATTAGTTCCTGGATTTCCTGCTGGCCGGGCCAGACATCCTTGAGGAAAACATCATTGCCGTCGGCGTCCTGGCCCAGCGGCTCGTTATACACGTCGATATCCATGCGCCCGGCCAGGGCGTAGACCACGACCAGCGGCGGCGAGGCCAGGTAGTTCATGCGCACCTCGGCATGCACCCGGCCCTCGAAGTTGCGGTTGCCGGAGAGCACCGAGCAGACCGACAGATCGCCCTCGGCGATGGCTTTGGAGACCGGCTCGGGCAGGGGACCGGAGTTACCGATGCAGGTGGCGCAGCCGTAGCCGACCACATGAAAACCGAGCGATTCGAGGTCGTCCATCAGCTCGGCCTGCTGCAGGTATTCGGTCACCACACGCGAGCCCGGCGCCAGTGAGGTCTTGACCCAGGGTTTGACCTTGAGCCCCCGTTCGTGAGCTTTGCGTGCCACCAGTCCGGCGGCAATCATTACCGAGGGGTTGGAGGTATTGGTGCAGGAGGTGATCGAGGCGATGACCACATTGCCATCCTGCATGGGCACCGCCTCGCCATCGATGTGCGCAGTGACCGGCTTGCTCTGGATCTGGCGCTCATCCTTGAGGGATTTGAGCGCGGTTTCGAATTCGCGCTTGCTGGCGGAAAGTGCAACCCGATCCTGCGGCCGTTTGGGGCCGGCCAGGCTGGGAACGACCGAGGAGATGTCCAGTTCCATGACGCTGCTGTAGGCGGCGTCCGGTTGTCCCGGCTCATGGAACAGGCCCTGTTCGCGGGCATAGGCTTCCACCAGATCGATCTGCCCGGCATCACGGCCGGTCAGGCGCAGATAGGTCAGGGTTTCGGCATCAATCGGGAAAATCCCGCAGGTGGCGCCGTATTCGGGCGCCATATTGGCGATCGTGGCGCGATCGGCCAGTGACAGGTGCTCGAGCCCCTCACCGAAGAACTCAACAAACTTGCCTACCACGCCGTGCTGGCGCAGCATCTCGACCACGGTCAGCACCAGATCGGTCGCGGTGGCGCCTTCGGGCAGGGCGCCGGTCAGTTTGAAGCCGACCACCTGCGGAATCAGCATGGAAACCGGCTGGCCGAGCATGGCCGCCTCGGCCTCGATGCCGCCCACGCCCCAGCCCAGCACGCCCAGCCCGTTGATCATGGTGGTATGGGAATCGGTGCCGACCAGGGTATCGGGATAGGCCTGCAATACCCCGTTGTTCTCGCGCGAGAAAACGCCCCGGGCCAGGTATTCAAGATTGACCTGGTGCACGATGCCGGTGTCCGGCGGCACCACCTTGAAGTTGGAAAAGGCTTTCTGCCCCCACTTGAGAAAGCTGTAACGCTCCTCGTTGCGACGATACTCCAGCTCGGCATTGAGACGCATGGAATCCTTGTTTCCGAAACTGTCGATCTGCACCGAGTGGTCGATGACCAGCTCGGCGGGCTGCAACGGATTGATCCGCTCCGGATCCCCGCCCAGCTTCTGCATGGCATCACGCATCGCGGCCAGATCGACCACCGCCGGTACACCGGTGAAATCCTGCATCAACACCCGCGCCGGGGTATAGGCGATTTCCTGGCACGGCTCGGCCTGCGGATCCCAGCTGGCCATCGCCCGGATATCATCGGCACTGACCACTTTGCCATCTTCATGGCGCAACAGGTTCTCCAGCAAAATCTTCAGGGAATAGGGCAGCCGTTGTGCGCCTTCGATCGCATCCAGACGGTAGATTTCATGATCCTGGCCATTGACGGAGAGCGTGGCGCGGGCGTTGAAACTGTTGCTCATGAAACAGGCTCCTTCGGAGAAAGCGATGATTTTGCCGGTGATTTGTTCTATCCCGATTATACGCTAAAGCCTCCGGCACTGAAACAAACGGGGCTCTTTTCAGGGGCGGGAAAGAAAACGCGGGGTTCGCGGAGACGCGGAGGCGCAGAGGTTTAATTGTGTCAATTATTATATGTAAGTTATTCGTTGTCGAAACCGGAGTAATGGAGGGATTTCCTTAATAATAGCTCACCTAACCCTGTTCCGGGTGAATGTCATCAATCAGGCTCAGTGAAGTAGGTCTGTCCGATGAAGTAAACTTACTTTCTCCGCGCCTCCGCGTTCTCTGCGTTAATTCCCAGAGACTCTCTACTGATGAAGCAACTGCCGGGCAGTGTCGATCTGGAATAAACCGGGCTCTTTTCAGGGGCGGGAAAGAAAACGCGGAGTCCGCAGAGACGCAGAGGTTTAGTATTGTTTGCTTGAAATTGGTGCGTTAATCAAGTTCAGCAAAAAATATATCTGTTTTAAAGAATTGATTTTATTTTCTCCGCGCCTCTGCGACTCCGCGTCCTCCGCGTTAACTTCCAGGGCTTAACTATTTGGCAAGCAACTGCTGGGCGGTATCGATCAGGCGTTTGCGTTTGAGCAGGATATGCCAGCGGCGGCCGCCGAGCTGGCGCCAGAGGACCCCGGCGCGAATGCCGGCCAGCAGCAGGGCACGGATACGGCTGACATTGTCCGGGTTGGAGAGGTGTTGCTGTTCGCCATTGACCATAATCTTCGGCGAGAGGGTACTGATAGTATCGCTGTAAATGCTGGCCAGGTTGGCCAGCACGTTGGTATGGGTCAGATCATAATGTTCCAGCTGGGCACGCACCCGTTCGATGCCGTTGGCGATCTGCTCCAGCATGGCCGGGTTTTTGTTCAGCTTGCCTTGCAGGTGCAAAAGTACAATGACGTAGCGGGCAATCTCGACCTGACGCTGGTTGGCCGTCGTCCCCAGTTGATTTACCAGCGCCTGCAAACCCGTGCGCAGGCTGCCGGGCGGGCCAAATACATCCTGAACCGAGTCGGGATCGGTATTCAGGATACCCTGCAGGCAAAGACGCAGATCGTCTTCCTCGTAACGTCCGCTGGAAGCGATGTTATGCACCAGCTGGGCGACCTGAAATACGGCCGCCAGGGCCAGGACCTGTTCTTCTGTCCGGTTCATGAGGTACTCCGCAGGTAGTTCTGGATAATTCCGCCCCCCAGGCAGATCTCATTCTGATAAAACACGATCGACTGTCCCGGGGTTATGGCCCATTGCGGATCATCGAATGTGACCTCGCAGCTGCCATCGGCCCGCGCGTCGATAGTACAGGCTGTATCGGCCTGGCGATAGCGGATACGGGCGGTGCAATGAAACGGGACGCTGGGCGATTCACCGCTGATCCAGTGAAGATCGCCGGCAGTCAACTGGCGGCTATGCAGCAGGGGATGATCGTGGCTGTCGACGACGAGCAGAACGTTGTTATTTAAATCTTTATCGGCAACATACCAGGTTGCTCCCTCATGTCCCCGAACCCCGCCGATACCCAGGCCCTGGCGTTGTCCCAGGGTGTAATACATCAGTCCTTCATGTGTACCGAGGCGTTCGCCTTCAGGCGTCTGAATCTCACCAGGTTGGGCGGGCAGGTAGTGTTTGAGAAAAGCCCGAAAATCCCGTTCGCCAATAAAACAGATGCCGGTACTGTCTTTCTTGTTAAACGTTACCAGCTGTTGTTGTTCGGCCAGTCGGCGGACTTGTGGCTTGTCCAGTTCGCCCACGGGAAACAGGCTTCGGCCGAGTTGTTCCTGGGTCAGGGTGTATAAAAAGTAACTCTGATCCTTGTTGTGATCCTTGCCCCGCAACAGTTGATAGTCGCCGTCCTGTTCCCGGATACGGGCATAGTGACCGGTGGCAATTTTTTCTGCCCCCCGGGCGAGGGCGTAATCGAGAAAGGCGCGGAACTTGATCTCCCGGTTACAGAGAATATCCGGGTTGGGGGTGCGCCCGGCACGGTATTCCTGCAGAAAATAGCTGAAGACCCGATCCCAGTACTGATCGGCGAAATTGACCCCTTGCAGAGGAATGCCCAGGGTCTCGCAGACCTGTCGGGCGTCCTTGAGATCTTCCTCGGCGGCGCAGTGATCATCAAGATCATCGCCTTCCCAGTTTTTCATGAACACCCCGCGCACGGCATGACCCTGCTGCTTTAACAACAGGGCCGCCACCGACGAGTCGACCCCGCCGGACATGCCCACGATGATATTCAGTTTCGTCATATCAGGTTGTTTTGTTCATCTGTAATCTTTTTCTGCGTCTTGGCGTCTTTGCGAGAGACAAATAAATCAAAGCAATAACTCTCGCAGAGGCGCAAAGAACGCAAAGTTAATATTTGCACTATTGAATATCTCAACAGAGTTTGAAGCTGGACATACTTGCGTGTACATCCATTTTATACAATGTTAAATCGTTAATCTTTTTCTGCGTCTTGGCGTCTTTGCGAGAGACAAATGAATCAAGGCAATAACTCTCGTAGAGGCGCAAAGCACGCAAAGTAAATATTTGCTCTATGGAATATCTCGATACAGCTTGAGAGGGTAGCGCTGTCCGCTCAGATAATCCTCGATACTTTGCATGACCAGCGGGCTGCGCAGTTTATTTCGCTGTGCCCGTAATTCGTCGGGACTGAGCCAGAGCGCGCGCAGAATACCTTCGTCGAGCTCAAGACCGGTATCCGGTTCACCCACGGCCCCGCAAAAAGTGTGGCGCACAAAGGTGATGCCGTTGTCCGGATGCTGCCAGCGATAGATTCCGGTGACCGCCTGCGGTGTAAACGGATGCGCGGTCTCTTCCAGGGTCTCGCGGATGACCGCCTCGATGAAGCTTTCCCCGGCTTCCACATGGCCGGCCGGCTGGTTAAGGACGATCTGGCCCTCGACGTTTTCCTCGACCATGAGAAAGCGGCTGTTTTGTTCGATGACCGCGGCGACGGTCAGGTGGGGCTGAAATGTCATGGGATTCGCAATACTGTTGCAGGGTGGGCCAGGGTTGCTCAATTTCCCGCCACTGTCCGGGTTGCAGCCCGTCCAGCGACCAGGGACCGATAGCATACCGGATCAGGCGCAGGGTCGGGTAGCCGACGGCGGCGGTCATGCGCCGCACCTGGCGGTTGCGGCCCTCGCGCAGGACCAGCGAAAGCCAGGTAGTGGGAATCGTCGCCCGATAGCGAACCGGCGGCTGGCGGGGCCACAGGTCGGGCGGTTCCGGCTCGACCGCGACTTCGACCGGAGCGGTCAAACCCTCTTTTAGTTCAATACCCTGACGTAATTGTTTCAGTGCCGCTTCGTCGGGAACCCCCTCAACCTGCACCCGGTAAGTCTTGGGAAGCTTGAAAACCGGGTCGCTGATCCGGTTTTGCAATTTACCGTCATCGCTCAGCAGCAACAGGCCTTCGCTGTCCTTGTCCAGACGCCCGGCCGGATAAACACCGGGAATTGTCAGGTAATGGGCGAGAGTCTGTTCAAGGCTGTCACCGCTGAACTGGCTTACCACGTTATACGGCTTGTTGAGCAGAATCAGCATCTTCAGATTTGTCTTTAAATTCAAAAGCTTGACTTGTGGGTATTAAAGTCGTGCCACGGTCTGCCGATAGAGGCACTTAATATAATAATTCATGTTGCATATCTTCTATGTTGCTGTCTTCTCTACAGAGACGTTTTGCTGTTCTTGCCCTGCTGGTCCTGGTGGTACTCGGCGGGATGATTGTCTACAGCCAGAACCAGGCCGGCAAAATAACCCGGGAAGCCATTCAAAGTGTTGCGGAAGTCCGTCAGCTGGAAAGGCAGGTCAACGAACTTCGCGACAGCCTGCAAGCGCTCGAACAACGTGTCTATCAGCGTACCGTGGTCTCCTATTCAGATAATGAATCGGTCGAGCAGCAAATTCACCATTACCTTGAGCAGCTGAATCAGCAAATCAATACCCTGTTTACGATATCCAGCCGCGATAATAACTGGGAGGAAGCGGCAAAGCACGATCCTGACTCCTTCGCGGCGCTGGCTTTCGAGTTAAAGCAGCAGGTTCGAAAACTTAAACGTTATATCGATTACTACAACATGATCGCATCTGACACCCGCTTGCGATTTCCTTTTAGCCGGACGCTCAATGAGCGATTGTTGCCGTTGAGTAATGATTTTGTTGTCGCCGTCAATACCGCCCTTCAGGAGATTAATTCGGCAGGCGAGACATCGAACAATAAATCGCTGAACAGGCTTTTTACTGATCTGCGATATAACTGGGTTCAGCAAATCAGTATTTTTCGCATGTTCGTACTGTCACGCAGCGGCATGTTCGATACGCCCCGTTCGGCCATGGAGGTCACACTCAATGACCGCAGTATGTTCTGGGACAATATTGGCGATTTGCTCGAACAACTATACGAGCTGGATCAGGAAGGAGAACTGCCGTTTGAGACAGGCTTTGCTATCGAGCGGATGCGTGAGATTTACATAGAATATGATAACCACTTCTCCGAAATCAAGCCGACCTTGATGTCAGACGAATGGCGCATCGATCATCTGTTTCTGAATGAAAAGTTACAACCGGAGTTTTCCACGACCACACAGGTCGTCAGCAGGATAAGTGAAAAAATAAAGAATCATTCCACAAAGATTATCGACAAAACTCATGCAGTGGCGGATCGGATTAATCTGATGATCTGGCTGTCCGGAGCGATTTTCCTCATTTTGGTGCTGGCCGGTTATCTGATGTTCGAGCACTTGATTCGACGACCAGTGCGTATCATGGCCGATGCGATGAACGCCGAGGCTCGTGGCGAGTCGTTTTACCCTGTCATGTCCGCTGACATCGAGGAAACCCGGCTACTGGTGGATGCTTTTCACAATATGCAGGAGCAGGTGCATTCACGCCAGGCGCGGCTGGAAACGATACTGGATAATGCCGCCGAGGGCGTCATCACCATGGACAGGAATGGCATTATCGAAAATTTCAATCAGGCAGCGGAAGGCCTGTTTGGTTATAGCGCTGTAGAGATAATTGGTCGAAATGTCAACATACTGTTTCCCCGGGATGCCCGAAGACCTCCTGATTCGTATATAAGCCGCTTTTGTCAGGGCGATATTCGGCCCACGGATTCGGAGATCGATACGACCGGGCGTCACAAAAACGGGATGACATTTCCTGTGTCACTCAAGATCAGTGAAATGAATATCGGGGGCCAGTTACTCTATACCGCACTGGTCGATGATGTCAGTGAACGTATTACCATGATCAGCAATCTGCGTCATCTGGCGGAACATGATTCCCTTACCGGGCTGCATAACCGCTATTTCTTCCTGCAGGAAGTGGAAAGGATCGCGCAACGCGCGACCCGGGGGAAACATGAGGATGTCGCTCTGCTGTACATCGATATGGATAACTTCAAATACGTCAATGATACAATGGGACACATGGCTGGTGACAAATTATTGATTGAAGTTGCCGCCATGCTTAAAACCCGCAGCCGGGAAACCGATCTGGTTGCCCGTGTCGGCGGTGATGAATTCTCGGTCATACTCTATGACGTGGAGCGCGATACTGCGTTAAAAACCGCCGATGCCTTTCGCAAGAAGCTGGAACAGTATCACTTCTCATTCGAAGGCAGGCTGGCTGACGTGGGGTGCTCGATCGGCGTGGCCATGGTCGAGCAGGGTATCAGTAAAGATGAATTGATGGCGCGGGCTGATCTCTCCTGTAATGCTGCCAAGCGCTCGGGGCGTAACAAGGTACATATTTACACTGAGGCCGACAAACAGAATCTCGAAAATATTTCCGATGATATGGGCTGGGTACGCCGCATCAAGCAGGCCTTACGCAATAACCGCTTCATGTTTGTAGTTCAGCCAATCATGCAGGCCGGTACGCACGAAATAAACCGCTGCGAAGTTCTCCTGCGTATGCTGGATGACGAGGGACGATTTATTATGCCCAGCGGTTTTATTCCCCCGGCGGAGCGATTCGGGCTGATGCCGGATATCGACAGATGGGTGGTCAACCATGCTATTGATTATCTGGCCAGTGGAGACAGTGAGACTTTCAATTTGTCTATCAATCTGTCTGCTTTATCATTTGACGATGAAGGAATGATTAATTTTATTACCGATAAAATCAGGCAGACCGGGATTGAAGCGACTCGACTGACCTTTGAAATAACCGAGACAGTCGCCATGGCCAATCTGGAACTGACCGTCACATTCCTGGAAAAACTTCGAAATCTGGGCTGTCGTACGGCGCTGGATGATTTTGGGGTCGGTTATTCCTCGTTTGCCTATCTCAAGGAATTGCCGGTGGATTATGTCAAGATCGACGGCTCGTTTGTGCGGGACCTTGAAAATAACGAACTCCACCAGGCGATTGTCAAATCAATGAACGACATCTGCCGGGCCATGGATAAGCTGACCGTGGCCGAGTTCGTTGAAACCGGGGCCACAATGCACATTCTCGAACAGATGGGGATCGACTGCCTGCAGGGCTATTATATCGGTCGACCCGAAATCCCTGATTTTGAGAAACAGCGCATGACTCATTGACCCTGAATTCCGCGGGGAACATCGGGCATTCTGTCTGGCGCCTCAATCCTGATATAATAGACCTTTCATTTGCGATTTACAGGACAGAGGTATGGCTTACGACAAGATTGCCGTCCCCGCTGATGGTCAGGCCATCGCGGTCAATCCGGATAATTCACTGGCGGTTCCCGATAATCCGATCATTCCTTTCATTGAGGGTGATGGGATTGGTATCGATATTACGCCGGTTATGCAGAAAGTCATCGATGCGGCAGTGGAAAAAGCCTATGCGGGCAAGCGCAAGCTGCACTGGATGGAAATCTACGCGGGGGAAAAATCCACCCGGCTTTACGGTTCGGACGTCTGGTTACCGGAGGAAACTCTGGCCGCCATTCGCGAGTTCAGCGTGGCTATCAAGGGTCCGCTGACTACCCCGGTCGGTGGCGGTATTCGTTCTTTGAATGTAGCCCTGCGTCAGGATCTGGATCTGTTCGTCTGTCTGCGCCCGGTACGCTATTACAACGGCACACCGAGTCCGTTAAAAGAGCCGGACAAAACCGACATGGTGATCTTCCGGGAGAACTCCGAGGACATCTACGCCGGCATTGAATGGGAAGCGGGCGGCCCGGAAGTCAAAAAAGTCATTCAGTTCCTGCAGCAGGAGATGGGCGTTAACAAGATCCGTTTCCCGGACAGCTCCGGCATCGGCATTAAACCGGTCTCCCGCGAAGGCACCGAACGGCTGGTGCGCAAGGCCATTCAGTATGCCATCGATAATGACCGGCCTTCGGTAACCCTGGTGCACAAGGGTAATATCATGAAATTCACCGAAGGGGCCTTCAAACAATGGGGTTATGAGCTGGCCCGGCGTGAATTCGGCGCGCAGGACATCGACGGCGGTCCCTGGTGCAGTTTTAAAAATCCCGACACCGGCACAGAAATCGTTGTCAAGGACGTGATTGCCGACGCCTTCCTGCAGCAGATCCTGTTACGCCCGGAAGATTATGACGTGGTGGCCACGCTGAATCTGAACGGCGACTATGTTTCCGATGCGCTGGCGGCCCAGGTGGGCGGCATCGGTATAGCCCCGGGCGCCAATATGTCCGATACCGTGGCGCTGTTCGAGGCCACGCACGGCACCGCCCCCAGGTATGCCGGCCAGGACAAGGTCAACCCCGGCTCACTGATCCTTTCGGCGGAAATGATGCTACGCCATCTGGGCTGGACCGAGGCGGCGGATCGGGTCGTTCAGGCCATGTCCCGCGCCATTGCCAACAAGACCGTAACCTATGACTTTGAACGCCTGATGGAAGGGGCGACCTTGCTCAGCTGTTCGGCATTCGGGGAGACGATGATCGAGCAAATGGACTGAAAAAGGCGCCTTGCCACCCACAAAAAAACCGCCCCCGGGGCGGTTTTTTTGTGGGTGAATGGGTGAATGTATCGCCGCCTGCGGCCAGGATTGACCGCCGCGCCGGCTAGTGAGTGCCGGAGTCGCGGGGGGTGACGGTCGTGGCGTGCATCCCCTTGGGGCCCTGCTGATACTCGTATTCGACCTGCTGGCCTTTCTTCAGGGTTTTGTAGCCGTCCATGCTGATCGCGGAGAAATGGGTAAAAATGTCATCTCCGCCGCTTTCCGGGGCGATAAACCCGTATCCCTTGGCGTTACTGAACCATTTCACTATACCTGTCGACATAATCTTTCAGCCTCCTTGTCCATCGACGGGGCAAGCCACTTACCCCTCATGTTGGTATGGAATTACACTGCAGCGGATCGTAGCCCGATGCAACTTTGTTTCCAGACTATAGTCAAAATTAACTGAATTTCATCCGCACCGATGGATAAAAACGGGGATGGGCATTCCCCGCATGCATCAGCTAGAATCGGCCCTATGAGTGATCCGAAACATACCCGAGAAAGCCAGGATGACGGGCTGGCGCTTGAGGAAGCAAAACCGAAACTCAAGCGCCCGCCCATGTATAAAGTTGTGCTGATAAATGACGACTACACGCCGATGGAGTTTGTCGTTCATGTATTACAGGCTTTTTTTGGCATGGATCGTGAAAAGGCGACCCATATCATGTTGAATGTTCATACCAAAGGCAAAGGCATTTGCGGTATCTATCCCCGCGATGTTGCCGAAACCAAGGTGGCACAGGTCAACGATTATTCGAGGCAGAACGAACATCCGCTACTCTGTACCCTGGAGCCGGATGCCGATGAGCAGTAGGCGAGGAGGTCGTCATGTTGAATAAAGACCTGGAAAAAACCCTGAACGAAGCCTTCAAGCAGGCGCGCGAGCAACAGCATGAATTCATGACCGTCGAGCATCTGCTGCTGGCCCTGCTGGACAACCCGTCCGCGATAGACGTCCTCAAGGCCTGCGATGCCAATATCGAGGCCCTGCGCCAGGACCTGGACAAGTTTCTCAGTGAAACTACGCCCCTGCTGCCGCCCCACGACGACCGGGAAACCCAGCCCACGCTGGGATTTCAGCGCGTGCTGCAACGGGCGGTATTTCATGTCCAGTCCTCCGGCAAACAGGAGGTCAGCGGCGCCAATGTGCTGGTGGCCATCTTCAGCGAACAGGAATCCCAGGCGGTCTACTTCCTGAAAAAGCAGGATGTCAGTCGCCTCGAGGTGGTCAATTTCCTCTCGCACGGCATCAGCAAGGTGCAGGACGAGGAGCAGGTGGATGCCGACAGTCTGGCGGACGATGAGGGGGGTGACGAGGCCGCCAATCCGCTCAAGCAATTCACCACCAATCTCAACGAGATGGCGCGCCAGGGCCGTATCGATCCGCTGATTGGCCGCAAGAACGAACTGGAGCGCACCATCCAGGTTTTGTGCCGCCGGCGCAAGAACAACCCGCTGTTTGTCGGCGAGGCCGGGGTCGGCAAAACCGCTCTGGCCGAGGGGTTGGCCAAGAAGATTGTGGATGGCGAAGTGCCGGAAATTCTGGCCGACAGCGTGATCTACTCGCTCGATCTGGGCACCCTGCTGGCGGGCACCAAGTATCGCGGTGATTTCGAGAAGCGCCTGAAAGCGGTGCTCGCCGAGCTGCGCAAACAGGAGGGCGGGGTGCTGTTCGTGGATGAAATCCATACTATCATCGGTGCCGGCGCAGCCTCGGGCGGGGCGATGGATGCCTCGAACCTGATCAAGCCGGTGCTGGCCTCCGGAGAGCTCAAATGCATCGGTTCGACTACCTACCAGGAGTACCGCGGTATTTTTGAAAAAGACCGGGCCCTGTCACGCCGTTTCCAGAAGATCGATGTCCCCGAACCGACCGTGGACGAGTGCATCCAGATCCTCGAGGGGCTCAAATCGCGTTTCGAGGAACATCATAATGTACGCTATACCCACCAGGCATTGCGCCTGGCCGCGGAGCTGTCGGAGCGCTATATCAACGACCGGCATCTGCCCGACAAGGCGATTGACGTGATCGACGAGGCCGGTGCCAACCAGCGCATGCAACCACCTTCCAAACGCAAAAAGACCATCGGGGTGAAGGAAATCGAGGCCATTGTCGCCAGGATCGCCCGCATTCCGCCCAAGACGGTTTCCTCCAGCGACATGGAAACCCTGCGCAACATGGAACGGGATCTCAAGCTGGTCATCTACGGGCAGGACGAGGCAGTCGACAGTCTCTCGGCGGCGATCAAGCTTTCCCGTGCCGGACTGGGCAACGAAACCCGGCCCATCGGTTCCTTCCTGTTCGCCGGCCCGACCGGTGTGGGCAAGACCGAAGTAACCAAACAGTTGTCCCGGATTCTCGGTATCGAACTGATCCGTTTTGACATGTCCGAATACATGGAGCGGCATACTGTCTCCCGCTTGATTGGTGCACCGCCGGGCTATGTCGGTTATGACCAGGGCGGACTGCTGACCGAGGAGATCAACAAGCATCCGCACTCTGTCTTGCTGCTCGATGAGATCGAAAAGGCCCATCCGGACGTGTTCAACCTGCTGCTACAGGTGATGGACCACGGTACCCTGACTGATAATAACGGCCGCAAGGCCGATTTTCGTAACGTGATCATCGTCATGACCACCAATGCCGGGGCTGACCGTCTCTCGCGCAGCTCCATCGGTTTCACCCGGCAGGACCATTCCAGCGATGCGATGGAAGCGATCAAGAAGACCTTCAGCCCGGAATTCCGCAACCGGCTGGACGCGGTGATTCAGTTCAAACAACTGAGCCCGGATATCATCAGTCAGGTGGTCGACAAGTTCATGTTCGAATTCGAGGCCCAGCTGGAAGAGAAGGGCGTGGCGCTGGAAGTGGATGCCGAGGCGCGGACCTGGCTGGCTATGCGCGGTTACGATCCCAGCATGGGTGCGCGGCCGATGGCGCGGATCATTCAGGAAAATATCAAAAAGCCGCTGGCCGAAGAGCTGCTGTTCGGGAAACTCGCCAATGGCGGTCATATCCGCATCAGTGTGAACAATGACGAACTGAGCTTTGAGATGGAGAGCAAGGACGAGCTGGCCACGCAATAACAGGGGCTGGGTTCTAGGGCCAGGTCCTAGGAAAGCCCTGTAGGTCACGTTGGCGATAGCCTACGTGACACAACCCTGAACAGAGGCAGGGCGCCAGGTAGTGCTGCGCGCCTTATGAACAGGGGCTAGCCTCCAGGGGCTCGATTTCAAGGGGGTGTTGTTTTACTAGCGACTAGTAACTAGCCCCTGGAACCTGCCAGCCCGCAGGGCTGGTTAACGATTTCGGAAGGTAATGCGTCCCTTGCTGAGGTCGTAGGGGGTCAGCTGGACGGTGACCTTGTCACCGGTCAGGATGCGGATATAGTGTTTGCGCATTTTTCCGGAAATATGCGCGGTCACAACGTGACCGTTTTCGAGTTCAACCCGAAACATGGTGTTGGGCAGGGTTTCAACTACCGTGCCTTCCATTTCAATATGTTCTTCTTTAGCCATTCAGTCGCTATCTCACTTCCCCGAAACAGCGCGAATAATGCCTGATCCGGGGCCGATTTTCAAAGTAAATAGCGATATAGCGACGGATCCGGCCGTTTCAAGGCCGGATAAGGGAAATCCGGGGTCCTCAGACGGCTACGGCGCGGCGCCAGTCCACCGGTGTCCAGTAGACGTGCGGATGGACGAGCTCATCGTCCAGGACGATTTCCATCCCCAGCAACTGGTTGATGATGTCCAGATCGGGAATTTCGGCGAGATCGTCTCTCAGTCGGCCAAAGTGCTGGTGGTTCATGTACAGCACATTGGGGCGAAACCCCTGCTCATGCTCGAACTCATTGGCGAGACGGTAGATGAAGCTCAACATAAGGCACCTCCTATGTTGGGAACCCAGCGTGCCTGTTCAGTATGACACTCCCATGACAGCGGAGTTCGGGTAGCCTTGTAGATTATATCGTCCCGTCGGTCAGCTTTCTTTAATTCACTGAAACAACAAATTGTAAACGAATGTTACAATTCTGATTCAGGGTGTCTGGGAAGACTAAAGTACCGGGTTATGTCCCAGTTTCTATTGTTCAAGACGCTATCGCCAATACCGTCTTAACCGCTCGCTTTCAGCTCGATCCATTGTCGACCATCATAGCCCTGCAGAGGCTGAAACCGGCGTTTGTAGTTCATCTTGTCCGACGCTTCGATCCAGTATCCCAGGTAGAGATAGGGCAGTTGCCACTGTCGAGCCAGTTCAATCTGTTGCAGGATTGCCAGTGTACCAGGACTCCGTTGACGCAATTGCGGTTCAAAAAAGGTATACACCGCCGACAAGCCATCCTCCAGCACATCGGTAACCGCAATCGCCAGCAATTGCCTATGGGCGCGAAATTCGATCAGGATCGTCTCTGCCCAGTAGGAGTCGAGCACCCGCATGTAGGTATCGGGATCATCGTTATCCATGCCGCCACCGGGATGACGGTGCTGCATGTAGCGTCGATAGAGGTCGTAATGCTCGTCAACAAACTCGACTGGCCGGATTGTTAATTGTATATCCTGGTTGGCCTTGAGTGTTCGGCGTTGACTGCGGTTGGGTTCAAAACGGTCGACAGGAATACGCACCGGCACACAGGCCCGGCAGTGACGGCAATGGGGTCGATAGAGGTAATTGCCACTGCGCCGAAAACCCATACTCGCCAGAGCCGAATAATGGGCAGGTCGGAGCACCAGTGACGGGTCAACAAAGATCGAGGTCGCCTGACGATCCTCCAGATAACTGCAGGGATGTTCCGGGCTGGCAAAAAACTGCAGCTCGCTGAGCACCGGGTGAAAACTATTCTGATCGGTCATGGCGTTGTGTCATCAGGTGTCTCTCTTGAACTTTAGAATAGCAAGCTGTAGCGGTCCGGGAAAATAGCCAGTACACCGAGAAATCGAAATGGTATCAGTCGCATCAGAAACCATGCCGTGCGACCGTAATAATCTCTCAAAGACGCAGGCGGCGCTGAGTATGAGCCCTATATGCTTTCTTTGCGTCGTGGCGTCTCTGCGAGAGACAAGCTTTTTCCATCTGTCGCATCTCAGACCTGAACCGGTATCGATCTCGAAATACGGAAAGCTATTTCAGTGAGTCAGGGGGTGTCGGTATTTTCAGTAGTTCGTTATTACCTGTCGACATGGCGTCTCGACCCGCGTCTGTAGTGATTCGTCCGGTCTTCTGTAACTGACGGATCCGTTCGGGATCGACTGACCAGAGGCCGGGGTTGAATGGTTCGCAATGGGTGTCCAGGTAGCAGGTGAATTCCCGCCGGGGAATGTTTTGCGCACCGAGACTATTGAGATGTTCCGTTTCCACCTGGCAGTCGATCAGCCGGAAGTCCCAGGCATGCAAATGGGCAACCAGGGTGACAAAGGCAATTTTCGAGGCGTCGTTCATGCGGGCAAACATCGACTCGCCAAAAAAGACCTTGCCCAGTGCCACACCATACAGGCCGCCGACCAGTTGATCATCATACCAGGCTTCCACCGAGTGGGCGTAGCCCGCTTCATGAAATTGCTGATAGGCGTCTTGCATCTCTGCGGTGATCCAGGTACCGGGTTCATCACGGCGCGGCCGGGCGCATTGCTGCATCACCGCGGCAAAGGTCGTATCAAAGGTAATCCTCAATTGTCCCTTTTTCAGACTCTGGCGCAGGCTGCGGGAGATTTTCAGCGCTTCGGGAAACAGGACCGAGCGAGGATCCGGCGACCACCAGAGAATTGGTTGTTCGTCGCTGTACCAGGGAAAAATACCGTGTCGATAGGCTGCCAGCAAACGGGAGATTGACAGATCGCCACCCAGGGCCAGCAACCCGTCGGGATCGCGCAACGCCTCTTCCACATCGGGAAACCAGTCAGGATAGCGGGGGGACAGCCAGTAGGGGGCACTCATACCGGTCAGGCCGATCGCTTGAAAGGCGAGTGAGTATCCAGTTCCTGCATGTAATCTTCCACGGCTTCACGTTCATGATCCAGATAACGCGTCAGCCCTTCGCGAAAACCTTCATGAGCTATCCAGTGCGCCGACCACGTCGGTGCCGGTAAAAATCCACGGCTGATCTTGTGTTCGCCCTGGGCGCCGGGTTCAAAGCGTTGCAGCCCATGTTCGATGCAGTAATCGAGTCCCTGATAATAACAGGCCTCGAAATGCAGGCTGTGAAAATCGCGATTGCAACCCCAGTGCCGGCCATACAACGTATCATGGCCACAGACATTAAACGCCGCCGCCACGTATTCACCCTGGTATCTGGCCATTACCACCACCACGTTGCGTGGCATAGTCTGGCCGATCTCCATGAAAAAGCTCTGAGAGAGCGTCGGGATGCCGCTTTTACGCTCGAACGTGTTGCGATAAAAACGGTGATAAATATCCCAGTGTTCCGGCTCCATCTCGTCACCATGACGGATTTCGATTTCGATGCCTTGCTCCTGCACCATGCGCCGTTCCCGTTTTATTTTTTTACGCTTTTGCTGGGTAAAGTGCGACAGGTAATCATCGAAGTCACGGTAAGCGTGGTTTTGCCAGTGAAACTGACAACCCAGACGCATTAAATAACGGGGATCGTTCCGGAACCGTTGTGTATCCCGCTCATCAGTAAACAACCAGTGCAGAGATGACATACCGGCCTGCTGTGCATGGGCGGTTGCCGCCTCGATCAAGAGCGCGGCATAAGTGTCAAAATCTTTATCGGGATGCACCAGCAGGCGCGGCCCGGTTGCAGGAGTGTAGGGCATGGCGACCACCAGTTTGGGATAATAGTGCAGGCCGGCACGATGCCAGGCATCAGCCCAGGCCCAGTCAAAGACAAATTCGCCATAGGAATTATCCTTGATATACATCGGCGTCGCGGCCACCGGTACGCCGTTTTCCTCGATGAGCAGATATTGCGGATACCAGCCATACAACTCACCGACCGCGTTATGTCTTTCCAGCGCACGCAAAAACTCATACCGCACAAATGGAAAACGCCCGTCAGACAGGGCGTTCCAGTGTTCGGCGGAAACCTCGGCGAGACTTTCCAGTATCCGGGTTGTCATGGCGCTCATTTTTCCAGGTGCTATTAAATTAACGCAGAGGACGCGGAGTCGCGGAGTATTATTAATCTAAACAAATCATCGCTGTCAGTTGACATGACTGAGTTACTTGTTTTGCAGGACATTTTCTGAATAGATCTAAACAGAATGTTTCTCTGCGTCTCTGCGTCTCTGCGTCTCTGCGTCTCTACGCCTCCGCGCCCTCCGCGTTATTTCCCAGAGAGTCAGCTATGAAATTTGCTATGCGTTTTCCTCTTTTTCGAGGTAACGTTCGGCGTCGAGCGCGGCCATGCAGCCGGTGCCGGCGGAGGTGATAGCCTGGCGGTAGATGTGATCGGACACATCGCCGGCGGCGAACACGCCCGGGACGCTGGTAGCGGTGGCGTCGCCTTTGGTGCCGCTTTTGACGCTGATGTAACCGCCTTCCATTTCCAGCTGACCTTCGAATATATCGGTGTTGGGTTTATGGCCGATAGCGATGAATACACCCATCACATCAATTTCCCTGGTGCTGCCGTCCTCCGTGCTTTTCAGGCGCAGGCCGGTGACGCCGGTGTTATCCCCCAGGACCTCATCCAGCTCGTGGTTCCATTCGATACTGACGTTGCCGTTTTTGGCCTTTTCCATCAGCTTGTCGGAGAGGATTTTTTCCGAACGGAATTTGTCGCGGCGATGAATCACGGTCACATGCTCGGCAATGTTGGAGAGAAACAGCGCTTCTTCCACGGCGGTATTGCCGCCACCGACCACGGCCACTTTCTGGCCGCGATAGAAAAACCCGTCGCAGGTGGCGCAGGCGGAGACTCCCTTGCCACGAAACGTTTCTTCCGAGGGCAGGCCGAGATACATGGCCGAGGCGCCGGTGGCAATAATCAATGCATCACAGGTATAGACACCGCTGTCGCCGGTGAGGGTATAGGGCTTTTGTTTGAGATCAACCTGATTAATATGGTCAAAGACGATCTCGGTCTCGAAACGCTCGGCATGCTGGCGCATCCGGTCCATCAACCCCGGTCCCTGCAAACCTTCGACATCGCCGGGCCAGTTATCCACTTCAGTGGTAGTCATCAATTGGCCACCCTGTTCCAGGCCGGTGATCAGTACCGGATTGAGGTTGGCGCGCGCGGCATAAATGGCCGCGGTATAACCGGCGGGACCGGATCCCAGAATAAGCAGGCGACAGTGTTTGGCTTCACTCATGTGTTAGACTCCGGATGCATGTAATTGATTTGTTGTTCGATTTCCTTAAACAGACCGCCAAAACCGGAACAGGTTCAGCCTGTAGTAAAGGGGAGTGCCTGTAGTCTACGGAATGCCGACAGGAGGGTAAAGCCGTAACATGAGAATCGGAGTTCCCGGCGAGATCAAGATTCAGGAAGGGCGAGTTGCACTGATTCCCGACGCCGTCGATGAATTGATCCGCCATGATCATCAGGTGTTTATTCAAAGTGGCGCCGGTGAGTATAGTGGTTATGACGACGAGGCTTATCGCGCCCACGGTGCGCAGATTGTCGCCACGGCGGAGGAACTGTTCGAGGCGGCTGAATTGATCGTCAAGGTCAAGGAACCCCAGCCCGGGGAACTGGAACACCTGCGTGCTGATCACGTGTTGTTTTCCTATCTGCATCTGGCGGCCGCGCCGCAACTGACCCGGGCGCTCCGGGACATCGGCCTGACGGCGGTAGCCTTTGAAACGGTCATCGATGCCCATCACCGGCTGCCGTTACTGGCGCCAATGAGTGATATTGCCGGACGCATCGCCAGTCAGACCGGCAGCAATCTGCTCTATCATCATCGCGGTGGACGGGGAGTCTTGCTGGGCGGGGTGCCGGCCACCGAGCGGGGCCAGGTGGTGATTCTCGGCGCCGGTGTGGCCGGTACCAGCGCGGCGCGGATGGCCGCCGGCATGGGCGCCCAGGTCACGGTGTTCGATCACGATCGGGATAAACTGCAGCAGGCCCGCCTGATCGGTCCCAACGTGACCGGCCGCCATGCCTATACCCGCGCTATCGAAGCGGCTGTTCCATCAGCCGACCTGCTGATCGGTGCGGTACTGATCCCCGGCGCAAAAGCCCCGCATCTGGTTTCGGCCGAGACGGTCCGGCAGATGCCGGCCGGCAGCGTGATCATCGATATTTCGGTCGACCAGGGGGGCTGTATTGAAACCACCCGGGCGACCAGCTACGAGGAGCCGACCTTCCTCTGGGAAGGGGTGCTCCATTACGGGGTTACCAACATGCCCGGCGCGGTGCCCAGAACGGCCTCCCAGGCGTTGTCTGCCGCTCTGGTTCCCTATATCCTGCGTCTGGCCGAACCGGGTTGGGAGAACCAGCCGGACCTCGCCGCGGGGCTCAATCTCCGGGCCGGCAGGGTACTCCTGGCAGCCTTGCAATCAATGTAAATATATTGCGATTATTCTTGTAATTTAGTAAGTTATGTTACTTTTCTCATAAAGAAGATAAACTTTGCCCCAGGCCAAGAAGACAGCCACCGACGCCAAGACCCCGCCTTTGGCCAGCCACCTGCAACGGGCGCTCAAAGAAGGGGCGCTGTATGTATTCGGTTTTACCGCCCTGTATTTTCTGCTGGCGCTCTCCAGCTATCATCCGGCGGATCCGGGCTGGTCTCACAGCGGCGGAGCGCAACCGCGCATCGCCAATCTGGGGGGGCCGACCGGCGCCTGGCTGGCTGACGTCTTTTTGAGTCTGTTCGGTTATCTGGCCTACCTGTTTCCGATCATGGTCGCCTATGTCGGCTGGCGGCTGTATCGCGACCGGCGCAATATGCAGCCCTTCGATATACGCGGCTTCGGGCTGCGGATCAGCGGCTTTATTCTGACCCTGCTGGCCGGCTGCGGGCTCGCCAGTCTGCACGATGTCGGCGGAGTCAGTCCGCTGCCGGTCAATGCGGGGGGCATCCTGGGCGATTATGTGGCCACCAATATGGCCTCGGCTTTCAGTTTTCTGGGAGCCACATTATTACTGCTGGCGCTGTTTTTGAGCGGAGTGACCCTGTTCACCCACCTTTCCTGGTTGTGGCTGATGGACAGCCTGGGAGCGCTGACCCTGCGCCTGTTGTATGCGCTGCGCGCCTCGTTGACCCGTGCTGTGAACTGGATCCGGGAACGCCGGGCACGCAAACAGCATCAACAGCAGTCCACCGCCAAAGTTGAAAAGCACAAGGTCAGGGAGGCCAAACGCTCACCCCCGGTGATCCAGCGCGAGGAAAAACCGGTGATCCCCAGCAAGCGGGTCGAGCGCGAGCGGCAGGTGCCCCTGTTTAGCGATGAAGGGGCGGGCGCGTTGCCGCCGCTGTCATTGCTGGATGACACCCAGCCCGGCGACCGCAACGAAATTTCCGAAGAAGCGCTGCAGGCCATGGGCCGCCAGGTCGAGTTGAAGCTGCAGGATTTTGGCATTGAGGGAGAAGTGGTTGCCGTCCATCCTGGCCCGGTGATTACGCGTTTTGAACTGCAACCGGCGGCCGGGGTCAAGGTCAATCAGATCACCAACCTGGCCAAGGATCTGGCCCGGGCCCTGTCAGCAGTCAGTGTGCGAGTCGTGGAAGTCATCCCGGGCAAAACCACCGTTGGCCTGGAAATTCCCAACCAGCAGCGCGAGGTGGTGCGCCTCAGCGATACCTTCAAGGCGCCTGAGTTTGCCGATTCCCGGTCCCCTCTGACACTGGTGCTGGGCAAGGACATCAGCGGCAATCCCACGGTTGCCGATCTGGCGCGCATGCCGCATCTGCTGGTGGCCGGGACCACCGGTGCCGGTAAATCGGTCGCCCTCAACGCTATGATCCTGAGCCTGCTGTATAACGCCAGCCCCCGTGATGTGCGACTGATTCTGATTGACCCGAAGATGCTGGAGCTGTCGATCTACGACGGCATTCCCCATCTGCTGGCGCCTGTGGTCACCGATATGAAAGATGCCGCCAACGCGTTGCGCTGGTGCGTGGTGGAAATGGATCAACGGTATCGGCTGATGTCGTCGCTCAAGGTGCGCAACATCGCCGGCTTCAATCGCAAGGTGCGCGAGGCCAAAGAGGCGGGGCAACCGATTCTCGATCCACTGCATCCGGCCGACTCCGAGCTGGAAGCCCAGGAACTGCAACCCATGCCCTACATCGTGGTGGTGGTCGACGAGCTGGCGGATATGATGATGGTGGTCGGGAAAAAGGTCGAGGAGTTGATCGCCCGTCTGGCCCAGAAAGCGCGCGCCTCGGGGATTCACCTGATTCTGGCCACTCAGCGGCCGTCGGTTGATGTGCTTACCGGGTTGATCAAATCGAATATTCCGACACGAATTGCTTTCCAGGTTTCCTCGCGGGTCGACTCGCGCACGATCCTCGATCAGATGGGTGCCGAGCAGTTGCTGGGCCATGGTGACATGTTGTATCTGCCACCGGGAACCGGCATGCCGGTGCGGATTCACGGCGCCTTTGTTGATGATCATGAAGTGCAAAACGTGGTCGAGAACCTGAAACAAAGCGGTCAGCCCCAGTACCTCGATGAAGTAACCAATGGCCCGGCCGAAACCGAGTCCGGTTACCGCGGCGAGGGCGGCGGCGACGCCGAAGCGGATCCCCTGTACGACGAAGCAGTCCAGATCGTCACTGAAACTCGCCGCGCCTCCATCTCCGGTGTGCAGCGCCGATTGCGGATCGGTTACAACCGCGCGGCACGGCTGGTCGAGGCGATGGAACAGGCCGGCGTCGTCGGCCCGCTGGAGTCCAATGGCAACCGCGACGTTCTGGCGCCCCCGCCGCCCAAGGAATAAAGACAGTTTGAACCACCCGGGACAGATCGGGTCACAGAGTGTAGCGAACCCGATAGCTTAATTATTCCTCAGCGTCCGCTGTGCTGAAAAACGAACAAGAGAAATAGTCCATTATGTTAAAACGAATTGTGATCAGCGTAATAGCCAGCATGATATTCAGCGCAGCGACTCAGGCCGCGCCGTCCATCGAGGATTATTTCAGCAATCTGGACAGTTTCGAAGCCAGTTTTGTCCAGCGACTGTTCAGTCCCGAGCAGGAGCTTGAAGAGGAAAGTCACGGCATTATCAAGATTAAACGTCCGGATCGGTTTTATCTTGAATATACCCGACCGTATGAGCAGCTCTATATTGCCGATGGGGAAAAACTGTGGTCTTATGATGTCGATCTGGAACAGATTATCGTCAAACAGCAAAACGATTTGCTACGCGATTCGCCGGCTATGATCCTCAGTAGCCCCGGGGATCTGCAACGTCAGTATCGGATCCAGGAGTACACCGATGAAGGCGAACTGAGCTGGTTTCGTCTGGTTCCCCGAAGTCCCGAAAACCAGTTCGAAGAGATCCAGCTGGGCTTCGACGACGAGCAAATTCGTATTATGGAACTGAAAGACGGTTTTGGTCGAGTTACCCGACTGGAATTCGATGACATCCGCCGCAACCCCACCTTTTCGGCCGAGACCTTCCGTTTTACACCACCGCCTGGCGTGGATATCATCGAACAATAAGTTAGTGCAACGGGACTGATTCACTAACATAAGCACTGCTGACAATGAATACACCGAAAGCACTAAAGATATCGATTATCAGCAAATAAATTGTTTATTTAACTGTTTCGGTGATTGAATGATCTTAACGCGGCTAATAAGTCGTAATGGCTCCACAACGATCTGATTGACGATGCCCGACACCCCCGATATGTTCCATTCCGACAGCCAGAGCGATCAGTCCGGCACTGAACTGGCCTGGCGGCCGCTGGCGGATCGCATGCGGCCGCAGTCACTGGAGGAGATCGCCGGGCAGGGCCATTTACTGGCACAAAACAAACCCCTGCGTCAGGCCATCGAATCGGGCAAGTTGCATTCGATGATTTTCTGGGGTCCGCCCGGCACGGGTAAAACCACGCTGGCGCGGATGATCGCCCGTTATTGCGATGCACAGTTTCTCAGCATTTCGGCGGTACTCTCCGGCGTCAAGGAGATCCGTGCCGCTATAGCCCGGGCCCGGGAGGTACAGCAACAACAGAACCGGCCCAGTGTGCTGTTTGTCGACGAGGTACATCGTTTTAACAAATCCCAGCAGGATGCGTTTTTGCCCTATGTGGAAAACGGCACCGTCACTTTCATCGGCGCCACTACCGAAAACCCTTCCTTTGAACTGAACAATGCCCTGTTATCGCGGGCCCGGGTCTATGTGCTCAAGGCACTGGACAGTGACGACATTCTGCAGGTGGTTCAACGGGCACTGGCTGATGGGCAACGCGGGCTGGCGCAGTGGCACCTGGAAATTGCCCCCGAACTGCTGCAGCGACTGGCCGAGGCGGCCGATGGCGATGCCCGGCGTGCGCTCAATTTACTCGAGATTGCGTCCGAGCTGGCCGAGGAAGTCGATGGTCGTGCCCGGATTACGCAGCAGACCCTGGCGGAAGTGCTGGGCAGCGGGATGCGTCGTTTCGACAAGCAGGGCGAAGCCTTTTACGATCAAATCTCCGCCTTGCATAAATCCGTGCGCGGTTCTGATCCGGATGCCGCCCTGTACTGGTTCGTGCGCATGATCGACGGGGGCTGCGATCCCTTGTATATCGCCCGGCGGGTGGTGCGCATGGCGAGTGAGGATATCGGCAACGCCGATCCGCGCGCGCTGACGATGGCGCTGCATGCCTGGGATGTGCAGGATCGACTGGGCAGCCCCGAAGGAGAGCTGACCATCGCCCAGGCGGTGATTTTTATGGCCTGCGCGCCCAAGAGCAATGCGGTCTATACCGCTTTCAATCAGGCCCGGGCAGATGTCCAGCAGGGCGGTTCGGACGAGGTTCCCATTCATCTGCGTAATGCGCCGACCCGTTTGATGAAAGAGCTGGGCTACGGCAAGGCCTATCGTTACGCCCATGATGAACCCGAAGCCTACGCGGCGGGTGAGACCTATTTCCCCGAGAGCTTCGGTGAACGGCGCTATTATTACCCGGTGGATCGTGGTCTGGAGATCAAGATCGCCGAGAAGCTGGCCCATTTGCGCGAGCTGGACAAAAAAGCGCGTGGATCGGATTGAGTGGGACGTAATAGTTCAGTGCCAGAGTGATCACCGAACACACCGAAGGCACTGGCAACATCGCAAGGCCAGTCTGTAGCGTTTGAATCAAGGGCTGAGAATAGCTGATCACTTTGTTCGAAAGATTGCTTCGCTTCACTGGCAATGACTAAAAATAGAGAGGTCATTGCGAGGAAAAAGTGACGAAGTAATCTCTCCGGGCTTGTATACGGAACCCCTGTTCAGGTGTTTCCGGAGTATTCAGTGACTTCGGTGCGCCCTGTGGTGACACAGCAAGCGTGACCCTCGGCCTGGGACCACGATAGCGGTTTTGCCGGGCTGTCGGATTTTGATTATCATGCGCCTTTTCATTCCGGAGATTCCTGGGTGTTGCAGATTCTGGCCATTGCCGTGGGCGGTGCCATTGGTTCGGTGCTGCGGTTTACGCTCTCCGGTGGCGTCCATCAACTGTTGGGGCGCGATTTTCCCTACGGCACGCTGAGCGTCAATGTGCTGGGCTCGCTGTTGATGGGCTTTGTTTATATTATATTGCTTGAGCGGGCCAGCCTGGGGCCTGAATGGCGGGCGCTGTTACTGGTTGGTTTGCTGGGAGCCTTTACCACGTTTTCGACCTTTTCACTGGAAACACTGAATCTGATTGAAAACGGCGCTTTGCTCAGGGCGGGGCTGAATATCCTGCTCAGTGTTACGCTCTGCCTGTTTGCCGCGTGGCTGGGAATGTTGGGAGGACGTCAGGTATGAATCACACAGCGGTCACCATGGTCAGAATCTATCTGACCGAAGGCGAGGCCCAGCTCGACACCCTGGTGCGGCGTCTGCATGACTGGGAAAAAGCCAGTGGCGTAACCGTGTTTCGCGGGATTTCCGGATTCGGGGAATCCGGCGAGATACATCACTCCGGTTTGCTCGATTTGTCACTCAATTCGCCCATCGTCGTCGAGTTTTTCGATACACCGGAGAAAGCCGGGCTGATCGTGGAACATCTCAATGAATTTATTAAACCCGGCCATATCGTCACCTGGGATGCCCGGGTCAATGCTCAATAAACAAAAGGTTTTCTATGCTGGATCCCAAACGCTTACGGAATGATTTGCAAGGCTGTGCCACGCAACTGGCTCGCCGTGGTTATCAACTGGAGACCGAAACGATCGAGTCGCTGGAAGAGCAGCGCAAGCAACTGCAGGTAAAGACCCAGGAGCTGCAGGCCGAACGTAATACCCGCTCCAAAGCCATCGGCCAGGCCAAGGCCAAAGGCGAGGATGCCGCGCCGATCCTGGAAGCTGTGGCCGATCTGGGTGACAGGCTGAAGGCGGCCGAAACGCAGCTACAGGAGATCCAGCAGCAACTGGATACGATTCTGCTCGGCATCCCGAATATCCCGCAGGCCGATGTTCCCGACGGCAGGAATGAAAACGATAATCTGGAGCTCCGCCGCTGGGGCAAGCCGCGCGAATTCGGTTTTGATCCAAAAGATCATGTGGATCTGGGCGAGCAGATCGGCGGGCTCGACTTTGATACCGCCGCCAGGTTGACCGGTTCCCGCTTTGCCGTCATGAGCGGCGGTATCGCCCGGCTGCACCGGGCATTGATCCAGTTCATGCTCGATTTGCACACCCGCGAACACGGTTATACCGAAACCTACGTGCCGTATATCGTCAACGCGGAAAGTCTGCGCGGCACCGGCCAGTTACCCAAATTCGAGGCAGATCTGTTCAAGCTGGATCATGAGCAGGACTTTTACCTGATTCCCACCGCCGAGGTGCCGGTGACCAACATCGTGCGCGATGTCATCATTGAAGACGAATTCATGCCGCGCAAATACGTGGCGCATACGCCCTGTTTTCGCAGTGAGGCCGGCTCCTACGGCAAGGATACCCGGGGCATGATTCGCCAGCATCAGTTCGAGAAGGTGGAGCTGGTGCAGGTTGTGCGCCCGGCGGAGTCGCTGGCCGCCCATGAGGAGCTTACCGGCCATGCCGAAGCGGTGTTACAGCGACTGGAACTGCCGTACCGGGTGGTCGATCTGTGTACGGGGGATATCGGCTTTTCCGCCTCGCGGACATACGATCTGGAGGTCTGGCTGCCGGGGCAGGGCAAATATCGCGAGATCTCCTCCTGCAGCAACTTCGAAGACTTCCAGGCCCGCCGGCTCAGGGCCCGCTGGCGCAACCCCGGGACGAACAAGCCCGAGCTGGTACACACCCTTAATGGCTCCGGCCTGGCGGTCGGGCGCACGCTGGTGGCGATTCTGGAAAACTATCAGGACGCGGGCGGCCGGGTCGCCGTCCCGGCAGCACTGCAACCCTATATGGGCGGGCTGCAGCAACTGGGATAGATGATGATTAACCTTTAACCAGGAGAATCAGCAGCACCACGAAGCCCACGACCAGGGCGATGGGCAACAGAAAGCCCTTCCAGTCCTCGGCGGTCCCCTTGGGGGCGTTGTTGAGCGCATGACGCATGCGCGGAAAGATGAAAATCAGCATGGCACCGAGCAAAATTGCGGTGCCGATTTTTTCCCAGCCCATTTGAAGCCTCCTTGTTAATCCGCCTGGAACGGTTATTTTCTCACCGTCCGGGGCCTGTTTCAGACCAAAAAAAGCCCCGATATTTCGGGGCTTTTAGCACAGCTCGGGCAAGCGACTCAGTCGTTGCCGCCGAACGCGCCCAGCAGGTGCAGAAGCGCCTGGAACATGTTCAGCAGTGACAGGAAAATCCCTGCCGTGGCCATGATGTAGTTGGTTTCACCGCCATGAATAATGGAGGAGGTCTGGAACAGGATAAAACCGCTCATGATCAGGACGATGGCGGCGTTCACGGCCAGAAACAGGGCCGGAATCTCAAGGAAGATATTCGCCAGCGCCGCGGCCAGGACCACGAAAAAGCCGACAAACAGGAAACCCGCCAGGAAGCTGAAGTCCTTGCGCGTGGTCAGCGCATAGGCGGACAGGCCAAGGAAGATCACGGCGGTACCACCCAGCGCGGTCATCACAATCGTCGGGTTGGCGGCCAGGTAATAGCCCACAACCGGCCCCAGCCCGAAGCCCAGCAGCCCCGTGATGGCGAAAATGACCGGAATCCCGGTGGCCGAATTGGCGGTACGTGGCAGGACGAACCAGAGCATCACAATCGCGGCAATCGTCGCGATCAGCCCGATACCATAAGAAACCTGCGAGACCACACTGATCGCTGCCATCAGAGCACTGAAGAGCAAGGTCATGGACAGCAGGGCGTAGGTATTGCGTAATACCTTGTTGGTCTCAAACGCCGACTCAAGCGGTCGGGTAGCAGTGCGTTCTTGATACATTTTAACCCATCCTTAAATGTAGAATTCAAACCTGACTAATAGACTACAGGATACCTGATTAGTTCCCGATATCAAGCTATTGTCCCCGATTTCAGGTCCCCGCCCCTCTGGAAACTTGGCCTTTCATAGGGTATTCTTCGCCCCCTCGAATAAAGGGACGAGGGCCGGAGGGCCGAGTGACGAGTAAAACCTCGTACCTCGTAACTGTGTTTTGGAGAGGTGGCTGAGTGGTCGAAAGCGGCGGTCTTGAAAACCGTTGACCGGCGACGGTCCGGGGGTTCGAATCCCTCCCTCTCCGCCAAATAAAAAAAGGAGGCCTTGTGCCTCCTTTTTTTATTTTGGTGATGAAGGACGCTTTGATGAGAACCCCGAGGTTCGACAAATTTGCAGGACAGCAAATTTGGTCGCCGGAGCGATAGCGACGGCGCCCGAAGGGCGAGGGGCCAGGGAAGGCCACGAGACAATCCCTACCTCTCCACCATATTAAAAAAGGCCCCGTTGGGGCCTTTTTAGTTTCCAGGTACCAGGGGCTAGTAACCAGGCGAGCACCTGGTCCCTGGCCCCTGTTTATTATTGCCCACCATACATGCGTTTGCCGCCTTCCTGACCTTCGCGCAGGTGCTGTTCGATGTGGGCGATTTCCTCGCCAGCCTGGTCCGCGCTGAGGCCATAGAGCTCCTGCAGTTTGCCGACCAGCTTGTCACGGTTGCCTTCACATTCGGCCAGGTCGCTGTCGCTCAGTTTGGCCCAGCGCTGTTTCGCTGACCCGACGAATTCACGCCATTTACCTTCTATTTGCTTCCAGCTCATAAAACCTCCTTTAGGTATTACTTTTTGATCCGCGGTATTTTTCGCTCTGTCTTGATTTATAAACTTACACTTACAGGATTTATTTGCATTGAAAATTCTCAATAAAGTTTTTATGGTTGAAAAACCCGCCGGGAAGGATGATTTTTTTATCCGCTTATATCTGAGACTTAAATTACTGAAGGAATTTATCAACGTGCTGAAAACTGAAGAAAGGGATCCGGAATCACCGCTGAATGAGCAGGGCCAGCTGCAAACAGAATTGAGCAAGCTGGGGTTTCTGGATGGCGAGATACTGGCCGACCAACCCCGTCTACTGGAATCGATCAGCCAGGTCACCTATCAGTCGGGGGAAGTGATTTATCATGGCGGCGAGGGAAGCCATCTGTTATTTCTCGTGCGCCAGGGAAGACTCAAGCTGATTAGCCATCTGCCCAATGGCCGCAGTCGGATAGTGCGATTGCATAAACGCGGCTCGCTGATCGGTATGGAAGGATTAATGGGTGATGAGCACGAACACACGGCGATTGCCATTGATGAGGTCGCTATCTATAAAATACCGCATCACATCTTCCAGCAATGGAAAGAAGACGAGCCACGTTTATATAATCGGTTACTCGAGCACTGGCATGAGTATCTGAATTATGCCGACACCTGGATTACCGAGTTTTCCACCGGTAGCGTCAAGGGAAGGGTAGCTCGCCTGTTGCGCTTTCTGGCGGATTTTGAATCCGAAACAGGACCGCATGTTGTCGAGTTACTGACCACCGACGAAATGGCGGAGATTCTGGGGGTGACGGCTGAAAGTGTCAGCCGCGTGATTGCCGAATTCAAGCGCGAGTCGGTCCTCGATCCGATCGAAAATAATTCCGAGTCACTATTCACCTGCGATCTTGAAACACTGGAACAACTGTCCCGGGAGTAACTTCGGCTCAATGATGATGTGCATGGCTGGATTGTGTATCGCGAGGATCGCCCATGCCACCTTTGACACCAAAGTGAACCAGCAAGACGTTGACCGGGTAGGCCGCAACAAGTCCGATACTGAGTGAAAATATCAACGATCCCCAGAACAACGGTTCCCCCATGGTAGCGTCAGCAGCCAGCCAGATATCCAGCGAAATCGCCGTCACTTCCATGACGGCAATGGTCAGGGTGTCGGAATAAAAGGTGTCTATCAAGGCGCGCTTGATGGGTATGCCAGCCTGCACCAGGGGGCCGAAGGTCAATCCATAACCAAAAATATAGGCGAACGCAAAAGTAATCAGGGCTACGGCATTGTTGCCCAGGGTTAACAACCCCGCGGCGATGACAATCCCGGTAACTTCACCGGCACCGCAGCCCGAATAGCAATGAGCGAGAGAGCGAACACCCTGTCGCCACACCGAGTCACGTCGGATCTGTTTGCGGCCAGTGGTAAAGTAGAGCCACAATCCAATGGGTCCGGAGTAGGTGACGGTCAAAAACCAGACAACCTTCATTAATGAGTCAATATGATCATTATATTTTTTGAAGTCCCGGAGCAGAAACAGCAGTGATACAACTACAATAACAAGCCAGATCGACAACAATCGGCCATCGGAGAGCAGGTCTCTTAACAGGGTTTCAATCATACGTTTGTTAACCTCGGGACCTGGAGTTCAAGTTGTTTATTTGTATGTCCTGTGTGCAAAATAGGTGTTCCGAATACCAGATCATTTTGTTCAAAAGATTGCCTCGCTTCGCTCGCAATGACCAAAAATAGAGAGATCATTGCGAGGAACAACGTGACGAAGCAATCTCTCTGTACTGGTATTCGGAATACCTATTTAGCCGGGTGAGCGTGTCCCTTTTCCGGTTTATGGTAACCACTTGTCGGGAAAAACACGGAACAGGGTCCCGGGTCCGGGAAAGAAAAGACCTGGAGTACTCGATAGGGGCCCCAGAAGCCCGTGATGTGCAGCCCCGCTTTCGATCACCCGCGAGCCAGTCACCGGAGAAAGCAGCTGTTGCAGCACCTGATGGCGACACTCTGCTCGATGACAACCATCGTCACCAATGCAGGACGGAATGTTGTAACCGGCTTTGCGCATCGAAGAAGCCGGACTCACTCTTCTATATGATGTCGCCGCATAAGCCGGTTCAACAGGTAGCCCATGCCCAGCATAGCCACTATTACCAGTAGCAGTAACAGGAGAGTCGAAATCTCCGGTTCGGTGATAGTCGCCCGGATGCGGTCGGTCAGCAGGGCAATCGCCGTGATCCCGGGCGCCATGCCGAATACCGTGCCAAGCATGTACTCCCGCAGACGGATATGTGATGCCCCGGCCACCAGATTAATGACTGTGAAGGGGGCAACCGGCACAATACGGACGAACATGATGGCTATGACACCGTGGCGAGCCAGGCGCTGACTGACGCGATTGACCCGTCCACCCGCCAGCCCCCTGAGTGCGTCCTTCCCCATCAGGCTGCCCAGCAGGTATGTCAGTACGGCACTGAAAAAAGCTCCGGTCAGCGCATAGACGGCACCCCACAAAGCGCCAAACACAATAATACAGGCGACGATCAACAGTGTGACCGGCACCATCAGCATGGATGCAATGACAAACCCGGCTATTATAAAAATAATAGAGAAAGGGTATTTACGTAATGTTTCTATGATGCTCGTGGCGCGCTCCACCTCCATCCATTGTTCCATCGGAGTGAAATTCCACACAGCAGCCAGAGTGGAAAACAGTAGAATTGCTGCCAGCCAGGTTAATATCCGTTTGCCGGGCAACAAGGATCTTTTGCCCTGTATATAGTGATAGAGCAGACTTTCCGGATTGATGGGTTGTTCGGGATCGACGAGTTCGATGTCTGTCAATACGCCTTGCTCGTACTCGGGTAAAACCGGCTCCAGAGGCATCAGGCACCGATCGGTACTCTGTTTACGTAATATTTCAATCGAGGTGAGCAGATCGGTTTGTTGCTGTTCACTCTTTTCGACCTCATCAAGAGAGGTGTCCAGATGCTCGCTCAGCAATCTCTGGCGAAAACGGCGTATCGCGTGTCCTGATTTAATATCGTCATGATTGACCTCCACCGAGATATCGCACTCGGTGTCCAGTCCCATAGAGCGATTATTAAGGTTGGAAGAGCCGATGCGGACAAAGCGGTCATCGACTACCATGACCTTGGCATGCAGGTTAAGCGGAATGGTCTCCAGCTCTTTTTTCCAGGGATAGTAAATCGCCAGGCGACCATGTTGATCAGCCTGGCGCAAATCCTGTAGCAGCCGGACGCGTATAATATCCAGGGAGTTCTGCGATATCCAGCCTTCGGTCTCCAGAGGCAGGTTGAGAATTATTTGTGGTCCATCCTCTTCCAGCAGTCGCTGGATCAGGGCCTGATTAATTCGGGGGCAGGTATAAAACTGATTCTCGATATAGATAAAATCCTGCGCAGCGGTGATTGCATCAAGATACAATTGCTCGACTTCCCGGACTTGGGGATAATTGTCATAGGCCGGTTGTGTCCGGCTGATGGCCACGTCAACCTGTTGCATGTCCGGCTTCAGTGCCGGGGGCCACAGGGATGAGGCCGCTTCATCCAGGGGTTTGAATTCCTGATCGGTGGCCCGGCGCCAGCGTTCGCGGAACAGGTCCGCCAGCGCTGAAGCAACTTCCCCCTCAAGAGCAATTTGCACATCATGATAAGGACGTCCGAGCGTGCCATCGACCTGCTTGCGCCGGGCATCGTGCGGATGATGGGCCGGGGTATCCCAGCGACCACGGGTAATATCCAGCCCTCCCACGAAAGTCAGACGCTCGTCCAGCACCACGAATTTCTGATGGTGAGAGGCTCCCGGTGGATGCTGGCTGTCGAGTTTGAATGTCAGACGCGGATGGGTATTCCAGCCGAATTTATAACTCGGCAACCATTCGCGTTGCATGTTCAGCAGGCGGAAGAAATCCCAGTTCAGCATGTAAACATGCAGATGCCGGTGCTTATGCAGTTGTCTGTCCAGTATCTCGGCCAGGCTGCGTTTGTCTCCCTGCAAGGCACCGGGTCGGATCTCGCTGTAAATATCCCAGGATGAGATGAGTATCTGCTGTCTGGCTTGCGGCAATACCGAATGCAGGGCATGAAAATAATCCGCACCGTCGATCAAAAATGCGATGCGCTCGGCACGACAAACCCGCCAGCAGTTCCGCCCGGGTTCTAGAATACGCGCCGGGGTGGACATCGGTTAGTCTGCAGCAACTGGATCACTTTGATATATAAAGAGAGTGGATAAGTGACGGTTCAGTCGATAGAACCACCGTGCTTGGTCGGAGCTTCCCGTGTATCGGGATGAACGTCGAGTTTCTCCATGGCATCCAGAATCTCTTTGAGAATATTCTCTTCACCACCAGACATACCTTCTTCCTGGGCCACCTGAAGTTCACGCTGGTCCTGATCCCAGCGTTTGAGTATCTGCAGGCGCTGTTCGTCACTGAGGTGAGGATCGCCCAGAACGTCCGCGGGGCGTCGATAAACCAGGGTGGGGTCCTTGATAGCCCTCTCAAACTCAGAGGTCGTATTCATGATAGTCACTCCTGTTGGTATTCGGGTAAAACTGCTCGCAGTATAGCTCATCATTTTCAATGCGGGCATTGATATAACGTAATGCCTGTGCAATTCGGCATTGTTATAGTGTGTGGTTTCAGTTTTTCGCGTTGCCTGTATTTTATAACAACAATCGAGGGAGGATGGCCAGAATCGGAATGACCTGATCGGACCCCCGAGCCCCTGTTGTATCGGGCTCTGGCTGAACGCAAAGCGGAGTAAGTCCTGATACCGGGCTGATGAGCCGGTAGTTCCTCGAGCTGTTGTCATCTTATGTATCTGGAATACGCCCATAGACCATATTTTTGACATGGGATAATTATCCCGGCGCTGCACCACTTGCCCGAAAAGGGCTACTCATTTTCCGGTGTTTGAGTTACATTCCGGTTCAATAATAATAATTTCCAGAAGCAGGGTGGGGGCATATCACATGATAAAAATCCTCCTGGTGGACGATCATGAACTGGTTCGTACCGGCGTTCGCCGGTTGCTTGAAGATATCGCTGAGTTCGAGATTCTCGGTGAGGCCACTAACGGCGAAGAAGCGATTCAGATGACGGCCACTCTCAATCCCGATGTCGTGTTAATGGACATTAATATGCCCGGCATCGGCGGACTCGAAGCCACGCGGAAAATGCTCGGCAACAAACCGGGCCTGCGTATTATCATCGTGACCATGCATCAGGATGATATGTTTGCTCAACGTTTGCTCAAAGCCGGCGCGGCGGGTTATCTGACCAAGGGTGCCCGGGTGGATGAAATCAGCCACGCGATTCATGAAACGATGGAGGGACGACATTATATTACCCCCGAGATTGCGCAACAGCTGGCGCTTTCCCAGTTTCCCGAACACGAGTCCGGTTCCCCATTCGACAATCTTTCCGAACGCGAGCTGCAGGTGCTGATGATGCTGATGAATGGTCACAAAGTCTCCGTCATTTCCGACAAGCTCTGTCTCAGTCCCAAAACCGTCAGTACCTATCGCCAGCGGCTCTATACCAAGCTGGACGTACACAGTGATATCGAGCTGGCCCGACTGGCCATGCTGCACGGGGTGATCGAATCCAGCCAGATCCAGTAACGAGGTGGGGCAAAACACGCTACAATAGCCCGGTTGTTACCCGTCGTCCCAGGTTGAATTACGCATGTCCTCCCGCCCGAACTCTGAACAATTCGATCCCGAATGTCGCCGTTGTCCCCGCCTGAGAGATTTTTTAAAACAGGTCCGGCACGACTATCCCGACTACCATGCCCGGCCGGTCGCCGCCTGTGGCAGTGCCAGACCAAAACTGCTTATCGTGGGTCTTGCCCCCGGGATGCATGGCGCCAATGCCACCGGGCGACCGTTTACCGGCGATTTCGCCGGTATTTTGCTCTATCAGACCCTGCATAAATTCGGCTACAGCAACCGGCCCGAGTCGATTTCCCTCAACGATGGACTCAAACTCAAGCAGTGCCGGATTACGAACGCCGTCAAATGCCTGCCGCCGGAGAACAAGCCGACCACCGAGGAGATGAATACCTGCAACCGCTATCTGCAACAGGAGCTATTGAGTCTGCCGCGCAACAGCGTGATTCTGGCGCTGGGTGGCATCGCCCACAAGGCCGTGCTCAAGGCGCAGGATCTGAAGCAGTCGCAGTACAAATTCGGCCATGCGGCCCGTTATCAGCTACCCGACGGGCGCTGGCTGGTCGACTCCTATCACTGCAGTCGCTACAACACCCAGACCGGCCGCCTGACCGAAAAGATGTTTCATGACGTGTTCCGGCTGATCGCAAAATTGACGGAGCAAAAATAGCGTTGCTCAGGTGAACAGGTTATCCGCAAAACACGCAAATTAACGCAAATAAAATACAATATTCGCGTGTTTCGCATTCATTGGCGGACTTTTATGGTTTCTCCGGGACCCTCAGATTTTCCCTGATTTTGCCGTGCAGGGTGCGTGTTACGCACCCTTATTCCGAACATAAATGAAAACTGACAATATGAAAAACCGTCTGCGAAAAACGCTAAGGAACGCAAATAAAATAATTGGCGTTGATTTGCGTTCATTGGCGGACTGCATTGGATTCCCCGATGACCGTTGTTCCCGCTGGGGTTAAAATAGTCTTATGAGCGCTGATACCCCCGATTTTGACGCCAAAGCTTTCATCAAGGGCCTGCCCAACCGGCCTGGCGTGTATCGCATGCTCGATGCCAACGGCACGGTGATCTATGTCGGCAAGGCGGTGGATCTGAAAAAACGGGTCAGCAGTTATTTTCGGATCAACCTGGACAGCCCCAAGACCCGGGTGATGGTGGCGCAGATTGCCGCGATCGAGGTCACCGTGACCCAGAACGAAAGCGAGGCCCTGATTCTGGAAAACACCCAGATCAAGGAACTGCGCCCGCGTTACAACGTCCTGTTTCGCGATGACAAGAGCTATCCCTATATCTACCTGTCCACCGAACACCCGTTCCCGCGCCTGACGTTCCATCGCGGCGCCAGGCGGGGCAAGGGGCGCTATTTCGGCCCGTACCCCAGCGCCCCCTCGGTGCGCGAGACTCTGAGCCTGCTGCAAAAACTGTTTCCCGTGCGCCAGTGCCGGGACTCCTTTTATAACAATCGCTCGCGCCCCTGCCTGCAATACCAGATCAAGCGCTGCACCGCGCCGTGCGTCGGGCTGATCAGCGAAGAAGAATACGCCGAGGATGTCCGTCATGCCATGTTGTTCCTGGAGGGCAAAAGCAGTGCGGTGATCGATGCGCTGGCCGAACGCATGGCGCGGGCGGCCGAAGAACTGGATTACGAGGTCGCGGCCCGCTATCGCGATCAGATTGCCAGCCTGCGACATATCCAGGACAAGCAGTACATGGACAGCGACACCAGCGGCAACCTCGATGTCATCGCCGCGTCGGCCCGGGACGGGATCGGCTGCATCCAGGTTTTCAGCATTCGCCAGGGCCGCAACCTGGGCAACCGCAGTTATTTCCCCAAGCATCTGGATGGCCTGGAACCGGAGCAGCTCGAAAGCGCGCTGATCGGCAGCTTTCTGACCCAGCACTACCTGGCCCGTCAGGACGATATTCCGGCCCAGCTGATCGTCAGCCATCCCCCGCTCGAGCAGGGCCTGATCGAAACGGCGCTGGGCGAAGCCGCCGGACGGCGGGTCAGTATTCATCACAAGGTGCGCGGTACCCGGGCACGCTGGCTTGAAATGGCCGAACAAAATGCCCGCCAGACCCTGAGCCTGCGGCTCAACAGCCAGGCAACCCAGCTGCAGCGTTTCGAAGCGTTGCAGGAAGCCCTGCAACTCGACGAAATGCCGCAGCGCCTGGAGTGTTTCGATATCAGCCATACCATGGGCGAGTCGACCGTGGCCTCCTGCGTGGTCTTTGATATCAACGGTCCGCTCAAGTCGGATTACCGGCGCTTCAATATTGAAGGCATCACCCCGGGCGACGATTATGCCGCCATGCAACAGGCCCTTACCCGGCGTTACAAACGCCTGCGTGAAGGGGAGGGCAAGCTGCCCGATATCCTGTTTATCGATGGTGGCAAGGGCCAGGTGGAAATTGCCCGTGGCGTGCTGGAAGAATTGCAGATCCCCGGCGTGAGACTGATGGGGATTGCCAAGGGACCGGGCCGCAAACCGGGCCTTGAAACCCTTTACTTGTCAGACGGAGGAGAAGAAACTATATTGCCGGCCGATTCGAAAGCGCTGCATCTCATACAGCAGATTCGGGATGAAGCTCACCGTTTCGCGATCACCGGCCATCGGCAACGTCGCCAGAAAACGCGTAACACCTCCACGCTGGAGCAGATTCCCGGCCTGGGGCCCCGGCGCCGGCAACAATTGCTGCACCGCTTCGGCGGCCTGCAGGAGATCGCCCGGGCCGGGGTCGAGGACCTGGCCGCGGTCAATGGCATCAGCCGCAAACTGGCGCAGCAGATATACGATACCTTTCACCAGGATGGATATTGAACCATGGCAATGAACCTGCCGACCAAACTGACCTTCCTCCGCATCGGGATTATTCCGTTTTTCATCGTGGTGTTCTATCTGCCGTTATTCGGGATCAACCATTATTTACTTACCGCGATATACATCCTGGCGGCCATCACGGACTGGTTCGACGGTTACCTGGCCCGCAAATGGGAACAGGAGTCGGATTTTGGCGCCTTTCTCGATCCGGTCGCGGACAAGCTGCTGGTCGGCGTGGCGCTGATCCTGCTGGTCAGCAAGCATCCGGGGTTCCTGCTGGCGATCCCGGCCGCCGTGATCATTGGCCGTGAAATCACCATCTCGGCCCTGCGTGAATGGATGGCCAACGTGGGCGAGCAGACCAAAGTAGCCGTTTCCATCATCGGCAAGTTCAAGACCGCAGCCCAGATGCTGGCCATCGTCTTTTTGCTCTTCGAGGAGCCAATAGGTCGTTTTCCCACCATGCTGATCGGTTACCTGCTGCTCTATACCTCGGCCGGCCTGACCCTCTGGTCCATGTTCCTCTACCTGCGCGCCGCCTGGCCGAGTCTGACCCGGGAGACGTAACCGGAGTGACACGAAACCTTGACAGATCGCGTCGTATCGCTAAAATACGCCTCTCTCAAGCGGGAATAGCTCAGTTGGTAGAGCACAACCTTGCCAAGGTTGGGGTCGCGAGTTCGAGTCTCGTTTCCCGCTCCAGATTCCCTGAAAACCTCGGCCCCTCCCGAGGTTTTTTTGTGTAAACCCGGACCAGGTCCGGTAAAATAGCGAATACGGCTGGGTGGCAGAGTGGCTATGCAGCGGATTGCAAATCCGTGTACCTCGGTTCGACTCCGGGCCCAGCCTCCATTTTCTTTTTCTATCCCGTCCCAACGCCATCTCTGACAAAATAATCGTTCCCAACGTTTTGGCCCCGTCATTGTCACAATCTATTAATACAAATCGTGTGGAGTGGGACCCCGACAAGACGCTGATCGCCAGATCCCCGGGCCTGCGTGTGACGGTTGCCGGGTTTCTAAACAGGGATAGCTGGCGGCGGAAACCGTCACGCTGATCGCCAATTGTCTTCGGTTAATTCTTATACAGTCCGGTGATCATCAATCCCAATGATGATCAATAGATGATCAATAAAAGAGTCGTCCTGTCCATCCCAACCTGTATTTTACACAGGCCTGAGAACTGAACCCATAATTAAAGTTCGCGACTCTATAACCGAAATATAATGAAGTTATTTTTGACACAAAACGCACACTAAATATGTGCTTATAGAAGGGTAGCCCCCTGTATGAGGAAAGTTGCCAGACAGGAGAAGTACCATCTTGCCCGCCAGCGGGTGATTGTCAAAAACGACTGAAAAATACGACCTGTTAAAGTCATCCCTGCTTGATAGAACCTGATACGGATAATGGCCAGGCTATTTCAATGTCAGACACAGAAGTGATGCCGCAGGGATGAAAGAACTCATTAATCTTTAGAAAACTTGCGAGCGAATAAAGGAATAGATCGAGGGTAAATTTCGACTGATTATTGTGAGCCCGACTTTATTGTCGATAATCAACAAAACCGCTGATCAGGCAGGGCTGTACTGAACAGTTAAATCACAAGACATTTATTGAAACTGAATTATGAGAGACGAAGAAAATATATTTATAGTTGATGATGAGCCCGCAAATCTCTTGCTGATAGAGAAAATGTTGCGAAGCCAGGGGTATACAAAGCTGACTCAAATCAGCGATCCGCGTGAGGTTGTCGATTCCTGTCAGGCGCAAAGGCCCGATCTTATCCTGCTGGACATCAACATGCCGCACCTGGACGGCTACCAGGTCATGGAACAGCTCAATGGCTTGCAGGATCCCCTGATGCCGCCTGTCGTCGTTTTGACCGCACAACATAGCAAGGAGCATCTTTTAAAAGCCCTGGCACTGGGTGCGCGTGATTTCATCACCAAGCCTTTCGATCGCAACGAATTACTGATGCGGGTACGTAACCTGCTGGATGCCCAGCAGGCGCATAAAATGGTTCACGATCAAAAGTCCGTACTGGAAGAGATGGTAGAGGCCCGAACCCGGCAGTTGCATGAAACCCGATTGCAGGTAGTGCAACGACTTGGCAAGGCAGCCGAATACCGGGATGAGGAGACCGGTAATCATATTTTACGCATGAGTCATTCATGTTTGCTGCTGGCAAAAGCCGTTGGCTGGAGTGAAGAGCAGTGCGACCTGATACTCAATGCCAGTCCGATGCACGATATAGGCAAAATCGGGATACCTGACGGGATTCTTCTCAAGCCCGGCAAGCTGGATCCGGAAGAATGGGAGACTATGAAGACGCATGCCGCAATCGGGGCAAAATTGCTGGATGGGGATGATTCCGATTTACTGCGCATGGCACGGGAGATAGCCCTGTCACATCACGAAAAATGGGATGGCAGCGGTTACCCCAATGGTCTGGCCGGAGAGGATATTCCCCAGGCCGGGCGCATTGCCGCCCTGGCGGATGTGTTCGATGCGCTGACATCAGAGCGCCCGTATAAAAAAGCCTGGAGCGTCGAGGATGCCGTCAGTCTGATCAAGGAAAATCGCGGCAAACATTTCGATCCACAGCTTGTTGATGTATTCCTGGAACAGCTGCCCGCTATTCTGGAGATTCGTGCCCGTTATTCGGATTAAAAGTTAAATCATGCAGCCACCTGCAATACCCGAGAACGAGTCCGCCCGTCTGCAGTCTTTGCTGGAATGCCGGATTCTGGATACTCCCGATGATGAACGCTTCGATCGGCTGACCCGGCTGGCAAAAGAGCTGTTTGACGTCAGTATCGTCCTTGTGTCACTGGTGGATGCCGAGCGCCAGTGGTTCAAGTCCCGCCAGGGACTGGAGGCCTGTGAAACCGGTCGGGATATTTCTTTTTGCGGTCACGCGATTTTGAATACGGAGATTTTCCAGGTGACCGACGCGGCCACCGATCCGCGTTTCGCCGATAACCCCCTGGTTACCGGTCCGCCCCATATCCGGTTTTACGCCGGGGCCCCACTCGCTACGGCAGCGGGTTATCGCATCGGCACATTGTGTCTGATTGATGAGACGCCACGACAACTCAATGAACGGGAACTAACCCGGTTACGCGATCTTGCCGATGCGGTACAAAGCGAGATCGAAACGCAGCATCAACAACGTCGGGCAGATGCGCTCGGCACCCTGACGCAGATTACTTCACAGTCGGACATCGACCCTGAAAGCGCTCTGCGACAGGCATTGGCGCTGGGCTGCGAATACCTGGGGATGCCATTTGGCATCATTAGCCGGATTGAGGACGAGGATTACTGTGTCCAGCTCCAGGTATCGCCGCCGGATACCTTGCATGACCATCAGCACTTTCCGCTGGGTGAGACCTACTGTAGCCTGGCCCTGGAACATGACACGGTATTATCCATTGCGCATATGGCGCAAAGTCAATATTCAGGGCATCCCTGTTACCAGTCTTTCGGACTGGAGAGTTACGTGGGTGTTTCCATTGTGGTGCAAGGCGAGCGCTATGGAACCCTGAATTTCTCTTCCCCGGACGAGCATGCCGCCCGGTATTTCGATCAGGCTGAAATCGAGTTTGTTGAACTACTGGGGCAGTGGGTTTCCTCCACACTGCAACGCTGGCAACTGGATCAGAACCTGAAATCTCAACAGCAACTGAGCAGGATTATTGCCGCGGCCCAGGCCCAATTTATCGAAAAAACCGATCGCCGCGAGGCTTTTGATGGATTGCTGTCAGACATTCTCAGCCTGACCGACAGTGAATACGGGTTTATCGGCGAGGTGCTGCACACGAGCGAGGGGACACCCTACCTCAAGACCTATGCTATCACCAATATCGCCTGGAACGACGAGACTCGCGACTTCTACGCGACCAACGCCCCACAGGGCATGGAATTCTATAATCTCAAAAGCCTGTTTGGCGCGGCACTGATCAGTGGCGAGCCGGTGATCGCCAATGATCCCTGCCAGGATCCGCGCCGCGCCGGTCTGCCCGAGGGCCACCCGCCTCTGAACGCCTTTCTCGGTATTCCTATCTATCACAGCGACGAGCTGGTCGCCATGCTGGGTATCGCCAATCGCCCCGCGGGCTACGACACCGGGTTGATTGATTTTCTCTCGCCGCTGCGGGTCACCATTGGTCAACTGATTGTGGCGGCACAATTGCAGCAGCGGCACCAGAAAGATCAGCTGGAATTAATGCGTTTGTCACGCGTGGCCAGCCAGACGACCAATGGCGTAATCATCACGGATATAGAGGGCCGGATTGAGTGGGTCAACGAAGGCTTTACCCGTATCACAGGTTATACCGCAGATGAAATACAGGGGCGCAAACCCGGCGAGCTTTTACAAGGACCGGATACCGACCCGGCCACGGTGGCGCAGATACGCTCGGCACTGAGCCGCGGCGAAGGTTTCGCGGCGGACCTGGTTAATTACACCCAAAATGGCAGACCTTACTGGGTCCGTATCCAGTGCAGCCCGTTACACGACGAGACCGGTAAGCTGCAGGGATTCATGGCCATCGAGTCCGACGTGACACAAGAACGGGATGACGCGGATCGGGTACGTGCCAGTGAACGGCGTCTGGCCTCGGTTATCGAGGGCACCAATATCGGTACCTGGGAATGGAACGTGCAGAGCGGGGAAACGCTGTTCAACGAACGCTGGGCCGAGATCGTTGGTTACAGTCTCGATGAACTGGCGCCGATCAGTATCCAGACCTGGATGGACCTCGTTCATCCGGAAGACCTGCAACGATCCGGCGAATTACTGGAGCAGCATTTCGCCGGCGAGATCGAGTTCTATGATTGCATGGCCCGCATGCGTCACAAAGCGGGGCACTGGGTGTGGGTGCATGATCGTGGTCGACTGGTAAGCAGAACCGCCGAAGGTGCCCCCCTGTTGATGAGCGGCACGCACGCCGACATCACCGAGCAGAAACAGGCCGAGATTGCGCTGCAAGGCAGCGAAGCGCGCCTGCGCGGCCTGTTCGAGCTGTCACCCCTCGGTATTGCCCTTAACGACTACGAGACCGGCGCTTTCGTCGATCTCAATCAGTCTCTGCTGGAGCCGACCGGTTATCGTCGCGAGGAATTTCTTGCCCTGAGCTACTGGGACCTGACTCCCCGGGAGTACGAGCCACAGGAAGCGCAACAACTGGAAAGCATGAAGAAAACCGGCCGCTATGGTCCCTACGAGAAGGAATACATCCGCAAGGACGGCAACCGTTATCCGGTGCTGCTCAATGGCATGGTGGTGTATGACAACAGCGGACGCAAACTGATCTGGTCCATCGTCGAGGATATTTCAGAGCGCAAGCGCATCGAGCGCATGAAGGACGAGTTTGTCTCCACAGTCAGTCACGAACTGCGTACTCCGTTAACCTCGATACGCGGCGCACTGAATCTGATCCGGGGAAAGTCAGCGGATACCCTGGAGCCAAAACCCCGACGGATGCTTGAAATAGCCGAGCGTAACAGTGAGCGACTAAGTCATATTATTAATGATTTGCTTGATATGGACAAATTGATCGCGGGCAAAATGCATTTTGATCTGCAGGCTTGTTCAATCCGGGAGATCATCGAACAGGCGCTTGCCGACAACCAGGCCTACGCGGACAAGTATGGAGTTACCTTTACCCGCAGGTATTCGACCGATATAAATGTCATGGCAGATTCGCAGCGTCTTTTACAGGTGCTGGCTAACCTGCTCTCCAATGCGGCAAAGTTCTCTCCGGCTGGTGGTACTGTTGAAGTTTCATCCCGGGTAACTGACAGTAAAGTGCGTGTTGAAGTGCGCGATCAGGGTAGCGGCATGTCCGAAGAATTTCAGGAAAAAGTATTCCAGAAATTTATGCAGGCCGATGCGTCCGATACGCGCCAGAAGGGAGGCAGTGGTCTGGGGCTGGCCATCAGCAAGGAACTGATAGAACACATGGAAGGGAAGATAGGTTTCGAGTCGATCAAGGATAACGGAAGTGTTTTCTTTTTTGAGTTGCCTGTATGCAAGGTGACGGAGTTATGAGTCCGTCCTCCGCTGCCGACAGCCCGGCAATAGTTATTGCCGGCCTGCGCAACAAACTGGTTGCCACCGTAATCCTGGCTAGCCTGGCGCTACTGGGTAACATGATCCATATGCCTTTATTCTATGGCGTGGATTTTATCTTTGGATCGGTTGCAGTCATACTGGCGGTATCCTTGCTGGGCACATTGCCGGCAACTGTAGTGGCATTCATTGGCGGGCTATATACGCTGGTACTCTGGAATCATCCCTATGCGATGGTGATATTCACGCTCGAAGGTCTGGTCGTGGCCCTGTTATATCAGCGAGGATTACGCAACCTGGTCCTGGGCGATTTGCTCTACTGGCTGGTCCTGGGCGCGCCGCTGGTATTGATTTTCTATCGTGGCTTTATCGGTATGTCCTGGGATGCCTCTATTCTTATTGCGCTCAAGCAACCGATCAACGGACTTTTTAACGCCCTGGTCGCCAGCTTGCTGTTAATCGGCTTTAAATTCTGGCGTGACGCGCCATCCTGGCAGTATATGAGTCCGTTTCAAGCCAGGTCGCTATTGTTCAACGTTGTCCTGGCCGTCATTCTTCTTGCCGGGTCTGTTCCGGTTATCTATCAGGGATATCACTTTCGTGACATCCAGGAAACATTCCTGGCACAAAGGCTGCACAGGGAAATGACTGGCCTGTCGGCCGTGATTGAAAGAAATACCCGGGCAAATACAGAACAATGGCAGGATATTCTGGAAAAAGCTGAATCCGGCCCGAACATCAGTATGGCATTACTGGGCGCCGATGAGGTTATTGCCAGCCAGGGAAAAGTGATTGAACAACAAGAAGCTCCGGGCGAAATGCATAGACTTGATGACGGGCTTATACACTGGTCACCGAATGGGCGCATGGCCGCTATGCAGCGCTGGAAAGCAGGGCGCTACCGGGTTGAGGCTGAAATTGATAAGGGCGCTGTCGATGCACTGGTCGTGGAATATCCGGCTGCCCACCTTGTCGCCAAAGTGGAAAAAGAAATTGCAACGCTGTTTGTCTTTTTAACGATTCTGGTCGGTTTCGGTATTCTGGTTTCGCGATTGCTCAGTAATTGGCTATCGCGGCCCCTGACGCGACTGTCCGGTGTGGCGAGTGAAACGACCAACGGGGTAATAATAACGGATACATCAGGACGCGTGGAGTGGATTAATGAAGGCTTCACTCGTATCAGCGGGTACACTCTGGCGGATATGCTGGGTCAAAAACCCGGTGACCTGCTCCAGGGTCCGAAAACCGACCCGGCTACGGTTAAAAAGATTGCAGGCGAGCTGCAACGTTTGCGGGGCTTTGATGTCGACATTGTTAACTATACCAAACAGGGGAAATCTTACTGGGTACATATCCATTCCAACCCGTTGTATGACGAGAAGGGAGAATTGCAGGGGTTTATTGCAATCGAAACAGATATAACTACGGCCAAACAGGCCGCGATGGAGTTGCAGCAATTCAAAAGCACGCTGGATCAAACTCTGGATTGTGTCTTTATATTCAAGGCCGACGATCTGAACTTTACTTATGTTAATGAAGGTGCGTTACGACAGGTTGGTTATTCGCAGGATGAAATTCTGCGCATGCATTCCTATGACATCAAGCCGGAGATTAACGAGTTACAATTCCGTGAACTGATCGCGCCACTATTATCTGGCGAACAGGCATCGCTGACCTTCGAGACCGTCCACCAGCACAAGCAGGGCCAGCGAATTCCGGTGGAGATATTCATGCAATACGTGGCGCCGGAAAACGAGACCGCGCGTTTCGTCGCCATCGTGCGCGATATCACTGAGCGGCGGCGAATACAGGCCGAGCTCAGAGGTCAGGCCGAACGCACCACGGCCATTTTTGAAAACATAATGGATGGAATGATCACCATTAATGAATACGGGGCGATCGAGTCTTTTAATCCCGCCGCTGAAGCGATTTTCGGTTATACGCTTGATGAGGTTGTGGGCCAGAATGTCAATATGTTAATGCCCAATCCCTATCATGATGCGCATGATGGATATTTACAAAATTACAGGAAGACACGGCAGGCCCGCATTATCGGAATCGGACGGGAAGTCGAAGGCCGGCGCAAGGATGGCAGTCTGTTCCCCATGGATCTGGCCGTATCGCAGCTCTCCTATCAGGGACATCCCATGTATGTGGGCATCGTGCGCGATATTACCGAACGCAAACGTCTGGAACGGATGAAGAATGAATTTATCTCGACGGTCTCGCATGAGTTGCGCACCCCGCTCACGTCGATCCGCGGGGCCCTGAACCTGGTACTCGGCAAGTCCGCCGACTTACTCGAGGGTAAACCCAAACGCATGCTGGAGATGGCCGAGCGTAACAGTGAGCGCCTGACGCTCCTGATTAACGATATTCTCGACCTGGAAAAGATCGAGTCTGGCCGGATGGAATTCAATTTCAGACTTATTGATCTGGTTCAGCTGGCCCGGCGAGCCATCGAAGATAATGAAGGTTATGCCCGTGAGCATGCTGTCAGTTTATCACTGGCAACCCCGCTCAGCGATGCCCGGGTTCAGGGCGACGAACACCGGCTGCTGCAGGTTTTCGCCAACCTGATTTCCAATGCCGTGAAATATTCACCGACCGGCGCACCGGTAAAAATTACCGTCGAAGTGCAGGCAAACGACTACCGGGTGGCGGTTACGGATGAGGGACAGGGGGTACCTGATGAATTTCGCGCCCGCATATTCCAGCGATTTGCCCAGGCAGACAGCTCGGATACGCGCGAAAAAGGCGGGACCGGGCTGGGTCTGAGTATCAGCCAGGCCATCATCGAACGCCACGGCGGTCTTATAGCTTATACAAGCGAGGCGAATAAAGGCACGCAATTCTATTTTGACCTCCCGATGGCGGCCGCCCCTCACACACTGCCCGCGGAAGTACCAACAGCGACACACGCGCTGATTTGTGAAGACAATCCCGACGTGGCCGAAATTCTCCGGGAAATGTTACGTGGCGAAGACGTGAGTTGCGATATTGCCGGGACTATCGCGCAGGCCCGATCCCTGCTGGCAAGTCATCGCTATCGCCTGATGCTGCTGGATCTGACCCTGCCCGATGGGGATGGGATGGCCTTTCTTGAGGAGCTGCGCACCGATCCGGCCACTGAGCAATTACCCGTGTTAGTGGTGTCCGGACGAGCCGACGACGGCGAGAAGTCGTTTAGCGGCGATGTGGCGACCATTGTCGACTGGATACAAAAGCCGGTCGATCCGACGCGTCTTAAACGGGCTATTCATAAAATGCTAAATCAAAAGGCGCGTCCGCATATCCTGCATGTCGAAGACGACAGGGACATCATTGCGCTGGTACAGCAGTTGACCGAGGAGATAGCCGATTACAGCTATGCCACCAGTATCCAGGAAGCCCGTCAGCGACTGGTCGAGCGTGACTATGATCTGGTTATCCTTGATCTCGGGCTGGGCGATGGTTCCGGAGTGGAACTGCTCGATCAAATCAAGCGCTGTTGTCCTGTGCTGATCTTTTCCGCTTCGATGCCCTCCAGCGAGCTCAGCCAGCGAGTCAACACTGCATTGACCAAAAGTCTGGTCAGCAATGATATCCTGCTTTCGACTATTCAAACCCACCTCAAAAGGCATAACCCATGAATGATACTGTGACCGTTCTTTATGTCGAAGATGAAGATGATATTCGTGAAATGACCGAGTTTGCGCTCGAAGATGAAGGGTTTGAGCTGATTCAGTGTGTTTCGGGTCAGGATGCGCTTGAAAAAGCGGCGGGTGTCCATCCTGATCTGATACTTCTGGATGTGATGATGCCGGGCATGGACGGCGTGAGTACGGCGCAAAAGCTGCGTGAGATGCCGCACCTGGCGGATGTGCCGGTAATTTTCATGACAGCGAAAGTCCAGCAAACTGAAGTAGAGAAATACAAAGCAATGGGGGCTATCGGGGTAATTAAAAAACCTTTCGATGCCATGGAGTTGCCCGACCAGATTCGTGAATTGCTTGAGAGCGCCAATGACTGATAAACAGGCCGCCAAACAGGCCAAACGCCGCGCCCTGCAGGAAAAATTTTCCGCGAAACTGACAGAGCGGGTCGAGGAAATCGACCTGAGCTGGCAGGCGGTGTCCCACCGGCCCGGCTCACTCGGCCTCGAGCACCCCTTCTATCGCCAGGTGCACAGCCTGGCCGGCGCCGCCGGCACTTTCGGCTATACGGGGCTGGGGGTATGCGCGCGTGAGATCGAACAGATATTGCTGGAGTTTACCGAAGGGCACCATCCGGATGATCGTTTCATCGAACAGATTAGCACCGCCCTGGAGGAACTCCGTAACCTGGCCGCCCGGGGCGCCGATTCAGACTATTCCTCGAATCGCATACCCGGGTATATGTCCACCGGGAAGGCCGGGGATCAGCCCCTGGTGTATATACTGGAAGATGATACCGAACTGGCCAGCGAGCTGAGCAACCAGCTTGCCTTGTTCGGTTACCAGGCCTGTCCCTTCGACAGCGACGAGGCCATTCTGGCGGCGCATCAACATCAGCCCGCCGATGCCCTGATCATCGATATCGTCCTGCCAGAGGGTGACTTGCATGGAACCGAAATCGCACCCCGACTTCAGTCAGCCGGGGCTGTCCATGCGCCGCTGATTTTTATTTCACGGCGCGCTGACTGGCAGGCTCGCCTGGCCGCGCTGCGTGCCGGCGCCGACGCCTACTTCACCAAACCACTTGATCTGACCCAGCTGGTTGAAACACTCGAACAGTTACTGGAAAGGCAACACTATGATCCTTACCGGATTCTAATCGTCGACGACGATCCCTTGCTTGCCGGCCATTACGCCACGGTGTTACGGGAAGCGGATATGGAGACATTCGAACTCAATGATCCGGCACAGTTGCTCGAGGTGTTGCCCGAGGAAAAGCCGGATATTATATTGATGGACCTGTACATGCCCGGGTGCACCGGTATTGAAGCGGCCCAGATTATTCGCCAGCAGCCCATCTACCAGGGACTGCCTATTATTTTTCTTTCCACCGAAACCGGGGTAAAGCAACAGCTTGATGCTCTGCGTCTGGGCGGTGATGAATTTTTGCAAAAACCGATCAGTGATGCTCACCTCGTCGAGGCCGTCTCCATCCGTGCCGCGCGCTTTCGAACACTGAAGAACCTGATGGTCCGGGACGGCATGACCGGCCTGTTGAATCACATTAATTTCAAGCTGGCGCTGGAGCGGGAAGTTTCACTCGCCACGCGCCGCCACAGTCAACTGACGGTTGTCATGATCGATATCGATCACTTCAAGCAAATTAATGATCGTTTCGGTCACCCCACTGGTGACCGGGTCATCAAGACTATCGCCTGGTTACTTAAACAGCGTTTGCGCAACACAGATATTATCGCCCGCTACGGCGGAGAGGAGTTCGCGGTGATCCTGCCTGATACGAGCATAACGGATGCCCGGGACCTGATAGACAATATCCGCGATCAATTTTCCGGGATCGTGTTTACGCATGACGAGGCCTCGTTCCATGTCGCCCTTAGCGGAGGCATTGCCGGACTTGAAGCCCGCCACGATGCCGATGCGTTGATCGCCGCGGCTGACGAGGCTCTGTATGAGGCCAAACAGACTGGCCGTAACCAGGTCATTATGAAATCAGGATAATGCTGTACTGAAAGGCTGACATTATGGCGCTGAGTGACAAACGTAAAAAGAAACGCGAAAAAATGCAGCTGGCTTTTTTGGCCAAACTGGATCAGCGCATCCAGGCGATTCGCGATCTGGCACAAACATTGAAAACTGACCCGGACGCATCCCCGGGATGCGCCGAACTGCATATACTCGTCCACAACCTCCACGGGGCTGCCGGGACGTATGGTCTGATGTCTCTCGCTCATGCCGCGCAGAGCCTGGAGGCGCAACTGGCCGATTTTCAGCACACCACGCCCACTGAACAGCAATGGACGAGCATTGACACTGCAATCGAGCGTCTGTCGGATCTGGTGGCGATCGTGAAAAAATCCGGGGGCGATATTCTGCGTGCCCCGACTTACCCGACACGCAATAATTCCGTTCCCCTTATCCACATTGTCGAGGATGACCCGGAACAGGCCAGGCAGCTTGAAGAACGACTGCGGGAAGAAGGCTTTCGCACTGAACGGTTCAGCTCGCCCCGGGCGTTTCGCGATCGGCCCAAAGACGATGCGGATGAACCGCCGGCCGCGGTGGTGATGGATCTTATCTTTCCCGACAACAAGGATGGCGGCACGGAACTCATCGCCGAACTGGGTGTGACATCTGAATCCCGGCTACCGGTGATCGTGGCCTCGGTGCGTGACGATCTGGAGGCGCGGCTGGAAGCCTTTCGCGCCGGGGCCTGTCGTTACCTGTCCAAACCTTACGATATGTCGGCTCTGATTGATATCCTGGATGCGGTCACAGGCCGTCAGCCATCGGAAAAATTCCGTGTCTTAATGGTCGATGATGACGAGATCATGCTGGAGGCCGAAACCGGGGTCCTGACCAGTGCCGGAATGGACGTGCGTTCACTGTCCAATCCCCTGCAGGTCCTGGATGTCCTGAATGACTTTGTGCCTGATGTGATTGTCCTGGATGTCTACATGCCCCATGCCTCGGGACCGGAACTGGCCGCGGTCATTCGCGAACGTGATGCACTGCTGCAGACCCCCATTTTGTTTCTCTCCTCGGAGAAGGATCTGAGTCGCCAGTTGCGGGCGTTGAGCCTGGGCGGGGATGATTTTCTGGTCAAACCGATTGATCCCGAACACTTTGTTTCGGCCGTCAGTTCCCGCGCCCGGCGTGCCCGGCAAAACCGGGCTATCCAGCGGCGCCTGGAAATTTCCCTCTATGAACGCGAACGCGAACACCGTGCCCTGGACCACCACGCCATCGTCAGTGTAACCAACGCCAAAGGGGAGATTATTCGGGTCAATGACCAGTTTTGCGCGATCAGTGGCTACCGCCCCGAGGAACTGCTCGGGCAAAACCATCACGTTGTGAAGTCCGACGAACATCCGCCTGAGTTCTATCGTGACCTGTGGCGCACGATTGCCCGGGGCGAGGTATGGCAGGGCGATATCTGTAACCGACGCAAGGACGGCAAGCTGTACTGGGTAGCCTCGACCATTACCCCTTTTCTGGATGAAAGGGGCAAACCTTATCAGTACGTCTCCATACGTACTGATATTACTCACGTCAAGGCCGCCGAAGCCCTGCAGCGCGCGCAAAATGCCATGCGAGGCGTGGTGGGTAAGGCTGCAGCCGGATTGCTGGCAGCGGATGCTGAAACCATGGACGCCGCCATCGAACAGGCCCTGCGCCAGGCGGGCGAGCATCTGGGCGTCGACCGCGCCTACCTGTTCCTGCTCAACGACAACGCCACACGCATGAGCAACAGCCACGAATGGTCCGCCCCCGGCATCGCCCCGCAGAAAGACATTTTGCAGGATATTCCCGTGGAGTCTGCCCCCTGGTGGTGGGCGCAGATTCTCGGCAACCAGCCGGTCATCGTTTCCGACGTGGCCGCGCTGCCATCCGAAGCCGCGGCGGAGAAGACAATGTTCCAGTCTCTGGACATCCGCGCCCTGTGTGGCTTCCCCATCCGGCGGGGCGACGTAACCCAGGGCTTTATCGGCTTCGATCAGGTCAGCATGGCCCGTGACTGGGACGCCCCGGCACTCGATCTGCTGCGTCTGCTGGCCGGCCAGATGGGCAGCGCACTGCTGCGTGCAGCGAGCGAGCGAGAAGTTCAACGACAGCACCGCTTCACGCAGGACGTGCTGGATTCGGTATCCGCAAACATCGCGGTACTGAACCGCGACGGCATTATCGTGGCGGTTAATGAACCCTGGCGACGCTTTGCGATTCAGAACGCCGAACAGGCCGGCGCTCCGGTCCCGAACACCGATATCGGCACCAATTATCTGGCCGTCTGCCGCCAGCCTGCCGCGTCGGATAGCCACGACGTTGAGGATGTGGCGACGACCGGTATCAATGCAGTTATGAGCGGACAGGTCCCCAGTTTCCGGCACGAATATCCCTGTCCCTCCCCGGACAAGCCCCGCTGGTTCGAAATGACGGTAATGCCATTGTCGGGCGGCGGTGGCGTTGTGATAAGTCACGTCAATATCACCGAGCGCAAGCTGGCCGAGCAGGCCGCGGACTCGGCCAGGGAACGCCTGCGCCGTGGTCAGATCTACGCCAATATCGGCACCTGGGAGTGGAATATTGTCACCGGCGATCTGTTCTGGACCGAGCGCATCGCGCCGCTGTTCGGTTACCCCGAGGGGGATCTGGAAACGTCCTACGATAATTTCCTGGCTGCCGTACATCCGGACGATCGTCAGGCAGTGACCGGGGCGGTCAGCGCCTGTATTGAGTACGACAAACCCTACGACATCGAACACCGCGTGATCTGGCCCGACGGCACAGAACGCTGGCTACTGGAACGCGGCGCGGTGGTGCGCGATGCCGAGGGCAAGCCGCTGCAGATGATCGGCGTGGTGCAGGACATCGACGATCGCAAGCGCGCCGAAATGGTTCTGGCCGAACGGGAACACCAGCTGGTGGAAGCACAAGCTCTGGCATCGCTGGGCAACTGGAGCGCGGATCTGGTGACGGGTGATTTAATATGGTCCGATGAAATCTATCGCATCTTCGGTTACGAGCCGGGCAGCTTCGTCCCCAGCGTTGAGGCTTTTCATTCTTTCGTACATCCCGATGACCTCGACAAGGTTCATGCCAGTGAAAAACAGGCCACAGAGACCGGCCATCATGATGTGGTTCACCGCATTATTCGCAAGGACGGTTCCGTTCGACATGTGCACGAACTGGCCCAGGCTGAAACCGATGATAACGGCAAGCTGGTACGACTGACCGGCACTGTTCAGGATATTACCAGTGAAGTCCAGATCAGAGAGTCTCTGATCGCCGCGACCGAGGAAGCGGAAAGGGCAAACAAGGCCAAATCGGATTTTCTCTCCAGCATGAGCCACGAGTTGCGAACCCCGATGAATGCCATTATCGGTTTCAGCCAGTTGCTCGACTATGACGACGAGTTGAGGGCGGATCAAAAAGAAAATGTCAGTGAAATTCTCAAGGCCGGCGAGCATCTGCTTGAACTGATCAACGAGGTTCTGGATCTGGCCAAAGTCGAATCCGGGAAAATCGATTTATCGCTCGAAGCCGTGGAAGTTTGCCCTGTTGTCGAGGAGTGTGTGACGCTGATCAGTACCCTGGCGGATCAAAAGCAAATAAATATCACCCACCGGGGACTGGCCGGAATCCTCGTAAGAGCAGATCGTACCCGCCTGAAACAGGCGCTGCTCAATCTTTTATCCAATGCTATAAAATACAATCGCGAAGCGGGAACTGTCCGGATCGAGATACAGTCAACGGATAAGGATTATCTTCGTATTGCCATTACTGATACGGGATGGGGTATCGCCCGGAACAAACTGGAACAGCTATTTCAGCCTTTCAGCCGACTTGATGCGGAAAATAGTAACATCGAAGGAACCGGTATCGGTCTGGCGCTGACTCGCCGGCTGGTCGAGATGATGGGGGGCAGGGTGGATGTGCAGAGTAAAGAGGGTGTCGGCAGTACCTTCTGCATCGAACTCCCTGTTGTAACTTTGCCGGGTGATACTTTTAACCCGGTTAATGACGATACAAACAATGAAATTGCAAACCCGGCAAGCACTGACCAGCCGGAGAATCAGAATACCATTTTATATATCGAGGATAACCCCGCCAACCTCAAGCTGGTGTCCCGTTTACTTCGTCGGCGTAAACATGTCGATTTACTGACCGCGCATACCCCAGATCTGGGAATCGAACTGGCCATGGCACGACAACCTGAACTGATCTTGCTGGATATCAACTTGCCGGGCATGGACGGTTATGAAGTGCTGAATGTTCTGCAGAGCGAGTCCAGAACCCGGAATATCCCGGTCATCGCGATCACCGCCAATGCGATGCCACGCGACATTGAGTACGGTAAACAGGCCGGATTTGCCTATTATCTGACCAAACCACTGGATATTGTCCAGTTCAATAATGCGCTTGACCATATACTGGCCGACGCTGCTGAAGGCCAGGATAAAAAATGATGCCGCAGAGAGAATGTCAGGGCTTGAGCGAGCAGCAGTTGCGTCGAACACTGTATATCACAGCGATGCTGGTTGTCTTTTTACCGCCTTTCATCGGCGGCAGCCTGATGGCATTTGCCGGATTCTATCCCCTGCCGGAGTTCTATTTAATCTTCACCAACATCAGCAGCATTTATGTCGCTACAGTCCTCGCTGGCATCCTGTTATTAATCCCTCGGTTCTACCGCACGCTGACCCGTTTGCCGCATTTGCCACCACACAGGGCCATTGAGGAGACAAGACGAATCTTTTCCCGGTTGCCCTGGTACCTGCTATTGACAGTCACGGTGTATTCCATGTTCGGCGTGTTGAGCGCGGACTGGTCGCTGGAGAGAATGGGGTATGCAGATTATGTATTGCGTGATTACCTCATCCATCAGTTCGGGGTAGTGCCGGTGGCGTTGCTTTCCTCGTTCCCGATATTTTTTTATTTCATTGACCGCCTGGGACTGTACCTTGGTCCACGCGGTATTTATGTCAACGCCACCCCGTTGTGGGTAAAATTGTTGATGCTGGGGATTGTCACTCCCTTACTGATTGACAGCCTGCTGATCGGCTACTTTTATAACCGCACGGGTTATTTTGAGCTTGAAACTCTGGTCGTGTGGGTTTCACTGGTTTTGCTGGCTATCGGTGGCACCTGGCTGGCCTGGCGGAGCATTCACCAGGGCCTGTCTCCACTGAACCATTATGTTGAAGGTGAAAGCCGGGATATAGACCAGCCCGCTCAACTTGAACCGCATTCACTGGATGAACTGGGTGTATTGACTGCGCATCTGGCCAAACTGACCCGTACCTTGCAGCAACAGCGTGACTATTCCAATAACGTTCTCAATACAGCGCCGATTATCATATTAATGCTGGATGAGGCAGGTTACATAACCTATGTTAACCCGTGGTTCGAAAATCTTACCGGTTACTCGCTTGATGAAATAAAAGGTAAAGAGTGGTTTTCCCGGTTTGTGCCCGAGCGAAACCGTGCGCAGATTCGCTCGCTGTTCCAGACGGCAACGCATGATGAACCGACACGGGGCAATATTAATCCGATACTGCGACGTGACGGTGCCGAGATCGAAGTCGAATGGTATGATCAGGCGATTCGTGATGAACAGGGTGATCTTGTTTCACTGCTGGCGATTGGTCAGGACGTCACCGAGCGAAGACTGCTCGAACAACAACAATTCGAACAAAAAGAACATCTTAATATTTTACTGGAAACCATTCCGCACGGTATCCAGGAGACGGACCTTTCCGGAACCATTATCTACTCCAACCCGGCACATGCAAACATGCTCGGTTACGAATCCGGGACTCTCGTGGGACGTAAGATCTGGGAGTTCCTGGTTCCTTCGCAACAGCAAGGTTTCCAGGAATACCTGCACAGGCTGATTGAGTTGAGGCTGCAACCCGAACCGTTTGTAAGTCAAAACATTACTCGGAGCGGCAGTTTAATCACGGTCAGTGTCGATTGGGACTACAGGTATGACTTGCGGGGCGAGCTAACCGGCCTGATTGCCGTCATTACGGATATTACTGACCGTGTGGAGGCAGAAAATGCACTGCGGGAAAGTGAAAAACGCCTGTCCCAGGCCCAGGAGATCGCGAAGATCGGTAACTGGGAGCTTGACCTGCGCACTGGTCGACTAATCTGGTCAGACACGATATACGCTATTTTTGAACTTGATAAAGCACATTACTCTCCCGATTATGGGACGTTTCTTGAGCTTGTTCATCCGGATGAGCGTGAAGCAGTGGATGCCGCCTACCAGCAATCTCTTGTCGATCG
>NZ_JAWOCR010000032.1:0-11133 GCF_046483665.1 Thiohalophilus sp. | reverse complement strand
CATGTCCTTTGATTGTTCTGAGAACAGGGGAATTATGAGTGATTAATGAATCAAATTGTTCATGTGTTAATTGTAGCGAGTCACATAAAGCATTAAGCTTTATTGTTGGGTTTAATTCGTCGACAGATTCTATATCGTTGGTTGCAATTAAGTGTTTAATTATATCTTGAATTCTTCCAGTGCCATACATTTTCTAAATGTTCCAAAGTGACCTGGAATTTACAATATCACAAAAAACAACATGTTACAGTGTATGGGGAATATTGTTTATAAATGATATCAATCAGGTTTGCATCTGAATTTTAAAAATCGGCTGAATGTGGTTTGTCTGTTTACAGGGATTAGGTTGACATGAGGATGTGCTAATAAACAGATCTGTCCGATGATAAAATTAGGAGCTTCCCAAGCTGAGAATGTGGGTTCGATTCCCATCACCCGCTCCACCTTTAAATTATTATTCCTGCCTGTTCATTATTCCCGAACATGCTCATGCTGTTATGCCGGCCCGGAGCAAGCGCGACGTAACCGATCCAGCCGGATTTCGCTCTGGCGGCTGATCTCGAGTAACTGGCGCAGAAGGGCCTGTGCCTGTCCGGTGGTCTCTTGCGACTCCGGGGGGATTTCACATACCGAATCAATCTCCTGGGTTTTGACAGCCTCCCGGATCTCCCCGACATACTGGCGAATTTTCCAGGCCAGGCTGCCGGTTTCGCGCGTCACCGTAACAATATTCTCCGACCGCTCACTCTCATCGCTACCGGCGGCCTCGATCGCCGCATTGAGGGCAATTCTATCGGTCTGCGAGGCCAGTTCCTCGAGAATCGCCAGCATGCTGTGCAACGAGAGATCCACTTCCTCGCCGAGAGCCTCACCTATGCCCGTCTTGCTATCGAGACAGCGTTCCAGTGATTCCAGCATCGCCTGCTGCAATTCCAGGTCCTGTTGAATATCGACCACGGTTTCGGTCAGCAACCGGACCTGTCGTTCCGGTAGTAAAAAAATGTTATCTGAACGGGTTTGCCCGGCCAGATGGCCGTAAAGGAGATTGCGCAGTGCCGCGCGAAACTGGCGGACCGCAGTGTGAGACAGCGTGCTCGCTGGCATAACCGATGCGCAGCGTTGCTCCCTGAGACAAGCAGTGGCCCATGTCAGGATCTCCCGATACTGGCGGTTCCGGTACCAGAACCAGACAATCCCAACGGCCAGAAACAGAAACAGTAGCGTCTCGAACCAGGGCAGAACATTGCTCCGTCTTGCAAGCACGGCAAGCAGGACCACCCCCAGCACCAGGAAAGCACCTGGCCAGAACCGTTTCAATCTCGCCATCCGCAGGCTGTGCATCGTCCGTCTGCCTGAACCAAGACATTGGCTCGTCAAAAGACCTGCTGCAATCATAGACAATTTCCGCTGATTTCCAATAGGTAAAATTACCTATAATACAACGTAGTTCACAAGGTTATTCATTCGGAATCTCAAGTCCGATAGCCCGGACAGGGGCCTGTTCACCCGCCAGACGCTGGCCCCGGCGCCGCGCCTGGCGTACGAGAGCCTGCCACCCCTCGCTTTTTCCATTTCAGACCCTGCACCGGGTCCAGGCATGGCACACGCCATGCAACAAACCGGCGTACAGGCGACTATCACAAAAAGTTTTTTCCCCTACCGAAGCCAATGCGACACTGATACTTTATAGGGCCGAACCCCGGCCCCGACAGGAATGCCATGAGAGCCTTTTTCAAAATCGTACTGATTATCCTGCTGGCGATCGTCCTTTTAGTGCTGGCAAGCATCGCGGTGGTCACCCTGGTAATCGACCCGAATGATTACAAGGATCAGATCAGCGAAACCGTCGAGGCCCGGACCGGCCGCCAACTGAGTATTCCCGGTGAGATTAACTGGAGCTTCTTCCCCTGGCTGGGCGTGGAGCTCGGTGAAGTCCGCCTGGGTAATGCGCCGGGCTTTGAACCGGAAACCTTTGCGGCGGTACAGCAGGTCGAAGTGCAGGTCCGACTCTGGCCATTGCTGTTCGCCGAGCTGGAAGTCGGCCAGATCATCCTGGACGGGCTGGATGTGACGTTGCAGCTCAATGCCGCCGGTGTCAGCAACTGGGATGATTTGCTGCAACCGGCCACCGTGCAGGCTCAACCGGCGCCTGAGCAAAAACAGGAACCGGGCCAGGCCTCAGGCCCGTCACCGCTGGCCGCGCTGGCAGTGGCCGGGCTGGAAATCCGGCAGGCGCGCATCGTCTGGGACGATCGCCGCAGCGGGCAGTATTTTGTCGCGGACCCGCTCAATCTGAGTCTCGGTCGTGTGGCCCTGGCCACGCCCATCCCCCTGCAGGCGAACTTCCGGGTGCAAAGTCGCACGCCGCAAATGGATGGACGGGGCAAACTGTCACTGCAGTTCACTGCCCACCTGGAACGACAGCAACTGCTACTCGAAGACCTGCAATTTCATACCGATCTGAACAGCCCGTTACTGCCCGGCGGCCAGCTTGAGGCACGCCTGGTCGGCCCGCGAGTTGACCTGGACCTGGCCCGGCAAACCGCCACGGCCGAAGCGCTGTCATTGCGAACCTCCGATCTGCGCCTGCAAGCGGATATCGAGGCCAATCAGATATTCCAGGCGCCGCGCTACCAGGCCAGCGTGGCACTCGCCCCGTTCTCGCCCCAAAGACTGTTACAACAATGGCAGATCGATCTGCCGCCGATGGCCGACGACGAAGCCCTGCGCACGGCGCAACTGAACGCCCGGATCAGCGGTGACAGCCAGCAGGCCTCGTTCTCCGAACTGTTTGTTCAGTTTGACGAGAGTGAACTGAGCGGGGAACTGGCTGTCAGCAACTTCACCCGGCCCGCGATCACCTACGCCCTGCAGCTCGATCAAATCGATGTGGATCGTTATCTGCCTCCCGCGACCGATCCCGACACCCCGGCCACCCAGACGCAGGAAACTGCCGCCAGCCAGGATAAACCGGTACCCGCAACCCCGGCCGGCGCCGCGGCCGCGACAACGACGCTGATTCCGGCCGAAACACTTCGTCCGCTGGATATCGACGGCACACTGCGCATCGATCGGCTCAAGGCGATGAATCTGCACTCGCGCGAGATTCGCATTACTACCCGGGCCCGGGACGGACGGCTACGGCTGCATCCGCTGGGTGCGCAACTCTACGAGGGCAACTACAGCGGGGATATCCGCCTGGATGTGACCGGCGATACGCCGAAGCTGAATCTGGATGAAAAGCTCTCGGGCGTTCAGATCGGGCCCTTGCTCCAGGATCTGTGGGGCGATGACAAACTGCGTGGGCGTACTGACCTGTCACTGGCCTTGAGTGCCACGGGGAATGACCCGCAGGCCATTCGCCAAACCCTCAGTGGTAACAGCCGGTTTGCCGTGCACGAGGCCGAGGTTCGGGACATCGACATGGCGCAACTGCAAAACGTCGTCAACGAGATCGATAATGATCTCAAGGCCATCATCAACGCCGATAATCTGCTGGCAGCCAAAACCCGCCTGGACCAGGTTCAACAGAAATTCGACAACATCAAAAACCCGCAAGCAGACAACGCCAGTTATTTCTCCGAGATTACCGGCACCGTGAACATTAAAAACGGACTGGCACGTAATGATGATCTGCAGGCCCGCCTGCCGTTTGGTCGAATTCGCGGCGCAGGGACTTTCGATCTGGTACAGCTTTACAGCGACTATACGGCCTTTATCAAACTGACCTCCAAGGGTGAAGTCGAGCAGGGCAAAACCTACGCACAGATGGATCGCACGCCGTTCAAGATTCACTTCAAGGGGCCCATCGACAGCCTGACGCCGCAGCCGGACTTCAGCGATTACCTGCGTAGCGAAGGTCAAAAAGCACTCGATGATATCGAAGATAAGGCCAAAGCTGAGCTGAAAAAGAAAGCGGACGAGAAAGTCGAGGAAGAAAAGGACCAGCTGAAACAGAAGCTGGAGGAGAAAGCCGGCGACATGCTCAAGAATCTGTTCAAGTAGACCGGTGGCCCGACGACTCGCCTCCCTGCTGTTGTTATCGCTGTGCACTCCGTTATCCGCCGGGGAAGTGCTGCACTCGCAGGTACGGCGAGAGGGCAATCATTTTCTCATTCATCTGCAAATGCGTATCGACGCCCCGCACGAACGGGTTTACCGACATCTGTCCGATTACGCCCGGCTCGATCAACTGAGTAACGTGATCGTCCGCAGCCGGGTCCTCGAGAAGGGCGACAACCAGCAACGCATCGAAGTTATCAGCGAAGGCTGTGTGCTGATGTTCTGTCGGCGGGTTACCCAGGTTCAGATCGCGACCACGCCGGGACAGGGCTATATCCGCCTGATCGACGATCCGCAGCAAAGCGATTTTCAATCGGGGCGCACCCTGTGGCATATTGCCCCGGCCGACGACGGCACCCATGTGACCCTCAGCGCCGATTTGCAGCCACGCTTCTGGATCCCGCCGGTGATCGGCACCGCGATCTTCAAACACAGATTGCTCAACGAAAGCACCACCTTGATCAACAACCTGGAGCAACAGGCCCGGCATGCACCCTGATCCTGACAGCAGCCCCTTCAGCGATCGACTACTCGGCTGGTTCGAACGCTGCGGTCGTCACGATCTGCCCTGGCAAGCGCAGCGCTCCCCCTACCGGGTCTGGGTGTCGGAGATCATGCTGCAACAGACCCAGGTGGCGACGGTGATTCCCTATTTTGAACGCTTCGTGGCCCGTTTCCCCGATATCCGTTCGCTGGCCGACGCCAAACCGGACGAGGTGCTGCACCTGTGGACCGGGCTGGGGTATTACGCCCGGGCGCGCAATCTGCACAGGGCCGCGCAGCAGATCCGTGATCAGCACGACAGCCGGTTCCCGGACGATTTCGATCAGGTGCTGGCCCTGCCAGGCATCGGGCGTTCCACCGCCGGAGCGATTCTGGCCCAGGCACACGAGCAACGCTTCGCGATTCTCGACGGCAACGTCAAACGGGTGCTGGCCCGCTATCACGCCGTCGAAGGCTGGCCGGGGGAAAAATCGGTGGAGAACCGCCTGTGGGAACTGGCCGAGAGCTATACCCCAGGCCACCGGATTCGCGACTACACCCAGGCAATCATGGATCTGGGAGCCACGCTCTGCCGTCGTCGCCAGCCTGACTGCCCGGCCTGCCCGCTGTCCGACGGTTGCCAGGCCCGCCGCCACGGCGACCCCCACGATTATCCCGGGCGCAAGCCGCGCAAGGCCCTGCCGGTGCGCCAGACCACCATGCTGATCCTGCAAAACAGCGCGGGCGAGGTCTTGCTGGAACAGCGTCCACCAGCGGGCATCTGGGGCGGACTGTGGAGCTTTCCCGAGTGCCCGGTGCAAATCCCCGCGCGACAATGGTGTACCGAGCAGCTGGGCCTGGAGACCTCGGAACTGGCCCCGCAACCGCCGCTGCGCCACAGCTTCAGCCATTACCATCTGGATATCCAGCCGCTGCGCGGACGCATTACAGCGCAGAATCCGCAAATTATGGAACCGAGTAAAAGAGTCTGGTATAACACACGCCGGCCTGATCAACGGGGCCTGCCCGCACCGGTCAAGGCCCTGCTGCAGGAACTGGCCGCCACATCCGATTAAATACCCGAGCGAAGGAGATTTTCATGGCCCGTATGGTGCATTGCGCGAAACTCAATAAAGAAGCCGAAGGGCTGGACATGCCCCCCTACCCGGGCGAACTGGGCAAACGGATCTACGAGAACGTCTCCAGGGAAGCCTGGCAGAAGTGGCTCCAGCAGCAGACCATGCTGATCAACGAATACCGCCTCAGCCCCATGAACCCCGAGCACCGCAAAATGCTCGAGGACCAGATGGAGAAATTCTTCTTCGGCGAAGGGGCCGACACCCCCGAAGGCTACGTGCCGCCCTCCGCCTGATTCGACTTGACGCCGGGGTCGCTTTTCACGTTAAATACGCGGCTCTTGCCCATAAGGGTCAAGGGACGAGTAACGAGTGACGAGGAACAGCCTTTCGTCACCCGACAGGCAGAAAACAGCGGCACGATCCGGTTTTACTCGCCCCTCGTCCCTCGTAACTCGTCACTGATATTGGCCGGGTAGCTCAGTCGGTAGAGCAGGGGATTGAAAATCCCCGTGTCGGCAGTTCGATTCTGTCCCCGGCCACCATCTTTCCAGTAACTAGGCGCTAGTGACTAGAAAAAGACCACCACACTCGTCGCTGCAACGCAAAAAGCCTGTATCAAGGTTAGTTCTCACCGCAAAGTAGCTAGACTCTGGCTGCTAGAATCTGGAAACCATCTGAAGTAACCCATGGGGCTTTGGCGATTAAAGTCTATGACCATCGATGACCCCAAGCTCAGTCAGTATCTCGATCACCTCTGTAATCAGGGCTGTACGGCAGTACGGGAGGCCATTGAACAGATGGAAGCCGGAGACATGGTCCCCGAACTGGCCAGCCTGAAGCCATTGGAACAGCAACGTTTGTTACAGGAACTCAAGGCGATCATGGCGGTGTACGATGCCCGGGATTTTCACTGAAGGTATTCGGCCCAGTTGATCGATTGATCGCCGAACACCAGAAAGTGGGGGTTCAGCAGCTCTTCCTTGGTGTTGTAGCGTAGTGGCTGCATCCGGGTATCGGTCATGCAGCCGCCGGCTTCCTCCACAATGCATTGCGCTGCCGCGGTATCCCACTCGGAAGTCGGCCCCAGGCGAGCGTAAAGATCGGCCGTCCCCTCGGCTACCAGGCAGGATTTGAGCGCGCTGCCCATACTGATAATTTCGTAATTATCGAGCTGGGCGATGAAATCCTTGAACTCGGGAGTCTGGTGCGAACGACTGCCGGCGATGATCATCTTGTCGGGGCAATGTTCCCGCACCCGGATCTGTTCCGGTTCATCCAGGCCGCTACGCTTGTAGGCACCCAGGCCGTGAGCCGCATAATAAAGACTGCCGATCACCGGCGCGTATACCACGCCGAGGATCGGCTCGTGGTCGTCAATCAGCGCAATATTCACGGTGAACTCGCCATTGCGCTTGATAAACTCACGGGTCCCGTCCAGCGGATCCACCAGCCAGTAAGTCGGCCATCTGGCCCGTTCGGCAAAGCTCTTCGGCTTTGACTCCTCGGAGAGAATCGGCAACTCCGGTGTCAACGCCCTCAGGCCGGCTTCAACCGCCTCATGGGCCGCCATATCCGCTTCGGTCAGGGGCGTGCTGTCCTCCTTTTCCTCAACCGAAAAACCCTGTTCATAGATCACCATAATTCGCCGTCCGGCTTCATAGGCGATTCTTTTCACCGGATTGATAAGGGTTTTCAGTTGCTGGTGACTCATGGGTACACACTACACCTGGCTGGCCGAATGCTGGCGCGTATTGTGCCAGCATTCCCCGGGCAACTCCATGTATCAGCGTCGTTCCTGACAGCCCTATCGGCAAGGGGCTCGCGCATCCGGTTCAGATTACGGGGCGACGCATCAGCCGGATTCAGTTAACCACCGCAAGCCGGAACATTAACTCGGTATTCAGACGCCCCTCAAACCAGGCATTGAAACTGATTCCCTCGCTACGCTGATCGACATCAAAGCCGGTTTGCTGTTGCGGTGACACGGAAACCAGTCGCAAACCCGTCCCGCTATAGTCGATGTCCATGCTCACCCGCATCGGATAATAGCCGTCCAGAAACTTGCGCATGAACGGACCGTTATGCATGGTAAAACGCCCGTTCTCGCGGTTTTCCAGCGCTTGTGTCCAGCCCGAAACACACAGCCTGGCGCCGGCACGCACATCCCGCAACTGAACACTGTTATCCTCTACCCAGCTTTCACTGATATTGTCGGCCCGGGTAATAGCCAGATCGCGGATGCGTCCTTTTTTGAACAGGATCTGAACCCGACTGAACTCGTCCATATTAGCATGGCACTGCTGTAACCAGACCCACCCGGTGGACAGACTCAATGCACTGATTACCAGTTTATTATGGTGATGATGCACCGGCTTGTCCGGCGGTTGCTGAAGAAAAACCAGATTACCTTCATTGACATTTTCCGTCGAACCGGCCGGCGGATGGGGATCATCGCTCTCGAACCAGCGTTCCAGCTCTTCCTGCGAGAGTTGCTGTCCCATGGCCGGACTGCCGCCAGTCAGGAGCAGCAGGCCAGCCAGTAAAATTTTGCCGTAGAAATTCACAACCGCCTCCAACACTGTGCCTAACGCGATAAGCCTAGATCAAAATCCCCCAATCGGGTACGTTTACGGGGTATCATTTCACCCCCACAGCCCGCTGAAAACCGCTTTTGCGGGAAGGGTTAATCACAAACCGGACCTGGCTTACCCTGGTTGACACCGATGCTTGACTGGAATTCCATCGATACCGTGCTGCTGGACATGGACGGCACCCTGCTGGACCTCAATTTCGATACTTTTTTCTGGACCGAGCATGTGCCGCGTCGCTACGCCGAAAAACATGCCATGGAAATCGAGACTGCCAAGCAGGCGTTATACCCGGTGTTTCGCCGCATCGAGGGAACGCTGAACTGGTACTGTGTGGATTACTGGAGCGAGAGGCTGCAGATGGATATTGCCGCGCTCAAAACGGAGATCGATCACCTGATCGCCATTCACCCCTACGTCACCGACTTTCTCGATCAATTGCGCGAACATGGTAAAACCAGTGTGCTGGTGACCAACGCCCACCCCAAGAGCCTGCAGCTCAAGTTCGAACGCACCGCCCTGCACAATCATATCGAGCATGTGGTCTGCTCGCACGAGTTCGGCACCCCCAAGGAGGAACAGGATTTCTGGCACCGCCTGCACGACAGATTGCCTTACCACAATGCCCGCACCCTGCTGATCGATGACAGCCTGCCGGTGCTGCGCTCGGCACGTAAATACGGCATCGGTCATCTGCTGGCGGTCAAACACCCGGACAGCCAGCTACCGCCCAAGGATGTCGAGGAATTCGAGGCCGTGCGCTGTTTCAGCGAGATACTGCCAAAAAAAGGTTACTAGGTCCTAGGTCCAAGATCCCAGGTCTTAGGTCCTAGTACCTGTCAGTTGGGTTGCCGGCCCGGCACTCAGCACTCAGCACTATGTTTTAAACCGCTTATCCCAGTTCTTGAAGCGTTTGCGGCAGTAGTTATCCAGCTCGGTATAAGTCTGGAAATAAAATTCAAACCCTTCTTCGGCCGGCGCATCGAACTCACAGTAATCGTTACTGTAATCACGGCAGACCTGCGGGCGGGTCTCATAGATGCCGCAGTTACCCTCTTTTTGCAGGTAGTTGCAGCGGGTCATCACCACCAGGAACCAGCCATCCTCGTCCTTGTAAGCCTGGATATTTGCATGAGCCAGTTGCCAGAGCAGATGATCAAAATCATCAATGGATCGTGGTGCATCGATCTGCTGGGTGATGTAATTACAACACTTGGTACCCGGACAGAAGCTGCATTTGTTCTCGGGGGTGAGTTCAAAGGGAATTGATTGCTTGACGGACATCCTGAATTACCATTAATTTTGTATTGAAACTACCATAAAAAGCCGGTCATACTGGCACGGATGGTCCAGGATAGGCTTTCAGGGAATGACATATGCTAGAGAAACGACTCGGCCATTTTACCACTTATCTGAAAACCACGCGCATGTGGTCCAATCCGGACTTCAGTCAGGCTGTCGCCCGGCTGATTATCTGGATGTTCGCCTTTGGGCATATCGGGGCCGGCATTCACACCAGTTACTATCCGGATAACTATTCCCAGTATTATCTGTTTGCAGCAATTTTCCTGATTTACACCCTGATCGTGCTTGCCAGTGTCTTTATCTATCCAGATTCGCGACTGCGCCCCTACATTACCATTCCGCTGGATATCGTTGCTATCAGTACAGCCATGATCGTAACCGATGCCGGTCCCTTCAGTCCCTATTTTCTGTTCTATCCCTGGATTTATATCGGTTACGGAGTCCGTTACGGTCGCGGAGAACTGTTTTCAGCGACCGCGGCCAGTGTGATCGCTTTTCTGATAATTCTGGTCTATAGCGGCACCTGGTATTCCCATTATATCGATGCAGTCGCTTATGTTGTCTTTCTCATGGCTTTACCATTTTATCTCAATGTCATGATTAGTCGAATCAAAACCGCACGCATGGAAGCCGACAAAGCCAATCGCGCCAAAAGTGAATTTCTTGCAACCATAAGTCATGAAATCCGTACACCAATGAGCGGCATAATCGGGATGACCGAACTACTCGATAAAACGAATTTGGATGATAAACAACGTAAGTATGTCACCAACTTGAAAGAAGCCTCGACCACATTGCACTCGATAATCAATGATGTACTGGACCTGTCCAAGATTGAGGCCGGAAAATACGATTTTCAGCAGACTCGTTTTGAACTGGAGACGATGTGCCAGGGAGTGACGAATATTTTTTCTTCTTCCGCGGCAGAAAAAGGCATCATTATCGAATGTCATGTAGAAAAGACGCTGCCCCGGTATTTCATCGGTGATCCGAATCGTCTGCGTCAGATTCTTTTGAACCTGATCAGCAACGCAATAAAATATACCGACGAAGGCAGTGTCCATGTGCTTGTTACCCGACGCCAGCGCCAGGAAGCAGTCTATCTGCTCCATTTTGAGGTCAGGGACACCGGAATCGGTATTGAGGAATCAAAACTGGTCCATATTTTCGATCCTTTTTATCAATGCCATAATGAACACCCCGCACAAAAATCCGGCACAGGACTGGGAACCACTATTTCCTATAACCTGGTTCTCGCCATGGGAGGCAGAATGGGTGTTACAAGCCACCCCGGAGAAGGAACCTGTTTCTGGTTTGGCCTGCCGCTCGCGGCCGCGAGCGATCAGAAGAAAGATTCTGAGAACGAGCCTGTTACCCGACCTGCCAATATGGAGAAAACCAATCTGCATGTTTTATTGGCGGAGGACAGCGAAATCAATGCCAAAGTCATAACCACGTTCCTGCGCATGGACGGACATCAGGTTACACATGTTACAGACGGTAATCAGGCATTACACACACTTCTTCAAAAACGATTTGATCTCGTCTTGATGGACATGCGAATGCCAGGGCTTAGCGGTATCGAAGTCACTTATGCCTGGCGCAAACAGGAACCG
>NZ_JAWOCR010000030.1:0-15523 GCF_046483665.1 Thiohalophilus sp. | reverse complement strand
AAGGCGACGTAAAAGGGTTCGCTGACAAACGATTCTCATTTTCATTCAGTGCTCAACGGGAGAGTTGCGGGACTCAAAATAATAATCCGCATGGCCAGGGACGGTTTTGATTTTATCGTACAGAGAGGTTTTCAGACATGCTGTTATTGAAACATGCCGGTAAGGGGCGCCTTGTGACGGCGTTGTTGTTGTGGGCGCTGGCCGGTGCGGGGCTGGCGGCGCAGGGTTTTGTTGAGAAGGCCGGGACGCGGATGCCGGTTGTCGATTCGGTGGCGGTGCTGGATGAGCGGCTGGATAAATTAACTATTTACCTGTTGCCGACCCGGCTCAGCGCTGATGAAAAGCGTCGGATCGCCCGTGGCAGCGCATTGATGGTGCTGATGAACAAGGGCAGCCCGGACAGCAGCAAGTGGAACTGGTATCCCTATGCCACGCTGGAGTTGCAGTATCGGGGTTCACGGTACGAGTCAGACCAGGAACTGTATGGTTATGCAGTCATGACCCATGCGATTGTTCGGCAGAACCAGGCGAACACGCTCAACGGGCACTTTGCCGAGGAGGAGATTTTGCAGGGTTATCGATTCGACGGCGACCGCATCCGGTTTCGTTTCGCCGGCCGGAGCGACCTGGTCGAGACCCGCTGGGATCTGGATATCGATGCACCGATTCTTGATACCGGCGATGCCGGAACCGGAGTCAATCAGCAAGACCGGTAGCTTTTAATGGCGGGTCTAATGGCGGGGTCGGACCAATGCAAGTTCATGATTTGGTAATAAATTATGCAGTTTTATCACCCGTATAGAGGCTTGGAAATCCTGTTTTTTTGGGGGATAGAAATGCCTGTTTAAAGAAAGAGTGAAGTATCAACGGTTCTATCAGTGCTCAACGGGAGAGTTGCGGGAATAAAAATAATATGCCGCATCGCCATGGAAGGCTCTATTTTAAAGAGGTCGAAGATGCCTAAACATGAAACCAAAGAATGCGCGCGTTGCAACACGCACTTTGAATGCAAGTCCGGCTCGATCATGTTGTGTCAGTGCCAGACGGTGGTGCTGAGCACCGAGCAGCTGGAGTATATCAACGAACAGTACGAGGATTGTCTGTGCAGTCGCTGTTTGCTGGCGGTGCGCGGGGAGTATAACGAACTGCAGCACGCCCGCAGGATCCGGGCGTTGAGCAAGTCGTAACGGCCATGCAGGGCAAATTGCCGCAGCGGATCGTCTGCCTGACCGAGGAGCCGACGGAGATTCTGTATCGGTTGGGTGAACAGGATCGGATCGTGGGCATCTCGGGGTTTACCGTGCGCCCGCCGCAGGCGCGTAAAGAGAAGCCGAAGGTGGCGGCGTTTACCACGGCGAAGCTGGACAAGATCCTGGAACTGGAACCGGACCTGGTGGTGGGCTTTTCGGATCTGCAGGCGGACATCGCCGCCGGGTTGATCCGCGAGGGTGTGCAGGTGCTGATCACCAACCAGCGCGGGGTGAACGAGATCCTGGATAACATCCTGCTGCTGGGTAACATGGTCGGCGCCGGACAGAAGGCGCAGGCGCTGATCGACGAGCTGGTCGCGAACATCGAGCAGGCCCGGGAACAGGCGGCTTCGCTGTCACGCCGGCCGCGGGTCTATTTCGAGGAGTGGGACGAGCCGATGATCTCGGGCATTCGCTGGGTGTCGGAGTTGATCGCCATCGCCGGCGGCGAGGATGTCTGTGCGGATCGGGCGCAACATCCCGACGCCAAACGGCGCATCATTGCCGATGATAATGAAGTGATTGAACAACAGCCGGAAATCATCATCGGTTCGTGGTGCGGCAAGAAGTTTCAGCCGGCCACGGTGGCCGAACGTCCCGGCTGGGATCGGATCCCGGCGGTGCGGGACAATCAGTTATACGAGATCAAATCGCCGTTGATATTACAGCCCGGCCCGGCCGCGTTGTCCGATGGTCTGGCGCAGCTGTCGGCGATCATCCACCAGTGGGCCACGAATCCGGTCGGTCGAACCGCCACTTTGTAACGGAAGCAATGCTTATGTCCGCCAGTGCCACGTTATATTACATCTATGATCCCATGTGCAGCTGGTGCTGGGGCTTTCGGCCGGTCTGGTCGCAGGTGAAAGCGGCACTGAAGGATAAAGTGGATGTTGTTTATGTGGCGGGCGGGCTGGCGCCGGATTCGGACGAGCCGATGGAGCCGGAAGTGTGTGACTATCTGCAAAAGACCTGGCATCGGATCAGCGAACAGTGCGGGGTGGAATTCAACTTTGAATTCTGGACGCAAAACACGCCGGTGCGTTCCACCTGGCCCTCTTGCCGGGCGACGCTGGTGGCACGGGAGTACGGCCGGGAAGTGGCCCTGTACGAACGTATCCAGCGTTTTTATTACCAGGAGGCGGGCAATCCGTCGGACTATGCCAGCTTGTATGATCTGGGCGAGGAGCTGGGGATCCCGCGCGAGACATTTATCGAACGTATTCACTCGGAAGATATCGAACGCCAGCTGCAGGAAGAGATGACGCTGGCAGAGTCACTGGGTGTGCGCGGTTATCCCGGCGTGGTACTGACGATCGGTGATCAGATCCATTTCATCCGACACAGTTATACCGATGTCGATGCCAATCTGCAGCAGATCGAGGCATTGCTGGCGGCGTGATGCGATGTTTTGCCATTGGACGCTTTACGGGTTCAATGGACCGGCTGCAGAATCGGGAAAACCCGGAACCGTCGCGTGGCGCCTTGATTGTGGCGACACGGGGAGTCGGGTTTTCGGTAATCTGTTGCGCGGCGCGTTATTCCACCATCGGGACCCAGCCGGGTTCGGCTTCAACCCGTTGCAGCCAGGCGCGGATTGCCGGGTATTCTGCCAGGGAGACGTCGCCTTCCTCGGCGAGGGCGACGTAGGGGTAGCAGGCGATGTCGGCAATGGTCAGGTGGTCTGCCGCCAGCCAGTCGTTGTCTTCCAGGTGCTGCTCCAGTGTTTCGAGCCCCGGTTTGGCATCGCGGTGGCACTGTTCCAGATCGAAGGGCTTGTTGAAGCGCAGAGCGACCCGGGCGCGGGCCAGGCCGTAGAGCAGTTCGTTTTCCGACACGGCGAGCCATTGCATCACATGCGCCTCGCCCAGGGCGTCGGTGGGCAGCCAGTGCTCGTCGCCGTAGCGTCGCGCCAGGTAAACCAGGATCGCCATGGAATCCCAGATCAGCGTCTCGCCATCCTGTAGCACGGGGATCTGCCCGCGCGGGTTAAGGCGTTTGAACTCGGGGGTCTGGGTTTCACCAACGCTGCTGTCGGTCGGGATGCGCTCGTAATACAGCCCCAGCATGGCCAGGAGCAGGCGGATCTTGTAGCAGTTGCCGGAGCGATCGAAGTCGTAGAGTTTCAGGCCGGTCATGGGACTGTTCCTTGTTATAAGCACCGGGAAGTGTGGACCGGGCTCAGTTTAGTAGGGAGGTTAAACGCAAAATAAGTGCGCAGGTGGATCCTGCGCAGCGGATCTGTCTGAAATAAAAAAAGGTGCCAGAGGGTCGTATCTCTGACACCTTGTTGCTTCAGGTTATGTCCCGTTTCAGACCAGGTCGAAACGGTCCGCGTCCATCACCTTGCTCCAGGCCTTGACGAAGTCGTTGACGAATTTCTCCTGGTTGTCGTCCTGGGCATAGACTTCGGCGTAGGCGCGCAGGATGGCGTTGGAGCCGAACACCAGATCCACGCGGCTGGCGGTCCATTTGAGCTTGTCGGTTGCCCGGTCGCGGACTTCGTACAGGCCCTTGCCGGCCGGCTTCCAGGTGTTGTTCATGTCGGTCAGGTTGACGAAAAAGTCATTGCTCAACGTCCCTTCGCGGTCGGTGAACACCCCGTGCTTTGTCCCGCCGTGGTTGGTGTCCAGCATGCGCATGCCGCCGACCAGTACGGTCATCTCGGGGGCGGTGAGGCCCATCAGCTGGGTGCGATCCAGCATCAGTTCTTCGGCACTGACCACATAGTCCTTTTTCAGCCAGTTGCGATAGCCGTCATGGACGGGTTCCAGATACTCGAAGGAATCCGCATCGGTCATCGCGTCGGTGGCATCGCCGCGCCCGGGGGAGAAGGGTACGCTCACCTCAACACCGGCGGCACTGGCGGCCTGTTCGACGCCGACGTTACCGGCCAGCACGATCACATCGGCGATGCTGGCGCCGCTCTCTTTGGCAAGGGGTTCCAGCACACCCAGCACCTTGTTAAGCCGCTTGGGCTCATTACCTTCCCAGTCCTTCTGCGGGGCCAGGCGAATGCGTGCGCCGTTGGCGCCGCCGCGCATGTCCGAACCGCGGAAGGTGCGGGCGCTGTCCCAGGCGGTGGCGACCATTTCGCTGATGCTGAGATCGCTGGCGGCAATTTTATCCTTCACGGCCTGCACATCGTAATCGCTGTTGCCGGCCGGTACCGGGTCCTGCCAGATCAGCTCTTCAGTGGGCACGTCGGGGCCGATGTAGCGATCCCGGGGACCCATGTCGCGGTGGGTCAGCTTGAACCAGGCCCGCGCGAAAGCGTCCTTGAAGGCGTCGGGGTCGGCGCGGAATTTCTCCAGAATTTTGCGATATTCGGGATCCATCTTCATGGCCATATCCGCGTCGGTCATGATCGGGTTGTAGCGGGTGGTCATATCCTCGACATCCACTGGTCGGTCTTCCTCCCTGATATCCACCGGTTCCCACTGCCAGGCCCCGGCCGGGCTCTTGCGGGATTCCCACTCGTGATCCAGCAGCATGTCGAAGTAACCCGAGTCGAACACGGTCGGGTTGGAGGTCCAGGCCCCTTCGATACCACTGGTGACGGTGTCACGGCCGATGCCGCGCCGGGTATGGTTGTTCCAGCCCAGGCCCTGTTCTTCCACATCGGCGGCTTCGGGTTCGGGGCCGAGGAGGGCGGCGTCGCCGTTACCGTGACACTTGCCCACGGTATGGCCGCCGGCGGTCAGGGCCACGGTTTCCTCGTCGTTCATGGCCATGCGCTCGAAGGTGACGCGCACATCATGGGCGGTCTTGAGCGGATCCGGGTTGCCGTCCACGCCTTCGGGATTCACGTAAATGAGGCCCATCATGACCGCGGCCAGCGGGTTTTCCAGATCCCGCTCGCCGGAATAGCGGCTGTTGGGGTTATCGCTGGGGGCGAGCCATTCCTTCTCTGACCCCCAGTAGGTGTCCTTTTCCGGGTGCCAGATATCTTCACGGCCGAAACCGAAGCCGAAGGTTTTCAGGCCCATGGATTCATAGGCGATGGTCCCCGCGTAGGTAATCAGGTCCGCCCAGCTGATCTTGTTGCCGTACTTTTTCTTGATCGGCCAGAGCAGACGACGGGCCTTGTCCAGGTTGGCGTTGTCCGGCCAGGAGTTGATCGGCGCAAAGCGCTGATTGCCGGTGCCGGCGCCGCCGCGGCCATCCGCGACACGATAGGAGCCGGCCGCATGCCAGGACATGCGGATCATCAGACCGCCATAGTGGCCCCAGTCTGCCGGCCACCAGGCCTGGCTCTCTTTCATCAGGGCATGCAGGTCTTTTTTGAGTGCGTCGAAGTCGAGTTTTTTCACCTCTTCGCGATAGTTGAAGTCCGGGCCCATCGGGTCGGGCCTGGTATCGTGCTGATGCAAAATGTCGAGGTTCAGGGCTTTGGGCCACCATTCCATGTTCGACTGGCCGGTTTCAGTGGCCGCGCCGTGCATTACCGGGCATTTGGTTATGTCATCCATCGTCTTCTCCATATATTTGGCGTGTCATATTTCCCCGTTTACCGGAGATACTTTGAACTCTAGGTAAGAACCTGAATCGGAAAAAATCGTTTGTTCCGATGTCCGCGATAGTGTCTGGCTATCGTGTGGACAAATGGTTTGCTCGCGATTTAATTCAACGGCGAACACAGTTACGGGTTTACCTGCGGGCATGACAGCGTCATTGGCGTTGTCTCGCTGACACTTTCTCAGCCTTGTACTTCAGTGTAGTTTGGATTCAGTCTAAATCCATTGATTAAAATCAGTTAACAAAAAATAATCGCAAGCGGGTATATACGTGTAAAAATGCGGGTTATTGTCCTGCAGACAATCTCTGATCTTTTCGGGTCTGAGGATGGTTGCAGCAGGAGAGCGTGGCGATGGCCCGGGTGTCACGCGCCAGGATGAGGCGCATTAGTCCGATCAAGTTACAGAGCAAAGGCTTACTGACGCCGGCCGCCCATCGTTCCTGCTCCGCCGGGCCGGGGTGTGGCGGTGAGAAACAGGGTTTGCGTGTCAGCGAGGAAGTGGCCGCCATATCGGCATTGGAACTCACTCAGACAAATAGCATAATCAAGTCAGGTCGGTTTGTCCGGAGAGTCGGCATCGACCGCCACTGAAGATCAAAACAGGGAGAGAAGTATGGAGCTACGCGGCATCAAGCTGAAGATGGGCGAATCGCTGGATATGCTGCAGGCACTGGGCCTGGTGCTGATCGCCGTGGCCACGGTGATCGCCTTTGGCATCGAGATCGGCGTGATGGTCGATGCCCGTGCAGTAACGCTGGCGGATTTGTTGCTGATGTTCATCTACCTGGAGGTGCTGGCGATGGCCGGCATCTATCTCAAGTCCGGCAAGCTGCCGATCCGGATTCCCCTGTATATCGCCATCATTGCCCTGGCCCGCTACCTGGTGCTGGACATGAAAGCCCTGGAAGACTGGCGCATGCTGGCGGTGGCCGGCTCGGCTTTGATTATTGCGCTGACCGTGCTGGTGATTCGCTTCGGTCATTTGCGCTATCCCTACGAGTCGGACAGCAGCGGCTGATGGTGATCATCTACAACGCCAATGACTATATTGAGGGCAACCTGGTCAGAGGATTGCTCGAATCGCAGGGTATCGACACTTACGTCAACGGCGAATATCTGCAGGGCGGTATCGGCGTACTGATCCCAATGGGCCATATCAAACTGAGCGTGGACGACGAGGACGAGTCGGCGGCCTTGCGGATTATCGAGCGTTACGAGAACGGTGAATTTCAAATCGGAGAGAATGAGGAGGTTTAGGTGTCTGGATCAGGCAAACAAAAAATAAGGCATACAGGGATGACGCTGTCGATACTGGGCTTGCTGCTGCTCAATTTTCAGCTGCTCGCGGCCGATTATAACATCCAGCCGGGTCTGTGGGAGATGACCTATAAAATGGAACTGAGCGGCGTGCCGAAAGAGATGGCGCAGATGATGCAACGCGAGCCGCAAACCAAACGCCAGTGCGTGGAGGGCGATGAGATCGATTTCAAACCAAACGACATGGGACAGGGATGCAACTTTACCACTACCCACGAAAGTGCGAACCGGGTTGCCTGGGATATTCAGTGCCGGGGCGAACACGGCGCTTCCAGCGGTCAGGGCGAGGTCAATTTCAACAGAACCACCACGCAGGGCTGGTTCGAGATGAATATTCAGGCGGGTCCGATCGGTGAGATGCAGATGCGCAATACCTTTGAGGGGAAACGCGTCGGATCCTGCTGATTGTCTGGTTCCTTTTGTTTCTTTTCGGGTGGGGTCTGACGAGACATCATTGCAGGATGGGTTGCGAGTACTCCTGCCAGGCTCTTCGGGCAGGAGGGTGGTGAGGCACTGAGTGTTTCGTATACCGACCATCGATTTTATCGCGGCGTTCGCAAAGATGCGGAAAAATACTGTCAGCTCTGAGTGGTCGCAAAGACAAATACGCCCTGCACCCCGCGAGCCGCTCCTCTGCGTTATTTCCCGAAAGTCCCTCTGACAGTTTTGCCAGCTTTCTGGTGTAAGCGCTACGCTTGTTCCACCCTACAGTGGGTGAACGAGGGTGATGATGATATGCTGGATTAATGGGCGGTATATCGAAAACGCGACAGCGGGGCCGGGTGTGGCTTTCGCCGTGGGCGTTTGTGTTGTGGCTGGGCGCCTGCGCCGCGCCACCCGAGGGGCTGTTTCCGCCTGGCGAGGGGGAACCGGTAATCCCGATCTACCTGGTCAGTCACGGCTGGCATGCGGGAATCGTGATCGAGCGCGAGGCGATCCCGGCAGGGCTGTTGCCCGAGCAGGCGGACTTTCCCGACGCACGATATCTGGAGATCGGCTGGGGCGATCGCGATTACTACACGCGTTGGGATTCCCACCGCGGTCATCTTCTCAAGGCCGGGTTGTGGCCGACTTCCAGTGTGCTGCATCTGGTCGGGTTCAGTGAGCCGGTGACAGACTACTTCCCGCATAGCGAGATCATCTACCTCGAACTCTCCCGTGACGGATTTGCACGGATGTGCCGGTACCTCGATGCCCGTTTTGCCCGTGATAACGGTTCAGCCACGGCGCTTCAACCCGGTCTCTACGGCGAAAGTCGTTTTTATCCGTCCCGCGATACGTATCATCTTTTCAATACCTGTAACGTCTGGACCGCGCGAGCACTGCGGGCTGCTGGCTGTCCTGTTACCCCGGCCTTCAATATCACCGTCGACCGCCTGCTCGACAATGTTGCCTCGACCTGCGGCGAGAGACAGGGGACAGAAACAAAAGACTGAGTGTCCGTCACCGATATGGGGCGGTCCCTGGTCGCGGGATTTCCAGTACGCGGCCGGCGCTATCGCTCAGGCGCTCTGGATCACCGGGCCCGGGTGTGCGCTGCGTCGCCGCTTTCGTGGAGGAGATTAACGGCCTGTTATACAGGCCGTTTTTCGGTGGAGGACCGGAGCCAGCTGGCATTGCTGTTCGAAATGATCTGAACTAGCGTTAAGATTAGATCCAATCGATGCGAAGGAGGCGAGACCATGCAACTGGCCGATATCATGATCCATGTGAACGAAACCCTGCCCGCCGCCGAACGGGGCGCGCTGGAAGATCAGCTGCGTCAGGTCGAGGGGGTCATCGCGCCGCGCTTCAGCGAGGACAAGCCCCATCTGCTGCTGGTCAGCTATGATGCGGATGTGGCCGATACCGCCCGCCTGCTCGGTCAGGTCGAGTCCAGCGGCTATAGCGCACAACTGGTCGGGATGTAACCCGGCAGCATTCCCCGGACGAGGGACGAGACCTGTAAAATCGGGGAACTGGCCCGCCTGCAGGCGATCCGGGATCTGGTGCAGACCCGCGAGCAGTGCCGCACGGGCGATGAGGGTAGCCAGCGGGTGCCAGCCCGCCTGGATGAAGTGATTGCTCACATTTATCACCAGGTTGACGAGTTGCACCACCTGAAACAGGCGCTGAGCATAGCCAGAGCGAGGGTGACGCATGTCGGGGCCGCCGCAACCGGCCGGCATCCGATGTTGTCCCGCCTGCCCGGTTCGCCAGCACCGGCATGAGCGCGGATGCTGAATCTGCTCTGGGATCTGGAATAATCGAAGTGCTGCAACGGCGAATCAAACGACCGGCCTGGCCTGGCACCACATGACAATTAACCGTCGTAAGCATGGCTTATGCGGTTCTTGCCTGCGCGCTTGGCCCGGTAGCAGGCGTTGTCGGCCTGTTTGAGCAGATCATCGACCTCCTCCAGGCTTTCATCGAAGGTTGCAATGCCGATGCTGCAACCTTCGCTTTGAATGGTCTGCTCATTATGAACGATGCTGCAGTCGTTGATGCTGGCGCGAATGCATTCGGCGATGGCGCCGGCTTTCTCCGGGGTGCAGTTTTCCAGCAGTACGGCGAACTCATCGCCCCCGATGCGCGCCAGGGTATCGTTCTTGCGGATGCAGGTCTCGGCGCAGCGGGCAATGGCGCGCAGAAAATTATCCCCCAGGAAATGGCCGTAGGTATCGTTGATGGGCTTGAAATTGTCCAGGTCAATATAGATCAAAACATGCTGTGGTTCGGGCGCAGATTCTGCCTCGACTAGCTGGTTAATGCGGTGTTCCAGAAAACGGCGATTCCAGACATTGGTCAGCGGATCATGGGTCGCTTCCCAGCTGAGCAGTTCGGTCCGATCAATCAGTCGGTATTCGATGCGCTCGATGCGTCGCAGGGAGTAGAACATCAACAGGCTGATGAATATTGCCAGAACCACCGCGACGGAAATAATGATGCTCTGCGAGTTTTTAAACTCCACGTTGGCTGCCTGGCGAGCCTGTTCAGTATTATTACGCACCAGCTGGTTAAGCCGGTCGAAGCTCTGCCACAACCGGTTTTCCATCGGCATGTCTTTGTGCATGATGTCGTGCAGAATCCGCTCGTCACTGCCATTGTAGATACGTTGTACGATGTCGTCCTGTAACGGCTGGGTCTTACGGATCAAGGCCAGGCTTCGTTCCAGCTCGGCCTGTTCGTCGAAATTGAGTGACAGGTTTGCGAGTTGTTCGCGTAGCGCCATGAATTCCGGCGCAAGCTTGTGAAAGTGCATGTACTGCTCGTCGATATGCCAGACGTCATCGGACAGGTGCATGTTCAACATGGTCAGGGAACGATCGCGCACAATTCGCGACATCTGGGTAAGCGCTTCGAGCTTGCGGTTGTAATTGTCGTTGATCGTCGACAGACGACTATTCAATTGATTGAAGTAGAAAATATTGACGAAAACCAGAATCGCAACAAACAGCAGTACGACAACGGCATTGGTGATTATGATCTGCTTGGATTCCGGTTTTTTACGCATAAAATACAGGTTTTTAATAAAACGGGTTTATGAGGCTGAAACAGACTTATTATAATAATACCTTTGGTTGTGGTTGTAAGGATTATTTTCCCCGCCTGGCTTTGAGCGGGTGGTAATACACAATCCGTCGATAAAGCCTCCAGATGGCGGGTAAAACGGGGAAGCGTTTTTTTTGTCTGGAATCGGCTATCGTGTCGGGGCACGGGGGCCCGATTTATAACATTTCTTTTAGTATGGTTATTGCCCGGCCAATACTGACAGTGCCATCGGCCAGCCGGAGGGCGCGCTACCTGGTTTTTGCCCTGTGCGGATTTGGCATTAAGATTTATCAATGCGCCAATTCCTGCAAGTATTAGGATTAGCGGTAATACCAATTTGAACTAGACTTAAATCAGGAAGCACCATTACATTTACCGAGAACGACCCGAATGGGCTTCCCCGAATGATGTACACGCAAGGAGACAGGTTGATGAAAGACATGAGCAATAAAGAAAAACGCGAAAATGTGCTTGGCATTCATGATGATGAGGGAATGGAGCAATTCCGTGCCTGGAACGAGCAACAGGCCGAATCAACAGCCACAGAGCTGGGCATAGACCTGACCGACGACCACTGGAAAGTGATCAAGTTTTTGCGGGTGCATTACGAGAACAATGGTCAGTTGAAGCATGCCCGGGAACTGACCGAGGCACTCAATGAACGATTTGAGGATGAGGGCGGTTCGCGCTGGTTGTATCAACTGTTTCCCGACGGTCCGGTCAATCAGGGAACCCGCATCGCCGGAGTTCCCTCCCCGGCCGATGTCACCGATCCGCACTTCGGTTCGGTGCAATAATACCGAACCCGACCGCTTGCGGTCGGCCCGTGTTAACCGCCCCCTGCGCCACCTCAGCGCAGGGGGCGGTTTGCGTTCAGAATCGGCTGGTTTCGCACCTAACGGCTATTATCAGGGATATCGGGTGATTTTTTCTATACGCAGGCATCTGAGCCGAGCGTAACGGGTTAGCAGAAGCACCCCCGCTATGGGCAAGGCCGAAGGTCCGGCCAGTGCGGTGCAGGGCCGGCAAGCCACCGGCTTGCGTCGGTCAGAAAAAGTGGGAGCACAGGTGAAATCGCTGACGGCAGCGTGTATCTCCGTTATGGTTTTGACAGGCGGTTGACGAGAGCAGCAGGTTGCGCTCATATTGCATTGGCGTCCGCTAGCGCATTACCGGCTCCGCCAGGCTCCGGTATTAAAGATCAAATAACAGCAAAACCCGGTTTTCTCCACGGTAAGGAGACAGGTATGACTTCGACACCTTCCCCCGAAGAATCCGAGATGAGCCCGGACGAACTGCCGTTTGTCGCGCCGTGCCGCGAGCTGGATACCGGAGCCCCGTTACGCTGGTTGAAACTGGGCTGGCGGGATCTGCGCCGGGCGCCGGGACCGAGCCTCAGTTATGGCGCGGCACTGCTGTTGATCAGTTATCTTATCAGTGCGGTTGCCTGGCATTACGGCAGTATTTATCTGTTACTGGCGATGCTGTCGGGGTTTATTTTCATTGGGCCGGTGCTGGCGGTGGGACTCTATTCCATCAGCCGTCAGTTGCAGTCCGGGCGCCGGCCGGTGCTGGGCTATTGTCTGCGCGAGGGACACCGGCATCTGGGCAACTTGCTCGTGTTCGCGGTGATTCTGCTGGTGGTGTTTCTGGTCTGGGCGCGGGCCGCTTCCATGGTGCATATCTTTTTTCCGGTGGATGCCGACCCGGAACTGGCCGATTTTGCCCTGTTTCTCGGTGTGGGGTCGGCGGTGGGGACGATCTTTGCTGCCGTGGTCTTTTGCGCCAGCGCCTTCTCCCTGCCGATGTTACTGGATCGTCGCGCCGATACGGTCACAGCGGTATTGACCAGTGTCAACGCGGTCCTGCGCAATAAACCGGCCATGTTGCTCTGGGCAGCGTTGATCGTGGCGATCCTGCTGGCCGGTTTTGCGACAGGATTGCTGGGACTGGCGCTGGGGATGCCGGTAGTCGGTCACGCCACCTGGCACGCCTATCAGGAAACCATCGATGCTTCGGCCTGGCCACAAAATGCCGTGACGGTTCAAGCCGGGGAGTGAACGTTCGATACAATCAAGTCACTACACCCGGTGCTGTAACGTTTGTGATTGTTGATAGTAAACAGTCCAGTTTCCCTGTGCATGATGTAGAGGCGAGCCCGTCAGGGTGTCAGTGAACAGGACTTCGATATTCTGAGACTGAAAAAGAGATGATGACCCTTGTCTCCTTGCGATCGACTTGCTGGCGATCTTCCGGGGCGCGTTGCAGACGGTTACCGGCTATCCCTGCTCGGGTGCGATTCCCTGCGACTATAAGGTTATCGTGCTGGTCAGCACGCTGCATTTTTTCTATCGCAAGCAGTTTGACTGTTTCCTCATCAGCCAGCTGCGGGAGATGAGGGACTGATAGCCTTGCACATACCTTGCAGAAGGGTATTCGTGACGGTGATTTTCTGACTCGTTACGCTGGCCGAGGAATTCATGATCTCGCTGTTGGAACCCGGGCGTGAAGGCGCAGCGACCATGGCCGAGCGCATGCGGGAGGCGCTCAAGGCAATGCAGATAGAGCCGCTGGAGTGGAAGCAGACTGCCCGCTTCGGGGTGACCGAATTGCAGCGCGAGGATGATGCCGATCGCTTTCTCTCCAGGGCGGACGAGGCGATGTACGAGGCCAAGCGCAGCGGACGCGATCGGGGCTGTATTTTATAAGCATCCTGGCGCATGATGCGGCTGTGTGGGATAACACAACGGCCTGCTGATGTCTGGCGGCGATAAAACTGACAGTTTGAACACGGACAGGTGAGAGTATGAGTCACAGCGAGCGAGAACTTTCTCTGGTACTGGGTAGCGGCGGTGCGCGTGGACTGGCGCAGATTGGCGTGATTCGCTGGCTGGAGAAAAACAGCGATTATCACATCCGGGCGATTGCCGGTTCGTCGATGGGTGGTTTGATCGGCGGAATTTATGCCGCCGGTAAACTGGAACTGTACGAGGAATGGGTTACCCAGTTGAGCAAATATGATGTGGTGCGTCTGCTCGATTTTGCCTTCAGCCGCAGTGGCCTGTTCAGTGGCGAGCGAGTCATGGGCAAGCTTGAGGACATGTTGGGGGATGTGAATATTGAGGATCTGCCTATCACTTTTACCGCGGTGGCCACCGATATCGAGCACGGGCGCGAGGTCTGGTTGAATCGCGGATCCCTGTTCGAGGCTCTTCGCGCCTCGATCGCCATCCCGACGATCTTTACTCCGGTCAGACGTGATGGTCTCCTGCTGGTCGACGGCGGGCTGCTTAACCCGGTGCCGGTGGCGCCGACCTTGCATGACAGTACTGCAATAACGGTGGCAGTCAGTCTCAGCGGGCGTAGCGAAGAAGAGCTTGAACAAACAGACACCGGACCTGAATTGCAAACTGATGATAAAAACGCTTATCGTCGTGCCATTGGTCAGTTTATCGAAGGACTGCAGGACAAGCTGGGCCTGAGCGATAAACTGGAGCCGGAGATCGATGTGTTCGATATCGTTTCCCGCTCCATCGAGGCGATGCAAAACAGTATCGCCCGTTTTCGCATTGCCGCTTATAATCCGGAATATCTGATCGAGATTCCGGTGAATGCCTGCGGTATTTTTGAGTTTCATCGGGCTCAGGAAATGATTGACCTGGGCTACGAGCGGGCCGAACGGGCGTTGTCGGACATTCGGCGGGGCTGAACCTGTTGCTATGAATGATTATCAGCATTTCCTTGCCGTGCAAGCAGGCCGTTTCCCTGAATCCCCGGCTGGCGAACGCCGGGAATAGATGCAGGACTCAGCATGGACCCAGGTGATTTTATTTTGCGTCAATGGTTATCCCCGGGGTTGCTGTTGGTGGGCAGCCTGTTGCCGGCTATAGTGATCGCGCAGGAGAAGACGGATAATCCGGTTTCGCCACTGGATAAGCGGCTGCGTATCGAGCAGGATACCCGCTATCAGCCTTTTGTTCTGACCCCGCACAAACCCAATTATCTGTTGCCGCTGACCTATAATAGCAAGCCCAATCAGACACCATTTGACCCGCAACAGGACGGCGTTATTGAAGAGCCTGAAGTTAAATTCCAGATCAGTATAAAAATGCCGTTAACGGACGAGATATTTGACGATCGCATCACGTTATATGCTGCCTACACCAACCAATCCTACTGGCAGGCATTTAACGATGACAACTCACAGCCGTTTCGCGAAGCCAATCATGAGCCGGAACTGTTTGCGACCATGCAAAATGACTGGCAGATATTCGGTTTCACCAACAAGCTGAATATTCTCGGTCTCAGTCATCAATCCAACGGACAGAGCGGCAGCAAGTCCCGCAGCTGGAATCGGGTGTACGCCCGGTTTATCTTCGAGCGCGGGAATTTCTATCTGGACTTTAAACCGTGGTACCGGGTTCAGACGGCGGAGCAATTCGATGATAATCCGGACATCGAGCATTACCTGGGCAATGGCGAACTCCGGATGGCCTATGCCAACCAACGGCACACTGTGTCATTGATGCTGCGCAACAATCTCGATGCGGACAACCGGGGCGCGCTCGAGCTGAACTGGAGTTTTCCCATGAGCCGCCGGGCCAAGTGGTTTATTCAGTACTTCGACGGTTACGGCGAGAGCCTGATCGACTATAACGCCAGAGTAAAACGCATCGGGATCGGCATTGCGCTGACGGACTGGCTTTAAAAACAGTGCCGAGGGACAAGGTACGAGTGACGAGGAATAGCTGACATAGGTCACGCTGGCGATAGCCTGCGTGACTCAGAACTCAGAACTCAGAACTCAGAACTCAGAACTCAGAACTCAGAACTCAGAACTCAGAACTCAGAACTCAGAACTCAGAACTCAGAACTCAGAACTCAGAACTCAGAACTCAGAACTCAGAAC
>NZ_JAWOCR010000024.1:0-3874 GCF_046483665.1 Thiohalophilus sp. | reverse complement strand
GATGTGGCGTCTCGTCGTTGGGGGAATTGGTCGGTGAGCGAAGGACCCTGGGACGCATCCGTGGCACGACTGGCCCGCCTTTGTGATGCGAGTGTTGTGCCCATTCAGTTTGCGGGCAATAACAGCCCGCTGTTTTGTCTGAGCGGATTATTGCCGCCAGTATTCAAAACCGTGTTGCTGCCTCGCGAACTGCTTAATAAATGTCACAGTACGATAAGCTTACGTATTGGTAAGCCGTTTGATAAAAGCAAGCTACTCAGGTTCGAGCGGATGCAGGAACTGGCAGGGTATTTACGTATGCGAACCTGCCTGTTGTCACAGAGCGAAGGCGGAATAAACAGTGAACTGTCAATTTCCGGGGAAGAAGTGCAGTCATCAATTTTACCGCCGGTAGACACTATACAGCTGGAGCATGAACTGGCCACATTACCACTTGAGCAGCAGCTGGATACCTCCGGCGAGTTACAGGTCTGGTATGCCAGGGCGGGGCAAATACCTCTTTTGTTACAGGAAATCGGTCGTCAGCGTGAAATCAGCTTCAGAGCGGTGGGTGAGGGTACTGGCAATAGCAGTGATATCGATTTGTTTGACCGATTCTATTTGCATCTGTTTGTCTGGAATGCACGGCAGAAGCAGGTGGTCGGGGGCTACCGGCTGGGGCTGGTCGATGAAATCTTGCGCAGTTATGGTCGTCGTGGTCTATACAGTCATTCGCTGTTTCGCTACAGTCGCAACTTCCTGCAACAGATCAGTCCAGCTATTGAACTTGGACGTTCTTTCGTGCGGCCGGAATATCAGCGCAACTTTGCGCCATTGATGTTGTTATGGAAAGGAATCGGCCATTTTATAGCGCAAAATCCGCAATATGCCAATCTGTTCGGCCCGGTCAGTATCAGTAATGATTACAGCGGGATGTCACAGCGTTTGTTGATCCGGTTTCTCAAGCAGAATTTGTTCGATGGTGCACTGGGTCGGCATGTCAAGCCGCGTTACCCGTACCGGGTGAACTGGAAGGACGGCTGGAATACGATGCTGCACAAAGATATCAATCTGGATGAGCTATCTACATTGATTGCCGAAATCGAAGAAGATGACAAGGGCGTACCGGTGCTGATTCGACAATATCTGAAGTTGGGCGGCCGACTGCTGGGTTTCAATGTTGACCCCCACTTCCAGCATTGTGTCGATGGCCTGATCCGGGTTGACCTGCGCCAGGCTGACCACAGGCTGCTGAAAAAATATCTGGGCGCAGAGGGAGCCGCCGCGTTTCTGGATTATCATAATACGGATAAACAGCGGGCAGGTTGAGTATACTGACCGGCGCCGGGATTACTCAAGCAGATGATATCCGGGTAATACTCTAAAGAAATAGACGCCGAGGTTCAGGCGATCTATCTTTATGGGTGTGACTCTGCCCTGAAAGGATCCCCTGTATCATGTCCAGCCCCCGTAGTTTGACAATCGACGGCAATCAGGCCGCTGCAACCGTCGCGCACAAGCTTAACGAAGTCATCGCTATTTATCCTATTACCCCTGCCTCGCCGATGGGAGAATGGGCAGACGAGTGGTCGTCGCGCGGTCAGACTAACCTGTGGAAAACAGTACCGCACATCGTCGAAATGCAAAGTGAAGGCGGTGCCGCTGGCGCAATTCACGGCGCTTTACAGACCGGAGCCCTGACCACGACATTCACCGCCTCGCAGGGTCTGCTGCTGATGATCCCCAACATGTACAAGATTGGCGGGGAATTGACTCCGACGGTCTTTCATGTGGCGTCCCGCTCGCTGGCCTGTCAGGCTCTGTCAATTTTTGGCGATCACAGTGATGTGATGAGTACACGCATGACCGGGTTTGGTTTTCTATGCGCCAACTCACCCCAGGAGGTGATGGACTTTGCCCTGATCGCCCAGGCGGCGAGTCTGGAGGGGCGGGTGCCGATGGTGCATTTTTTCGATGGTTTTCGTACCTCTCACGAAGTGGCCAAACTGCAGGGTATCGATGATGAGGTCCTCAAGGCGATGGTCCGGCCAGACTGGATCGAGCGCCATCGGCGCAACGCCCTCTCACCGGAACACCCCGTGTTACGTGGCAGCTCACAAAATCCGGATATCTATTTTCAGGCGCGGGAAACCGTCAATCCTTTTTATGAAAAATTACCCGGTATTGTGCAGCAGGCGATGGACCGCTTTGCCGAATTGACCGGTCGACAGTACCGGTTGTTTGAGTATTTCGGAAACGAACAGGCCAAACGGGTGATAATCCTGATGGGCTCCGGGGCCGAAGCAGTCCAGGAGACGGTGGAATATCTCAATCGTCAGGGAGAAAAAGTGGGGTTGCTCAAGGTCCGGCTGTATCGCCCCTTTGATGCCGAAACCCTGATTCACGCCCTGCCGCCGAGCGTCAATAAAATCGCGGTGCTGGATCGCACCAAGGAACCGGGAGCGGACGGCGAACCCCTGTACAAGGATGTGGTTACGGCCATAGCCCAGCACTACTGCAGCGGTGATTGCCGGTTTGACGGGATGCCGACAGTGACCGGGGGCCGCTATGGGTTATCTTCCAAAGAGTTTACTCCGGGCATGATCAAGGCGGTATTCGATGAGCTGAGCAGAAATAATCCGAAGAATCACTTTACCATCGGTATTCACGACGATGTTACGCATACCAGCCTGGAATGGGACTCAGCTTTTCGAACCGATGCCCATATAGATACCTTTCAGGCTATGTTCTATGGCCTGGGCAGCGACGGAACAGTCAGTGCCAACAAGAACAGTATCAAGATTATCGGTGAATCCACCGAACTTCATGCCCAGGGTTACTTTGTTTATGACTCGAAGAAGGCCGGAGCGGTCACTGTGTCCCATCTGCGTTTTGGACCCAGACCGATCCGCTCGACCTATCTTATCGGCGACAACGATGCCGATTTTGTTGCCTGCCATCAGCCGGTGTTTCTTGAACGCTACAACATGCTCGACAAGGCAAAGCAAGAAGCCGTATTTCTGCTCAACTCGCCAGAGCCCGCCGATCGGGTCTGGCAAAGCCTGCCGCGCAAAATGCAGCAGCAGATCATCGACAAACAGATCCATTTTTATACCGTTGATGCGTATACCGTTGCCGAGCAGGCGGGGATGGGAAAACGCATCAATACCATTATGCAGACCTGCTTTTTCGCCATCTCCGGTATTTTGCCCAAAGAACAGGCGATCGGGGCGATCAAGAGCGCGGTGGAGAAAACCTACGGCAAAAAAGGCCGGCGGATTGTCGATATCAATTTCCAGGCCATCGATGCGGCCCTCGATCATCTGCAGGAAGTGGCCATTCCGAAACAGGTGGAGAGTGAGCTTGAGATCAAACCGCCGGTGCCGGCCGAGGCGCCCGACTTCGTGCAACAGGTGACGGGCGAGATCATCGCCGGCCGTGGCGATGAGGTGCCGGTCAGCCGGTTACCGGCCAATGGCAGTTATCCGTTGGGGACGGCACGCTATGAAAAGCGCAACCTGGCGCTGGAAATACCGGTCTGGGAGCCCGAGTTGTGTACCCAGTGCGGTAAATGCCCGTTGGTCTGTCCGCATGCGGCGATCCGCAGCAAAATCTTCAGCGAAGCGGCGTTTAAAAAGGCACCGCAAAATTTCAAGGCCCATCCGATGCTGGGCAAGGGTTTTCCTGAAGGAATGATGATCAGTTACCAGGTGGCGCCGGAGGACTGTACCGGCTGTGGTTTGTGCGTGGATATCTGTCCGATTCACGACAAGTCAAATGCCAGTCGCAAGGCCCTGAACATGGCGCCGCAGCCGCCGTTGCGTGAGCAGGAACGGGAGAACTTTGGTTTCTTCCTGGAGTTGCCTGAATATGACCGGCGCGAATTAAAAGTGAC
>NZ_JAWOCR010000050.1:0-40463 GCF_046483665.1 Thiohalophilus sp. | reverse complement strand
TACACCACCAGCTACTTGCTCGGTATCGAAGCCGGCGTGCGTAGCCTGGAGCTGGAACTGGACGATCTGGATGATGTCTACTCCAACATGAAATTCGACGGTCCCTTCGTCGGGGTTTATCTGGACTTCTGACAACACAGGGACGAGTGACGAGGGCCGAGGGACGAGGAGCAATATCATCCTCTTCCCCGGCCCTTTTCTTTTGTCCGACGAAATAACATTACGTTTAACAAGACATATTAATTTCTGTTAACAGCGCTTTTACTCGGCACTCGTCCCTCGTTACTCGGCCCTGTCTCTTCTATACTGGGTTACAGGCCCCGCTAAAGGAGTGCCGCCATGACCCGTCCAATCGTTCTTTTGTTTACCCTGTTATTGTTCTATAGCCCTGTGCATAGCGGGGAGATTGTCAAAACCCCGTACGAGGATCCCAAAGTCGTTTTCGACTTCTATTTCGATCACCCGGAGAAGATCAACTCGGCATTATACTGGGTGCGCTCCTATATCAATCCGCTGGGCGAGGCGCCGTATAACTTTTCGCCCGAGTTCATGAGCATCAAGGTAGTGATTCACGGCACCGAGATCGTCACGGTCGCCAAACACAATTATGAAAAATACAAAACCGCGGTCGAACGCATGAAGTATTACGACCAGCTGGGCGTGGAGTTCATCGTCTGCGGTCTGGCCGCGAAGGATTATGATTACAGTACCGATGACTTTCAGGATTTCATCAAACTGGCCCCCTCGGCCATCACCGAACTGGTTCACTGGCAGCAGCAGGGCTACGGGCTGATTACCCCCAACATTATGAGCAAACAGCTGTCGATCGAGGATATCCGTTAAATCGACCTCGACAGACAGGAACGTTTTCACATTAGCGGCCGAACCCGGTAAAATGGCGGCCCTCTTTTCCTGTGGTCAGCTGCCAACCGTTCGCATGTCAGACGTCTCCCTGTGTAATCCGTTTCATCCGCCGTTGCCCGCCCGCGCCGGCGAACTGTCCCGCTGGGGGCAACTGTATGGCAACAGCCCGGCGCTGGTCATCAGCCAGGCGGCCCGGGAGCATGACGGGCCGCTGGTGGTCATTGCCGCCGACACCGCCGCCGCCCAGCGGCTGGAATACGCCCTGCGCTTTTACCTGGCCGACACCGCGCTGCCGATTCTCAATTTCCCGGACTGGGAAACCCTGCCCTACGATGTCTTCTCGCCCCATCAGGACATTATCTCCGGGCGCCTGACCAGTCTCTATCATCTGCCGGATATGCAGCAGGGCATCCTGCTGATCCCGGTGCAGACCCTGATGCACCGCCTGCCGCCGCCCGATTATCTGCAGGCCAATACCCTGATGCTGGATCTCGGCCAGACCCTGCAACTGGATGCAATGCGCCGGCGCCTGGAGTCGGCCGGCTACCAGTGCGTCTCGGCGGTGATGGAGCATGGCGAGTTCGCGGTACGCGGCAACATTCTCGATCTCTTTCCCATGGGCAGCGAGGCGCCCTATCGTATCGAGTTGTTCGATGACGAGATCGAAAGCATCCGGATCTTCGATCCCGAAACCCAGCGCTCCACCGACAAAGTCAACCAGGTGCGTCTGCTGCCGGCCCACGAGTACCCGCTGCACAAGGAAGCCATTTCCCGCTTTCGCCAGGCCTTTCGGGCCCGCTTCGAGGGTGATCCGCAAAAGGCGCGGGTCTATCAGGATGTAAGCGAGGGACTGGCCAGCGCCGGGATCGAATACTATCTGCCACTGTTTCACGAACAGATGGCAACCCTGTTCGATTATTTACCGGGCCAGAGCCTGTTTCTGGGCGAGGCCCAGCTGGAAGAGGCGGCCGAAAGCTTCTGGGGCGAGGTCGGCCACCGCTACGAGCAGCTGCGCCACGATCAGGAACGCCCCCTGCTCAGTCCGCCCGAGCTGTTTTTACCGGTGCCGGAACTGTTCGCCGGCCTCAAACAACACCCTCGGGTCGCGCTGCAAAACTTCAAGTTCGAGGATGAATCGGCCGTTCAGTTCGCCACCGAGGCCCCGCCGCCGCTGAACCTGGACGTGCGCGCCGCCGAGCCGGCCCGTCAGCTCAAGGCGTTTCTCGACCACTTCCCCGGCCGCGTGCTGTTCGCCGCCGAGACCACCGGCCGGCGCGAATACATTCTGGAGATGCTCGGTCACTATCACATCCGCCCGCGCGAGCTGAACAGCTGGCAGCAGTTTGTCGACAGCGACGAACCGCTGGCCATCACCGTGGCGCCGCTGGATCAGGGCCTGCTGCTGAACGACCCCGCCCTGGCGGTGATCGCCGAAACCCAGCTGTTCGGCCAGCAGGTACTGCAGCGGCGTCGGCGCAAACAAAGCGATCGCGACAGCGACGCCATCGTCCGCAACCTGGCCGAGCTGACCGTCGATGCGCCGGTGGTCCATGAGGATTACGGCGTGGGCCGCTACAAGGGGCTGCAGACGCTGCAGCTCAACGGCCAGGACACCGAGTTTCTGACCCTGGAGTACGCCGGCGGCGACAAGCTCTACGTGCCGGTCAGCTCGTTGCATCTCATCAGCCGCTACACCGGCGCCTCGCCGGAGACCGCTCCGCTGCACAAGCTGGGCAGCGGCCAGTGGGAGAAGGCCCGGCGCAAAGCCGCCGAGCGGGTGCGCGACGTGGCCGCCGAACTGCTGGATATCTACGCCCGGCGCGAGGCCCGCCACGGCTATACCTATCATATCGACGAGGCCCAGTACCGCGCCTTTGCGGCCGGGTTTCCGTTTGAGGAAACCCCCGATCAACAACAGGCCATCGACAACGTCATCCAAAGCATGCGTGCCGATCAGCCCATGGATCACCTGGTCTGCGGCGATGTCGGCTTTGGCAAGACCGAGGTGGCCATGCGCGCCGCCTTCATTGCCGTGCAGGACGGCAAGCAGGTGGCGGTGCTGGCCCCGACCACCCTGCTCACCCAGCAGCATCTGGAAAACTTCCGCGACCGCTTCGCCGACTGGCCGGTGCGGATCGAAGCCCTGTCGCGCTTTGTCGGCCCCAAACAGCAACAGGCGATCCTGCGCGATCTCGAAGCCGGCAAGGTGGACATCATCATCGGCACCCACAAGCTGCTGCAAAGCGATGTGAACTACCATAATCTGGGGCTGGTGATCATCGACGAGGAACACCGCTTCGGCGTACGCCAGAAGGATAAATTCAAGGCGCTGCGCGCCGAGGTGGATGTGTTGACCCTCACCGCCACCCCGATCCCGCGCACCCTGAACATGGCCATGTCCGGCATGCGCGATCTCTCCATCATCGCCACCCCGCCGGCACGCCGCCTGGCGATCAAGACCTTTATCAGCGAATGGCAGGACGGCCTGATCCAGGAAGCCTGCCAGCGCGAGATCCGCCGCGGCGGCCAGGTGTATTTCCTGCACAACGATATCGAGACCATCGAAAAACAGGTCGCCAAGCTGACCGAGCTGGTGCCCGAAGCGACGATTCGTCACGCCCACGGCCAGCTGCGTGAGCGCGAACTGGAACAGGTGATGTCCGACTTCTATCACCAGCGCTTCAATATTCTGGTCTGCACCACTATCATCGAAACCGGGATCGATATCCCGTCGGCCAATACCATCGTCATCAACCGTGCCGATCGTTTCGGGCTGGCCCAGCTCTACCAGCTACGCGGTCGCGTGGGCCGCTCCCATCATCGCGCCTATGCCTATCTGATCACCCCATCGCGCCGCGCCATGAGCCAGGATGCACAGAAGCGGCTGGAAGCGATCGAATCGATCCAGACCCTGGGCACCGGCTTCACCCTGGCCACGCACGATCTGGAGATCCGCGGCGCCGGCGAATTACTGGGCGACGAACAGAGCGGCCAGATGATGGAGATCGGTTATCACATGTATACCGAACTGCTGGAACGCGCGGTCAAGGCGCTCAAGGAAGGTCGAGAACCGGAGCTCGAAAAACCCCTCAATCACGGCGCCGAAATCGATCTGCACTGCCCCGCCCTGATCCCCGACGACTACCTGCCCGACATCCACGAGCGGCTGATCCTCTACAAACGCATCGCCAATGCCGCCGACTCACAGGAACTCAAGGACCTGCAGGTGGAAATGATCGACCGCTTCGGCCTGCTGCCCGACGCCGTCAAAAACCTGTTTGCCGTCACCCAACTCAAACTGCAGGCCCTGCCCCTGGGCATTCGCAAAATTGAACTGGGCGAAGAAGGCGGCCGCATCCTGTTCGTCGAACAACCCGACATCGATCCCATGCGGATCATTCAGTTAATCCAGCAACACCCCAACGAATACAAACTCGACGGCGGCGAAAAACTACGCATTAACAAGGAACTGCCGGATCCGGCTGACCGGATTAAGGAACTCAACAACCTGCTGGCGACACTGGGAGAGAAAGAAGCAGCTTGAATTTTATTTTTTCAACGCAGAGGCGCAGAGGACAAAAATAAAAGAAATTAAAGAAATAACTCTGTCACCATTTTTTGGATTTACCCTAATCTGGCTAGTGAGTCTCTTGATTCCCGTTTGACGCCGCCGAGCATCGCAGTGGAAGAAGGATAAGCCCAACAGGATGCGAGCATGGACGCGCGCACTCGCCAGTCGGCACAGGGATGACGTCCATCGATGGACTAATGTCGCGGGAAGCATGGATGCCGGGAGCGACCGCGCCGTATGGCATGTCCGACTGGCGCGAGAAGCACAGGGAACCGGTTCAGCCATTGGAAATGGCTGGAGCGGCGGTGTCTTTTCGAGAGAGCTTCTTTGGGTACCTGGAGCTGCGCCATCCATGGCGCAGCCCCTTCGGGCGCACTAAAGTGCGTCCAATTTTGCACCAGGCAAAGTTGTCTTGTCAGCACAAGACAAATTCGTCAGGAACGAATTTGGATAGCCGGAGGCTGCACGAAGTGCGAAGGCCATGGACGGCCTTCGTCAAAGTACCTCGCCGCGCGGGCACGAGAGCCCGAGCCCGCTTTCAAAAATCAGCTCGCCCGCAGGGTGAACCTCTTGATGTCTTCCCTGTACGTCATGCAAAGACGCAGAGGGGAATCAATCTGTCACCTTTTCAGGCGCCGACATGACGACAGCTTACTCCGCAGCTCGAACAATGTATCCAATATCCGGCGATGTATCAGATACCGCTGCGCCAGAACAGATAACCGCCCTGTTCCCTACCTTAGAATAGGACGGAATTCATCGCAGGCCGGTGCTGGTCCGGACGGACAAACAGTAGGATATGTACCGGGAATCAGACCTTCAGATCGACCCGGGAACCGGAGCTGCCGATACCGGCGGACTTCAAAGCAGCGTCAGGGTTAGAAGCCCCTTTCGTGGCTTTCTCCGCGACCGCGACCGGATCGCTACCCGGCAGGTTGATAGCCGCGTCGGTCGCGGTTTTCTCCGGCTGGGAAGCTTTGAATTTCGCCAGGGCTTCTTTGCCGGCCTGGCTCAGTTCGGCAGTGTCCGGCTTCTCGACTACCGGTTTGTTGTTTGTCTCCGGTTTTGAGGATGCCTCCGGACGTGCCATGGCGGCGGCATTGCTGCTGTTGACTCCATCTATCATGGTGCCTCCTCTTGCGTGCGTTCCGTTCACGGAACGGGTTAGAATTCGCCGGGAACAACGCAATCACCATGCCAGATTGACTTCCCCTCTGGACAGGACCCGTCATGGGGCGGGATGTCTTACCGCTGATTTTATGAGTCGAGTCACAAACATCTTTATCCGGCAGCCCGTTTCCGGAAACCGGCAAGTGATTGCCGGTTAAAATGACACAGGGAGTGCGCCTCTACGTCGTCGCATGCTCTGCGTGACTTACCAGAACTCAAAGCGAAAGATGAAATGATCGATGCTTCAGAATTGATGCCCGCAGGGGAAAGATCGGCCAACTGGATGCCGAGCTGCGCCTGCTTGACGACAAATAGATAAGAATGATGGCACCGGCAACAGTCGCCGACGGAGTCGCCTCCCACAGCCCCTCCGGCAGGACGGGGATTATGGATGTAGGAGGGGCTTTCAGCCGCGACCTCTCGAACCCCGGCAGCTCGCTGCTACAAGCGCCTCCCACAGCCCCCGGCAGGACGGGGATTATGGATGTAGGAGGGGCTTTCAGCCGCGACCTCTCGAACCCCGGCAGGTCGCTGCTACAAGCGCCTCCCACAACAGGGAAGCCAGCGCTTTCAATATCCAGGGCGCCCGGAGGGCGATCATGTTGCTAAGTCTGGTGGCACCGGCAACAGTCGCCGACGGAGTCGCCTCCCACAAAGCAAAATGGACACCGACTTATGCCGGCATGACCCACTCCCCTCTCCCTAACCTTCTCCCCAAAGGGGAGAGGGAATAAAACTAGAGGGTGACAAGCCACCCCAACGGATGATGATACAACGCCACACTGACCATATAGGCAAACACCAGAATCGCCGCCAGCCAGTACGCCATCCGCTCACGCCGGATTCTGGCAAACCGAAATACCATCAATCCCAGCCCGATATACACCAGCAAGGCGATCAACTTGGCGGTGAGCCAGCCGTGCACCAGCGGGTACTGCTGGATCAGCACGGCCATCCAGATGCCGGTCACCAGCAGCAGTGTGTCGTTGATATGTGGGACGATCTTCACCCATTTCTGGCGCATGAAGCCCGCGTTCATGAACAGTCCCAGTCCGCGGATCACGAACAGACTGATGGTAATAACCACCGTACTGAGATGAATGATCTTCAACCAATCCATCAACTCAATCCCTTCAGATTTTTCTGAAATTTTTATTCGATTAGAGTTATTCTCGCCAGAAACTTTTCTCTCTGACCTCTGCGTCATTGTACTTGTACAGATGGAGATAAACGCAATTGTGCCCGGTTGGGCGGTGATACGCAGAACAGACCCTGTTCCAGATCAAATCGCGGTGTAGCCGCTCCTACAACTGCCATCTGCCATCTATCTTATTTATTCCCGCGATGCCGGCCCACTCCCGGGCACTCCGTATTGAACGAGTTCTTCCTCGAAACCGAAATACTGCATGTCTTCCATGCGCTGCGGATAGAGGATACCGTCGAGGTGATCGACTTCATGCTGGACGACCCGGGCATGAAAGTCGCTGACCTCGCGCTCGATGGCCACGCCGTACTCATCGACGCCGCTGTAACGAACCCGGGTATAACGCGGAACCAGTCCGCGTAAACCGGGGACGCTGAGGCAGCCTTCCCAGCCCGGTTCCTGCTCCTCATCCAGCGGGGTGATCAGCGGGTTGATCAGGATGGTGCGCGGGACACTCTCCACGTCAGGATAGCGGGGATTGGCGACCACCTCGAAAATCACCACCCTTTGCGAGACGCCAATCTGGGGCGCGGCCAGGCCGGCCCCATCCAGGGCCTGCATGGTATCCAGCATGTCGCTAATGAGCGCGTCGAGTTCGGGGGTATTGAACGCGGTTACCGGCTCTGCGATCTGGCGCAGCACCGGATGTCCCATTTTGAGCACTTCTTTGACGGCCATAACACCTCTCGCTGGTCAAGGCAGGGTATAATTGGTTACATTATCCATTCTGGTTGTAAGCTAAGGAATATAGCATTGAAACAGATCCTGTGCCTGGCCCTTCTCTGCCTGTTGTCTCTGCCGGCGCTCGCCGCCAATGATGATGAAGCAGTTCGCTATTATGATGTGGAGCTGATCATCTTCGAAAATCTGGTGCCGTCCCATCGAAATAGTGAAAGCTGGCCGACTTCGGTGGAACGGGAATTGCTGGAGTCAGAAGTAGTGATCGAACTCAATCGCCCCTATCCCGGTCCGATTCCCAGGAACTATAACCCGGCCTATACGTTCAAGACCCTGCCACAGGAGCAGTACCGCTTGAGCGACGAGGTCGAAAAAATCGAGGAGTCACCCAACCGCCGGGTCCTGCTGCATACCGCCTGGCGTCAGCCTGGCATGAGCGGGGAAGAGGCGCTGAATGTTCATCTGAAGCGCAACATCCCCGCCGGTTCGGCGAACAAAAAAGACACAGGCGCTGAACAGACAGGAGCACAAAACACGGACCTGCAGGGCGAACCGGGTGAGCTGGAAGCCTATATCAAGGTTATCCTGTCACGTTACCTGCACGTCGATGCCAATGTTATTTTCCAGGCCCGGCCCCAGACCGGTCGCTTTGACTTTTTCATCGAGGAATCCGAAGAGCCGGTAGCTTATCAGCTCAAACAACTGCGGCGGCGTATCCGCAGCACCGAACTGCACTACCTCGACCATCCCGTCCTCGGCATGCTGATCATCATGCACCCGGTCGAAACCGACAAACTCTAAATAAACGTTCCGCATACCCGATCACTTTGTTCAAAAGATTGCTTCGCTTCGCTCGCAATGACTGAAAATAGGGAGGTCATTGCGAGGAACAGCGTGACGAAGCAATCTCACTGAACTGGTATTCGGAACAGCTATTTAGATAGAAGATCATAACGCAGAGGCGCAAAGACACAAAGAACAGCAAAGAACAGCAAAGAACAGCAAAGAACAGCAAAGAACAGCAAAGAACATAATTATTTTTGACAAGCTTACCGTTATAACGTGCGCCAATAGCCGAAAACGTATATTCAAAATGATGGAATTCTGTTCTACACCAGAATTGTAAAATAAAGATTATTTAATAAAAAACTTTGCGTCCTCTGCGTTGGATTTTCCTTTTATAACAACGGGATCACATGTTCCAGCAAGGTGCGGACGTTTTTCATTCCTTCGGCGAGGTGTTGTTCGATCTCTTCCATGGTGATCTCACCGTCGTGGCGGCCGGCGGCGAGGTTGGCGACGACGCCGATGGAAGCGTAGCAGGCTTCCAGCTCACGGGCCAGGACGGCTTCGGGCATGCCGGTCATGCCGACAATGTTACAGCCATCGGCCTCGAGTTTGTCGATCTCCGCCGCGGTTTCAAGGCGCGGGCCCTGGGTCGCGCCATAGGTCGCTTTATTAATCACATTAACACTTGCCTGTTCGGCCGCCGTTAACAACGCCTGGCGCAGGCTCGCGCAATAGGGCCAGGTGAAGTCGACATGCACGACCGGGTTGTCGCCTTCGTCGAAAAAGGTATTGCTACGTCCCCAGGTGTAATCGATGATCTGATCCGGAATGACCAGGCACCCGGGCTGGAATTCGGACTGAATACCGCCGATCGCATTGACAGCGATAATCATCTCGGCGCCGGCTTCCTTGAGCGCCCAGAGGTTGGCGCGATAATTGATTCTGTGCGGGGTAATAGTATGTCCCGAACCATGTCGTGGCAGAAACAATACATCGTTGTCGCCCAGCTTACCGCGTACCAGGGTAGCGGAAGGCTCACCATAGGGTGTGTGCATGATCTCGCGACCAGAGATTTGCAGGTTTTGTAAACTGGTCAGGCCAGTGCCGCCAATGATAGCCACTTTTGACATAGTTATAATCCTTTGACTGCGTAGATACCCGGCGCATTGCGCAGGTAGCCTTTGTAATCCATCCCGTAACCGAACAGATAGCGATCGTCGGTGCGCAAACCGACAAAGTCAGCCTGCAGGCCATTTTTACGATCGTGATGTTTTTCCACCAGTACCGCGCTGTAGACTTCATTGGCGTTCTCGGCGCGGCAGTGTTCCATGATCCCCGCCAGTGTAATCCCCTCGTCCAGGATATCGTCAACCACCAGAATATTGCGTCCTGCCAGCGGATGACTGGGACGTACCTGCCAGTTGAGTTCACCGCCACGGGTATCGCCGGCATAACGGGTAGCATGGATATAATCGATCTGCATGGGAAAGTTCAGCCGGGTCAGCAGATGACCGGCCGGGATAATGGCGCCGGTGAGCACGCATAAAACCAGCGGATCGCTGTTTTTCAGTACCTGGGTCATGGCCGCGGCCATCTTGTCCAGGGCCGCCTCGACCTGTTGTTGATCATAGAGGCAATCCGCCTCGGTCATTGTTTTGTTAACAGTCTCGATATTCATCATGATGTTGTCGGTGGTTGTGGCAAACTGGCGCCTTCAAGAAGATCCGGCATATGCAGTGTCCGGGTCGGGAAGGCAACTTCGGCACCGTGGCCGGCAATGATCTCACTGATTTTGAACAGCACGTCCTGTTTAACTTTGTGGAACTCGATCCAGTTGACGGTCTTGGTAAAGGTATAGACAAAGAACTCGAGCGATGAATCGCCAAAACTGTTGAAATTGACAATCAGGGTCTGCTCCTGATCGATCTCCGGATGGGATTCCAGCATGATTTTGACGTCCTGGATAATTTTCGGCATTACAGCCATATCCGAGTAACGTAAGCCGATAGTCTCGAAAATCCGGCGATTATACATCCGCGAAGGATTTTCCACCACTACGCTGGAAAACAGCGAATTGGGTACGTAGATGGGTCGTTTATCGAAGGTGCGAATAATCGTCAGGCGCCAGCCGATTTTTTCCACCGTCCCTTCGATATTCCGATCCGGCGAGCGCACCCAGTCGCCGATGGCAAAGGGCCGGTCAAAGTAAATCATCATGCCGCCAAAGAAGTTGGCCAGCATATCCTTGGCGGCAAAACCGACCGCAATTCCGCCAATACCGCCAAAGGCCAGAATCGCCGATATATTGACTCCGAGTGTCTGTAACAGTACCAGGGCAGCGGTGATGAATACCGATATCTTCAGCAACTGCGTGATGGCATCGGCCGTGGTTCTATCCAGTGGTTTGCCTTCCAGAACCTTGTGCTCGACAATATTATTCGCCATTTGATCGACAAAACGCAGCAGCGCCCAGGCGATGGCAATAATCGCACCGACTTCGCGCACCTCACGGTCGGTTTCAAATCCGAACAACGACATCAATAATGAAATACCGAGAATCCAGATAAACAGGGTCACGGGATGGCGAATCGAATTGACCAGGGAGTTATCCCAGATTCGGTCCGTTTTCTTAAAACGTTTTTCCAGACGTTTCAGAACCCCTTTCTGAATAAAGTCCAGCAACAGCGTGGTAAAAACAATGATAAAGCTGTGCAATATCCACCAGTTGCCACGCAACAGCTGATCGATATAGTCGGTAGTCTGTTCAAGCATGCCTTTTCCTTATCCGCCAGTCGCTAAAAATCAAATGCCAGCGTCGGATTGGTACTGTATTTATCCAGCTGTTCGGAAATCTGACGCCATTGACCCGAAGCGTGTAACTGCTGTCGCACCACCTCACCTTTACCATGCATGCGCGCCAGTCGCAGGTGTGCGACCGGATCTTCATAATCCCCCAGCGATTCCAGTACCTCAACGGCGGCGTCACGATTATTGCAGACCAGGACCATATCACAACCGGCCTGCAGTGCCGATCGTGCCCGATCGCTATAGCGCTCGCCGGCAACACTGGCTCCTTGCATATCCAGATCGTCACTGAAAATCACGCCCTGAAATTGGAGGCGTTCGCGCAGGATCTGTTTCAACCAGACAGGAGAAAATCCGGCCGGGAGGTGGTCTACTTTGTCGTAAATAATATGCGCCGGCATGATTGCAGTCAGGCCATAACCGATCATGCGGCGGAACGGGAGAATATCGTGATGATAGATATCATGATAATCGCGCGAGTCGATCGGCACGGCTTTGTGTGAATCGGCCTCCACTGCCCCGTGGCCGGGGAAGTGTTTCCCGGTGGCCGCCATACCGGCATCGGCCATCCCCTGCATCCAGGCATGCGCCAGCTCGGCCACGATATCGGGTTTATGATGAAACGCGCGGTCGCCGATGACCTCGCTGACGCCGTAATCGAGATCCAGTACCGGTGCGAAACTGAAATCGATATCGATAGCACGCAGCTCGACCGCCATCAACCAGCCAGCCTGGCGTGTCAGTACCCGGGCCTTTTGATGGTCCTGCTCGTAAATCTGGCCAAACAGACTGGCCGGGGGAATATGACTGAAGCCGTCGCGAAAACGTTGCACACGCCCGCCTTCATGGTCCACCGCAACCAGCAGACGCGGCTCACGCAGGGCATGTATTTCGCGAACCAGTTGATCCAACTGTTCGATGGACTCGTAATTACGACTGAAAAGAATCACACCACCGACATGAGGATGCAATAACAACATACGGTCGTCTTGTGACAACGTTGTGCCGGCGATATCGAGCATAACGGATCCCAGTGACATGGCGTATTCCCTTACTCTTCTATACAGACACGCGTGCCGGCGGGCAGCATGTCAAACAGGGTGAGAATATCGGCATTGCGCATTTTAATACAGCCGTGTGAGCTGGGAACCCCCATACTATCTTCATCCGGGCAACCATGGATATAAACATAGCGACGCATGGTATCGACCGCGCCGAGGCGATTGACGCCCGGCTCCAGGCCGCTGAGCCACAGGATCCGGGTCAGTATCCAGTCCCGCTGTGGATACTGTTCGCGCAAACGGGGCGTATAGATCTCGCCCGTGGGCCGCCGCCCCACAAACACCATATTCACCGGCTGTCCGGCACCGATTCTGGCGCGGATCTTGTGCCAGCCACGCGGGGTCTGTTCGCTGCCATTGCGCTCTCCTACGCCATTTTTGGCGGTCGCGATGTGAAACCGGGCGATTTCCTCACCCTCCTGCACGACGCGCAGGCTCTGATCGCGGACCCGGATATACACTTCAGGCTGCATACTCATCAGCGCCACGCTTTAAAGGGATGTTTGACCAGGCTGACATTATAATAGCGCGGATCCGCAGAAACCTCTTCGCCCACCCAGTCCGGTTGTTCAAAGGTTTCGGATTCGCTGGTCAGTTCGATCTCGGCCACCACCAGTCCGGCGTTCTCGCCCTCAAACACATCGACTTCCCAGGTATGATCGGCATGTTTGACGTGATAACGGGTTTTCTCGATGACCGGTTTCTCGCACAGGGTATCGATCATTTCCCGGGCATCCGCCAGAGGAATCGGATATTCATATTCCTGTCGGTAGATTCCCAGGGTGGCGCTTTTGATATTCAGATTGGCGCGTTCACCCTCGATGCGCACCCGTACCGACGCCTCGCGCGCTCCGATCAGATAGCCCTGCGCCAGGTGTTGACCCGCATCGGCCTGTGCGCGCCAGCGATCACTGTTGACCAGAAATTTACGTTCGATCTCGATCGCCATCAGTCACCTTTGACAAACAGAGCAATGGATTCCACGTGGGCGGTATGCGGAAACATGTCCATGATGCCGGTGCTGGCGAGTCGATAGCCGTGCCGGTTCACCAGTTCGCCCGCATCGCGCGCCAGGGTCGCCGGATTACAGGAGACATACACAATTCGTTCAGCCCCTGTGGCAGCCAGCTGCGGGATTATCTGCGCGGCGCCGCTGCGAGGCGGATCCAGCAATACTTTGTTATAGGTTTGTTTTTTCAACCAGGGTTCGGCCGCGCACTCCTCGAACAGATTGGCGACATGAAACTGCGCATTATCAATGCGATTGAGTTTGGCATTGGCCCGGGCACGCTGGATCAGATTGGCTTCTCCCTCCACGGCCACCACTTCACCAGCCCGGCGTGCCAGCGGCAGGGAAAAATTACCCAGCCCGCAGAACAGCTCCAGAACCCGATCAGAGGTATTCACATCGAGTAACTGCAGGGCATGGCTTACCATGCGACGGTTGATATCGCTGTTAACCTGGGTGAAATCTGCCGGCAGAAATTCCAGTGTTACCTCGAACTCGGGCAACGTATAGCACAATGTGGCCTGCTCTGGATAGAGCAGTGTCACACTGTCCGGTCCTTTGGGCTGATGATAGATCACAAAATCATTGGCCTTGCCGTAATCGATCAACAAACGGATATCGTCTTCGATTAACGGTTCGAGATTGCGAAACACCAGTGCGGTCTGCGCGTCACCAGCGGCCACCTCGATCTGGGGCAACCGGCGATAACAGCTGAGCCGTCGCACCAGCTCGCCAAGCTCGGGCAAGCGACCGCCCAGTTCCGGGGTCAGAATGTGACACTCTTCCAGTTCGGCCAGAAAGTGACTGCCGCGCTCACGAAACCCGACCAGGACTTTTTCTTTCTTGTCCACATAACGGACTCCGAGCCGGGCCTTGTTGCGATAACCCAAGATCGGCCCGGTCAATGGTTGCAGAACCGATTCCGGCGCCACCCGGCCGATATGGGCCAGGTCGTCGAGCAGTGTCTGTTGCTTGAGACGCACCTGCTCTTCACTACTGACGTGTTGCAGGCGACAGCCGCCGCAAACTCCGAAGTGCGCACAGGCCGGCTCGATGCGCGCCGGCGAAGCCGACAAGACCTGTTGCACCCGACCGGTATCGTAATTTCGCCGGCTGCGGGTATAGACAAACTCCACCTGCTCGCCGGGCAGGGCGCCATCGATGAAGACCGTCTTGCCGGCGATACGGGCAATCCCCTGACCCTCGGGGGTCATACTCTCGATATCGGCAATAACCGGCTCGGTTGGCAATAAACGGCGTTGGCGTCCCATGCAGTGATCCGTACAGTTCAGGTGCGGAAAACATCAGTGGAAAGATAGCGATCTCCCCGATCGCAAATGATCGAGACGATCACGGCATTTTCTACCTGGCGGGAGAGTTGCAATGCCGCTGCCACCGCGCCGCCGGAGGAAATGCCGCAAAATATCCCTTCCCGGGTAGCCAGCGCGCGGCTGGTGTTTTCGGCATCCTGCTGGGACACATCCAGGGTTTGATCGACGTGTGCGGCGTCGAATATAGCCGGCAGGTAGGCCTTCGGCCAGCGACGGATACCGGGGATTTTGGCGCCCTCGGCGGGCTGCACGCCAACGATCTGCACATCGCGGCTTTGTTCCTTGAGATAGCGCGAGACGCCCATGATGGTGCCCGTGGTCCCCATGGCGCTGACAAAATGAGTCACGCTGCCGTCCGTATCCCGCCAGATCTCGGGCCCCGTACCTTCATAATGCGCCAGCGGGTTATCCGGGTTGGAAAACTGATCCAGCAGCCGCCCCTGCCCGTTGGCCGCCATCTGCTCGGCCCGATCCCGGGCCCCTTCCATGCCCGCCTTTTCGCTGACCAGAATCAGCTCCGCACCATAGGCTTTCATGGCCGCGCGGCGCTCGACACTCATGTTCTCGGGCATGACCAGCACCATGCGATAGCCCTTGATGGCCGCCGCCATGGCCAGGGCGATGCCGGTATTGCCACTGGTCGCCTCGATCAGGGTATCCCCGGATTGGATCTCCCCGCGTTTTTCGGCATGCTGGATCATGCTCAGAGCAGGCCGATCCTTGACCGAACCGGCTGGATTATTCCCCTCAAGTTTGACCAGCAAGATATTGCTGGTCTCGCCTGGCAGACGTTGCAGGCGAACCAGGGGGGTATTGCCAACAAAGGCTTCAATCGTTGGAAAGTTCATCGCCACAGTTTACCCTGTTATGGGCTGCATTTTCATTAGCCGTTACGATTTTCACAGGCCGATACAAACCCGTTATCACCATCCCCTCTAAGAGGCAGACATATGACGGAAACCGATCCAACGCAAGACGCGCCACCCCTGCTGGATGAAAATCAGGCACTGGAACAGGCGGGCGGGAATCGCGAACTGGCCGGCGATCTGTTCAATATGCTGCTTGAGGAACTGCCCGTTTTGCAGTGCCAGTTAGCCCGGGCCATCGACAGCGGCGAGCGGGACGCCATGTGGAACCCGGCCCATAAACTCTATGGCTCGACCGCCTATTGCGGCGTGCCGGCATTGCGTGAAAGCGCCCGGGCGATGGAAGAGTGCATCAAGCAACAACAAACGGATCAGCTTCAGGCGTGTTTTGCCCGCCTTAGCAGGGAAATTACTCGCCTGCAGGAACAGGGACCGAAACTGGCCGCCCGGCTTCAGGAAGTGAATTAATCCAACTCGACAGAACCTTACACACGAGAAAGCCATTAGCGGATAAAACCGGGTTTATGATGAGTTGACCCGGTTTTCAGTCTCGCACAGGTAACGGTAATCAGGACTTAACCTGCTGAAGAGGTTCGTGCCGTCACCATCAATCGCTTCATTTCCCCCACGGCCTCTTCCAGACCGGTGAAGACACTGCGTGCAACAATCGCATGACCGATATTCAGTTCCCGGATCCCGGTCAGGGCAGCAATACGGCCGACATTGTGGTAATGAAGACCATGGCCGGCATTGACCTGCAATCCCAGACCGAGCCCCTGTTCTACCGCCTGGGATATTTTACCGAACTCATGCTCCCGGTCGGCCGATGTCGTAGCGTCGGCGTAGAGACCGGTATGGATTTCAATGACCGGCGCACCACAGTCGGCCGCAGCGCTGATCTGTTCCGGATCAGCATCAACAAACAATGACACGCGAACCCCGGCATCGGCCAGCTGCTGGCAGGCATCGCCAATCCGCTGACGCTGACCTTTGACATCCAATCCGCCTTCGGTAGTTAATTCAGCGCGCCGTTCGGGCACCAGGCAGCAATCGGCCGGTTTTATTTGTCGGGCAATGGCCAGCATTTCGTCAGTCACCGCCATTTCCAGATTCATCCGGGTTTGTATAAGATCGCGTAACATCAGTACATCGCGATCCTGAATATGACGCCGGTCCTCGCGCAAATGCAGGGTAATGGAATCGGCCCCGGCCTGTTCGGCCAGCAGTGCAGCCTGAATCGGTTCGGGATACAACGTGCCCCGACTCTGGCGCAGTGTGGCGATATGATCGATATTCACACCCAGGAGGATTTCGTTGATCGTTGTGCCAGACACGGATTGCTACCTCGTTTAAATCAGTTTCTAGTTACCAGTCACCAGAGACTGGTAACTTACAAGTCACGACTTTGCCAGTAGAGCTCGCGGGATTTGAGAGGCCGATTGTCCAGATGCTGGCCCAGTAAAAACCGCATCAGTATCTTGGCCTCGCGCAATACCCCGGGCTCCCGATAATCGTTCGCGCGAATCGCCAGTAGCGTCTGACCGGTGATGACCGGATACTGCCCCTGCCGACTGTTGGTCTGCGCGACGGGTCCCTGTTCGGGATGATAACAATATTGTGTAGCGGCTTGCAGCGGTTCGCCACTGGATGCATCTTCCGTCAATTGCAGGCCGTAACCCAGTTCTTCGAGCAATTCACGCTCATAGCGGCGTAACACCGCCTCCTGTGGATTCGACTCATTGAGCAGCGCCATCAGAGCCCGCTCGTAGCACATGAACAGCTCCGGATGCGGATCGTCACGGTGCAACAATCGCAGAATCAGCTCGTTCATATAAAAACCGCTGATAATCCGGCTGCCGGGCAACGAATAGGCGGTGCCGGCGGATTCCACGGCGGTCATGGTCCGTAATTCGCCACGTCCCACCCAGGAGAACAACAAAGGCACAAATGCTTCCAGTCGGGCGCTATTACGCGAGCGACTTCCGCGCACCCCCCGCGCCACCAGCGAAACCCGGCCGCTATCGCGGGTAAAGATATCGAGCAGACTGCTGGTATCGCGATAAGGCCGGCGATGCAGAATAAAACCGTATTGCAACTGTTGACGATGATCCGCCGGCATGGGCTTTATCGACTCCGGGTTTAATCGTCGTCGCGGTAACCCAGACTGGACAGCGCGCGTTCGTCATCAGACCAGCCTGCCTTGACCTTGACCCACAACTCGAGATGGACCTTTTTATCGAACAGTTTCTGCATATCCAGACGGGCCTGCTGACCGACCTTTTTCAACCGTTCGCCTTTCTCGCCAATGACGATCGACTTCTGGTTCTCTCGCTCAACCCAGATCAGGGCGTGAATCCGGTTCAACCGTTCCAGCTCCTCGAATTTTTCGATTTCCACGGTTGTGGCATAGGGCAGTTCCTGTCCCAGATTGCGCATCAGTTTTTCACGCACGATCTCGGCGGCCAGAAAACGGGAACTGCGATCGGTAAGCTGATCTTCCGGATACCAGGCTTCGGACGGTTCCAGATAGCTGATAATCGCCTGTTCCAGCCGGGGCAGATTATTGCCGGATTTGGCCGAGAGCGGGAGCACGTCAGCAAAATCGTGTTTTTGTCCCAGCTCCTGCAAATACGGCAATAACTGATCCTTTTGCTTGAGTCGATCGATTTTGTTAACAGCCAGGATAATCGGCACGCGGGTATTTTTTAGCGCGGCCAGAACCATCTCGTCCTCATCCGTCCATTTCAGGGCTTCAACCACAAACACAATAACCTGTACATCTTCCAGAACCGCGTTAGCGGTGCGATTCATGAAGCGGTTCATGGCCTTTTTGGCCTGTAGATGGATACCCGGCGTGTCCACATAGATAATCTGGGCCTGCTCGGTGGTTTTGATTCCCAGAATCCGGTGGCGGGTGGTTTGTGGTTTACGCGAGGTGATACTGAGCTTTTGCCCGATCAAATGATTCATCAGGGTGGATTTACCCACATTGGGCCGACCCACCAGCGCGACATAGCCGCAGCGAAACGCCTCAACCATTATCCCGTCCCGCCAGTGTCTGTAACATTTTTTCAGCGGCGGCCTGCTCGGCCTTGCGCCGGCTTGTTCCTTCACCAAGCATCGGCTCGTCGATTCCTGAAATACGGCAGGCAACGCGAAAATGCTGTGCATGCGCCTGACCCTCTGTAGCGGTCACTTCGTACACGGGCAAGTCGGTACCATGCGCCTGCAGAAACTCCTGGAGCCGGGTTTTAGGATCTTTTTGCAGGGTTTGTGGATCCAGCCGGGCCATTCTGGCACGAAAGAAAGTCTGCACCAGAGAATGGGTGCTGTCGATACCGCTATCCAGGTAGACCGCGCCAATGATTGCCTCAAACGCATCAGCCAGAATCGACCGACGCCGATGGCCGCCGCTTTTTAACTCACCAGAACCCAGTCGAAGATATTCACCGAGTTCCAGTTCGGTCGCGATCCCCGCCAGGGTTTCCCCTTTGACCAGGCTGGCACGCAATCGACTCAGCTGACCTTCGCTGGCTTTCGGAAACAGGTTGTAGAGCTCGGTACTGATGAGATAGCCAAGAATCGCATCACCGAGAAATTCCATGCGCTCGTTATTCAGGGCGCCGAAGCTGCGATGGGTTAACGCCCGTTCGAGTAATTCGGGTTGCTGAAAATTATAACCCAGTTTGCGACAGAGTTTATCCAGATACTGCATTACCGTTTAGATATCTCCGCGCTCTTGTCAAAACTCAGAACCAGATCGATATTACCGATAAAATCGCGCCGCACTTCATACTCAATATCGATGTAATACATATCCTTGTCGGATTCCAGATAGATTTCATCGCGATCGATGTCCTTGATCATATTAACCCTCAGGCGCTTGCTCAGTGTTTCCATAATCTCCGCCGGCGACTTGCTGCCCATGCCTGGTTCATCTTCCATACCAGACAAAATAGAGCCAATCGTCAGGGAATTCATATAGACCGGAATAACCTTCAGCCCTATCAGGGTAAAAAAGGCAATCAGCGCCAGAACGAGTATCCAGCCCAGGCCGGTCATTCCTTTTTGATATTGCATGTTATTCATTATTCCCCTCCTCACAGCTTGCTGTTATCTGTTTTTATTCGATCACACTGCCAATACGACTCCACTCAGGCATCTGACATGCCCAACGAGTCATGGCGCCGAAGGTGCAGTTCCAGTTCATCCAGATCAGGAAAGCCTCACCGACCAGGTTTTCCTCGGGAACAAATCCCCAGACCCGGCTGTCACGGCTGTTATCCCGATTATCCCCCATTACAAAATAGTGCTCTTCGGGTACATTGACAACAAAATCACGTGCCGGAGCCATGCTGTTAACCAGAATATCATGTTTAACATCACCCAGCGTCTCTTTATAGCGTAGCGCCTGGGGGTGATTTTTGTAGAAACCCTCCCGCTTCTCCAGAGAAACCGGCTCACCGTTGATATAGAGCAATTTGTTGTAATAGGCAATTTCATCGCCTGGCACGCCAATAACACGCTTTATATAATCAATATCCGGATTTTCGGGATAACGGAAGACAATTACATCACCGCGTTCGGGATCGCCCAGATTGACAAAGCGCTGATGCCCGACCGGCAGACGCAGGCCGTAGGCAAACTTGTTCACCAGAATAAAATCACCCACCTCCAGACTCGGTAACATCGAGCCGGAGGGAATCTTGAAAGGCTCTGCCACAAAACCGCGCAATACCAGTACGATGAGCACCACAGGAAACAGAAAACGGGCGAATTCGACCAGATAGGGCTCATTGGTTTTCGGCTCTCCCTCTTCTCCTTCGGAGGGAACCGGCGCTCGACGTTTGGCAAAGTACCGGGCATCCACCAGCCAGATCACACCGCTGATTACAGTGGCCAGCACCAGTAACAATTCAAAATCAAAACTCATTTATCTTTCCCTACATTGAGTACCGCCAGAAAGGCTTCCTGCGGAATATCCACTTTACCAACCTGTTTCATGCGCCGCTTGCCGGCTTTTTGTTTTTCGAGCAACTTACGTTTACGTGTTATGTCGCCTCCGTAACACTTGGCTGTTACATTCTTGCGTAATGCCTTGACACTGGTTCGGGCAATTATCTTGGAACCGATTGCTGCCTGTATTGCCACTTCGAACATCTGGCGCGGGATAATCTCTTTCATTCGCTCGGCCAGATCACGGCCCCGGTATTCAGCCTGATCGCGATGAACAATGATCGACAGAGCGTCGACCTTTTCACCATTAATCAGGATATCCAGCTTGACCAGTTTGGCAGTTTCAAAACGCAGTAATTCGTAATCCAGCGAAGCATAACCCCGACTAACCGATTTGAGGCGATCGAAGAAATCGAGCACGATCTCATTCATCGGTAATTCGTACTCCAGCAGTATCTGGCTACCCAGATATTGCATTTTTTTCTGTACTCCACGCTTTTCAACGCACAGGGAGATTACATTGCCGACATGCGCCTGCGGTACCAGGATCGAGGCGCGTACGATCGGCTCGCGAATCTCATCGATATCGTTTGGCTCGGGCAACTCGGCGGGGTTTTCGATATTTAGCAGTTCGCCTGAGTGAGTCAGTACTTCATAGACGACCGAGGGCGCGGTGGTGATAAGATCCAGATTGTATTCGCGCTCCAGCCGTTCCTGGACAATTTCCATGTGCAGCATGCCGAGAAATCCGCAGCGAAAACCGAAGCCCAGTGCCTGCGAGGTCTCCGGTTCGTAATAAAGAGCGGCATCATTGAGTTTCAGTTTGGAAAGCGCTTCACGCAATCCCTCGTAATCATCCCCTTCCACCGGAAACAGGCCGGCAAAAACCTGCGGCTGGATCGGTTTGAAACCGGGTAGCGGCGCATCTGCCGGATTAGCCGCGTCGGTGATGGTATCGCCGACCGGTGCGCCATCGACCTCCTTGATCCCGGCAATCATGAACCCGACTTCGCCGGCATGCAGTTGTTCGGTATCGCGCTTTTTGGGGGTGAAAATTCCGACTCGATCCACCTGATGGCTGCGCTCCGCCGCCATAATGCGGATCTTCTGTTTACGCCGCAGCGTGCCCTGCTTGACCCGGATCAGCGAAACCACCCCCAGGTAGTTATCGAACCAGGAGTCGATAATCAGTGCCTGCAGAGGGACGTCCACATCCCCCTCGGGCGGCGGGATCAGATGCACGATCTCCTCCAGCAACTCGCTCATCCCTTCGCCGGTTTTGGCCGAAACCAGGGCAGCGGTTTTGGCCTCGATGCCAATGATCTCCTCGATCTCCTGAATCACCCGATCCGGCTCGGCCGCCGGCAGATCGATCTTGTTCAGGATCGGGAGTACTTCCAGCCCCTGTTCGATGGCGGTATAGCAGTTGGCCACGCTTTGCGCTTCAACCCCCTGGGAGGCGTCCACCACCAGTAGTGCTCCTTCGCAGGCGGCCAGCGAGCGCGAGACTTCGTAGGAAAAATCCACATGCCCGGGCGTATCGATAAAGTTCAGCAGATAGGTTTTGCCGTCCCGCGCGGTGTAATTGAGCGTGACGCTCTGGGCCTTGATAGTAATGCCGCGTTCGCGTTCCAGGTCCATCGAGTCAAGAACCTGAGCGCTCATCTCGCGTTCGCTCAGGCCCTCGCACATCTGGATAATCCGGTCCGCGACAGTGGATTTACCGTGATCGATATGGGCGATAATGGAAAAATTGCGTATCTGGGAAAGGTCGGTCACATTCCACCTTGAGTCATACTAAAAAGGCGCACGATTGCGCCTTTTGAATTCGGAGTATCTCCGAATGGATTATTTCAGGACTGCGGAATTGTAACCAATTTCAGCGCTGGCTGAAATACTGGCGGAGTTTGCTAACCTCCAGAAAATAATGGCATATTTTCGTCTCCCCGTGCATCAACACGGGGATCTGCTCGCCGTAAACAGCTTCCAGTGCGGGATCGTCGTCGATATCCACCGTTTGCAGGCTAAATGTGTAGTCATCCTGCAGGACCTGTAACTGACCCTGCATCGCCTCGCACAGGTGGCAGCCTGTACGCCGATACAGGGTTAATTGCAGCGGCGAGCTCATTCTTCGAGGCGAATAGTCATAAACAGCGGCGCTTTGCCCCGCTGGACGAGCATCGGGAGCAGCTTGTCCCGGGGCAGATCGGCCACCAGCCTGGCGAACTGTTCGGCGCTGGTGACATCCTTGTGATTGATCATCAGGATCACATCCCCCGGGCGAATCTCGGCCTGGGCTGCCGGCCCTTCATGGACTTCCTTGACGAGTACGCCGCGCTTGTCGCGAATCTCCAGTTGCTTGCGCTGCTCGCTGCTCAGGTCCTCCAGCACCATGCCCAGCGTTTCGGCTGCTTTTTCCGATTCGGCCGAACCGGAGGGCGCCGCTGCCGCAAGCTCCTCTTCGGGGGGTAACTCGCCGATTTTGACTGTTAGCTGACGGCTCTTGCCTTCGCGGATAATCTTGACTTTGGCTTCCTCATCCACCGGAAAAGAGGCCACGGCCAGAGGCAGGTCCGACTGACGATGAATCGTCTTACCGGCAAATTCGACTACCACATCGCCTTCCTTGAAGCCGGCTTTCGCCGCGGGGCTGTCGGGCAGGACCCGGAGCACCACGGCCCCCATCGGTTTTTTCATGTCAAAGGATTCGGCCAGTTCCTTGTTGACGTCCTGAATCAAAATACCCAGCCAGCCGCGGCTGACGCGTCCTTTGGTTTTCAGCTGTTCAACCACATCCATGGCCACGTCAATCGGGATCGCAAAAGAGAGTCCCATAAAACCGCCTGAGCGAGTAAATATCTGCGAATTGATACCAACAACTTCGCCGTCCAGATTGAACAGCGGTCCCCCCGAGTTACCGGGATTGATAGCCACGTCAGTCTGGATAAACGGCACGTAGTTATCACTGGGCAGGTTACGATTGATGGCGCTGATCACCCCAACCGAAACCGAATGATCAAAACCAAACGGCGAACCGATAGCCATGGCCCACTCACCTACCTTGAGCTCTTTTGAATCGCCAATGGTCACTACCGGCAAATCGGTCGCTTCCACCTTGAGCAAAGCCATGTCGCTGCGCTTGTCGCTGCCGATCACTTCGGCTTTTAATTCACGCCGGTCACTCAGCCTGACGGTAATTTCCTCGGCATCCTTTACCACATGGTAGTTGGTGACGATGTAACCGTCTGTATTGATAATAAAACCGGAACCCAGAGACTGATTCTCGAATTCTTCCGGCGGACCGGCACCGGGACCTTTTTCACCAAAGAAATGCTTGAACAGATCGCCAAACGGAGACTCTTCGGGGAATTCAGGAATATTAAAGCCCGGCATACCCTGCTCGCGGGTAATCTTCTGGGTCGTGCTGATATTCACAACAGCCGGACTGTTTTTTTCCGCCAGCTCGGTGAAATCAGGCAGTTTGCTATTGCCGCTGAGCAAGGCCTGCGAGGGCGTGACAAAAAATGTCAATGCCAGTAACAGAGTTAACCAGTTAACACTACGAACCTTCATCAATACCTCTTGTTTCAACTACGAAATCTTCAATTATGAATTTTTGACGAATCCTTATTAAATTACTAATCGGGATTTAAAGTAGGGGTGGAGCTTGCCACGGTTAACCCGGCCGAAGGCATGCGTTGCAAAATGACAGGTTGATAACGACTGTCGTTGGCAACACGCCGGTTAAATGCGCGCAACCAGGCAATCGCCAGCACCATACCAAAGACCGCGAACAGGATCGAGACCCCTTCCACGGCATTGATCATCAGTTGTTCGGCCAGAACCTTGCCGGTAATAGCAAACAGAAACAGGCTCAGCAGGGGCACCAGATAAACGGCCAGTGACCCGTTCACCATAGCCGACTCGTTCAGACCGATCACCACGCTCTCGCCTTTTCGGGCCCGGATCGGATTTAATACACGCATGTGGCTAACTTTTTGTCCTACCACGCTGGCCAGTACCGCGGTGCCACAGCCTTTGTTGACCTGACACTGCCCACAGGCGGTTTTACGTTGCGCCTCGACCCAGGCATGTTCCCCTTCGCAACGGGTCACAACAGCGGTTTCCTCAATCATGGTGACTCCCTGTAATGAACCGACTCACCGATCATTTTTACAGTGGCGTGGGGAACCTCACCGACCACGGTAATATGATACCCCTTCAGGTTACGGCCATGAGCATTGACCGCGCCCATGTGCGAACCACCAAACAGGTTATCGCCACTTTTTTTATCGTCCTTTTCAATAAACACCGACACCGAAGCCAGGCCGTCTGAATAGACCCGGTGATCCACCGGCGTCACACTGTTCGGGATGCGGTGCATGCGTGACATATCCTGTTTAAAACCCGGCGGTATTGTCGCGATGTGCCAGTCTGAAGTCTGCCCGGCTTCTGTAGACAGCGGCTTGTTGCTCGCCTCATACCAGGTGAAATCTTCCTTATTGATATCCGGTTCCAGGGCCTCTTCAGGAATATCATCGAGGAAGATAATCTGGGTGAACATGAATTGCTCAACCGGTTTGTTGTTCTCGTTGAGCAAATTGGTTTTGAGTAACAGGCCGGTTTTATCATGCACCCACAGGAGATGCCCATAACGCAGGTTATCCCGGGGTTCGATCAGAATCTTTTGTGTCGGCTCACCAGCTACTTTGTCTTTGCCAGCCAGAGATAATTGATAATGATTATTCAACTCACCGATCTTGACGGGAAACATCGGCGGGAATTTGGCGCGGGGACGGCTTTTTTCCACCATCACCGACTGACTGTCGGGATAGATACAGGTCACCCGATCACCGTCACGCAAGACCTCTCGCCCGGTACCATCCATGGAAATCAGACGTTCACGCTCCCCGTTTTCGCTGACACTGTGGATAATCCGGATTGAACTGAGCTGATCCTGCTGACCGTAGACGAAGGTACCTTCGTAATTGAGCATGTGTGCGGCCTGGTGCATTTTCTCCAGCCAGGGCTGTACCTCGTCGATGTCCGAGGCCCAGGCCTGCAAGGAGAAACAGGCACCGAACAATAGTGTCGTCAGTTTATTTCTCATCGGCACCGGCAACACGTTGCGAAGGAGTCACGCTGACAATCCGCATGTATGGCAGCATGCCCTGCATGCGCGATGAAATGGAATATTCGTTATGATTGACCAGGTAGCTGCTGAGTTTGGATTGCACTTCGCTATCAATCGGCTGTTGTGACGGAGCCGGGTTGCCGCTCACCGCCAGATACTCTTCACTGCCGGTCTGGGTACTGGCGACGGTCATTTGCGGTGCTGGAATATCGCCCGGATTGCCTTGCTGAACAGTCAGGACAGCCACCGTCGCGACCGTCGCCGCAATGGCCAGGCCGGCCACCTGACGACGAAAGCCTTCTCCAATACGCCGGGCGGCCGGACGCAGCGTGGTGGGTTCTTTCTGCAGAGCAGCGCTGACACGGTCAGCAAAATCCGGGGCAGGAACAGACTGACTGTGCCCCGACAGAACGTCCCGAATCAGGTGATACCGTGTCCAGCGGGCGCGGACTTCGCTATCCTGCTTGAGTGACTCGAGCACCTGCGAATGATATTCATCATCCATGAATGCCGAAAGTGTTTCATCGCTGTTATTGCTCATATCACCACCAAATTACAATTAACCGAGTAACGGTTTCAACTTTTTGTCCACTGCCTCACGGGCGCGAAAGATACGCGACCGCACGGTCCCAATCGGACAATCCATTGCCTCGGCTATTTCTTCGTAGCTCATCCCCTCCAGTTCGCGCAGGGTAATGGCTGTCTTCAAGTCATCCGGCAGTTCCTCAATGGCGCGGCTGATAACCTCCTGTATCTCATCCCTGAGCGCCATCTTTTCCGGGCTTGCATAGTCCTTTAGACCGGATTCCCCCTCGTAATGTTCCGCATCACTGGCCTCGATATCATCCGCCGGCGGTCGCCGATCCTGGGCAACAAGAAAATTTTTGGCGGTATTGATCGCGATCCGGTATATCCAGGTATAAAACGCGCTGTCCCCCCGAAACCGTGGCAGCGCCCGATAGGCCTTGATGAAGGTTTCCTGAGCGAGATCCTCAAGCTCCGCCTGGTTACGCACATAGCGAGACAGCACTTTCATTACCCGCTGCTGGTATTTCATAACCAGTGCGTCGAAAGCTTTTTTATCCCCGGCCTGTACGCGTTCAACAAGCAGCTGGTCCGTTGTCTTACCGCCCATTCGGGCTACTTCCCCTTTAAGTTGGGCCAGGCCACCCGAATACCCATTTATGACCGCAATCATAGAGGAGAGTTCGCCTGGCTGCCGTTTTTCTGGTTATATTGTCGGATCCCGCAATTGTGACATTTCGCGCCACAATCCGTACAATTCTAATCTTATCTGGCCGAGATGAGAAATCTCCCGGCACTTCAATCGCAACCGGACACCAGACTCGACATTATCCATGCAGATTACATCCGACGTGCTTGTTATCGGTGGCGGCGCCGCCGGCCTCAGTCTGGCACTGCGACTGGCTGACGACTATTCAGTGGCCCTGATTGCAAAGGGCATACTAAAAGAAGGGTCTACCTTCTACGCCCAGGGCGGCGTCGCAGCGGTACTCGGTCCGGACGATACGCTGGAATCCCATATCGAGGATACGCTGGAGGCCGGCGGCGGCCTGTGTGATGAAAAGGTGGTCCGTTACACCGTCCAGCACGGTGCGGAAAATATCCGCTGGTTGATCAACAAGGGGCTCGCCTTCACCCGCGACGAGAAGCAACCGGACGAATACCATCTGACCCGCGAAGGGGGGCACTCCCACCGCCGTGTCATCCATGCCACCGACGCCACCGGCAAGGCCATCGAAACGACGCTGGAAAACGAAGTTCGTCGCCATCCCAACATCACCCTCTTCGAGAATCATATTGCGGTGGATCTCATTACCGGCGCCAAGCTGGGGCTGGAACATAACCGCTGCCTGGGCGCCTACGTGCTGGATCGCGCCGCCGACAAGGTACGGAGCTTTCGGGCCAACCAGACCGTGCTGGCCACGGGTGGTACCAGCAAGGTCTACCTGTATACCAGCAATCCCGATACTTCCACCGGCGACGGTATTGCCATGGCGTGGCGCGCCGGCTGTCGGGTTGCCAATATGGAATTCAACCAGTTTCACCCCACCTGCCTTTATCATCCGCATGCCAAATCGTTCCTGATCACCGAAGCGATTCGAGGAGAAGGCGGCAAACTGAAACTGCCCGATGGCAGTACTTTCATGGAAAGATTCGACAGCCGCGCCGAACTGGCGCCGCGGGATATCGTGGCCCGCGCCATCGACCACGAAATGAAACGCCTCGGCGCCGACTGCCTCTATCTGGATATCAGCCACAAACCGGCCAAGTTCATTCGTCAGCATTTCCCGACCGTGTATCAGCGTTGCCTCGATTTTGGCTACGATATGGCCCGCGAACCCATTCCCGTGGTACCCGCCGCGCATTATACCTGCGGCGGCATCATGACCGATCTCAACGGCAAAACCGATCTGGATGGCCTGTATGCCATTGGCGAGACCGCCTTCACCGGTTTACATGGCGCCAACCGCATGGCCAGCAACTCCCTGCTTGAATGCCTGGTCTTTGCCCAGGCCGCCAGCCAGCACATCCGCCAACAAAAAGCCGAAGGCGAACCGCATGAGGTCGCCATCCCGGACTGGGACGAAAGCCGGGTTACCGATTCGGACGAGGAAGTGGTCGTCACCCATAACTGGGACGAACTGCGTCGCTTTATGTGGGACTACGTCGGCATCGTCCGCAGCAACAAACGCCTGCAGCGGGCCGAACACCGCGTGCAACTGCTGCTGTCGGAAATCGATGAATATTACGGCAACTTCCGCGTCACCAACGACCTGCTCGAACTACGTAACCTGGCACTGATCGCCAGCCTGATCATCCGCTCCGCCATGTCCCGTCACGAAAGCCGTGGTCTGCATTACAACATCGACTATCCTGAACGTAACGACAGTCAGCCACCGCACAACACGATCCTGCAACCAACTCACTCCATTGGCGCTACCTCATCGATGGCATTGGCGGAATAAGCAGGGGCCAGGGACTAAATAAACGTTCCGAATACCCGATCACTTTATTCAAAAGATTGCTTCGCTTCGCTCGCAATGACCCAAAATAGAGAGGTCATTGCGAGGAACAAGGTGACGAAGCAATCTCACTGGACTGATATTCGGAACAGCTATTTAGATACTAGGCGCTAAGAATTTAGTTGTAGGCCAGGTTGCACGCAACACTACCTAGCATTGCATCTATTGGACTATATTTACCCGAAGGCACCAAGTCTCGAAGCAGATAAATTTTCCTTCGGGTCTTCGGGTCTTCGGGTCTTCGGGTCTTCGGGTCTTCGGGTCTTCGGGTCTTCGCGTCTTCGCGTCTTCGCGTCTTCGTGGTGAGATTTTATCAACCTCTAGGTTCTAGCACCTAGCACCTTAACCCTTAACACCCACATCCTCCTCAGAAAACCCCGCATACCTTAATCGTAGCCACAACAAGTGCCACTGTTCTTTGGGCAGACTGTCGGGTAACAACACTCGATAAAGTCGTCGTCCCTTTACAGGCTGCAGGTGCAGGATAATCAAACCACGAGTAATGTAGGTGGATGGCAACAGGGACAGGTCCGGCCAGTACTGCACGCCTATTTGATAATCCCATGCGCCATCGGTCCGCCAGATCAGGCGCGTTGTGCCTCGACCCTCCCGATAATGACGCCATACCTGCCAGAGCAAACTGCCCCCTGCCGTCGCGAGCAACACAAAAGCCACGCCCGCCGGCAAAATCAGCGGCAGTAACAACGCCGCACCGGCCAGCGTATGCAATACAATCTGATAGATGAGTAAATAGCGAGAAGGCCTCGGCTCAAGTTCCAGCCGCGTTTCGAATTTGTTCTGCCACATAGGCCACATCCTTGTCGTGCGGGACACCCTGTCCCATCAAAAACTCCAGTAACTGCTGATCAGGATACGCCAGCAAGGTTATCAGAGCGTTCTTTTCCCGATCACTCAGCCGATGGTAATGCTGTTCGACAAACGGCAATAACAACAAGTCCAGCTCCAGCATGCCGCGTCGGCATTGCCAGAGAAGGCGCGCCTGATCCGCCTGACCCGCGTTGCTCGCCGTTTTGTTCAGAACATCTCCTTGACCATCAGTTTTTTGATATTGTTGATCGCCTCGGTCGGGTTAAGCCCCTTTGGACAGACATTAACGCAATTCATAATGGTATGGCAACGAAACAACCGGTACGGCCCGTCCAGTTCCTCGAGCCGTTGAGCCAGAGCCTGATCGCGACTGTCCGCCATGAAGCGATAAGCCTGTAACAGGGCCGCCGGGCCCCGGAACTTGTCCGGGTTCCACCAGAACGAGGGACATTGTGTGGTGCAGCAACCGCACAGAATACATTCATACAGACCGTCGAGTTTTTCCCGTTCCTGCGGTGTTTGATGATATTCGACTTCCGGTTCAGGATCTTCGACGATGAGATATGGCTTGACCGCGCGATAGTGTTCAAAAAACTGATCCATATCGACCACCAGATCCCGAATCACCGGCATTCCGGGCACCGGCCGCACCACCACTGGCTCTTTCAATTCCGCCACCGGCGTCAGACACCCCAGGGCATTGGTCCCGTTGATATTCAGCGCATCCGAGCCACATACCCCTTCCCCGCAGGAGTGGCGAAACACCAGCGTCTCGTCCTGCTCTTTAAGCTTGAGCAATGCATCGCGTAACATCATCCCCGGACGCGTCTCCAGCTCGAACTCCTGCATCCAGGGCTTCTCGCCACTTTCCGGATCATATCGATAGATTTGAAATTGCATCGTCTCAACTCATCAAGGTTATTGATTTACATTAACAGTATCGGTCGAGTTTTGTATCTGTCATTTTTTCAGAAGGGCCGAGGGACGAGGTACGAGGGCCGAGGCGGGTTTGTCGGAACTGATCTTATATCACCCCTCCCTAACCCTCCCCTTGCAGGGGAGGGAATGATCTCGGTATTGGCTCAATCAATTCCCTCTCCCACAGGAAGGGGGTTAGGGGGAGGGGATAAAAAACCTCGTCCCTCGTACCTCCTCCTAGCTCCTAGCTCCTAGCTCCTAGCTCCTAGAACCTAGCCCCTAGTAACTAGTACCTGATTTAATAAACTCGTTCCTTCGGCGGAAACGATTCGACCGTCATCGGCTTCAGAGTCACTGGCTTGTAATCCAGACGATGCGCTTCTTTAAAGTATAGCGAGTGTTTCAACCAGCGCTGATCGTCGCGTTCGGGATAATCCATCCGCGAATGGGCGCCGCGACTTTCCTGTCGGCCCAGAGCCGAACTGACCGTGGCAATAGCAATGTCCATCAGGTTTTCCAGCTCCAGCGCCTCGATTCGGGCAGTATTGAAAATCTTGCTGTGATCCTTCAGGCGCACGTCCTGCATTCTCTGCTCGAGTTCCAGCACCTTGTCGAACCCCTGTTGCAATATCTCCTCGCTACGAAATACGCCACAGTAGTTTTCCATTGTGCTCTGCAGTTCCTTTTTCAAAGCCGGAACGGATTCCCCTTCGCCTTTTTGATCCCAGCGCTGCAGGTGTGCCATGGCCTGCTCCACACTTTCTGTCGACAGGGGCCGGTGATACCGATTATCGTTCAGATATTCAATGATGTCGTTGCCGGCCGCACGGCCGAAGACCACGATGTCCAGCAATGAATTGCCGCCCAGCCGGTTGGCGCCGTGCACCGAGACGCAGGCGCATTCGCCCGCCGCATACAATCCCGGGATCGATTCCTGGCCCTGTTCCACCGGCACGACCACCCGACCGTGACGATCGGTCGGGATCCCCCCCATGGTGTAATGGGCAGTGGGAAAGACCGGGATTGATTCCTCGGCCGGGTCGATATGCAGGAACGTTTTCACCGTATCGCAAATTCCCGGCAGGCGTTTGTACAACACGTCGCGACCCAGATGATCGAGCTTGAGCATGACATGATCAGCATGCTCACCACAGCCACGGCCCTCGCGTACTTCAGTGGCAATCGCCCGGCTGACCACATCGCGACTGGCCAGATCCCGGGCATGCGGTGCATAACGTTCCATAAAACGCTCGCCATCCCGGTTTGTCAGGTAACCGCCCTCGCCGCGTGCGCCTTCCGTAATCAACATACCCCGTCCGGCGATACCGGTGGGATGGAACTGGAAAAACTCCATGTCCTGTAACGGAATCCCGGCACGCAGCGCCATCGCCAGTCCGTCGCCGGTATTGATATGGGCATTGGTGTTGGTTCGAAACAGCTGGCCGGCGCCGCCGGTCGCCAGTAGCGTGGTTTTGGCCTCAATCAGCAATGGCTCGCCGGTTTCAATCTCCAGCACCAGGGCACCGAGAATGAATCCTTCTTCGTCCTTGATCAGGTCGATGGCAAAGTATTCGTCAAAGAAGTGAGTCTTGGCCCGAATATTCTGCTGATAGAGTGTATGCAAAATAGCATGGCCCGTGCGATCCGCCGCCGCGCAGGTGCGCGCGGCCTGATCGCCCCCGAAATTCTGACTCTGTCCGCCAAAAGGCCGTTGATAAATCTTGCCATTATCCAGCCGGCTGAAGGGTACGCCGGCATGTTCCAGCTCGACCACCAGATTTGATGCCGAACGGCACATATATTCAATAGCATCCTGATCGCCGAGATAATCACTGCCCTTGACCGTGTCGTACATGTGCCAGTGCCAGCTGTCGGGCAATACATTGGCCAGTGCCGCATTCATCCCCCCCTGGGCCGCCACTGTATGAGACCGGGTGGGAAACACCTTGGAGACCACGGCCACACTGGCTTCAGCCTGGGACAGTTGCAGTGCCGCACGCAAGCCACCACCACCGGCGCCAATGACCAGAGTATCGAATTGTCGTTTGGCAATCGTCATACTGCTACCACCGAAATCAGAATCCACATCGACCAGATACCCAGCACCAGAAGCATTAATAATAGAATCACCAGAATCGCAAACCGTAATATCAATGAATGAACATAATCAACCAGAATATCGCGCACACCGACACCGGCATGAAACAGGACGGCTATTACAAATAGCGCGGTTGCAATGTTAACCGGGGGAAAGGCCAGCAGCGAACGCCACTGCTCGTAATCCGGCGGGCCGACCAGCAGGTAGGCTGTCCCCGCCACAATGACAAACAGGGCGATGTAAATGGAAGTCAGGCGTTGCCAGAGCCAGGCCCGCAAGCCCTGCGCCTGCAAACTCACAGATTCACCCCCGACACTAATAGTATGAGTACTAACAGAGCCAGCCCTGCCACACTCCAGGCACTGGCACGGGCATGGAGTAAACGAATACCGATATCCATATCCAGTAGCAAAAAGCGAACCCCGGACAACAGATGGGATAACAGGGCCCAGAATATCAGGACCATGGCCCCTCTTCCCCAGTATGAAGACAACAGGGTAGTAACCTGTTCAAAACTCTGCTGACTCTGCAAGGAATACGCGAAAAGAAGCACGACCAACGGCAGGGAAATCACCAGCAAGGCCCCGCTGATGCGATGGGCAAAGGAGACAATCCCGGTGATGGGCAAATGAATCCGGAACAGGTTAAGAAATTTTGGCCGCACGTTTCTTGTTGTCATTGTTTCCAGTCTAGTCGTTTCAGCGTCGGCGTCCAGCATGTGCATCAGAGACTAACAACTTACGAGAATTACGCAATCAATGTTACTATCAACCATCTGCTAACACATATCAAGCGGCGAATGGTCAAGTTATGAACAGTGAATGGCAAACGTTTTTACAACAACAACAGGCAACGCTCGAAGCCAATCAGGTCATCAACTTCGGTGACGTGGAGCAGGAACGCCAGGCAGTCGGGGCCGGTACGGTAATTGCCGATCTCTCCCACCTGGGTCTGATCGCCGCCAGCGGGGGTGATGCCGAAACCTTCCTGCAGGGTCAGTTGACCAATGATATTCAGCAAGTCACACCGCAACAGAGTCAGCTGACCGCCTATTGCAACCCCAAGGGCCGCATGCTCGCCAGCATGCGCCTGTTCCGCCGGGAGGATCGCTATTTGCTCAGCCTGCCGCAAACTGTACTCGAACCGAGCCTCAAGCGTCTGCGTATGTTCGTCCTGCGCAGCGATGTGAGCCTGGACGACGCCAGCGACGAACTGGCTCGCTTTGGTCTGGCCGGGTCCGACGCCGAAAAACTGCTCGGGGCACAACTGCCGTCTCTGCCCGGTACCGTCGATGAGGTCGTGCACCACGCAGACCTGACCGTGATACGCATCCCCGGCCCGCAGGCCCGGTTTGAAATCCACGGTTCGGCAAGCGCCCTGAGCACGTTGTGGCAGGCATTGTTGCCCGGTGCCACGCCGGTCGGTTACGCCGCCTGGAGCTGGCTGGACACCGTGGCCGGGGTTCCCACCGTGGTGCCCGAAACAGTCGAGACCTTTGTGCCACAAATGGCCAACCTGCACAGCCTGGGCGGTATCAGTTTTACCAAGGGCTGCTATACCGGCCAGGAAGTGGTCGCCCGCATGCACTACCTGGGCAAGCTCAAACGGCGCATGTACCGGGCGCATACCGATATAGACGTGCCCCCGCCCCCCGGTGAAGCGATCTATAATGCCGACACGGGCACCGAAAGCAGTGCCGGAAAGGTGGTTCTGGCGCTGCCCGCCCCACAGGGCGGGGTGGATTTGCTGGCCGTATTGCAAATCAGCAGCGTCGAAGCCGGCCCACTCCATCTCGGTCAACCCGATGGGCCCGAGCTGAACCTGCTCGATTTACCCTACGAGGTCACCAACGAGGCCTGAGGATTCGTCCTGAATGGTGTCGATTAAACTTAAGTCCCTGACCTGTCTGCCGATAATTCCAGCAGACACCCCGTTTGACGAAGGAGCATTGCGTGTCCTTACAACAAGAATTCATTAATCAGCTGCTGTCGGATTTAAAGAACGACAAACTGGTTCTACCGACGCTGCCCGAAGTGGCCCTCAAGGTTCGAGACACCCTGGAAGATGAAAATGCATCGCTGGTCGATGTCGCCAGGGTGGTCACTTCCGACACCGCGCTCTCCGCCCGTCTGATTCAGGTGGCCAACAGCCCCCTGCTGCGCGCCAATCGCCAGATCGAAACGGTCGAGGCCGCCGTGACCCGCATGGGCAGTAACATGGTCCGTAATCTGGTCACCAGTATCGTCATGGAGCAGATGTTCCAGGCCACCTCAGATATCACCGATAAACGGCTGCGCCGTCTGTGGGAGCACAGCACCGAGGTCGCCGCCATTAGCAATGCCCTGGCACATACCCAGCCAGGGCTGCAACCCGATCACGCTCTGCTCGCCGGCCTGGTCCATGATATCGGAGCCCTGCCCATACTCAGCCGTGTCGAGGACTATCCTGAACTGCTCGAAGACGAGCCAGCCCTGGATACGATCATTGCCACCGCCCATCCCAGACTGGGCGAAGCGATACTCAAGGCCTGGAACTTTCCCCCCGAGATTGTCGACGTTGCGGCCAACCACGAGAATCTGGAACGGGAGCATGACGGCCCGGCCGATTATACTGACCTGATCATCGTTGCCAACCTGCAGAGCCTGCTGGGCACCGACCACCCGCATACCAAACTCGACTGGAACAAGGTCCCCGCCTTCGCCAAACTCGGTCTCGAACCCGATGTCAGTATCGTCGACATTGAAGTCGGTCAGAATGTCGAGGCGGTCAGGGCGGCACTCAGCGCCGGCGCCTGAACAAACCCACAATACCAAAACAAAAATGCCGGCATTAGCCGGCTTTTTTTTAAAAAACTATCGCAGAGGCGCAGAGGAAATAACATTCAAAATTGTATTTTTATCTCTGCGTTCTCAGTGTCTTTGCGCCTCTGCGTTAAGAATTAATAACCCGATTAACTAATATCCGGCCGCATGTGCGGGAACAGTAGCACGTCGCGGATCGAGGGTGAGTCGGTGAACAGCATGACCAGGCGGTCGATGCCAATACCCTCGCCGGCGGTCGGGGGCATGCCGTGTTCCAGGGCTGTAACGTAGTCTTCGTCGAAGTACATCGCTTCCTCGTCGCCGGCTTCTTTCTCCTCCACCTGCTGGCGAAAGCGTTCGGCCTGGTCCTCGGCGTCGTTGAGCTCTGAGAACCCGTTGGCGATCTCACGCCCGCCGACGAAGAACTCGAACCGATCGGTGACGAAGGGATCGCTGTCGTTGCGCCGTGCCAACGGCGAGACTTCCGTAGGATAGGCGGTGATGAAGGTCGGATCCTTGAGGCGATGCTCGACGGTCTTCTCGAAGATCTCGATCTGCACCTTACCCAGACCATAGCTCGCTTTAAGTTCAATGCCAAGCCGCCTGGCATGTTCGCGGGCCATGTCCAGATCGTCCAGTTCTTCCGATTTAATATCCGGATTGAAATGCAGGATCGACTCTTTCACGCTCATGCGCACGAAGGGTTTGCCGAAATCGTATGCCTCGCCCTGATAGGTAACCACTGTATCGCCAAGTACGGACTGTGCGGTATCGCGCAGCATGGCTTCGGTGAGATCCATCAGATCGCGATAGTCGGCATAGGCTTCGTAGAATTCGAGCATGGTGAACTCGGGATTGTGCCGGGTGGAGAGGCCCTCGTTACGGAAGTTACGGTTGATCTCGAACACCCGCTCGAACCCGCCAACTACCAGACGCTTGAGATACAGCTCCGGTGCAATGCGCAGGTAGAGCTCCATATCCAGCGCGTTGTGATAGGTGGAAAATGGTTTGGCGGTAGCGCCGCCCGGGATGACCTGCATCATCGGGGTTTCCACTTCCAGAAAACCGCGATGGGTCAAAAACTCACGAATGTGAGTAATGATCCTGGAACGAATCTGGAAGGTGGTGCGTGACTCCTCGTTCATGATCAGATCGAGATAACGCTGGCGATAGCGGGTCTCCTGATCGGAGAGGCCCTTGAACTTCTCCGGCAGGGGGCGCAGGGACTTGGTCAGCAGGCGAATGCTGTCCGCCTTGATGGATAGCTCGCCGGTTTTGGTTTTCATCAGCGTGCCTTCGGCCCCGATGATGTCGCCCAGGTCCCATTTCTTGAACTGTTCGTTATAAATCCCTTCGGGCAGATCGTCGCGGCGCACATAGAGCTGAATGCGGCCCGACATGTCCTGCACGGTGCAAAAGCTGGCCTTGCCCATGATCCGGCGCAACATCATGCGCCCGGCCACCCTCACGCGCACAGGGTTGGCCTCCAGCTCCTCGGCGCTCTTCTCGCCGTATTCGGCGTGCAGCTCCCCGGCCATTACGTTGCGGCGAAAGTCGTTGGGAAACGCCACGCCGGATTCGCGTAGCTCGCCCAGCTTGCGCCGGCGCTCGGCGATCAGCTTGTTCTCGTCGACGGGCTGTTCCGGTTGCTGCTCGTTGTTATCTGCCATGATTGAACGTACCTGATTTAAATTTTAAAAGTCTCAACGTGGAGGCGCGGAGGCGCGGAGGCGCAAAGGTCGCAGAGGGAAATGAATTTATTCATTCTTTTCTACTTTTGAGCATCATTCGGTCTTTTAAGACGGGATTCCCGCCTGTGCGGGAATGACGACATCAATTATTAATTACTCTGCGTTCTCTGCGCCGTTGCGCCTCTGCGTTGGTTTTTTATAAACCACTTTTCAGACTCGCTTCGACGAACTGGTTGAGATCGCCGTCGAGCACGGCCTGGGTGTTGCTGGATTCGACGCCGGTCCGCAGGTCTTTGATACGGGACTGGTCCAGGACGTAGGAGCGGATCTGGCTGCCCCAGCCGATGTCGGATTTGGTCTCTTCCTGGGCCTGTTTCTCGGCATTCTGTTTTTGCAGCTCCATCTCGTACAGCTTCGCCTTGAGCTGGTTCATGGCGTGATCCTTGTTCTGATGCTGGGAGCGTCCGCTCTGGCACTGGACAACGATGCTGGTCGGCAGGTGAGTGATACGCACCGCCGAATCGGTCCGGTTGACGTGCTGGCCGCCGGCACCGGAGGCGCGATAGGTGTCGATGCGCAGATCGGAGGGGTTGATGTCGACTTCGATCGAGTCATCCACTTCCGGATAAACGAATACCGAGGCAAACGAGGTGTGGCGACGATTGCCCGAATCAAACGGCGACTTGCGCACCAGGCGGTGCACGCCGGTTTCGGTACGCAGCCAGCCGTAGGCGTATTCGCCACTGAATTTGACCGTGGCACTTTTGATGCCGGCCACTTCACCTTCGGAGACCTCTATCAGTTCGGTGGTAAAGCCGACGTTCTCGCCCCAGCGCAGGTACATGCGTAGCAGAATGTTGGCCCAGTCCTGCGCCTCGGTGCCGCCGGAGCCGGCCTGGATATCGATAAAGGCGTTCTTGTCGTCCATCGGCCCGGAGAACATGCGCTGGAACTCCAGCCGTTCGAGATGTTTCTCCTGGTCGTCCAGATCGGCGACAACCGCGTTTACCGTGGCTTCATCCTGTTCCTCGATGGCCATCTCCAGCAGTTCGTCGGCCTCATCGAGTTTCCCGGTCAGTTCGGTGATGGTCTCGACGATCTTTTCCAGATGGGCCCGTTCGCGGCCCAGTTCCTGGGCATGCTCGGGATTGTTCCAGATGTCCGGGTCTTCGAGCTCCCGGGTGACCTCAGTCAGCCGTTCCTGCTTGGTATCGAAGTCAAAGATACCCCCTCAGGGCTTCGAGTCGCCCTTGCATGTCCTTGATACGGGTCTGGAGTGCGTTGACTTCCAACATATTGATAAACCCCGGAAAATGTGAAGCGCGTATGATACACGAATTCCCGGATCTTAGCGATGGGAGGGATCCACGCGACGATAGGGATCCAGGCGATGGGCGGAATCTAAACGAGCGGGCGCAGATAACGCACCAGCAGCTGCAGGCTGCGCTGGCCGCGGTATTCGTTGACGTCCAGCTGATAGACCAACTCAACCCGGCTCACCTCGGCCGGCCAGTCGTGATCCACGTGGTTGAAGGCGATGGCGTCGAACACCCGATCCGGGGCCTCGGGATGGCGCAGCACCATTTTCAAATGATGCTCGCCGACGATGCGCCGCTGCACCAGCTCGAACTCGCCATCAAACAGCGGCTCCTCGAAGCCCTGCCCCCAGGGACCGGCCTGGCGGATCGCCTCGGCCAGCTCCAGGGTCATCTCCCCGGCCGCCAGCGGCCCGTCGCTGAAGTGCTCGCCGCACAGCTCGGCTTCATCCAGATGGCGACGCACCTCGGCATCGAAGGCCGCGGCAAACTTCTCGAAATTGTCCCGCGGCAGGCTCAGCCCGGCGGCCATGGCGTGGCCGCCGAACTTGCTGATCAGATCGGGATGGCGGGTGGCAACCGCATCCAGCGCATCGCGAATGTGCAGGCCGCGCACCGAGCGGGCCGAGCCTTTGATCTCGCCGTTGGCGGTGGCGGCGAAGGCGATGACCGGGCGATGGACCTGCTCCTTGACCCGCGAGGCGAGGATCCCCACCACCCCTTCGTGCCAGTTCTCATCGAACAGGCAAAGGCCGTGCGGCAGGTTCGCCTCATCCAGCTGCATGTTGTCCAGCAGCTGCAGGGCATCCTGCTTCATCGCCGCTTCGACGCCGCGCCGCTCGCGGTTAAGGCTATCCAGTTGTTGCGCCAGTTCACGGGCTTTTTGTTCGTTCTCGGCCAGCAAACATTCGATGCCGTGCGACATGTCATCCATGCGCCCGGCCGCATTGAGCCGTGGCGCGATGAAAAAGCCGATGTCGCTGGCACTCAATCGTTCGGCCGTGCGTCCGGCCACCTCGATCAGGGCGCGGATCCCGGGCCGCGCCTGACCGGCACGCATGCGCGACAGCCCCTGCGCCACCAGGATGCGGTTGTTGCGATCCAGCGGCACCAGATCGGCCACTGTGCCCAGCGCGACCAGATCCAGATATTTCGCCAGGTTGGGTTGTGCGATGCCCTGCTGCTCGAACCAGTTCATCTCCCGCAAGCGCGCCCGCAAGGCCATCAACAGATAGAACATCACCCCGACCCCGGGCAATGCCTTGCTGGGAAAGTTGTCTTGCGGCTGGTTGGGATTGAGAATCGCCTCGGCCGCCGGTAATTGCGCACCGGCCAGATGGTGATCGGTGATCAACACCTTGATGCCCTGCGCGTTGGCCGCCTCTACCCCGCTGAGACTGGCGATGCCGTTGTCCACGGTGATAATCAGATCCGGTTGATACTCGCGCGCCACCTCGACGATCTCGGGGGTGAGGCCGTAACCAAACTTGAAGCGGTTGGGGACCAGGTAATCGATCTGTTTAAGGCCCATCGCCTGCAACGCGGCGACGGCCAGCGCGGTGCTGGTCGCCCCGTCGGCATCGAAGTCGCCGACGATCAATACCCGTTGCTGTTGTTGTAACGCCACGATCAACAGTTCGACGGCGCGATCGATGTCCCGTAGCTGTTGATAGGGCAACAGCTTTTGCAGCTCGTATTGCAGATCATCGGCATCGCGCACCGCCCGCGCGGCAAACACCCGCGCCAGAACCGGATGCAGATCATCGGCCAGCTGCGGCATCTCATCCGGCAACAAACGGCGCCGGATATGCTGTTCAAACGCCATGACTGACCCACTTTGCCAATGACCGTCGGCGCCGCCACCAGCGGCGTAAAATGCGGCGGGTAAACACATAACGTTTGCCGTCCGCCGGCAACAGCGTCAGACGCTGAAAACGCTTTTTTTGCAGGCCCGCGAGTAACGGTTGCAGCCACAGGATCTTAAACTGCTGCACAGCTGTCACCCAGACGAAGGGATCCTGCTGACGTAGCGGTTGAACACAATCCTCGATGTCGAGCAAAATCTCGCCCCGGCACTCCTGCAGCAGCGTCTCGGCCGACACGGGTAAATCCTCGCTGGAGACATGATGAAAGCGGGCCAGCGCATCCAGCAACCAGTCATCGGTATAGACCTGTTGCCAGCGTACAGCTGATTTATGAGGCTTATGCCCTCCACCCCACAGCCACAGACTGTTCACCGTCAGGCGCCCTTCCGCAGCGCGTTGCTGATTGACCGGATGATCATGCAACAACATCTGAACCTCGTTCATAAGCCGTCGCCACTCGG
>NZ_JAWOCR010000056.1:0-3825 GCF_046483665.1 Thiohalophilus sp. | reverse complement strand
AGATCCCAGCCCCAGGTCTCGATCACAGCGGTATCCTCGTGATGCGACCAGTGCGTCCAGTCACGATTCACATCCAGCCAGTCATAATCGTCCATCACCGCATCGCCGGCGGGGATACCGAGGCGTCCCCGAAGGTTAAAGGTTACTCTGTCGGAACGGGCCCTGACCCCGGCGCTCAATATCGGCAATTGACGAGTTTCCCAGATGAGCTGACTCAGCCTGTAATCCCTCGGCCAGCGGGACGGCTGCCCGTAGACCAGTTCATTGGCTTTGCCCTGCGCCACGCCGACAGCCAGCCAGGCCTCGCTCTGTCGATCATGACTTGCCCAGCCGGCCCGCTCATCGAACCATTGTGCCCTGGCCGGCATAACAATGAGTCCGGCACACAAACAGGCACCCGCAAGGGTATAAAATCGTTGTGAAAACATCCTGTTATTCGTCTCTCTGCAGATAATAGCCGGAGAATAACCGACCCGGTGAAGCAGGAGAACCCGATTGCCGGGATACGATAGCCGGATTCAGCCAACCTGATTCAGTTGCCGGGCACGAAACTGCATGCCCAGCTCGCTGGCAATTTTCTCACACGCCGGAATACTGACCTCTTCGAGTCCGTCGATGGCCGTGAGGGTCACCGCCATCCCGTGCTGACTGGCGCAACGGGCGAAGTTCTGCAGGGCCCGGAAGGCGCCGTGACGTTTGGGGCGACAATGGTAATCATAGAGTCTTTCTTCATGCGCATTGAGGGAAATCGAAACCGCATCTACCACCTGTACCAGTCGCGATGTCACATCATAACCATGGACCAGGTTGGCCAGTCCGTCTGTATTGACGCGTATTCTCGCACCTTGCTGTTTGAGAGCGCCGGCAACTTGTAACAGGACCTCCAGCCGCAGGGTTGGCTCGCCATAACCGCAAAAAACGATTTCATTATAATCGGCGGGATCGCCGACAGCGGCCAGTATCTGATCGGTGTCCGGCTCACTCTGAAGCCAGAGATTATAGCCCTGTACTTCCCGGCTGCCGTTGAACTTGGGGCAAAAACGACACCGCAGAGTGCAGTGCCAGGTTGTATTCAGATAACAATTACCGTGCAACCGATAGGCCACTGTTGGCGGTTGTTCCATCACCTGTTTTGTACTTTGCATCGTTTCCCGTATTCCTCTGACGAGCCAGATAAACGAATTTCGCCCTGTCTCTGTTCTCTTTAATTTACCTGAACTCAGGCGTTAAACAAATTTTGCTGGCAGCCCGGCCGGCGCCAGACAAACGCCGGAAACAGACAAAGATTTATTCTGGCGTCTGCGTCAGTTGAGCTGATTGTTTCTGATGTACAAGCTGCGTCAATGGGGACCTGTCTCATATGACAGTCATAACGATATTCTCGCTACTTTCAATGCTTATTGCGAGCAGCTCAGTATTTTATCGTAGCACTCCTTCTGGCGAGGTATAGTTGTCCAGCACAGTAATATAATTGACTCGCTCATAAGCACCGGGATCGGGCGCATTATGATAGCTCATGCTGCCTTTTATCTGACTAACTGAGTCATACTCATTCTCTTCCAGCCAGCCGTGCATTTCCCCAAGGATTACGGACAGATACTCCGGCCCCTGCTGTAACAACACGCTGCATAAATGGACCACATCACTACCCACCAGTAATGCCTTGATTCCGTCGCGTGCGTTATGAAAGCCGCCTGTTACTGCCACCGACATATTTATCCGTCCGTGCAAAAGAGCCGCCCAGCGAATTCGCATTAATGACTCGTAGGGCACAGACAGCTGCAATGTCGGCTCCACCATCAGCTGTTCAGGATTGATGTCCGGCAGATAAAAGCGGTTGAACAGAGCGACACCCGCCGCTCCGCTCTGTTCAAGTCGGCGGATAAAATGAACGGGCGAGCTGAACTGGGGTGAGAGTTTCAGGGTAATCGGGATTGTGACGTGTTGTTGCAAGGAATCCAGAAGGTCAATGTAACGTTGCTCCACGTCACTGCCACTCTCCCCGCCATTGCCGGCAATATAATAGATATTCAACTCCAGCGCATCAGCGCCGGCCTGCTGTAGCTGTTTCCCGTACTCCAGCCAGCCACCGGCGGTGGTGCCGTTGAGGCTCGCAATGACAGGAATATCCAGTTCGTGTTTGAGTTTCTGCAGGTATTCCAGATACTCGTCCTGACAGGTCCTCAAGTCATTCGGGACCGGGTGAAAACTTTCCATCTCACCAAATCCGATTGACTGGTGATGGATAAAACGATCCAGCTGTTGCTCCTGTTGTTCAATTTTTTCCTCAAATAACGACGGCAGAATAATCGCTGATGCACCGGCTTCGCGCAAGCGCATGACAGAATCGTGATCGCCGGTCAGGGGTGAGGCGGAAGGTACCAGCGGATTGGTGAGCTTCAGTCCAAGATACTCGGTCGTCATATCCACCATTTATGTCTCCTCCGTCGTTTTATTGTTATTCTGCTTCAGCCTGGCCTTGACGGCCGAAACCCGGTTCGCCTGGTCCCACTCCAGCTCGGACAGCTGTTTGTAATAATGGTAGCGATGTTGTACTTCTTGCTGTGCCTCGGCCAGGAACCGTTCGGCCTCCTCAGGATGAGTATGCCATAACATGCTGAAACGGGTTTCGGTCTCGACAAACTCCCGATAGGGGATCGACGGCTCACCGGAATCAAGATGCAGCGGGTTCTTAGCCTCGGAAGTGCGCGCCGGATCGAAACGGAACAGGGGCCAGTGACCACTATCGACTGCCAGGTTCTGCTGACGGTGGTTGTTGGACAAATCCACGCCGTGGGCGATACACGGGGAATAGGCGATAATCAGCGACGGACCCGGATGGGCCTCGGCTTCGAGAAACGCGCGCAGGGTCTGTACATCCTTTGCACCGTAGGCTACATGCGCCACGTAGACATTTTCATAGTCCATCGCCAGCAAGGCCAGGTCTTTTTTGCCGGTCGGTTTACCACCGGCAGAGAACTTGGCGACGGCGCCACGGGGCGTGGCCTTGGAGGTCTGCCCGCCGGTATTGGAATAGACCTCGGTATCCAGCACCAGAATATTCACATTGGCTCCACTGGCCAGCACGTGATCCAGCCCGCCATAACCGATGTCGTAGGCCCAGCCATCGCCGCCAATGATCCAGACACTCTTGCGTATCAGATTTTCGGCAAGCTCCAGCAAGGTTTGCGCCCGCTCATCCTTCAGTTTCTCCAGTTGCTGACGCAATTGCTCGACCCGCTCGCGCTGATCAACAATGCCGGCCTCGCTTGATTCGTCGGCGCTCAAAATTGCCTCGACCAGATCATCATCCAGCTGATCCTGCAGCGCCTGAATCAATTCCAGTGCCTGTTCGCGCTGTTTGTCGACAGCGATGCGCATACCCAGGCCAAATTCGGCATTATCTTCGAACAGTGAGTTGTTCCAGGCCGGTCCGCGTCCTTCCCGGTTGGTCGACCAGGGAGTCGTTGGCAGGTTGCCACCATAGATCGAGGAACAGCCAGTGGCATTGGCTACCAGCATGCGATCGCCAAACAGTTGCGTCGCCAACTTGAGATAGGGTGTTTCGCCACAGCCGACGCAGGCACTGGAAAATTCGAATAACGGTTCCATCACCATGGATCCCTTGAGTGTCGTCACTTTTAATTCGCGCCGGTCATATTCAGGCAACTCCAGGAAGAAACCAAAGTTCTCCCGTTCCTGCTCACGCAACGGCGGCTGCGGCGCCATGTTCAGGGCCTTGCGACTGGCATTTGACTTGTCGTGAATCGGACAGATATCCACGCACAAACCACAGCCGGTACAGTCCTCCGGCGCCACCTGGTA